>CAZSGE010000013.1:0-58303 GCA_964606325.1 Uncultured Candidatus Berkiella sp.
TTACTCATTTTGTATCCTTCCTTATACCATGGATCGAGATAAGAAAAGTTTTGATCATCATATGATATTAAAACTACCCAATGTGAATCATTTGGGAATTCGGTTAGCACTCCATGTAGTAGTACCATGATTGGGCCTTTTTCTAGGCAATTGCGCCATTCATTATCAAAGAAATGCATTCTAAATAATAGATTTTCTTTAATTACATATCTAAATATATCTTCTGGATACAATCCTATTTCGGGATCATGTTTGCTATAGCCTTTTTCTACTGGTGATACACTAAGCCTTAATTCACTGCAAAGCGTTTGCCAAGTTGGAAGGGGTTTATGATTAATATATTTAAGTAACATTAACAAAGATGCCACACCACAACCTGATTCCGAATGCAGTTCCTGCTCTTGTTGTGACACAAAAATCGCTTTTGGTTGATACTTCATTTAAAATTCTCTATTTCTCAATACTATGCGTAAAGTATTTTTGCAATGCAATTTGCCATGGCATAACCATAACCTCACCAATTTTTTTGGCACGTGATTCTTGTGAAATGCAAATTGATTCACTGTTTTCAATATCTTTCACTAAATTAATAAAAGACGATAATTTATCTTCTCTAATATTATCTGTGCTTTTAATTTCTATACAAAGAAGCTTTTGTGCTGGACGTTCAACAATGAGATCTATTTCCACATCATCTTTCGTTTTAAGATATGAAAATCGATATTCTGGATAGTAATAACTTGCTAAACGCACACATTCCAGAATAATAAAATGCTCAAATACATCACCATAATAACTCGTCGATTTTTTAATGGGCACAGAAAGCATGCGACTTAAAGCACGACACACACCCGTATCAAAAAAGAAAAATTTAGGCTTTGCATGTAATCTTTTCCTAAATGATCCATTATAGGGCTCTAACATAAACCCCATTAAGGTATCTTCTAAGATTGAGAAATACTGTTTTATAGTTTTATCATCAACGCCAACATCCCTTGAAATGTTTGAATAATTAATTATTTGTCCGTTACATTGAGCAGATACTTCAAGAAACTTTCTAAAAGGATCAATTTTTCGTATAAACTGCTCCAACCATATTTCTTCTTTAAGATATGTTTGAGCATAGGCTTGTAAAAAGCTCGTCTTATCTTCATCGGTCTGCATTTTAGATAAAATCGACGGTAAAGTCCCCCAATGTAATGCTGCATCAATATCAAAATTCTTACCTAACTCAATGGAAGTAAAAGGATATAAATTATAAACAAAAGCTCTCCCAGCTAATAAGTTTGCGCCACCGTGTTTTAGTTTACGTGCACTAGACCCTGTCATTACGAAAATTTTATTTGTACTTTCTATTAACTGATGAACAATATCTAAAAGCTTGGGTAATTTCTGGACCTCATCAATAATGATGTATTTTATATCCTCATCCAGGGCAAGGACTTCTTGCTTAAAGCTGATAGGCTCTCTTGAATACCGTTCCTCTAATTCTGGATCTAATAGATCTATCCAAAATGTGTTTTTGGAACCAAATACATGCTTCAATAGGGTGCTTTTGCCTGTATTTCTAGCACCAAATAGAAAAAGACTCCTGGATAAGGGTAATTGCAACAATCTATTGATAAATTTCATTTTAGACCAAGATCCGAATACATCCGCCATTTCCGGAGTATAGTCTATTTATTTGTCCATAACAATAATCATGTTATTTGAGACCCAGAGTAACAGAAGCTAGGATCTCAACCCGAAAAGTTCGAAAATCGTCCCACTCGGGGAGCAACACTAAGCAAACTTACAAACAATTTTTCTATTCAAAAATACGTCATGAGAAGTTGTCGTAAACCTATTTAAAACAACTCATCATTATTGGTCAGGATCATAGAAGAAAGCTTGGTTAACGCCAAAAGAATTTGCTTCAACTTCTCCAATGAAGCTGATATTGGCAGACAGTAATCTTTGTACGGTTGAACTAAACATTGATTTTGTCAACGCAATAGCAAAGTGTGGTTGAACCGTTTCATTAAGGGAATGTCTATGTGGTCTAGGCGTATCTTCACATAACATTAAGTGCAGTTCTGATTCACCAAGTTTGTACCACAATCCTTTAATAAAAAAATCTGGTCTCTCTATTTCTTCTAAATTAAGTAGATCAGTATAAAATGCTTTTGCAGTTTTTAATTCTTTCACCATAAGAGCAATGTGGCTTATTTTCAACTCAGATAAAGTTTTCATTTCAAATTCTCACTAACATGCAGATGGTTTATTGAATTTCATCTGGTGTTGGATGCACCATAATTTGCTTAGCCATATTAATCCTAATCCAGTAGACATATTTTAAATAGTTGCACATTCTGGATTAAAATCCCACCACAATAGGATTAATGTATAATAGTTACTGAGAACATTCAATTAATTAACGAACTGTATCTGGCTATTTAATTTATGCAGGTATGCATGATCTTGCTGCCGATAAACATACCTTTTGTCGAAAAAAATCCTCTGTTTGTCTAAAAAGAGGTATTTAGAATGTTTTAACATGAGATACTTATATTTTCTTAAACTATAAAAGATTTAAAATATGAGCGATTACTCAAGTGACTGGATTATACTTGATTACTTTATAATACCCGTAATTAATTTAATTAAACTTCAAGCTCAAACCCAAACAGCGCTCTTCAAAATATATGGCAGCATCTGTATCTTCATCACATTCATATCATCTATTTTCATATACTTAACAATTGAGATTAGTTTTGGATTGATAATTGTTTGTTTTTTATGTTCTCATCTATGTGCCTGCGTATTGACTGGACTTATCATTTTCTTTAGATACATTAATACTTGAACCGAACGTTAAGTAGGCCTGTATTTATTCATTTCAAGAATCTCAACGCAAATACATATTAGGTCAACCCCCAAGTTTATCAACTCAGGGATCTGACCCCTATCTCATTTTATTGATATATAGTATTAGAGCAAATCAGAATGGATAAGATTCACTATTTGCGAAGCACACAGCTCAGGTGTCGTGGTAGATGTGTCAATAAATAAATCATAAGTTGCATTTTTGTGAACATGATAAAATTGGTGTCTGGCTGAACCCGTTTTTCTATCGCCACGTTCCTTTTCTCGGCTCTCTAGCACTTCTAGATTTGCCGTAACACCAACAAAATAAACATTACAATTTAAAAGCTTAGTTTTCCAAGCATCGAGCCCCTGTTGTCCGAAAGTAACCTCGTCAACGATGACATTGTGTCCATTTGAAACCAACGTATTTACAACATCTTTATATGTCTCATTTATTTTTTGTGCATAACTTCCCATTTGAATGCTAAAGACTGTGTTACCTTGATGATCAACTTCTTCTTGCCACCAAAATCCCTGCTCAGCTTTGCCACCTTCCCAATTATTCATTTTATTCGGCATCATGTTGATCATCATATCAATACCAATATGCAAAAAAGGTTCATCCACCATTTCTTGGAAAAAATTACTGATGAGTGATTTTCCAGCGCTTGAGGGGCCGTTTAGAATGATAACGATTGGATTTTCATTTTTTTTCATAAAGATTTATTTCTGTTTTATTAATAAGTAATTTTATTTGTTTACCTCTAGACAACCAATTCCTACACAGTAATTTTGAATTCTGGATATTACAAATAGCCAATTGGAACTGCATCAACCTCACGTGATAATGGTATATCTTTTTCTGTTAAACAGACTACCATTCCATGCCCCACATTTTGTTGCAATCCGGATAAATATTTAAAGTTTGAGGGAGCATTGGCAGCTGGGTTGGCCGTTTTTTTCATCTCAATTGGATATAGGGTATTGTTTTGATCAATAATCAAATCAACTTCTCTGTCGTCCTTATCTCGATAAAAATGAAAATATGCCTCTTTACCATTGTGCCAATAGCTTTTTAGTATCTCAGTAAATATATAAGTTTCCAATATGTGCCCTGACATTGCGCCTGCTTCTAAAGACTCCACAGATTGCCATCTAGTTAGGTACGAGCACAAGCCTGTATCTAGGAAATAAAGCTTTGGCGTTTTAATTAAGCGATTGATTACATTATTATGATATGGACGTAGCAAATAAATGATTCCTGATGTTTCCAATATATTTAACCAATCTTTTACCGTTCTATGGTTTATATCTGCATCTCTAGCAAGATCTGCATAATTTAGTAGCTGACCAGTACGAGCCGCGACTGCGCGTAAAAAATTGTAGAATCCTGTCTCGTTAGTAATGTTCGTAATTTCACGCACATCGCGCTGGATATAAGTCTGTACATACGATGCATAAAATAAATCACGATCTGTGTCAGGTTGCAATACAATTTGTGGGAATGAGCCATTCCATATTCGTTTGTATACTTCCATTAAATGGAAATCAGATTTTGCATGCTTTCTGGAATTATTTAACCATTCTGATGTTGGCAACAATGGTTTAGTATCATATGCATGATTAAATATTTCAGCTTGAGATAAACCCAGTAAATCTAATATTGCTATTCTACCAGCAAGTGATTCAGATACATTTTTCATTAAATGGAATTTCTGAGATCCTGTCAGCCAAAATAAACCATTTTTGCGTTCACGATCACAAATGATTTTAATGTAACTGAATAGCTCTGGCGCATACTGAACTTCATCAATTAGAATAGGCGGAGGATTTCTTTTAAGGAATAATGCCGGATCACTTTTAGCTAACGATCTATCATTAAGATCATCTAATGTAATATAGCGTCTATTTGATTCCGAACAACGTTGCAATAGAGTGGTTTTTCCTATTTGCCTAGGCCCAGTTACCATTAGCACTGGGAAACTACTAGAGGCTTTGGCAACGGTTGCCTCCATAGTACGCTTTGTATACATATTTCGTCCAATATTGTATTTAACTACAAGATTAGCCGACGAATAGTGTAGTTGTCAATAAAAGGTGCCATTGCACTCATCTATCGATAGCTGTTCACTGTTGCTAAGTTCCCAAACCATAAAGTTCGAAAATCGACCAATATTACAACATAACTGGCAAAATCATGCCTTTTTAACCAAATGACAGCAGCCAACACACGCTTTATATCCTTTAAGTGGCACCGCTAATCACCCATCTCTTTTTATGACATAAAAATTTAGTTACAATACACACTAAATAATAAATAAATATCAAATTAAGCAAATTAAGTCTTTTTCGGGGAAACGTATTATGGGTGTAAAAAAACAACATCACAGCGTAAAAACAATTTCATTCAAGGCAAATCAAAATGCCACTACGCTTTATGATGATAGCGATATAACGCTATTAAAAACTTATACCAACCGCAAATTTGCTAGAGAAAAAAATGTTTTATTGTTGCAAGACGAATATATAAAAGAAGCATTTGCTGAATCATTTATTGTAAAAAATTACCTTTCAGCTGAGCAAAGACGAACTCATTTAGCAAAGTTTGTAGACGAGCAATTTTTAGGTAGTGATAACAAACCATTAAATGGCGAATATATTTATGGTTTGCTACCAAACAATCGATTATATGTTGATCATGTTAAACACAATAGAAATCATTCATATATTATAGCTGGCTTACCTGCTAAAGCAGTTGGACATGCTCATTTTGTCAATGGGCATTTAGTAACACTTTCAAATAATAGTGGTCATTATAAGCCTAATCTTGAAATGATGGCCGATGGTATCAAATGGTTTTGGCTTCGAACAGGAGATTTTTTGTTTGAAGATCACTCTCAATTTGATTTTAGATCTGAAAATAATGGCCTGAGATACTTCAAAGCAAGCTCATGCTTGCCAAACAAAAAACCTGAATTACTCCAAGATCTTCCTGAAGTAAGCAAATTCATTAAAGATAGAATAGATGACACTACTAAAATAACTCTTTCTGATGTTGAAGAAGCTGATTTGGCAGCCTCATCTGAATACATTGTTAGAGGATATGATAAGGAAGTGCAACAAGCAACTACGATGCAACCTGAATTAATGGATCATTATCTTAGCTATACAAATCATTCTCGAAATTTCTCTCGGTTTATTGCATCAAAAAATCCTCATATGTCTCGAGAAAGCAGAGTTAAGCTCTCGCTTCGTATAAATGAACAAAATCCCTAGCAAAACTATTGACCAACTTACGATTGGTCTTTATTTTCTAATAGAATTTTAAGGAATCCTGCTATAAACCAGTTTTGCTTTTCCTTGCTTTTATGATGTGTGGCAGCTTGTAATCGGTAAATGGCTAATGCGGAAAAAACAGGATATAAACTTAACATCTTTTTGTATATATTCTCTAATTCATTCATGCTTGCAACATCAGACCAACAAGATAAACATTTTTGTTTAATATGTTCTATCATTGTCCCATTTGTTTCTAATTTATATCTGCGTGCTAAAGATCGCAAATGCGAAGCTATTGTAAAAAAGGGATGAGAAATAACACTTTCACCCCAATCGATAATGGAAAGCTGGTTTGTATTTTGATTAATAATGAGGTTGTTTTCATTAAAATCAGCATTCACCAAGGTTTCATTAATTTTATTCTTAGGCAGAAATTTACAGGTTGATTCTATGCTGGGAATTAATCTCTTAAGGTTATCTATCTCATCATAGGTAAGCCCTTCGTCTAATAGCATCTCTCTTTGTTCAAGAAGTTCAATGTAGTGATTAGGTAAACGTTCGATTCTCCAATCAGGAACACCTAGATCCAGTAAAGCATCCGTCTTTCGCTCAAACAAACGTAGTATAGTAATATATGATTCTATACCTTCAACAAGCAAGGCAGGATCAATGATGCCATTAAACTTTGTGCGCAGTGAATAATCACCACAAGCGTTCATCATAAAACAATGATATTCATCATTTAAGGCGATAATACTCGGCACAGGTGAACTTGGCCTACTTATTTTAATAGCCTTTATGATGTCTACTTCTATAAACAAATCAGGTGGTGTTTGCTTTAAATAAAAGTCGCCAACTGAGGTTGAAAAGCGGACCACAACTGACCAAGGCGTTTCCACGATAGTGTGAGGATTCCCTATGATGGTATATTCCTTAGATTCCAGAAAATGCTTCCCCCAGGCGATGATATTGGTATGATTGTTCATTTATTTATCAAAATGTTATACGAGATTGGATAGCTATATTTTAGCAGAATAATGAATATGATTCTTAGCAAAGAGTGCATCGCACTTATATTTTTATGAGCGTGATAGTGGCTTTTATTTCATATGACACAGCTTTTACTGTTTTGACTCAATACTAAATGACCGTATATCATCTGTTCGGGAGGAAATTAGATATGATGACTCATCCAAAAATCTGTCTGCGTTCTTACAACATCTTCGAGAGTTTGCAATTCCGTAAATCTTGATCTTAGCCAACCAGCTCCATTTTCACGCTCTAATACGGATTTTCGGATCTTGCCCAAAGCTTCTTCACTTTCAAGTGATTTAGCATAATCTTTCAATTCGTCACAGGTGTTCAAAATACTCATTGTTAACGGTATATTGGTTTCTTTTAAAGGGTCGATAAGAATTGCATCAAAACCATAGCGTGCTGAACGAAATCTGTTAATAAGATACGTTAAATAAATATGTTTAAATAATGGTGCGCGCCTATCCAATAACCAACATGAAAGCGTTTGAGCAAAGGCTGCAAGATCAGCCGCTTTTTCGACAGTCAAGGGGGTATCGCAAATGCGAATTTCAACTGTGCCATATTCAGGCTTAGGACGAATATCCCAGTAGAAATCTTTCATGCTCTTAACAATCCCAAGCTTAAACATCTTATCAAAATAACCTTCGAATTCCTCCCAAGTTAGTAACCAAGGTGGCGTTCCACTTAAGGGGAATGCACTGACTATTGCTAAGCGCGAACAATCAAATGATGTATCAACACTCTGTTGAAATGGAGAAGCTGCTGACAAAGCTATAAAATGAGGAATATACGGCGCGAGGGCATGACAAAGGTAGAGTGCATCATTACCATTTTGGCATGCTATATGAATATGCTGCCCAAACACTGTAAACTGTTTCGCTAGATATCCATATTGTTCAGACACATTTGCAAAACGTTCGGTTTGATAAATGCGTTGTCTACTCCATTTCTGGAATGGATGAGCCCCTCCTCCGCATACACCAATATGTGTTTGATATGCTTCTTGTGCTATTAACTTTTTGAGCGCTATCAGTTCGTTTTTCAAAGAATCATAGTTTTTATGAATTGAGGAATTGATTTCAATCATTGCCTGAGTAATTTCAGGTTTAATTTCTCCAGTATAGAATTTTTCCCCTATACGCCGTAAAAAATCTGCAGCTTCGGTCGCCAAATTAAAATTATATAGATTAATTAATTGTAGCTCTAACTCAACCCCCATTGTGGGAAATGGTGTCCCTTTAAATGATGTTAAGTTACTCATTAATTTGCCTTCCAGTTATCGCTTCTTTGAGGGCCTCATTCGTTCTAACAAAGGCATATTGTGTAGCCACTGGCCCTATAATGTTTAAAATTGCCAC
The DNA here is from genome assembly GCA_964606325.1 of Uncultured Candidatus Berkiella sp. Lineage (GTDB taxonomy): Bacteria > Pseudomonadota > Gammaproteobacteria > Berkiellales > Berkiellaceae > Berkiella. Next base: position 8,523 of record CAZSGE010000013.1, read on the forward strand.
CACTGAGGCAATGATTACTGACATCTCTCTACCCAAGTCTTCATTGAAATCAGTTAAAGTGCTAGCCATCCCCATCGCAACACCAGCCATAGGCGTTAGTGCAATACTAATCGCAAATACTTGTTGATTCGTAATGCGACTTTTTTTAGCAAACAACCATACACCAACTGATTTTGCTAAGGTACGGATCAGAATAAACGCAATCACAATCAAGGTTGATGTCACTAAACCTTTCAGATTAAGCTGGATCCCTGTTACTACAAAAAGAAGAATAAATGCTAAACGAGCACCCCATTTAAAATCAAATTCGAGTAGCATATGTTTGCGGTCAAAATTTCTTGTGGCAACACCAAATGTAAGTAGTGACAACATCATAGATAAATGAAAAATTCTTGCTAATCCAATAGTTAACAAAACGGTACTTACAAATAGTACAAACTGATTGTCAATTTTCTTTCCAACGATATAGGCAAAATATTTTGCAAGAAAATATATCGCTATACCTAAAATAAGAGAGCCGAATATCCTATAGGCATCATAAATGAATGGGTGCATTTCTAAAGGAATCCGTGATTTTGCAAAAGGAATTAATAATGAAAACACGGTTATTCCAAATACATTATTTAGGCTTGTCAGCATTAATGCACGGCGTGTCACTGGCCCTTCCGATGAAAGATCATGCGACACCATCATTATCACAGCTGCGGATGTGGTCATGGCTATACTAGCTGCTAAAGCAGCCGATATTGAGGGAAGATTTAAAGCAACCAATACTGAATATATTAAGATAAAAGTTAATCCAGATTCTGCGAAAGACATATAAAGTAGGCCACGATCATGCTTTAGCCATTTGAAATCTAATTGCCTTCCAAGATCAAATAATATAAGTCCAAGCGCAATATCGACAAATATCCGAATATCTAACAAAACTGGAGCCGTAACAATATTAAATGCACCAGGTCCAACTAAAAAACCAATCGCAATATATCCTGTGATTCTAGGTAAAAATCGAGTCAACCTAACAATCTCTCCACCAACTAACCCAAGTAGCAATACTAATCCAAATAGGGTAATCGCTGTAAAATGCAAATTCAGTTGCGAGAGAAATTGCATCGTAAACACCTTACTTTTTTAGCGGTTTAAAGTGGAGATAGAAGTATTACGTTACTCAATATGGCTGATACTCTTATTAACTATAGAACATACGCTAGTTCTTACGCAGATATCGGTGTTTAGGCGCAGAAATGGCAGAGTTATCTTCTCAGTGAACCTGAATTAAATATAGCATAAGCAACACCACAAAACATGTTGGCATGCTAACATACATTGAATCGGTGGAGCGCAATTCGATACGAACGAGATGCTGCAATCAGCAAAACATGTACAGGTAATATCAAAGGTATCAGACAAGACATTGAAGACTGGTTTCTAAAAATTCGTGGGGAACATTAACGAGTTGAGCCTGTAAATTCTTAACTACAGCACCTTTTGATATAAACTTAACCATTCTGCACTACTAGAATAATAAATCGCAAGAGCACCTAACAAGTCTAAGAAGATTTCCAACTTAACTGTGGCCATATAATATAAACATTAAAAATTTTACAACAGATCCTAAAGCGACAAATGCGATAAGGCCTAATGCAAACAACCCTATAGCCCACAACGATTGCTTTAAGCGAGAAGGACTTTCTTTTTTATTCTCAATGGTAGTGTTCTCCATTAGATTTTCCTCTAAAGGTATGATATGCATAAATGGTATAGCCAATTAAGATAGGTAAAAGCAAAACCACACCAATCAGCATAAATATAAGTGACTCAGGAGGTGACGCCGCCTGAATAAAAGTTAATTTATAAGGAACTATATAAGGCCAAATACTATAACATTGGCCAAGATATGCTAGTAAAAATAATAGTATAGTAAGCCGAAACGGAATGGATTCATTATGTTTATCGATTGCTTTTATCAAAAAATAAAAGACAACCACACTAATTAAAGGTAAAGATACTAAGTAATAAAAACCCGGAAGCGTAAACCATCTATTAAATACATGATCGCTGGATAGCGGTGAAACCAGACTGATTAAAACGAAAAATAAGGCTAAAAGGTAAACATTAAATTTTGCAAATCGATAAACCTTTTTTTGAAATTGATCAGTCGTTTTTTTGATTAACCAAGTAAGTCCAAGCAACCCATACCCAACAACAACACCAAGCCCCGAAAGGAATGATAATAACGACAAATGTTGCCCTTGCTCACTAACACCTAATAAAATATTTCCAAGAATATATCCTTGTAAAAAGGCTATGGCAAAAGAGGATACAGAAAAACACAAACTCCAAAACTTTTTATGATTCGGATCTTTGAAGCGGAATTCAAAGCAAGCACCACGGAAAATCAAGAAAAAAACCATCAGGTTTAAAGGTATATACAAATAAGGTAAAATAGTAGAAAAAGCGACAGGGAAAGCAGCATAAAGACAAGCTGCTCCCAAAATCATCCATGTCTCATTGCCATCCCATATGGGTGCTATGCTGTTCATCATAATGTCACGATTGCTTTCATCGTGAAACAAAATAAAGCTAATACCCACACCCAAATCAAATCCATCTAATACGACGTAGCATAAAATGATAATGCTAATAAGACCTGCCCAAATATAAGGTAACCAATCAATCATGTTGATTTTTCCTTGGCATGCTCAACAAGCTCTGTCGTGACATAGGTGTAAGAAGGTGGTGATATAGCATCAACTGCTTTATCAGGACCAATCTTTATCAGTTTAAATAAGTAATAAAGGTAGGCAGCAAAAGTAATAACATAGGCAATGATAAAAAGACCTAATGAGAAAAACACTTGATCAGCATTCACTACCGAGACAGAATCTAGGGTTCGTATTAAGCCATATACAACCCATGGTTGCCTCCCTGTTTCAGCGACAAACCACCCTGCTAAAGTTGCAATAAAACCTAAAGGCGTGCACCAAACAAGTAGTTTTAAATAGCGTGAGCTAGAAAAGAGCTTTTGTTTAAAATGCAAATAAACGCCAATCACAGATAACAAAATAAATAATAACCCTAAGCCAACCATTACTCTAAAACTATAAAACACAACGCCGACCATTGGCTGCTCAGATGGAGGAACACTTTTTAGCCCAATCATCTCACCATCCAACGAATGGGTGTTAATTAAACTTGCTAATTTAGGTATTTTGATTTCATAATAATTCTTTTGATCTTTTTTATCAGGTATTGCAAATAACACAAGGGGTGCACCTTTTTGGGTTTCCCACAAGCCCTCCATCGCTGCAGTTTTAAGCGGTTGATGGTGGTAGATATTTAACCCAACCAAGTCGCCCATCACAACTTGTGCAGGCGCTAAGATGAGTGCTGAAAAAAGTGCTATTTTAAATGTATATTTTGCTTCCTGAATGTGTATTTTTTTAAGGAGATGCCAAGCTGAAATCCCCATTAATACAAAGGCTGTTGTTAAGTAAGCAGCAAGCAACATATGGGGGTAGCGTGTAATGAAAGAAGGATTAAAAACAACTTCCAGCCATGAACTTACCCGAAACACACCATCGGAAATAGTGAAACCTGCTGGTGTTTGCATCCAAGAATTGGCAGACATAATCCAAAAAGCTGAGATAGTCGTTCCAAGCCAGACAAAAATCGTCGCAGCATAATGAACTTTGGGTGACACTTTGTTCCATCCAAACAGCATAATACCCAAAAATCCTGCTTCCAAAAAGAAAGCACTCAGCACCTCATAACCGAATAAAGGACCAAGCACAGGCCCAACTTTTTCAGTAAATCCCGCGAAGTTGGTACCTAGTTGGTAGGACAGCACTATCCCCGATACGACCCCCATGCCAAAAGTCAGAGCAAAAATTTTTGTCCAATACTTTGAAATATTGAGGAGTTTTTCAGATTTCGTTCTTAAATAGTGCCCCTCAACTATAACAATAAAGAGGGCTAGCCCAAGATTTAAGGTGGGAAAAAGTATATGAAAGCCGATTGATACGGCAAATTGAATCCTGGATAGTGTCTCGGCATCAAGAAACATGTGTATAACCTCTTATGTTTCTTGCATCCCTGCGAAAGGCTCGACTAATCGGAGTGCATATTTGAAGTATAAAGTGACAGTTAACACTTAGTAAAGAAAAAGTTATACTTAATATTAGCAATAGACTTCAAACAAATGCCTCTGATTTAATTGGTGTGATTGCACTCAATGGAAAATAATAAAGTAAGCGAAAAAATACTAAAACACATTAAATTGCATGGCCCTACTTCAGCGCAAGATCTGGCCAATCAATTTAATGTTACCCCGATGGCCATAAGACAACATTTATACCTACATCACAAAAATGGCTTAGTAGAATACTATGATACCAAGTCAATCCGAGGAAGACCCAAACGTTTTTGGAAATTGACTGAAAATGCTCAAAACACTTACGCAGATAATGCATCTTATCAATTTTCATTATTTATTAATGCGCTCATTGAGTGTAATAAGCTAGATTTTGATCAAATTATTAACTTATATAATCAAACTTTACTATTGAGATACCACAAAACAGCGAAAGCTATAAAAAAGTTTGACGGAAAGAATTTGAATGAAATATTAGCTCAATTAGCTGAAGAATCTAATGTTCTTGGTTACTTGTTTGAGTACTGCCAAATTAGCGATAATGATTTTATGCTTTTAGAGCATCATGAGCCTTTACGAAAACTTTGTCAGTTTCATGTTTTTTTAAAAAATATTGAGATGAATAAATATGAAATTATATTGGGCAAAATATTCAAAGTTACTGTCGTCAATCATATTTTAAATGGTAACTATCGCAGCATATACAATATAAGCAAAAGAGAATAATCATGTTATTTAATTATGATACTCGCATAGATCGAAATAATGAAACAGTACCCTATATTGAGTTTGATTATCGAGATTTGAAAACTGAAGCTGATTGGCAGGCACTTAGAGACATTATCGGTGCAATAAAAATCCAACTTGATTGCAACTGTCACGTTGAATTAGATCCACTTAAAGAGACATTAATGAATTTTCACAAACTAAAGCCGGATGCATTTATATTAAGAATTGATATATATATTGAAACGTGGAAAGTTCAATCAAGCAATAAGAAAAGTTTATTACCTTTTTTATCTAGATAGCCTACGAGCAACTGCAGATCTCATAACTAATCAAACGAATTCAAGTCGATATATCCCTTCCCTTGCAACGGCAAGGAAAGGGAAACTCAACACAGATCAGGATTGATTAACCAAATCGATATCCTATTCCTACGCCTACGATCCAAGGATCGATATCAATTGAGGTTTTCAGTACGGGAGGCGCTGCTAACTGTACGGTTGCCTCTGTATCAATATAAACTTTTTTAACATCTAAATTGATATGCCATTTAGGGTTAAAATTAACATTCATGCCCGCTTGCAAAGCACCGCCAAAACTATCGTCATATTTAATGTGCGTAGCCAGTGGCCCTGGGTTAACACCAAAAAAATAAGTATAGTTGATACCAGCACCGATGTAAGGATCAACCATGCATTGTGGCAAGAAATGCCATTGCAGAGTTAGGGTTGGTGGCAATAAAGTGACTTCGCCCAAGTTCACATTACCTGCCGCAGTTCCATTTGCTCTGGCACGATGCGTCGTGACTGCCGAAATAAGCTCTGCAGCAATATTTCTAGTGAAAAAGTAACTTACATCAATTTCTGGCGCAATATTTGTATCTACAGACGCTGTGCCACCAATAGTTGAAATGGGAGTACTGCTGTCATGTGGCGCTACCACTAACCATCTTACTCTCAATACAATAGGATCATCTACCTTCGCGTATGCTAAAGGCGTTGCGACAAGCGCACCAAGAAGAGCTAATGAGCAAACAAAGTTATTTTTCATCTAATGCTTATCCTTAATTTTATATTTTTTCTACATTCCAAGAAACATTATTACTTGAATTTTCTATCCAATTTTTTACAACCAAAAAATCATTACACAATGCACTTTCTTGCGAGCCTTGCTCAGGTTTCCAATTATATTGCCATGAAGCCTGTGGCGGCATAGACATTAAAATAGATTCCACAGCACCGCCTGATTGTAATCCAAAGGCAGTTCCTCTGTCATAAAGAAGGTTAAACTCAACATAGCGGCCACGTCTATAGCATTGAAAAGCTTTATGCTTATCGCTAAAAATATGGCTTTTACGCTTGCTAACTATCGGTCTGTAGGCTTTTAAAAAGGTATCTCCGACTGCTTGCGTAAAGGCGAATGATTTTATAAAACCCCATTCATTTAAGTCGTCAAAAAAAAGACCGCCAATTCCTCTTTGCTCCTTTCGATGTGGAAGATAAAAATATTTGTCACACCAATTTTTGTATTTCTCATAAACATTATCACCAAAAGGTTTGCAAGCATTTGCAGCTTCTTGATGCCATGATACACAGTCTTCAACAAAGCCATAATAAGGTGTTAAATCTAAACCACCACCAAACCACCATAAAGGAGGGGAACCTTCTTTCTTTGCACAGAAAAAACGAACATTCGCATGAGCGGTTGGCACAAAAGGGTTACTAGGATGAATCACAAGAGAAACACCGGTCGCTTCATATTCATAACCGGCTAAATTTTCTCGGTTGTTGGTAGCGCAATTTGGCAAAATTTTCCCCTTTACGTGAGAAAAATTAACACCCGCTTTTTCAAATACGTCACCATCAACGAAGATTCTTGTTCTTCCACCACCACCTTCTTTATGTACCCAAGAATCTTCCTGAAAAGTACCCTTGCCATCTTCTTGCGATAATCCATTGCAAATAATATCCTGCAAGTTAATAAAGTAACTTTTCACTTCAGCTATGTCTGGTTGATTCATGATACGACCTCAATTTCGTTATATCTTATTTTATTCACTCTCATTTACGTATGGCCAATTATACTATTTGAGCAAAACTGAAATGAGTAAACATCTCTTAAAATTGATCTAGATCAAGAAATGGCAAAGTTACTTAAAGCCTATATTGTTGTGTAAATGTAGCTAAGGTAGCCTTTTACTAGATTTAAATTTAAGGAGTTGGTAGATGAGTCAATTTTTATGCTTGCCTTGTGGATATGTATACACAGAATCAGCGGATGAAAAAAAACCGAAATTTGATGATCTTCCGATTAATTGGTCTTGCCCAGAATGTGGTTCTTTTAAATTTGATTTTGAAAAAATGGAGAATAAAAGTGAAAATTGAAAATAATAAAAAACCCATATTTACCCTACTGCAACTGATGGGAATCGTCGCAATCATTGGTATCTTTTTAACATTCATTTATAACTAAAGGACACCATCATAATTAAGTCGGCTAGATTCCATCAGATAATGAAGCGCCGTTAGTAACCATTGGCCTTAACTATACAAACAGCTTGAATGACAGTAAAATTTAACACAATAGGATATTTCGTCTTGAGGGGCTGGTCTTGAATACAACGCCACAAGGGCATAATTGTGCTTCATGCAGGTTAGCAACATATTGCTTTCCACCTGGCATAGACAGCGCTCATTTGCACTTGCTCGACAGTCTTGTCAATCAACAAACCGTATTGCATCGTCATGATTATGTTTTTAAAGCTGCTGAGCCATTTAAAAAAATTTTTATCATTCGCTCTGGTAGTGTAAAAACCTACAAAATAAATGCTCATGGTGAAATGATCATTACCGGTTTTTGCTATCCGGGAGAAATCTTAGGCTTAGATGCTATTGCATCTAAAACCTATCAAGAAAATGCACTTGCTTTAGATACCCTTTCTTTATGCGAATTAAATTTTAATGAGCTAGAAAAGTTATCATCAAAATTTCCCGCTTACCAGCATCAATTGATAAAATTAATGAGTGAAAAATTATCGACCAATTTCTTTCTCAATTTATCAAGTTCCGCTGAGTCTAAAATCGCATTTTTTCTTTTAATGATATCCAATAAAATGAAAAACTATGGCACAAGCGGATTAGACTTCAACTTAAGTATGTCAAGAGAAGATATTGCAAAATATCTAGGCTTAGCGACAGAAACCGTTAGCCGGATTTTTTCTAAATTTCAACTAAACAATGTTCTTGAATGTTCAAAGAAAAACATTTGTGTAAAAGACTATCCACAGCTCCAAAGTTTAGCCTCACAAGCAGGTTGAATCTTGCCTAAACATTTACTATTTAATTGATCTATATCAAAGTATCCCAAAGTTAATTATGTTATTTTCTTCTAATATTTTCAGGAGAAATAAACCACCATGTTTGGAATTTACTCACTATCAATTTGGGGCTATCTATTTGTTTTACTAGGTTTGACCCATATCACAATCTTGGGTGTTACAATTTACCTTCATCGTTGCCAAGCACATAGAAGTCTGGATTTGCACCCTGTTGTTAGTCATTTTTTCAGAGCCTGGCTTTGGCTAACAACCGGCATAAATACAAAAGCCTGGACTGCGGTTCATCGTAAGCATCATGCTAAATGCGAAACCCCCGATGATCCTCATAGCCCTAAAATTTTAGGTATTTCAAAAGTGTTATGGCAAGGCGCTGAACTTTATAAAGCGCAAGCTAAAAATGGTGAAACTTTAACTCGCTATGGCCAAGGTTCACCTAATGATTGGCTCGAAAATCATATTTACACTCCCCACTCCAACAAGGGATACATAATAATGTTGGTTATTGATCTTGTTCTATTTGGATTCCCAGGACTCACCATTTGGGCGCTGCAAATGATGTTAATTCCCTTTTTTGCTGCTGGCGTTATTAATGGCATTGGTCATTATTGGGGATATCGCAATTTTGATTGTCCCGATGCTTCTACCAATTTATTTCCCATTGGCATACTCATTGGAGGGGAAGAGTTGCATAATAATCACCATGCATTTCCAACTTCAGCTCAATTTTCAACAAAGTGGTGGGAGTTTGACATAGGTTGGATGTATATAAGAATATTATCACTGTTAGGTTTAGCAAAAATAAAACGTTGCATCAATAAATTAGTTATTAATAAAGTGAAAAAAAGAATAGATCTTCATACTTTGAAAACCATTATAAATAATCGATACCACATTTTAGCGAAATATAAACGCACTGTCGTATTTCCGGTATTCAACAATGCTAAATTGGCTCAAAGACTTGAGAATTTTGATAAAAAAGCTCAGTTAAACTCCAATAAATCCGCTTTTAGTGATTTAAAGATAGTTTATCGTTTGAAAAACCAATTCCAAGAAATATGGACAAAAACTTCAACCAGTAATAATGAAATCTTAGAAAAATTACATCTATGGTGTCTTAAAGCTGAATCATCAAATATCAAGCAATTGAATGAATTTGTCACTTATATTCGAGCGTGCTCTTAATATCATTTTATCCTTACCTGAAGGCTCTTGTTATTGGCTTTCAGGTACGATTTCTTGTCCTCCAAAATCCCCAATTTTATGTTGTATATATGCTAGATCAAAAGCTCAAGAGCACAGTCTAGAAGCAAAAAAATCTCTTTAAAAAGGAGAGCAAGCTGATGTGATCAGGGCAACCCCTTCTAAAAATACTAAACTTACTTCAATGAAATTAATCATATTAAAAAGTTTAGCAAAAGAAAGCTCCTGGGCCATCTATTTAGCACAGTATATATTGTATTACAAAGCTAACAAATGTCTTTTTTATTGAAGAGATAATTTCTTGATATCGGGAAGATCTTCATCTTTGGTAGTTTCTACCTGTCCCAAGCGGGTATAGTTTGTTCTTCTTTGTTGATCACTCAAATTGTTAAATTGGCTATCTGAAGAAAAGGCACTCCATGACTCTAAACGTAAAGGTTTTCCTGAATGAGCTTCACGTTGGTTTCGTGACCACAAACTATGCCAGTTCGATTTTCCATGTAACAATAAATTGGCACCAAATTGTTTAATATCTCGATGATAATCAAAAGCGGGTGTCGTTAATTGTCCCAGATCTCGTTTTGCACCTTCTTTGCTCACTAGGGTAAGGACACCTTTTTTCTTTTTATCGTCACTATTGGCATAATCATAACGCAGATCAGAACTATAACGAATGATAACCGGTAATTGACTGGGGGTTTTCCTAATAGTTTTAAACTGGTGCTTGGGAAAGTTAGCCAGGCATTTCTCACGAAAAGCATTTTGGAACTGCTCACCTTTTTCTGAGCATGACTGACACATATCATAAGTACCATGCAGATCAAGCACGATACCATACACTTTATGATCAGCACTGTCGATGCCATATTGTTTTTTGAATTCCTGTAAATAATACGTTAAATTCTCATCCTTCAATAAATATTCATAAAGTGCTTCTTCGGCATGACCACCATACTGATGCAGTCGACCGGTCACGCCAAAGCCAGGTACTTTAATTGGGATAGATTTAAACATGCGACGATGTCGACCACCTGATTCGTGTGGTATGTCGCTCACGATTAAACCAAAATTGGCTACCACATATGTGCTCTTTGGGTAGCCTCGCTCAATATCATGTAAGTTGGTTTTTCCTGCAAATACCAGACGCTCAGCCAGGGATTGGCGGGCGTGAAGTTCTAGTGAGCTATTGGGATCAACTTCTAAACCAATATCACAGAGTTTACGATTTGTTTTAGAACTAAGAAATAGTCTAAAATCTTCAGCCAAGAAAGCACGATCAGCAAATAAGCTAGCAAGTTGCTCTAATCTACGTTCTAATTCATGGATCATTTCTTCATCGTTATCGTCATCTTTCTTTAAGTAATCGATAAATTCAGCCAGGTTGTTTAAGGTATAGATGGGATTGATATCCCACTCACGCTTACTCTCTAGATAAAGTCGTAAAATTAAAAAAGGAACGTCACTTGCTCCCCAGATATTGGTTTCGTCAGCAGTTATTTTGAGTAATTCGTGGAGTTCTTCTTCAGCGGTAGAACAGAGCCCATCCTCGTCATTTCTTCCCGCATAACGCATAAGCAATTCGATAGCGCCATGGATATACTTATCTAAATAAAGATCTTCGACATAACGGTGTTCACCTGATTCAAATACATTGGCAGCCGTGCCAAGAACTTTCATTAAAGCATAGAGCCTGCTGTAGCTTTTTTGTTGATCGGCTTTTTCGACCTCCTGCTGCAAATAGCGAAGACGTACTTCTAGTGATACCCCGACTCTTGAACAGCTATTGCGAAATAGATCAGTCAAATGATGGATGGCTTTATAATGACCGTGATAAACCCCTAGTTTGACTTCGCGAGCAGCGAGATGTAATAGCTGATTGGCTGCATACTCGAAATAGTCTGGTGTGCATGCAAGATCTTCAAGAGCTTGCAGTAGTGATCGATATTCATTTTGATCAAACTGGGCTCGTGTTAATCGAAATGAGTCATTAAGTTCCTTTTCCAATCGTTCTTTGGCTTTTGCAGGTGCATATAAAGCCATGGCTGATATAGCGTCACTAATGGATTTTGTAAAAACAGATCCCTCACTCGCTAATTGCTTACACGTCCAAGATTGAATACGTTTTAGTATCAGTAAAGAGATTTTTTGATGAGAGAAATAATTGGCTGTGTGAAGGGCATCTAAAAATAGCGACAGTTTTTTTAAAGGGTTTTCGGGTAAATAGTAGGGATCTGTTGGTTTTAATTCGAGCAAGGGTTGGTAGTCGAATGTTAATAATCTACCAAGATTTTCATCGTCATTGGTCATACAAGCCTTTTTGAAGGCCTGTTGTATGGTTTCGCAGTCAACCCGGCCTTCCTTTATCGACAAGCACCATTTGTTAGTATTGGATAGGATGCTAAGTAAAGGGTGAGTTTTAAAAGGTCCTGACTGCATGGCGTGGTCCTTGATAAAGAAGTAGGTGAGTGCGAAATTCTACCTTTGTGACTATCTTTAATCAATCATATACACAATTTTGATGGTATTTTACCGAAATATTCAATAAAGTGCACATGCACTCACTTACATTATTACACTTACATTATTTTGAACTTACTTCCTAGTTTTTTGACTAATGAATAGGTAAATGCGATTCAGAGGTCAAAATGCCACAATTAAGACTAAGCCACCATATAAAATCACAGGATGCTATCAAAGCTATAGCGCAACAAATCATTGCTGATCACAATCATCAAGGTGGCGCTTTTCCTCAACACGCTGTTTTTGAGGTTTCAGAAACCGAAACTTTAGCTAACGCACTACAGTTTTTTATGGATGGCGGTAACGTTGATTTAGCCGTACCAACAAATGTAAAAATCGATGAAAATTTTAATTTCAATGCTGAATCTTTAATAAATGGGATAGATGTATTGTTTGAGAATGATCTAAATCCATCGTCAATTGACAAATTGCCGGACGATCACCCTTTTAAATTGGTACAAAAGCTTAAATTAGCAGGTGATAATAAAGAGCTTAAATTAGCATTACAGCAAATTCTGATGAAATTAGTCGATGAAATCAAGTCAAATTCCAATCAATTTATCATTCATGATAAAACGCGCGTTGAAAAAGTTGAACAGCAGAATGTCTTTCTCAATGGGGCCAAAGGAAATCATCGCGTGCGCGCAGGTTTTTTTGTTCATCGCTCAGGAAATATACTTAAAGTAGATTCTCTTGATATGCCCCCCGCATTAAATGAGCCAGAGGGCGTAAAAGCTGCCAAATTAATGCATGAAACCATGGTGCGATCAGCAAAATACCGCGATGAAATTGAAAAATCGATGAAAGATTTTGTGCAAAAGCCATCCGTTGATAGTGACAATTTATTTACTCGCATTCAAACAGACCGTCCTAAAATGCCTGAAGATCAGCGCCCCAGAGTTTGTGTGGTTGGTTTGGGCCCCGCGGGAGCTTTTGCAGCCATTAAAGCCTACAAAGAAGGTGCCATCGTTACAGGAGTTGAAAAGCGTACCTCTTACTCGCGTAATAATACCTTCCGTTTTACACCAGAAGTTATTGATCAATTAATTGCTCTGTTTGTTGAAAAAAAGGAAGATATTGACAAATTATCACCTGATCATCCTTTACGAAAAATAATGAGCACTCGCAGTTTAACGGAGAAAAGACCTTCTCCATTGGGAGATTTTTACGCTATTACGATTAAAGACTTTGAGTACTTAGTGAACGTCTGGCTAGATATGGTTGCTTCTCGCGATCCACAAGGTTTAATCATTCACCGCGGTTACAGTTATGTCGCTGGATCGCTTCAACGAGGTAAAAATGAAATTCTAATTACCGATTCCATGGAGCCCAATCCTCCTGCAAGCAGCCTTAAAAAAATACCAACTGATTTTGTGGTAGCTTCTGACGGCTATCGCAGCCAATGTCGCACCGATTGCGGTATTGTGATGGAAGAAATGTCTACTGGCATTGAATATGCGACTTTCACCTACCATCCCAAAAGAGGCGATGAAAATGCGCTATTTCAAAGTTTGTTAAAAACAGGCCCCAGGAAACCGATGGATATTCAAAAATTAAAAGCACTTGGGTGGGATCAAGAACGTCTGCCCGTGCCACGCTACTTCAATACCGGCGAACATCCTTATTTAGGCATCGAAATTCCGGCCACCTTGGCACAGCAATGGCGGGAAAAAAATGAACAAATAAAAGAAGCTCATGCTCGCAAAGATCCACAACTGGCCTATAAATTAAAAGAAGAAAGGGACAGTGCTTTTGATAAATGGGGACGTGCAACCCTTGAAATGTTTTTGACAGAGCCTGAAATTAAAGAATTGGTTTTTAAAGAATGTAGCGTGATTGATGTAAAACTGATGCGGGCAAACAAAAGCGCCACCGTGCTCTCTAATTGCGCCGTAGTGCTTGTTGGGGATGCTGCTCAAGCGGCGCATTTTCAAACAGGCAGAGGCGCTATTACCGGTTTAGAAGAAGCTAACGAAGTAGGTACTTGCGTAGAAGGTCTTTGTCAGCGCAAACCTGTCGCAAAAGTGGTTGCAGACTTTGAAAAAGTGGTTGAACGAAAAACGTTATCGTTGCATGAGTTAGCTTTTCACTTCCCTACCAAAGAAGACTTGCGAGTCCAAGCAACAGATAAATACAAAAAATTTAGACAAGATGTACGCGTCAATATGTTGAAGGAAGATTATGCCTCAGTAAAACCAGAAAACACTACAGAGGCACAAGTAAAAGCTTCGCAAAAAGTGACCAATAAAAAACGATAGTGTTAACAAGTGAGATACAAACCAAAACTATAAATAAAGCTGTTTCTTAAATTTACATTCGTCGTAGCATCAGGAACTTGTATTGGTTTTAAACCATCGAATTTGGCATTGTTTTCAAATATAGCTTGGGCGCGCATACCTAAATTACGATATAAAATCATTTGCGCTCCTAATGAAGCGCGAGCCACTGTTTTGCGCTCATCATAGCTACGCATAATGGGTGAATCCAATAAAATATTGTCTTGAGCTACAAAGAAATCGGTTAGTTTAAGATGGTTACTTGCCATTCCTACTGTGGCAAATAAATCAATCGAGTAACGTGGGCAAACAGGTAAAAAACCGATCAGTTCAACATGGGTGCCACTGATTTTAGTTTGCGTAAGATGACCTTCAATACCATCGCCTGGTGCTAGGAGCAAACCTAAATAATACTCCCCTTCATTAATCACAGTGTCTCTTTGGCGGTGAGAGGTAGAGTCAAATCCTATTCCTAAGCCAAAGTATTTAAAAAATCGTAAAGCTGCCCACACATTGTATTGATTGGCATTGCGCTCAAAAAGGTTATCACCAAAGTGATCTTCAAATCGTAAACTGCGATGTTCAATATCTGCGCCTATATAAGGATGAGGCTGAGCGTCTTCTGTATAAGATGCGCCAGCATGAGAACTTATTGTTAACATCGCAACGCTTGAAAGGACGAGACACAGTTTTTTAAGCATAATAAGCTCTCTTTAGGCAAACTCACACAGGTAAATTTTAATAGGACGATGAGATCATTGTGCTTTTAAAAATACGAGTTTATCAACTAGATTTCTTTTTCTATGCACATGAATTATTGCTCCTTCTGTAAATTTATACAAAAGCACTATCCCAACAAAACAATGTAGCTCACCAACATAGTCTATCCTTATAAATAACCCTAAAGGAATGTTTGTCTTTAGCACTGTATAAAATCCTAGCTAATGACTATTTGGGGGAAGAAAAAATGGGTGCATGTGTCCTCCTTCAAAAGGGATTGAAGAGACTTTGAAGCAGCTCTACCACTTTGTGAAACAAAGTCCTGTTAGCATACTGATATTATTAATTTTTATCGGTGGATGTTGTTTTGCCTTTTATCAACAGAACTACGTGATGGGAGTAGCTTTTATAATCGCATTAATATTCGCTATCATCTTAATGACACTGGCTCTAAAAGCAGCCACTGTTGCTCCCCTTTCGGATCTCACATCAAATCAAAATAATTTGAATGCCACGCTTAACGCCAATGAACTTAGCCAATGTGAGCAAAATTTAAAAGATACTCAAGCGCAATTGATCCTACAAGAAAAATTAGCCTCAGTTGGTATGCTCGCCGCTGGTATTGCTCATGAAATTAAAAATCCACTTAATTTCATAAATAATTTTGCAGACATGACGGTTGAACTCTTGGATGAACTGAAAGATGAAATAGAGAAACCCATGCAAAACGCTGACGAAGAAACTAAACAGGCTGTCAATAGCACTATTGAAGATATCGTCGTCAACTGTAGAAAAATAAATGAACATGGCAAGCGTGCTGAGTCGATTATTAAAAATATGCTGATCCAAGCAAGATCATCAGAAGTTGAAAAATCACCTTTGGATGTAAATGCCTTATTAGAAGAATATCTTAATTTGTCTTATCATGGTATGCGCGCACAAAATAATAAAACCAATGTCAAAATCGTCAAAAATCTCGACAGCACCATTAAACCTATCACAGTTGATCAGCAAAGCATTGGCCGGGTCTTTTTAAACATCATAAACAACGCGTTATATGCTGCAAATGATAAAGCCGACAAATTAGACAGCTCTTTTATGCCAACAATATCGATCACAACGGAACAAGATGAGCAATATATTATTATCAAAATTAAAGACAACGGCAATGGTATACCTGAAAATATAAAACAAAAAATATTTGAACCCTTTTTTACAACTAAGCCAGCAGGACAAGGCACCGGCCTTGGGTTACCCATATGCTATGATATTGTAGTGAAAGAGCATCTAGGTGCATTAGATGTAAATTCAGCCCCTGGTGAATTTACTGAGTTTATTATCAAATTACCTAAAGATAAGAGTAATTAAAGGTTATCTATGGAAATAGAAATCGAAAATGGCACTAAAATTTTAATCGTAGACGATGAGCCAGACGTCGAAGTGCTGATGACTCAACGTTTTAGACGGCAAATTCGTGAAAAGAAATTTACGCTATTTTTTGCACGAAATGGTATTCAAGCTTTGGAAGTATTGGCTAAAGAACCAGAGGTGAGATTGGTCATTTCAGACATTAATATGCCTGAGATGGATGGGTTAACTTTACTTCGAAACATCAATGAAAAGTTTCCAGATGTTATTCCTATCATCGTGTCTGCTTATGGCGATATGAATAATATTCGAGCTGCAATGAATTTGGGGGCTTTCGATTTTGTGACCAAGCCGATTAATTTCGAAGATCTGAATGTCACTATCGATAAAACATTAGGCCATATTCAAAATTTATTGAATGCGCAAAAAACTAAATCACGTTTAGATGGTATATTACACGAGTTGAATGTTGCTAATGAAATTCAACAATCCATTTTGCCTCGTAATTTCATCAACGATACCAATATTGAAATGTTTGCAAAAATGACGGCGGCAAAAGAAATCGGCGGCGATTTTTATGATTTCTTTTGGCTTGATGAGCAAAACGATATTCTCAGCATTGTTATCGCCGATGTCTCCGGCAAAGGCGTCCCAGCAGCCTTATTCATGACCGTGTCACGCACTTTGATACGAGCGCATGCTTATCACGGGACTCAAGCACCAGGCGAGTGCTTAACTCGCGTTAATAATGCATTAACAAGAGATAACGCCAATGCTATGTTCGTAACTACTTTTTATGGCACCTTGAATTTAAAAACAGGTGTTCTAACTTACTCAAATGCTGGACACAACCCGCCACATATTATCCGCAAAGGTGGAAATATCGATAGTTTGACCAAGATTCATGGTATGCCACTTGGCGTAATGGACGATATAGAATATAAAGATGATCAGATCCAATTAAATGAAGGTGATCTATTCTTTTTATATACCGATGGTGTTACTGAAGCTGAAACCAAAGATGGTACCTTGTACAGTGATAAGAAGCTGATAGAAAACCTTGAGAAGTATCGAGATTTGGCAGCAAGTGAATTAATCAATACAATTAGAGCGGATATCACCAGCTATGCAGCAGGATGGCCGCAAAGTGATGATATTACGATGCTAGCTGTACGCTATTTAGCTAGAAAACAAAACTGAGAATGGATGCGCAACTATGAGTTCTCAACACCTCACACTACATTTTGCTAATAGCGCCGAAGAAGCGCCCCGTATCGCCAGACGCGTTGAATATTATTTACACGACCGTCAAATACCAGATACTGTCATTAATAAACTATTATTATGTGTCGATGAACTTATCACTAATATCATTGCGCATGCTTATAACGACGCTCAAGAACACGCAGTACTCCTAGAATGCCGGGTGTTTAATGACAAAATTGAACTCGAATTAAGAGATGATGGTGTACAATTTGATCCCACCAAACAAACAAGACCAAATACAAATCTAGCGGTTGAAGACAGAGATATCGGTGGGTTAGGTATACACTTAGTCATGACATTAATGGATAAAGTAGAGTACATACGCGAGGGTGATTTTAATGTTCTCAAAATCACCAAAAATTTAGATTAACAATTGTAACCATTGGGGCATACCATGGAAATCAAAGACGATAAAATTGACGGTCAAAATGTAGTTTCACTCAGCGGCAGAATTGATAGCACTGCTGCTGTGGAATTTGAAGAAAAGTTGATCGAACTAATCGATGCAGGTAATCATTCTATGATTATCGATTTCCTGCGGGTTCAGTTTATCAGTAGTGCCGGATTAAGGGTACTGTTGCTGGCCGCCAAAAAAGTAAAACCCTATGGTGGTAAAATCCTTTTATGCGATATGTCCAAAGATGTTAGAGAAGTATTTGATATCAGCGGGTTTTCATCTATATTTGATATCCATGAAAATGTGTCAACTGCCATCAGCTCACTGAAAAAATAATTATTATTGATTTTAAAAAAAGCGCCAACCGGCGCTTTTTTTATGTCTTTCTAGTAGGTTTCTTTTTATGATTACTTTTCTTTGCTTCGATATTCTGCAGCTTATTCGTTACAGACATTTTGCGAGCAGCGAAAGGAAATTTTTCTAAGCCTTCATCTAAATCCTTTTGTTGAACTTTGCGATGTTTCGAAAGAAATTCTTTTCTTTTGCTGGGTTCTACTTTGGAAGTTTCGACTTTTACTTCTTTTTCCACAGCTACCACCGGAACACCAACTGGCATACTACCGAGTTCTTCATGCGCCATGGCTTGAGTCGATACTTTAGACTCCACTGCTTCATGAAGCGATGGTCTTTTCGATTGCTCTGTTGGTGATTTTGGCGCTAAAGCTCTAATGATTTTGCTTAACCACATCGGGAGCTTAAAACCCAAAAAGACAACGGGTTTGACGATTGGAGGATACTTTTTATTGTCATCATATTGCTTTGCCATTTTCGCGGCAACTTCAGGATTGGTCGCAGAAAATGTTTTGCTAAAATAATTACTTTGCATTGCTTCATGAAGTCTTTCTCTACCTGCTGCGAGCTGGGCGTGTGAATGGACGCTTAAAAAACTTTGGGTAGCGGAATCAATTGCTAAATGATTACCGAAAAATATTGCAATTGAAGGTGCAATAGCTATGCCCAGATTATTTGCATTCATTTTATTTTTATTCTCAAAATGACGGGCGTTATTTAGCAGATGCAATAAATTATGCAGCGCTTTAGCTTCCTCAACAAGATTTTTTGCTAATAAAATTTTAATAAGCTCCTCAAAGCTCATTTTACTTTCACCACCTGCATTTTTTTGTCTAAAATTTTCAAATTCATCTTGAGCTTCTTTAGACCATTGCACTTTATATTCTCTTAAACCTTTTTTGATTAAGCCAATCACGTTGTTTTGATTTGAAGTAAAATCTCTAAACGCCGATAGCGGATTGGATGTTGGATCCCCTTTCAGATCTTCAAGGGGATCACCCAGCATTTGTCTAAATGCATCGTTTATTTTATCAACTGAACCAGATTCTCTAATGATCCCTTCATTTTCTAGAAATTGATTCGCTACAAGCTTATCTTCTTCAAATTTATCAAAATGATGAATATGCGCAAGCGACTGATCCAGCAAACTATTGAACTTCGCCAATGACAATGCTTTTTGTAAAGATTTATCTTTTGTTGCCTGTAAGACAACATCTGTTTGTGCTGATTCAAGCATGGCTAGCCCCTATCTCCTTACGGAGAAGGTTTATTTTTGTTTTCTTCTTTTTGCTCTTCTGGTTTAGCCTCAGCAGGTTTGTCTGATTTTTTCATCATACCTTGCGCTTTACCTGACGCACCTTTGGCCAATTCTGCAGCTTTATTACTTGCTTGCATTGCCTTATCACCCATTTGCTTTGCAGCACCTGCCGCCGATTCTGCAGCTTGTTTTGCAGCATCCGCGGCAGTCTTTGCAGAAGCGGCAGCCGTCTTAGCAGCGCCTGCAGCCGATTCAGCAGCATATTTCGCTCCTTCAGCAATGTCCTTTAATGAGCCTGTTAAGCCTCCCCACAAAGATTTTTTCGCAGGTGCGGGCTGTTCTGCTGCTGCTGGTTTGTTTTCTGGTTTATCTTCTGGTTTATCGTCTGCCATACAACTCTCCTGATCTGTTTGATCGTAGGTCTAGTTAATCTCATCTTATTCAAGTAACTATCTTACTCCATTTAGTACGTAACTTCCAAGAATGGCTGCATTTAAGTACAGTTAGCTATGTTTAGTGGCTTGTGGGGCGATGGTGTGATAAAAAAGCAATCTCATTTTCATGCCTTATGGCTAAGCGCTTTTTAAACTTATCTACGGCCTCTGAAAAATCAGCATGTGTGGTTGAAACATGTTTTAGCCCTACGATTTTATTGATCGTACTGCTTTGTATGCGATCAGCGAGTGTGTTTAAAGCACTGTAACGTTGCTCAATATCTTTAAGTGAACCTTTCACATTAATTTGATCTACAACATAATCAACAATGCGTTGATTAATATGCTGGATATTACTGTCTGAAATTGTGTTGGCTTCTATCAATTGGTTTAGGTTGTCAATAAAATCTACAACTTCTGGCCAATACTTTGGCTCTAAATGAAAACTTTCACCACCTTCAATACTGTCATTTTGCTTTTGCGCATGTGATTTTCGCTGAAACAGCTTTTGTATAAAATAAAGGATACCGTGCTTTTCTTTTTTTTCTGTGAAAGCGTTGTCATGTTGAGCCATGTTACACCCCGTGCGCTTACACGCTTGGCAGCACAATTAAGATTGTTACATAACTCATATTATCAAGACACTATTCTATATACAATTGTATGGGCGCTAATTTTGTATATACATACAGGTTAGGTGCTATAAAACAGAGATTGTTTCTTTTAAAAAGGCTTTAAAGTCAGAACCTAATTCAGGATGTCTGAGCCCTAAAGTGATAGTAGCTTGCATGTAGCCTAATTTACTGCCGCAATCGTAGCGAATACCATCGAATAATAAACCCATCGCTTTTTCTTGTTTTAATAAACTGGCAATGGCATCAGTGAGTTGTATCTCACCGCCTCTACCAGGTTTAAGACAAGCCAGATGCTCAAACAATCTACCAGATAAGATATAACGACCAACAACCGCTAAATTAGAAGGCGCATCAGCGGGCTTTGGTTTTTCAACAATAGATTGAATGAACCCTTGTCCCTTCCATTCTTTATCAACGGCAATAATGCCATACTTATCTGAATCTTGCGGTTCAATTTTTTCAACAGCAATAACACTGCAGTCTGTTTCATGATAAAGATGCAACATTTGTTTTAGACAAGGTGTTGTGCCATCAATTAAATCATCTGCTAATAACACCGCAAATGGATTGTTTCCCACAACTTGTCTGGCACACAACACAGCATGTCCCAACCCAAGCGCTTGAGGTTGACGTACATAAATACAATCAACCCCCTTGGGAACGATTTTTTGCACCATATCTAACAGATCAGATTTACCCTGTTGTGATAAACGATACTCTAATTCAAAATTGGTATCGAAATGATCTTCAATGGCACGCTTACTGCTACTGGTGACAAAAATAAGCTCCGTTATTCCAGCACTGATAGCTTCTTCAACAGCATATTGAATGAGTGGTTTGTCTACAATCGGCAACATTTCTTTAGGATTGGCTTTTGTTGCTGGCAAAAAGCGTGTCCCAAGGCCTGCAACGGGAAAAATTGCTTTAGTAACAGGTTTAGCCATTTCTCGTTACTCCTAGTTATACCAACATTTCTTGACGTTTATTCGTCACGACCACATGTTGATGTTTGGGTTGCGTCAACTCTGGCACCAGCTCTTTGATAATGCGGAAAGTTTCCTCTTCAGAGCACTTGCTTACGGCATCTTGTAGTTCAAATAAACTTTGCTCAAAGCGGTTCCTTTCAATCACTCTGGAATGCGCTTTTAAAATTTTCATATGAGAAGTATTGGTATGAGGTTCGTTTTTATGGAACAGTTCCTCGAACAATTTCTCGCCCGGTCTTAAGCCAATATACTCAATTTTAAGATCTTTTTCTTTATTACCCGCTAAACGAATCATCTGCTCTGCCATAAAACTAATTTTAATGGGTTCGCCCATATCGAGTACAAACAATTCGCCACCGCTACCTATAGCCAATGATTGCAAAATAAGCTGGCTTGCTTCTTTAATGGTCATGAAGTAACGCGTTACATCTGGATGCGTCACAGTTAACGGGCCACCTTGCTCTAATTGTTTTTGAAATGTTTCAACAACTGAGCCGCGCGATCCGAGCACATTACCAAAGCGAACCGTGATAAATTGGGTTTTTTGTTGAGCGTTAAAATATTGGCAAACCAATTCAGCAACGCGCTTGGTCGCCCCCATCACATTGGTGGGATTCACTGCTTTATCTGAAGACACCAAAACAAATTTCTCAACACCCATATCCACTGCGACTTGCGCCAAACCATAGGTACCTAGAATATTATTTTTCGCTGCCGTTCTGATTTGAGGCTCTAGTAAAGGAACATGTTTAAAGGCCGCAGCATGGAAAATAACCTGCACCTGATATTGGTGGATAAGCCGACTAATTGCAGGGATATCGCACAAATCTAGCAAATGATAATGAATGCTCATTTGCTTGGATGAAAATTTCTCATCGAGCTCTTGTTGAATACAAAACAAATTGTATTCACTGTTATCAAATATAACTAAGTTTTTCGGACTCAAGTTCATAATTTGACGACAAAGTTCAGAGCCAATAGACCCGCCACCGCCGCTAACCAATACTGATTTACCGGCTAGTGCTTTATCAATCGATTCCCAATCAAGTGTGACAGGATCTCTACCTAAGAGATCTTCCAAAGAAATTTCGCGTAAGTTTTTGACAGATACTAAACCTGAAACCAAATCACTGGTACTGGGTAGTGTTCTGACAGGTAGCTTGGTTGAAGCACATATTGCTGCTATCCGTCTCATATCACTGGCTTTAGCTGAAGGAACAGCAATCAAAATCATGTCGACCGCATAACGAGACGCAACTAGCGGAATGTCATCACAAGTACCAACCACTCTTATTCCATGGAGCTCTCGCCCGCGCTTTTGTAGACTATCATCGACAAAAGCAACAGGGATGTAACTGCTTCTGATATCACGCAAGAGATCTCGCACGAGACTTTCTGCTGCGCGCCCTGCACCAACCACTAACACTCGTTGCGAGCCTTGCGCTAGATAACGTTTATCTTTATACCATCGATATAAAAATCGCGATCCACCTAACATAAAGAGTAATGTCATACCATAAAGTGGGATCACAGAACGAGGTAGATTTTGTAGTCGTGAAACGAGGAACACCGCGAGCAAAGTCATCAAGCTACCCATTGCTATCGCTTTCACAATACGAATTAAATCTGGGATAGAGGCAAAGCGCCATACACCGCGATACAAACCAAAAAACCATAAAGCAGTTGCTTGAAATACAACCACCCAGGGTAATGTCAAAAATGCTTGAGACAATATTTCTTGAGGAATTTCATCAAGATTGAAACGCAACCAATAAGCGCCTAACCAAGCTACCGGTATACTCAGTAAATCATGTGCAAAAGCTGCCCAGCGACTGCGCCATTGTGACCATACTGCCTTCATGCCTAACTCCATCCATTTAGGCGGCCATTATACCGATTCTAACCTCATTAAAACAATGTAGTCAGAAATCTGGGATAGAATACCAAACAGTATTGAAACACTCAGGAGATAAATTGTGCACAAGAAAATTCTGCAGCAACTTGATTAATTTGTCTATAAAACAAGAAAGCAGTTCCCGCGTAGCGGGAACAATGCCCTACATCATTTCACTGACTGTCTTAGCGCCGTCGTGCCATTTTTTAAACATGGGTTTAATAATTTCCACGATGAGGTAAAGACAAAACAACATGGTTAATGCGAACCCCAATAAAAATGGAGTGAGTTTAGGTTCTTTAAATGCCATGAATGCCATGTAAGATAGCACGGCATTCACTGCCATTGTGCTGAGTAAAACCTTTTGATGGCTCCATCCCGCTTGAATGAGTCGCTGATAAGCATGCATCTTATGTGGCTTTCTCCACTCTTCACCCGCAAGAATTCGCCTAACTAAAGTAATTGTGGCATCAAACCAAAACAATGCGGTTAAAATAATCCAAATTGTAAATGGTACGTTAAACAACTTATTACTAATTAAAGCAAACAACGCAACCATCATGCCTAAGAAGCAGCTCCCACTATCTCCCATAAAAATCCTGGCTATTGGCCAATTCCAAGTTAAAAAGCCAGCTAATAATGCACAAAGACTCCAAGCAAGCGTCGCCATTTGATAAGCATAGAGATTTGGAATTTGGAACAGGATAAATCCACCAACACCAAAGACAAACAAACCTTCAGAAGTGGCTATCCCATCGGAGCCATCCATAAAATTAAAAAGATTGATCATCCACACAATGGCAAATGCCAAAGCAAGAAAACAAAGCGGCAAGGGTACAGAAGGAAACCAAGGCGCAATTAAATACCCACCTTCATTTAATATAAACAAGGCAGCAATCGCTGTTAGGCATTGAACAAAAAATCGAAACCCAGCTGAGAGATTGGAATGATCATCCCAAAATCCGAGTAAACCAATGACCACAGCAGGAGAAAAATATAATAAAAAGTAACCACTGATAATATGTTTAAAATAAAGTACCGCACAAACAGCAACCCATCCTAAAAAGAAGACAACTCCGCCGCCTCTAGGTGTTGGCGCAATATGCGATGATCGCGCATTTGGTGCATCTAACATGCCCTTATCAACGGCATACCATCGATACAAACCAACACAAGCCCAGCTTAAGCTGAACAATAAAAAAGGATAGGAAAACCAATTCATCATGTTACTAGGCTCTCATTAATATGGGTTAATACTATCTGTGGCGTTTGAGAATGTGTAATTGAACGACCAATAACTAAATAATCACTACCTTCTTGCACTGCCATTTCTGGTGTCATAATGCGTTGCTGATCGTGTTTGTCATCTTCAGGTAGCCTTATACCTGGCGTCACACACAAGAAATCTCTGCCAAAATGCTTTTTCAATTGAGCCACTTCTTTGGCTGAACACACCACGCCATCTAAGCCTGCTTCAAAACACAATGTCGCTAATCTTAATACGGTATCATTAACACTACCTTGCAAGCCAAGTTGTTTTAATTCTGTTTCACTTGAGCTTGTCAGCAAAGTTACGCCAATTAATAATGGCTTTCTTTTTAAATTTTTTGCCGCTCTATCCACTGCGGTTTTGGCTGCTTGCAACATAGCAAGCCCACCCAAGGCATGGACGTTCATCATCCATACGCCTAAATTCGCAGCTTCAAAACAAGCGCCACTCACTTGTTGCGGAATATCATGAAATTTTAAATCTAAGAAAACATCAAAACCTTTAAAATGCAGCTCTTTAATCCATTGCGGACCAAGATTCGTAAAAAGGGTAATGCCCACTTTTAAGCGACAATGTTTGGGATCTAATTGTGAGATTAAATTATGTAATTGCACTTTATCTTCGAAATCTAGTGCCACAATAACTTTGGAATCAGTGTTATTCATCATATCCCCCGGTTAGACTTATTATATAAAATGCGCTGTGCAGGCTCAATTTAGCGGTCGGATGGGTACTACCTTGTGTCATTAAATTTGTGCGCGATTCAATTTGTTCAACCAACCATCCTAGCGATGGGGGTTATAAGGGGGGAGAATCGACATTCGCCCCCTTATTGCAATCAAAAGCTATGCTTTTGCGCTGCATATAAATAGATAAAATTCTTTTAGAATTTTACTCGCCCTCGATTCCTTGAATAGGTTTCACAGAAGACCATAACCGACAGCTTGGACACTGCCAATGTAATAATCGTGTAGAAAATCCACACTGTCCACAACGGTAAATCGGTTTTTTCTCCACCAACTGCTCTACTAATGACTTTAACATCAATAATTCGTTTCGAACTTCTCCCACCACGCGGGTGAGATGAAATTCAATTAAATGCTTTAACCCTCTGATCGAAGGATAACGGTGCATATAATTGGCTAAAAAATACGCTGCCCTTTCTTTGCCTAACTTTTCTTTTACCTTGTCGGCATGCGCCAAGACAATGGTGATTGAAGGACAATGGCGTAATAAGTAATCTAGGTATTCTTCTAGCGCCTGATGCTCGCCAAGGAGCTCATAGCACTCAATAATGGATGGTAGGGTCTCAGGTAAAAATGAGACATCTTGATATTCCAGACGCTTAAAGGCATTAATCGCATTTTGGTATTTACCGAGTTTCTTTTCAAAGTTGCCTTCGCAAATGCTGACTCTTGCACAATTGCGATTGTGTTGTAGGCCTTGTTTCAAATATTTAAATGCTGTTTTAATGTTGCCTTTTGACCAAGTATTTTCGGCTAATTCACAATAGTATTGTGCGATTTCATTGCCCAGCGATATTTTGGTAACCTCAGACAATCTCATAGCAACTTGAATGGCCTTTTCCCATTCCTTTTCTCTTTCATAAATATCAATTAGATTGCGTAAACTTAACTCCAATTGATTACCGACAGTGTTGGTTACTTCTAGCAATAAAGACTCCGCTCTATCGTACATCCCTGAGCGCATATAATCTTGTGCCAATTCAAGCAATGAATGGTTACGTTGTTTGGGGGTCAATGGTTTTGATAATAAAGTCTGGTGAATACGAATCGCTCTGTCGACTTCACCACGGCGTCGAAAAAAATTACCTAAAGCCAATGTGGTATCCACCGAGTCAGGTGAAACATCTAACATTCTAATAAAAGCATCAACAGCTTTGTCAGTTTGCTCGTTTAGTAGAAAATTAAGCCCCATATAGTAATCAGAACTGAGGCCATCATTTTTAATGCTATTTCCTTGCCGCATAGATCGCTTACCTAAATACCACCCTGACAAGGCAGCAATAGGTAAAAGCAAACAAATTAATTGCAATAAATTAAATGATGACATTGCTTCTTCGCATTAATGTTGGCTATGAACCAATTGATCTTGTGTTTTCTTCAATCGAGATTCTAACCATTTATTCTTTGCTTTTAATTTCAGCAAGCTAAATCCCAACGTGAACCCCGTAACCACTACGCCCACCGTGAGGCACAGCAATAACATGGCAGCTAAAGGTAATTGTTTGCTACCCAACAGATAATTCACTTCGACTGCTTGCGCATTTAGCGCTGTAAAGGCTATCCCTACAATAATTAGTAGGATAGTTAACAATATTCCAATTGTCCGCATAACCACCCTCTTAGATTTTTTAAAAGTATAAGCACCCGCCTACGCTTTCGCTACGGCGTGTTCTAATATTAGCCTTACCGTCACTAAGTTACGACAGGCAAAAAAAAACGGTGTACACAAAAGTGGACACCGTTTTCATTCTACCTAAAAACGACAGGTTATTCTTCGTCTTTATCACCGCGCATATGTTCTTTAAGCAAGTCACCCAAAGTAGTAGCGCCTGATTGGTCACTGCCTTTTGAGTAATCACGTAAAGCATCTGCTTCATCTTGTGAATCTTTTGCTTTAATGGATAACAAGATGGTGCGATTTTTACGATCAACGCCAACGAATTTAGCTTCTACTTCATCGCCCACATTCAAAATAGAACGTGCATCTTCGACTCTGTCTCTTGCTAATTCAGAAGAACGTAAATAGCCTTCAACACCTTCTGCTAAATCAATCTTAGCCCCTTTGGCGTCAACTTCAGCAACCTTACCAATCACAATCGTACCTTTAGCATGTTCTGCTAAGTAGTTGGAGTAAGGATCTGCATGCAATTGTTTTACGCCCAAAGAAATACGTTCACGCTCTGGATCAACAGAAAGAACAACAGCTTCTACTTCATCGCCTTTCTTGTAAGTTAACACAGCTTCTTCGCCTGGTGTGTTCCAAGAAATGTCTGATAAATGTACTAAGCCATCTATGCCGCCATCAAGACCGATAAAGATACCGAAGTCGGTGATAGATTTAATTTTACCAACGATTTTGTCACCTTTGTTATGGGTCGCAGCAAATGCATCCCAAGGTGAAGCTTTGCACTGTTTCAAGCCTAAAGAAATACGACGACGTTCTTCATCGATATCCAAGACCATCACTTCAACTTCTTCACCAGGTGAAACGATCTTAGAAGGATGTACGTTGCGATTTGTCCAATCCATTTCTGAAACGTGGACTAAGCCTTCAATGCCAGCTTCCAATTCAACAAAGCAACCATAATCAGCAATGTTGGTAACACGGCCAACCACACGGGTACCTTCTGGGTAACGACGAGCAACGCCCACCCATGGATCTTCGCCTAATTGTTTCAAGCCTAAGGAAACGCGCATACGTTCTCTGTCAAAGCGTAATACTTTAACTTGTAGTTCTTGACCCACATTCAAAACTTCGCTTGGGTGCTTAACACGTTTCCACGCGATATCAGTAATGTGTAACAAGCCATCAATGCCGCCCAAATCAACGAACGCACCGTAATCGGTAAGGTTTTTAACCACACCAGTGATTAATTGACCTTCTTGCAAGCCTTCTAACAGTGCATCACGTTCTTGGGTGTTTTCTGATTCAACAACCGATCTACGTGATACAACAACGTTGTTTCTTTTTTGATCTAATTTAATAACTTTAAATTCTAATTCTTTGCCTTCCAGTGAGCTCATGTCACGTACAGGACGCACATCAACTAATGAACCAGGTAAGAATGCACGAATGGTATTGATATCCACGGTAAAGCCGCCTTTGACTTTGCCATAGATGATCCCTTTAACCACTTTACTTTCTTGATAAGCTTTATCCAATACTTTCCAAGCTTCTTGTCTTTTCGCTTTTTGTCTTGAAAGTCTGGTTTCACCGTAACCGTCTTCGATGGCTTCTAAAGCAACCGGTATGCTGTCGCCAATTTTAATTTCTAATTGACCATCTTTATCAAAAAATTCTTCTACACGAATATAGCCTTCTGATTTAAAAGGCGTATCAATCGTGACAATACCGGTTTCTGAATTGATAGCGAGTACGACGCCATCAAAAATAGCGCCTGGCGCCATTTCAATTTTTGAAACGGTTTCTTCAAATAGTTGGGCAAAGCTTTCTGTCGTGGCTGGAATTGCATTCATATGTGTTCTTAATCCTTTGATGTCTAATATTAGTTATTAAACTAAACATCAAGTTCGTCTAGTTGATAAATGTTTTCATATCTTTGCGACATAAAAACGCTGTTTAATCAATCGCCGTGATTGATTAATTCTTTAGCCTTAACCTCTGATATTACCGCTTCGAAGACATCATCAATCGACATTGCGGTAGAGTCCAACACGATGGCATCATGGGCCGGCACCAAAGGCGCGACCGCACGCTGTCTATCGCGTAAATCTCTGGCAGAAATCTCGGCCAAAAGGTCATCAAGGCTAACATCTACCCCCTGATCTTTCAACTGATCTTGGCGACGTTTTGCCCTAATTTGTGCTGAAGCATCAAGAAAAATTTTAAGTGGCGCCTGCGGGAATACTACTGTCCCCATATCGCGGCCATCTGCGACCAACCCAGGTGGCTCCAAAAAAGCTCGTTGCCTTTCTAAAAGTGCTTCTCTTACTTCAGGAATAGCGGCCACTTTAGAAGCTGCCGCCGCACAAGTTTCTGTGCGAATTTCCAATGTCACGTCTTGGCCTTCTAATAATATTTGGCTTTCATTTTTTGCAAAAACCACATCTAAATGGGCGGCCAATACTGCTAAAGACGAGTGATTTTCCAAAGATACCGCATGGCGCATGGCCGCTAAGGCTAAAAGCCGATATAGGGCCCCACTGTCCAAAAAATGCCATCCCAAAAATGTCGCTACTTTGCGACTTAAAGTCCCCTTACCTGAACCGCTTGGACCATCAATTGTAATAACAGGAAGTTTCTTTTTCATTACTGCTTTTCCTTTATTGTTTTTATATTAAGACCAACGTTTGATGCCAAGTCACAAAAGTTAGGGAAAGATGTAAAAATGTTCATACAATCTTTGATAATAATTTCGTCTTGCGCTAAAAATCCTGCCATCGCAAATGCCATAGCAACACGATGATCGCCGCAACTGTCTACCGTGCCACCAGTGAGCTGTCCGCCCTGAATAACCACACCATCGATAAGTTCATTTACCGAAATACCCAACGCTTTAAGCCCTTGACACATCACCGCAAGGCGATCGGATTCTTTGACACGCAATTCGCTAACACCACTGATAATCGTTTCACCCAAAGCACATGAAGCTACAATAAAAATAATAGGAAACTCATCCATTGCAGAGACTGCCCATTGAGTAGGCACGGTAATACCTTTAAGTTGTGTGCCCCGCACTTCAATATCCGCAACCGATTCATTATTAAGCTCACGGTGATTTTTAAAAGTAATGTTTGCGCCCATCTGTCGCAAAATATGAATTAAACCAATCCGTTTTGGATTAATTCCCACGTTTTTAACCAACAATTGAGCACCTTTTTGCATACTCGCGGTTGCGATGAAAAAGGCAGCCGAAGAAATATCCCCTGGAATTTGTACGGACTGACCTTTTAGAGGTGTTCCTGGTGTTAAAGTGATCCGATTATGTTCAATATCAATATCACAGCCAAACGCTCTAAGTAGGCGCTCCGTATGATCACGACACTCACCTTTTTCATGAATAATGGTTTTGTTTTGGGCATATAAACCCGCAAATAAAAGACATGACTTTATTTGCGCACTTTCAACAGGCAACGTATATTCAATACCGTGTAAAGGCTTACCTTTAATGGTTAAGGGTGCACAGATTTTATTTTCTTTTTGAATGCCTGTGATATGTGCGCCCATTTGCCTCAAAGGTAAGATAATGCGCTCCATGGGACGCTTACTTAAAGATTCATCACCTACCAAGGTGCTTGTAAAGTTTTGCGCAGCCAACACACCTGCCACCAATCGCATTAACGTGCCTGCATTACCACAGTCAAGTGGTCCATAGGGCTCACTTAATCCAGATAAACCAACACCTTGAATTTTTATCGTTTGGGGATCGACGTGTTCAATGGTAACGCCTAGCGCTTTCATAACATTAAGCGTTGCCAAACAATCTTGGCCTTCTAAGAAGCCGATAATGAATGTTGTTCCCTCACTGAGGGAGGCAATGATCGCGACGCGGTGTGAAATGGATTTATCACCCGGAACAGAAATTTGCCCGTTTAAGCAAACATTACCCCTAACAATTAAATCCATTAGCCGTGCGTCTTTTCAAAAGACTTCATAAAATCGCTTAAGGCATTAACACCTTCAAGCGGCATTGCGTTGTAAATGCTCGCTCTAGCGCCACCCACAAGTTTATGTCCTTTGAGTTGTTTCAATCCAAGTTCGTTTGCTTGTTTAAGAAAAAGCGTTTCGAGTTCACTGGAAGGTAAACTAAAAGGAATATTGACTCTTGAGCGATGCTCTTTAAAAACAGGCGAGGTATAAAATTGACTATTATCAATCACATCATAAATGATATTTGATTTTTTAGCGCAAAGCTTGGCTATCTCTTCAATGTTACCTAGTTTTTTGGTCCACTTTAACACAAGACCCAGCACGTACCAGCAAAACATAGGAGGGGTGTTATATAACGAATCAGATTCTTGATAAATTTTATAGTCCAACATTGAAGGTGTGAAAGGATGGGCTTTACCCAATAATTCTTTTCTGACGATCACAACTGTGATCCCTGCTATACCTAAATTCTTTTGAGCACTAGCATAAATTGCACCATACAAATCGAAATTAATAGGCTTAGTAAGAATGTTAGACGTCATGTCACTTACCAGCCATTTTCCATCAATCGAAGGCGGATTTATAAATTCAAGCCCTTGAATGGTTTCATTATCGGTGTAATGCAAATAAGCACCCTCTTGAGAAAATGACCATTCTTCTGTTAAAGGAATTTGGGTAAATTGATTATTTTCACCTGTCGCAACACAATGTGGGGAACAATATTTTTTAGCTTCTTTGTAGGCTAATTCTGACCACACACCAGTTACCAAATAATCGGCCGTTTTTGCATTATGTAGCAAATTTAAAGGGACTGCTGAAAATTGCGATCTTGCGCCCCCATGCATAAAGAGTACGGCAAACTCATCTGGAATTCTCAGCAATGATCTAAAATCGGCCTCTATCTGTTTGGTTAAATCCATAAAGACGGGCAAGCGATGACTTAGCTCCATCACCGATATCCCCTCATACCAATCGGGGATATCGTCTTTGATTTGATTCAATACTTCCAAAGGAAGACAAGCCGGCCCTGCGCCAAAATTGTAAACGTTACTTGTCTTCATCTTCTTCGTCGTCGATGCTGTCATCTTCTTCTTCCAAATCTTCGTCCATGTCATCTTCGGTTTCTTCGTTGGTTGACGCTTCAACTATCGGACGAGAGGCCGCAGCAATAGAAGTTTGTTCTTCATCAATCTCTTGCTCTTCAATACGTTGCAAGCCGACTAATTTTTCATTATTGCTAAGTTGAATAAGCGTGACACCTTGTGTGTTTCTACCGACAACAGAAATTTCTGCCACGTGGGTACGTACTAAAGTACCTCCGTTGGTAATGAGCATAATTTCTTCATTTTCTTCGACTTGAACCGCGCCGATGACTGAGCCATTTCTTTCAGTGGTTTGAATAGCAATGACGCCTTGACCACCCCGACCTTTGGTTGGGAATTCAGAAATAGCTGTGCGTTTACCGTAACCATTTTCTGTTGAGACTAAAATCGTGCATTCGTCACTTTTCACAACAATTAACGAAATGACGCTTTGTCCTTCTTGTAGCTTGATACCTCTGACGCCGCGGGCTGTTCTACCCATACCACGGATGGCTTTTTCGTTAAAGCGCGTTACTTTGCCAGCATCTGAGAATAACATTACGTCGCGATTACCATCAGTGGTTTCTACGCCAACGAGTTGATCATTATCATCAAGACCAATCGCAATAATGCCTGAGCTTCTTGGGCGTGAAAAACTACTCAATGCCACTTTCTTGACTACGCCTTTTTTGGTTGCCATAAAGATGTAGCTGCCTTCGCTATATTCGCGCAGCGGTAATATCGCATTGATGCGCTCATCTTGAGATAACGGCAATAGGTTAACAATCGGTTTACCACGTGACGTTCTAGAGCCCAATGGTAATTGATACACTTTTAACCAGTAGACTTTACCTTTGCTTGAGAAGCAAAGAATGGTGTCATGGGTATTGGCAATCAAAAGCTGATCGACAAAGTCTTCATCTTTGACTTGCGTTGCCGCCTTACCTCTGCCACCACGATGCTGCGCTTGGTAAGCATCTAAAGGCTGCGTTTTGACATAGCCTTGATAAGACAATGTCACCACACGAATTTCTTCTGTAATTAAATCTTCATTGGATAAATCTTGTTGTGTGGCCAAGATTTCTGTTCGACGCTTATCGCCAAACATATCTCGTGATTCACAAAGTTCATCACGAATAACCTGCATCAATCTGGCAGGATTCATTAAAATATCTAATAAATCTTTAATTTCTTCTAAGATATGTTCATATTCTTGGAAAATTTTATCTTGCTCTAAGCCGGTTAAGCGATGCAATCTCAAGTCTAAGATCGCTTGCGCTTGCTCAGCTGATAAATGATAACCTTCTGGTGTTAAGCCTAATCCTGGTGCGAGCGTCTCAGGCTTAGAAGAGGTTGCACCTGCTTTTTCTAGCATTTGCAAAACCAAACCTGGTGGCCAGCTACGTGATAATAATCCTTCTTTAGCTTCATGCGGTGTTTTTGCCGCCTTAATGAGCTTAATGATTTCATCAACATTCGCCAACGCGATGCTCAGCCCTTCTAAGGTATGCGCTCTTTCTCTCGCTTTGCGAAGTTCAAACGTCGTACGTCGATTTACCACGACACGTCGATGCTTGATAAAAGCTTCAAGAATTTGTTTTAAGTTTAATGTCTTGGGTTGATTATCAACCAAGGCCACCATATTGATACCAAACACACTTTGCATTGGGGTTTGGGTATACAAATTGTTAAGAATCACTTCAGCCACTTCATTGCGCTTAAGCTCAATCACAACGCGCATACCGTCTTTGTCGGATTCATCGCGTAAATTGGAGATCCCTTCAATTTTCTTGTCTTTCACTAACTCAGCAATCTTTTCGACAAGTTTTGCTTTATTCACTTGATAGGGAAGTTCAGTGATGATGATCGCCTGGCGTCCTTCCTCTTCTTCAATATGAGTTCTAGCACGCACATACACACGACCACGACCTGTGCGATACGCGTCTATTATGCCTGAACGTCCGTTAATGATAGCGGCGGTCGGAAAATCTGGCCCAGGAATTAAATGAATGAGTTCATCAATCGTGGTATTGGGGTTATCAATCAGTGCCAAACACCCAGCAATAATCTCGTTGAGGTTGTGTGGCGGAATATTAGTCGCCATACCAACCGCAATACCCGAAGTACCATTCACTAATAAGTTAGGAATACGTGTGGGTAAAACAGTAGGCGCAAATTCTGTTTCATCATAGTTCGGTGCAAAATCAACCGTATCTTTGTCTAAATCTTTTAAAAGCTCATGAGCAAACTTAGACATACGCACTTCGGTATATCGCATAGCTGCGGCAGAATCACCATCTACCGAACCGAAGTTACCTTGCCCGTCTACCAGCATGTAACGTAACGAAAAATGTTGTGCCATTCGAACGATGGTATCGTAAACAGCGGTATCACCATGCGGGTGATATTTACCGATTACGTCACCCACTACACGGGCAGATTTTTTATAGGGCTTATTCCAATCATTACCCAGTTCTGACATGGCAAACAGCACCCGTCGGTGAACGGGTTTGAGGCCATCTCTGACATCAGGCAAAGCCCGACCGACAATAACACTCATTGCATAGTCAAGGTACGACTGTTTCAGTTCATCTTCGATATTTACCGGATGGATTTCTTTTGCGAGCTCAGTCACAGACCACGGCTCCTTTGTTAGCTATTAAACTATTGTGTTTTATGTTAGCTTTTGCTAGTACATTTAGGTCGCAATATTGTAGCATCTTTACCCGTTGGGGCACAGAACCTTAAATAAGTGAGTAGATAAGTTGAACGTTGATCCAATTGAAGTGCAAAAATTTGATGAAATGGCCATCGATTGGTGGGATAAAACCGGCCCTTGCAAGCCTTTACACGATCTTAACCCACTTCGACTAGAGTTTATTCAAACACATTGCTCACTTGCCAATGCCAAAATCTTAGATATCGGTTGCGGCGGTGGCATTCTGACCGAGGCCCTTAGCCAATTCAGCAGTGAG
This sequence comes from Uncultured Candidatus Berkiella sp., assembly GCA_964606325.1. Lineage (GTDB taxonomy): Bacteria > Pseudomonadota > Gammaproteobacteria > Berkiellales > Berkiellaceae > Berkiella. Next base: position 43,728 of record CAZSGE010000013.1, read on the forward strand.
GTTTGGGGGCTGGATCAGTCTGCCAAAGCCTTAGAAGTAGCCAAAGATCATGGCCAAACACTCAAAAACCCACCCCGGTATGAATTGGCCACCGCTGAAGAGTTGGCCAAACAATACCCAGAGACATTTGACGTCGTTACCTGCATGGAAATGCTTGAGCATGTGCCAAACCCACTTTCAATTATCGAAGCTTGTAAAACACTGTTAAAGCCGGGCGGCCATCTTTTTTTCTCAACCATCAATCGCAATCCAAAAGCGTATTTACATGCCATCATTGGTGCAGAATATGTACTTAAGCTCTTACCGGTGGGCACACATGATTATGCGCGCTTTATTCGCCCTAGTGAGTTAGCGGCTTGGTCCAGTACTCAAAACTTGACTGTAAAGCATATGAAAGGGCTCAGCTATCATATTTTAAATAAGCAATTTTCCTTATCATCGGATGTTTCGGTTAATTATTTAATGCATTTGCAAAAGGCACAATCATGCTAAAGCCACAAGCTGTTCTGTTTGATTTAGATGGTACCTTATTAGATACAGCGCCTGAGTTTACCCATTGTCTTAACGAACTTTTGGTGCAAGAAGGAAAAGAAACCGTATCGACTGAGGCGCTGCGAAGCAGTGTTTCTTTTGGCGCTAAGGGTATGCTGAGTTTTGGATTTAAGTTGCCATTGCAAGATCCCTATATCGAATCCTTGCTGCCTCAGTTTCTATCACTTTATGAAAACCAAATAGGCCATCGCACGGAATTTTTTCCGGGTATGGAAAAGATGCTTAAAACTATTTCAGAATTTGGTATTGCCTGGGGAATTGTAACCAATAAACCGGCGACTTTTACTTCGTTATTGGTTAAGTACTTTGCTCCTTTGCAAGCAGCCCAGTGTGTGGTCGCAGGCGATACATTACCTGTTCAAAAGCCCGATCCCGCCCCCTTATTGCATGCAGCCGAAATCCTTAAAGTGTCCCCAAGCACTTGTTGGTATGTGGGCGATGCCAAAACCGATCTAGAGGCAAGTCGAAAAGCTAATATGCGTTGTGCCATAGCCAATTATGGCTACATTCCGCCTGATGAGAATTCATTGGATTGGCAAGCAGATACCTACTTGGCGACGCCTAATGACATCGAAAAATTATTAATGCATAGTTAAAAGAAAGTTATTACTTGCGTAATTAAAAGATTGAACTATACTTCGCTGTTTTTTAGCCTATTCTTTTGAAAAACGAACTCGAACCAGTTTGGATTTAGGCAAGGCGCCAAGCGAATGAATCCCCAGGAGTGTACGCTTTGGTACAGACTTCTGTGAAAGAGCGCAGGCAACACAGCATAAATTCAAAATGGAAAGAGTTAGCAGATCTCGCACAAGTCTTTCAGTCTCATCCTCTCACTATATTTACAGTTTCAATCCAAAATACATCATATCGATTTGATAAAAACGATACTCGGCTCCTTACCCAAAAATAATGAGATCGAGTACCTCCAGCAAGGAAAGCAATAGAGGTTATCATGTCTAAATCTAAAATAATGAAAATGAGTCGCGACGGGATCTCACCTAACATGGTGTTATTACATTTACGTTGGCAACAAATTCGTTTAGAGCTACTTCAACAAGCAGCGTTTCCTCCCCATAGCGACAATGCCCCCTCACATTCGAGTGTGCTGCATAAAAAAGGCTTTACCTCCGCCTAGAAAATATTCAACTAACTTAATTAAATAGGGGCATGGTAAGCCTTGCCCCTATTCAGCTTGAATGGGAAAAGATACAATTCATCCCCTCAATGCTTAAGTCTTCTTTACTTTAATGAATACACAATCATCTTTTGATTCAACACTCCCAACTGGCTCAAGCCTTTATTATGCGTTGCTCTATAGCACGCCGGTACAGCGTCAGGCTGTTGCCGTGGTTAACACATTTATTCAAGAATTACGTTTGATTGTCAAAAATGTAACAGAAGTCAGCGTTGCCAAAGCCAAATTAAATTGGTGGCGAACAGAAATCAACCAAACCTATAAAGGGCACCCACAACACCCTTTATCCACCCAATTACTTGGCATTATCAAAGAATTTGATCTACCTGAAATCGAATTTCAGCATCTCATTCAAAGCACCTTGATTGAAATAGATTATCAATTTTCTAACCAAATAGAAAAAGAGCGATATTATCGAAATGGCATGGGTGCAAAATTATATTTGATTTCTTGCATTACTTCGCGCACCAAACCACCTGAAGCCTTTATTAATCATCTTGCTTTCTCGCTACAAAGTATTCATGAAATTCAATTTGTGGGTAAAGATCAAAAAAGAACCCAACATTACTTTGGGAACTATGATTCCTTGCAAATGATCAATATCTTAAAAGCGCACAGTGAGTTTGCCAAAGTGCATTTTAATCAAGCTTTAAAGTCACTTAACGCGAATGAGCGTTACCAACAATTAAGTTTAATTATTTTAGGCAATATTAAAAACGCCTTGCTTGATGAGATTATCCGTTCAAACTTTAATGTTTTACAACAAAGAATCAGCTTAACGCCACTTAAAAAACTATGGGTAACTTGGCGCACAAAAGCCCTTGAAAAAAAACGCTTCAAACAAATTAAGTAACAGAGAGAAACCGATGCAAAATTTAGTACTGAATCACAAAATACAAGGTGATACATCGCTTAAAGATAAAGTGATCTTAATCACTGGCGCAGGCGATGGGATCGGTCGTGCGTTAGCTATCGAAGCTGCAAAGCAAGGTGCTACGACCATCTTGCTTGGAAAATCACTGAAAAAATTAGAAGCTGTTTATGATGAAATTATGGCTAATAATTCTCCCGAACCGGCTATTCATCCGTTGAATTTATTGCAAGCTCAACCTAAAGATGCCGATGAACTGGCCACCAGCATTCATAACTTGTTTGGCAAACTAGACGCTATTATTCATAATGCAGGCATGGCAGGCGTTATTACCCCGCTTGAGCATTTGGCACCAGAAAAATGGGCAGATGTGATTCAATTAAATCTTAATGTACCTTATTTATTAACGCATGCGGTATTGCCCCTGTTGAAAAAATGCGACTCGCCCTCCATTTTGTTTACCAGCGCCAATGAAAGCACTAAAGCCAAAGCCTACTGGAGTGCTTATTGTGCGAGTAAGTTTGGGATTATGGGGCTAGCCCAAAGTTTGCATGAAGAACTTGAAAACAGCACGATCCGCGTTAACACTATTAACCCGGGCGTTGTAAGAACCAATCTACGCGTTAAAGCCTATCCAGGTCTTGATCCGCTCTCCTTCCCTGCGCCTGAAGAAGTGGTGCCTTATTACCTTTATCTATTAAGTGACCAAGGTAAACATATTCGCGGTAAGGCAGTTGATATAGCCTTGGAGAAATCTGAAATTAAAGAGATTGCCTGATCTGTCATCCTGAGCGTTAGCGAAGGATCTCATTGAAATTCTTCGCTTACGCTCAGAATGACAAGACGCCCAACTGTATATCCATCCATGAGCTATACTGTAATCAGTATGTCATGGAGGACAAGACCATGCCCGCCTCAAGTGGGAAGCTCATCCAATTACAGGACGAAACTGTTCATGGAAAGGAATTTGCGCCAAACGCTAATTTCAGCATCAGTCAGATCTTACAGACCACGCTAGACGTTTATGATTTGATTAAACGCTTTGCACAAGCTTTACAATTAACAGTGCCATTTAATAGTTTTCACTATCACCATATTCAAACGCAACATGGCTTAGATCTGGGTACAAGAGCCCACTTTCAAGCAAGTTATCAACTAATGGTACAAGGCATGCCTCTGGGTGATATCTATCTAACGCGACAAAGTGACTTTACAGTAGCTGAATTGAAATTAATTGAAAATGCACTAACTGATCTGGTTTATCCCTTAAGAAATGCACTTGCCTACCATGAAGCAATTAAGAATTCTTATACTTGCCCCTTAACCCACGTTGGCAATCGCGCAGCTTTTAATAAAGCCATGGCGCGCGAACTCGATTTTGCGAAAAGACATAACACACCGTTTTCGCTTATTTTGATAGATCTTGATCTTTTCAAATCTATCAATGATAACTACGGTCACGATGTGGGCGATCAAGCACTGATTAGCCTTACCAATTTCATTACGCAATTGAATCGAAATACCGATAATCTTTTTCGTTATGGTGGTGAAGAGTTCGCACTAATACTAAGCCATACACCAGCGCAAGGCGCTGAAACGGTTGCTTTACGCTTGTGTGAACAAATTGAACATCATTCATTTGAAGTTCAAGGTAAGACGCTCAATCTGACCATCAGCGCAGGCGTTACCGCCTACGTGCTTGATGATACGGCGCAAACCATGTTTAAAAGGGCAGATTCTGCGCTTTATATGTCGAAAAAATCAGGCAGAAACAGAATGAGTATTTTTAGGTAACATAGACTGAACTTTTTCAGGTGTGAGCTCAATATATTTACCTTTTCTTAAATCTCGAGGCAAAACAGTTGAGCCATATTTCGTTCTGATCAAACGACTGACCGTGTAACCTTGAGATGCAAATAATTCTCTGACTTCTCGATATTTACCCTGGGTTAAACTGACTGTAAACCATTGATTAGCACTATCATCTGAAGCATTGTGCGGGGTGATTTGTTTGAATCGACTTAAACCGGTTGATAATTCGACACCTTTTCTCATGTTCGCTAAACTTTCTTTGGTCACCTTACCCAAAACACGCACCGCATATTCTCGCGTAATATCAAAACTGGGATGCATTAAATGATGGGCCAATTCACCATTATTGGTAAAAAGTAACAAACCTGAGGTATTCACATCCAAACGCCCTATCATCACCCATCTTTCATGAGTAAGGTGAGGCAAACTGTCAAATACGCTTTTCTTGCCCTCTTCTGAAACGCGAGAGCAAATCTCACCTTCAGGCTTATGATAAAGCAACACACGAGGAACACTTACCGTGGGCGTGTCTATTTCTATCACTTTGCCGTCAATTTTAATTTTATCTTTAGAGGAAACCTGTTGACCAATGATGGCAACTTTCCCATTTACGTGCACTTTACCGATTTTAATCCAACTTTCTATCGCACGTCTTGAGCCAAGTCCTTTGCTCGCCAAAAACTTATGCAAGCGCATCATCAATCTCATCCTTTTCTTTTAACAATTCATCTAAAATATCATCGAGGGCATCTTCAGTGTCCTCATCTTCATCTTCAATTTCTTCTTGAATCTCATGTTCTATTTCTTCTTCAAACTCGTCATCGAGTTCATCCTCATCAATCTCTTCTTCATTCGCATCATCGAGCGCTTCAATTATTTCATCTTCAAGCTCGTCTTCAAGTGCATCGATGAGCTCAACATCAGCTTCTGTATCTAATTCCGCTTCGACTTTGGGCTGAACGTCTACGCCTGATTCATCCACTAAAGCTTGGATACCCTGCTCTATATCTAGCTCTAATTGTTTATCTTCTGGCGCAACTGGCTCTTCAAAATTTGGCGTAAAGCTATCAAAGTCTTTAAGCTCAGCTAAAGGTGGTAAGTCTTCTAAACTTTTTAAACCAAAATGATCTAAAAACGATTTCGTGGTTGCATATAGGGCCGGCTTTCCTGGCACTTCTTTATAACCAACAACTCTTATCCAACCTTGCTCATCGAGGGTTTTAACAATATTAGAGCTAACCACAACACCGCGAATTTCTTCAATTTCACCACGGGTAATAGGTTGTCGATAGGCAATCAACGCTAAGGTTTCCAATAGAGCCCTTGAGTATCTCGCTGGTTTTTCTTCAATGGTTTTGGCAATGTAGGGCACCACGCTTTGGGTCACTTGAAAACGAAATCCTGAAGCCACTTCATGTAGTTCGATGCCTCGATTGACATAATGCTTTTTAATTTGAACCAGTGCTTTTTTAATATCTTGCGCTTTAGGTTTAACGTCATCAATAAATAACTTTGCTAGTGCTTCTGCACTTAAAGGCTCATTGGCGGCAAAAAGTAAGCCTTCAACTATGATGACTAATTCATCAATACTTTTTTTCATAAATGATCGCCTTTTGACATGCTTTAATATTCATCCACATTCAGCAATGCTTCTTCGTCATTTTTAACAAATATTTCATTGGTGGCCTGACCTTCGTACACGACACTACATTGAGTAATATGGATAGGTCCAAAGTCTTGGGTCTGAACGATATCAATTAAGCCAATTTTTAATAGCTCTAAAATAGCAATGAAGCAGACAACAACACCCAATCGCCCTTCCGAGAGATCAAAACATTCATAAAACTCAACAAATTTTCTCTCATTGACCATCTCTATAATCGTGCTCATGCGCTCGCGAATGGAGAGTGCTTCTCTGGAAACTTTATGCGTTGCTAACAATTCAGAACGTTTTAAAATATCAATGAACGCACTTAATAATTCAGAAAGCTCCACCTGTGGTACCGCTTTGGGAACGATAAGATCAGGTACATAAATTTGATGACTAAAAATCTCACGACCAAGCCTTGGCAGTTTTTCTAAATCTTCAGCAGCCTTTTTAATGCGTTCGTATTCTTGCAAGCGTCGAACCAATTGCGCTCGAGGATCCTCTTCTTCTGGTTCTTCTGCGGAACGAGGAAGTAACATGCGTGATTTAATTTCGGCAAGCGTTGCCGCCATCACTAAGTAATCCGCTGCCAGCTCAAGTCGAATCTCTTTCATTAATTCGACATATTCAATGTACTGACGTGTGATGTCAGCAATAGGAATATCGAGAATATCAAGGTTATTCTTACGAATTAAATATAATAAAAGATCAAGCGGACCTTCAAAAGCATCTAAAAATATTTCTAAGGCATCAGGTGGGATATAAAGATCATCCGGCATCTGCATCATGGGAACCCCATGATAAGTTGCAATCACCTCAGGTGCGTTTTCACCGCCCTCTGTCGCTGGGGCATCTTGCACAACTTCTGATGTTGTTTCAGATATTACTTCAGACGTTGGCTCAACCACTGCTTGTGATTCAAGCTCAGTTGGAGGTACATCGCTTAGCGCGATATCTTCTGAGGCTTGATTATTTGTCACGGTGCACTAATCCTATGACTTCTCTCACTTCTTCAAGTGTTTCTTGCGCCGTATCTCTTGCTGCCTCACAACCTTCTCGTACAATTTCCTTCACCAAGCGCATATTGTTTTTATATTCTAATGCTTTCTCTTGGATGGGCTTTAACGTTTCAATAATATTGTCGCTTACACATTTTTTACATTCCAAGCAACCAATGCCCGCAGTGGTGCAACCTTGCATCACCCAAGCTTGCTGCTCGGGACTAGAATAAACAATATGTAATGGCCATACTGGGCACTTTTCAGGATTACCCGGATCTTGCCGACGTACTCGTGCAGGATCTGTTGGCATCACACGAATTTTCTTTTCAATGCTTTCTGGTGCCTCTCGAATTGCAATTGTATTGCCATAGGATTTTGACATTTTCTGACCGTCTAATCCGGTCAACTTGGCATGCTGGGTTAATAAGGGATAAGGCTCAGGTAGAATAATTTTACCACTGCCTTCTAAGTAGCCATATAAACGCTCTCTATCGCCCAGCGATAGGTTACCTTGAGCAGAAATAAGTGCTTGCCCTCTTTCCAACGACTCGACATTACCGGACTCTTGATATTGCTTTAAGCATTCCATGTAAATGTTGGCATTTTTTTTGCCCATTTTGCTAACAGCCGAAATCGCTTTTTCTTCAAAACCAGCTTCTTTGCCGTATAAATGATTAAAACGGCGAGCGACTTCTCTTGTTAGTTCAAGATGTGATACCTGATCTTCACCGACCGGCACAAAACCTGCTTTATAAGCTAAAATATCTGCACTTTGCAAAAGGGGGTAGCCTAAAAAACCATAAGTGGCTAAATCTTTTTCTCTTAATTTTTCTTGCTGATCTTTATAGGTGGGAACACGCTCAAGCCAACCAAGTGGCGTTATCATCGACAATAATAAATGCAACTCTGCATGTTCTGGCACACGTGATTGAATGAAAAGCTTACATGAACCCGGATTGATGCCACAGGCTAACCAATCAATAAAAGTTTCCCAAACATTTTCTTCAATATCGACAGGATCTTCATAATGTGTCGTTAAGGCATGCCAATCGGCTACAAAGAAAAAACACTCATATTCATATTGGAGTTTTAACCAATTTTTGAGCACCCCATGGTAGTGCCCTAAATGTAGGGGGCCCGTTGGTCGCATGCCTGACACGACGCGCTGATATTCATTGACTGTCCCAGTCACACTCACATTGATACCTTACTTTTAGTTGGTCTTAGCTTTATAGTCCTGAATTATACGTTACGTCAGCTTTTTTAAAAAACCATTCTTTTTTTTGACATAGCGGCCAGAAAAAGGTAGTATGCCAACTTTTTACGCTTTAATCCATTAGAAAACAAATAAGTTATAAAAAATGATGGTATTACCTCCACCGGAGACAACCGTAACAAATCAAAGCCCTGAAGCCTTTATTGCCCTGGTGACTTTGTTCTCGATTGCTATTGCAGTTTATAGCTTGAGCAAAATTAAGTTTTCTAGCTTAAAGAAGGTGTATAGGTTACTCTTAGGACAATCTTTCCCACAAACTATCGAGATGATTCCCAAGGGCGAAAATCGACATTCATAACGCCTGATTGCAGGTATTGTCTTTACTCGAAAGGAGTAGGATCGCCTGATCCATGTCGGATGATAGCGGGTTTTGCACCACTTAAATCTACAACGGTGCTAGGGAGATCGCTCCCTATACCTGTGTCCAGGATAAGATCGACCTTGCCACCTGTCTGTGGTGCTATTAAAGCAGGATCACTAATTGGTGCGTCTTCATCGGCTAACCATAATGTCGTGGTTAACATGGGTGTCCCCAAAGCTTGAAGCAACCCTCTGGCAAGAGGATGCTCTGGTATTTTAATGCCGACAACTTTGCGCTTTGCCCCAATCGCTAATCTAGGCACTTTTTTAGTCGCCGGTAACAAAAAAGTATAAGCCCCAGGTGTATATCTCTTGAGTAGCGCAAAGGCATCATTATTGATCATGCAATACTCTGCAGCTTCAGAAATGCTGAAACACATTAGCGTTAAAGGATGTTTCTCATCTAGATTTCTTAATTTTCTAATGATATCTAAGGCCTTCTTGCTCTCTAATGAGCAACCAAAAGCATAACCAGAGTCAGTTGGATATGCTAGTAACTCCCCCGCTTGAATAGCCTGAGCTGCTTGATTGATTAGACGAGGCTGAGGATTATCCGGGTGCATGGTGAAATATCGTGTCATTTCAGTCTTATAAATCTTGGTTTAAAGTATTATCTTAATCGTAGGCGCTATTTCTAGGATACTGCAAGTTTTATAACTATATTTTCCTGGCTGCGACTTAGTACAATGCATGGTAGACTTAGTGAAATAGATTTTCATCGTCTTTATGCCAATAGGAAAAGTATGAAATTTTTCTACGACTTATTACCCATCATCGTCTTTTTCACCGCTTATAAGCTCTATAACATTTACATCGCCACGGCGACGGCGATTGTTGCCGCGATTGTGCAAATCAGTGTCACGCTCATACGTGGTAAAAAACCCGATATGATGCAACTAGTCACCTTAGGCATGATCATCATCTTAGGTGGTGCTACCCTCTTCTTTAGAAACGAATTATTCATTAAGTGGAAACCAACCGTTGTCTACTGGGTGTTAGGCGGTATTTTTGCTTTTACGCCTCTATTAACTAACAAAAATCTGGTACAAAAAATGTTGGATAAATCTTTGGTCTTGCCAGACAAAGGTTGGACAATATTAAACATCAGCTGGTATAGCTTCTTCTTTTTTATGGGCATACTAAATTTAATTGTTGTTTATAGCTTCGATACTGACGTGTGGGTCAACTTTAAATTATTCGGCACACTGGGGCTCACCATCGCATTTGTTGTTCTCCAAGGGGTGCTAGTTTCAAAATACATGCCTGATACTAAAGAACACAAAAACTCACATTGAAGATGATGACACCACAAGAACGGATAGCCCTTATTGAAAAAAGGTTGCGTGATGCCTTATCGCCAACCTTGATTCACATCAAAGATGAAAGTCATTTGCACATTGGCCATGAAGGGGCAAAAACGGGCGCAAGTCATTTTGCCTTAACGATTGTGTCGGAAAAATTCGCCAACTTATCTGCCATCAAAAGACATCAATTGGTTTATGATGAGCTGAAAGATCTTATTCCTAAAGAGATCCATGCTTTAAAAATTAAAGCGAACACCCCGCAAGAATAATCACGTTTAATAATTCTGTATTTCAATAGTCACATAACTATGAATATTGCGCACAACCAGCAAGAAGACTACTTCAAATAATCGTACACTACTTTACCATATGGCAACGTTAGATCAGTTAAAATGTGCGTAGCTGAAATCACGCGTTTCACCGGTAAATCCGCGACAGGAGCCATGGCATGCGGAACAAGATGTAAGGCGCCAGGGCCTGTCCATGCGCCTTTCACAGTAACATCTTCTAAATAATACTCAACCAATTCGCAACTTTTTGCACTGCCATCGACATGTGGCATGATTTTTAATAGGTAGCTTGGTGTAAGTAAAGATTTGAGCACTTCATCTTTGTTCAACGTTTCATATTTATACCCCATGGTTGCCATCGCAATCTGGCAGTGTTCATACTCTAATTTGCCAACCAAGGTTTCATCAGTCACAGATAAAGTAGGGTTTGCTAATTTTTTAGGAAACCCCCAAATTTCTCTACCCGCAGCGATAGGCGCTTCATCATCCAAAAACATCGAATGCACATATCCGCCCTTTTTGCCTTTATAGCTAACTGGGATCACCTGTCCTGATTCGGTGTAATCACCAAAACCGGTGGAGTCGGGCATTCTGATAAATTCAAACTTTACGATCGGCTCTGTCACTTCTAGTGGTTCAGGGACAATTTCTCTTAATTTATCCATGTCGGTTTCATAGGTGATAATAAAAAATTCACGATTAATGAATCGATACGGCCCTTTAGGATACGCCGGGCGTGTAAATGGCATGGCAAATGCATTTTCAATAATCTCTGACTTATTCATGTTCACTCCTAAAATTCATGTAATACGACGCCCACACCATCATCGATAAGATCTAACCAAGAAGGATTTTCTAAAGCGGTTTTGACATCTTGAAAACCTGATGCATAATGTTCTTCTAATGATTGCGCTGAAAATTCATAATCTTTTGAAAAGAGATCATAGGGTTTGTTTTTATATTGAAAACGAATAATATTCAACGCGCTGGGATGCCCGTAATCGCATAATGCTTGCAATTCCTCGCTGGGGCTGTCTTTACCATATTTTTCATACACTCTCTGAATTTTATGCTGCAAGCTATGAATTTCACAAAACGCTTGTAACACTTGATGATACCTACTTGCATATTGAACGTCTTTATGTCTTTTGATAACTTCAAGTAAATTAGCAGGGAGCTCTTCTTCATTTGGAAAAAGGTTCACCATAAAACACATGATTTTTTGGGGAATTTTTTCCTTTAAAATAATTTGAAAGGGTGTATTCGAGCTCACCCCGCCATCCCAATAATGTTTACCCTCTATTTTAATAGCTGGGAAACCAGGTGGCAAAGCGCCGCTGGCCATAATATGATCTGCTGTTAAAGTTGTGTGTGCATTATCAAAACAGACCATTCTGCCATCTTCAACGCAGACTGCACAAAGGGTAAGTCTTACCTTTTTCTCGTTTAAAATATTAAAATCGATTACTTTATTTAACGTCTTTTTTAATTCGTCAGTTTTATAAAAACTTAAATTGTCTGGCGTACCTTTGAAAAAGAGTTGCCACGGGTTGACAAACTGTGGTGTAAAAAATCCAGGTTGTCCAAAATTGATTGTCCATTGGCCTGATAAGAAATTTTGCCAACGACGCGTATGCGGATTATCACAATGCATCATTCCCATCAATGAAGGCGTTGAGATAGTTTGCCAAAATTCTTTTAGTTTGGATATGCGATTTTCCGGTAGATTACCCGCAACAATAGCAGCGTTAATGGCACCAATCGATGTGCCTATCATCCAATCAGGCTGACAACCTTTTTCCAATAACCCTTCCAACACTCCCATTTGATATGAGCCTAGGGCACCCCCTCCTTGGAGTACAAATACACTCATGTCATAGTCATGGGAAAGTGTCATTAGATTACCTTATTGCATAAACCATCCATGACTGACCAATAAAGATTGTCCTGTTAAGGCATTTGAATCAAAAGAAGCAAACATTAAGGCAATATCGGCGACATCTTCGGTCGTGGTAAATTCGCCATCGATAGTTTCTTTAAGCATGACTTTTTTAACAACATCTTCTTCACTAATACCCAAGGTTTTAGCTTGCTCAGGAATTTGCTTATCTACTAAAGGGGTACGCACAAAGCTTGGGCAAATGACATTGGCACGTACATTATGCGCAATACCTTCTTTGGCTACCACTTTGCACAATCCAATTAAACCATGCTTAGCCGTTACATAGGGTGCTTTTAGCAATGAGGCCTCTTTAGAATGAACAGAGCCCATATAAATGATGCTACCGCCTCTACCTTGCTTGTACATATGTTTTAAACATTCGCGTGTGGTCAAAAAAGCACCATCTAAATGAATGGCGAGCATTTTTTTCCATTGATCAAAGGGAAGTTCATCAATAGGTGAGATAACTTGAATACCGGCGTTACTGACTAAAACATCAACTGCATCATAGGTGGAGATGACTTTTTCCACACCTTTTACGACTTGCTCCTCAGAAGTGACATCCATCGCTACGGCAAGTGCTTCAAAACCTTCATTTCGCATGGATTTTGCGGTGAGCTCTGCGTCTTTGATATCTCTATCAGCGATAACGACTTTTGCGCCAGATTTGGCAAATTTTTCTGCAATTGCTTTGCCAATACCACTGGCAGCACCTGTCACAATGGCGACTTTATTTTGTAAACGCATAAAATTACCTCATTAATATTCAGATAGTGATGCTGCAATCGCAGATTGATGCAATTAACATCGGACAAGCCTATTTAATGCTTAAGAATACCGTGTGGCTACAGCTAATAAAACAATCCCCTCTTTCGGACTGGCAGTGCCTTTCATCAGACTAATGTAAATTATTTTATGACATAAAACTAACTCATTTTGATATAATAGCAACACAAGCGAAATGATGAGGATTGGTTGTCGATGTCACTAAATGCACTCCAACAATTAAATACGACGTTATCTCCCCCTCAGGGTTCTGGAGTGGACGTTGCGAGAATTTCACTTACTGAATTTAAGAAAATAACGAAGAACTTTTCTGGGTATTTATCTCATCAGTTTTATGATGATTACTATGATAACCAAATGCACTCACTTTGGTTATATATGGCATTCTCACTAAATGTGCATCACTGGGCACATAAAAATAATACTGTTTCTGGAAAAGAAAAATTGCAGGCTATCGCAGCATTGGATAGCATTTATCTCAACAACCTAGATCAATTTATTAGCCATTTAAATCTACAATATGACGACTATTTAAATAGTTTTGATCGGAGTTTTTATCAAAAATTATTGATGATAAATAATTGTTTATTTGGGTTTCGACAAATACTATCCAATAAAGATTTCGGGACTATTTTTAACACCCATGTTCTTAATATAGCTAAGAATCATGCTCAAACAAGAAAACAAAATGTTACTAGCACCTCGGAAAATATAACCAACGAAGCTTTAACAAAGGGCTTAAAAAGCGCGCCCGGCTGTTTTCAACCTTTAAAACAAACTAAACAACCCTACATTGATTTCGAAACGGGTTTAGAACTAGATTTTCCCCTTAATTCAAAAATCACTATCGAAACTGACGGAGCTCAACATTATTATCAGCATGATAGCCATTTACGTAGGCACACGCTTGTTCATCATATGAAATCTTTTGCACTTCGCGAATCCGGCTGGGTGCGAGTTCCCTTGCCAACAGACAAAGCAGACATACTCCAAGCGAATGCTGCTAACATTGCAAAGTTATTGCATTTCCCACAAGTAGCATGGTTCTCGCAAAAACATCAAGAATGTAATATGGCTTTAAATGAAATACAAGAAAAAATTCAGACTTTGTCGCAATCATTATCTCAAGCTTCAACTGATGCTAATAAAGAAATAACCAAAGCTATTGATTCTCTTTTATCTATCGAAAAAAATTTGAGAAAAAAATATCTTGAAGTTGGACACTTGAAAAAATTACTAAAAAAATACAATGACAGTACCATCCAAAATAAAATTGCACAACATGACAAACAAGTTAGATTTTCCTTGGAATTACAAAAATGCCAAAACACTATCAATCAATTTAAAGATTTAAGAATTACATTTAAAGCAGAACTTGAGCCGCTAGAAACTGTAAAGGCACAATTAAAAAATTAAATTTCTATTGAAGAATCTATGGTTTATATTTACATTATTTTGATATTAATTTTTGTATTTGTTTCTATATTAATTTTAATATTTAAATTAGTTTTAAATATTTTTGCAAAAAATCATGTATAT
>CAZSGE010000014.1:0-25043 GCA_964606325.1 Uncultured Candidatus Berkiella sp.
GACCATAGTATTTTGCATAAGAACCAATGATATACACAAAATGCGAATAAAATTTATCTTCAAGCTCTGTGATTTGAGCTTGCGTGCCATTTTCAGCTAAGTGAATATAACTTTCTCTAAGCGTTTCTCTAATAGGACTATTTCCATCTCTCAGCGCTAAATCAGGAATAATATTTTGACCATTAAATGCATTTTTTTTAAGGCTATAAAGTACTTGATATGCATTTTGATCATAATCAAAACTAAATAACGAATTCTTTAACGTTAAACTACAAAACGCTGCAAAAAAGGCATAAACATTTGAGCCATCATTAATTGCTGCGCCAAGATTTAACCCGGAGATAAAGCTCGGAGCAATATAGATCATCATTTTTTCACGATCACTTTGCTCAGTAACAGATAAATAGGAAATTGATTTGATGCTCATGAGCAACTGGTGTATAACGCGCGCTTTATCTGAGAACCCATGAAATGTTAATTCGCTAAGATAATCTATGATGAAAGATTCAATACTATAAAATAGTTGAGGACTTGAAAATTCATTCTCTAAACTGAGAAAACGTGATATATCTCTTTTTTCAACAGAGTCCTTCATCGATTTTTTTGTTATTTCATGCATTACTTCACGATAACAACGGCTAATTGATAGCACCAATTTTACATGAAGTTCATTAAATACATCAGCATCTTGTTGATGACTCAATGAGAAAAAATCCCAATGCGTAAAGGCTTGTTTAAGAATGTCGCCAACAATCATCTGTAAACCAGCAAATTCGCTGGGAACTCCGGGATGTGCTCTCTCAAAGGGGGCTTGAATTTCATCCTCCAACGCAGTAGTAATAAATGATTCGGGCGAAACTTTTTTATAAGCCCTTCTTGCTGGCGGATCACTTAATATCGCTAATAAATAAGGATCTTTCGTTTTATATTGAACTGGCATCGTATTTCTGATGGGATGACGCGAATAATGTTGGACTAAAATGGTAGCTAAAATCCGGTTTCTGTCTTCTTCACTACCAAACTGTTTTCTAAAAACATCCACAACTTTATAATTTAGTTTTTCTTTGATGAATTTTGTTATAGCCCCAATATCTTCATCTGAATATTTTCTTGTCGATACCCAGTCTTCTGGAAGATGAAAGGATTTAAAAGAAAAATCATCATTAGCGTGTTTTTCGCGACGTAAACTTGGAGGCGATACTTTTCGTTGGCTCGGTGGAGATGTTTTCTTCATGATGTAAGGACCCTATCATACAAATTTAATTAAGATAGCTTTAGAACAAATAAAAGCTAGTTAAGAATTTAGCACCAAGAGGCTTACGAATAGCCGGCATATAACTGTATGTTGGGGTTTAAGAAGTTAAATAGTCCGGAGCGGTTAAATGACTGTAAAGATATCGAGCGCCATCTTATCATTATTACTGTTTTTTTCAATGATAGTTAAATCGCACATGTTATGTGTCAGCATTCTAAAAGTCAATATTATTATGACAATGAGGTTCCGACCATAATTATACCGGATTCGTTCTTTGCAACTATGTTTATAGCGAATAGTATGGTAACTAAACAGTTATCCATCCATTTGATTTTAAAATTCCTAGGTCCCAAACAACCTCAAATAACTCTGATCTTGTTCTGCAATCAAATTTTTTCTTAATAAGCGTGAGAAAAGTATCAATAGTTTTTTTATTTAATGAAAGGTGATTAGCAATTTCGTGAGAAGTTTTACCCTTTAGATATAGCGATAGACATTCCACTTCCCGTTTTGTAAGTTTGATGCCATCGTATTTATCGTTAAAAAAGTAATGTTTTATCTTTAAAGATTCCATCGTTTGATGAAGCTCTTCATTAATATTTTTAACACCAGGGCGGGTAACCATCCCTTCCGGCATAATGATTGGATTTGATAACGCTTGTTCAATAAGCTTTGCCGCTTGATCTTTAAAATAAAGACAAAACCTATTTAAGGAATTCATTTGATTTAGATATATGGGTACAACGTTGGTTGCACCAATTGGCGCATTGAAGGCAAATATATCAGTGTATTCCGTGTAGTGATTTACAATGCAAATTCCATTGTCAAGATTGAGTTCATGGCGCAACTTTTTTAGCTCATCGGTTAAGATGTCGTCCCACAAATAAACGCCCTCAGGCCAACACGAGGGTGCAGGTGCCTCGAGCTTAAACCAATTCTCTAAAAGAGTATTATTGTTATGAAACACAAAACAATTGTTTTTCTTAAATACACGAGCATAGCTAAAAAAATTTAGTTTTGAAGACTCGAAAAGGGATTTTGAAATTTCAGAAATGGTCGAAGCAGTTGTAAAGCAAATATGATTTTGATCTATTGTCACAATTTAGTGCTCTCTGAATTTTAAGCGAGTTTTTTATGATTAAGGTTTTACCTTAATGACGTTTACTTCTATTTATATATCTTTATTATTATCAAAAAACTACTTTGAGAAAGTCAACTTATGTCGTGATGTTTTACCTTTTTTATTTATAATTCAAGCGCGTTTTTGATCTTGTACTTTGTTTGTTTGTCAAAGTCAAAGATACTTTTTTGTCTGTCCCTTGACGGCGAAAACCATCAAAAATTAACACTTTCGCTTTCTCTTTAGCCATTCTTCGCGTTAAAACAGGTTCTTCGTCACGTATTGCCATATCATTTTTAGCAAGATTTATTTTATTGAGCAAGTGATCTCGTAAATGCTTATCATTCGCCTGGACGATGTTATTAAAACTGGTGTTTTGTAATAACAATTGTAACTGTCTGTTTTCTTTGGCTGACAGTCTCATACTTAAAATATATTTTCGCAGCATGTCGATGTTGCTGACTATCAATGCTAAAAATCCAACTCCATTCTTTAGCTGACTTAACCTTTTGGTGTGATGAATATTAGGTAACACACAAATCAACAAGGCCAACGCAGAAGAAATCATGCTAAAATTTGCGCTTTTTTCTTTACTTTTTTCAGATAAAACAGCAAGTGTTGCTTTATTTTGTAGCTCAACAAGTTCTTCCATGGTTTTGCACATACATTCAAAATCTTTATGGATTTCATTGGGTGCAAATTTACTAAATTGCGAAAATTTTTCCTCTTTCTCAATTTTTTTTCTTCTTGCAGCATTTAATTGCACCTGAAACTGTGAAATTTGCTTACGAAGAATGTTCCTAAACAACGCTTTTATTTTCGAAAAATTCGTTTCTGTTTCGTCAAAATGTGGAGTGATAATTTGAAAAATCAACGGATCTCTTAACGGCTCCAAGGATACCTTTAGGTCGTTGATAATCTGGCGGTAATAGCCAATCTCCTCATCTGTGAGAGCTTGCTCCCATGTCAATTGTTCATTTATTTTGTTAATTAATTCATGTGTCTTTTTGTATTTAATACAATATTGGTATTGATAACCACATATTTCAATTTCTTCATCAAGTTTTTGTAAGTTCTCTTTTTTTCTAGAAGTAGCTGCTGCTTTATCCCTTTCGTGACGAAGAGCAACAATAGCCTCTTGAAGTTCGCTGCTTGATTTTTTAGGAGTACCATTTTCAACAAGTTCTAAGATAGCATTGTGTTTAACCATTTTTTGATGTGCGCTATTTTTCAATTCAGCAATCAACTTGTTGAATTCTTTTCTGGCAAAAGGTTCTTTGTTTAGTTTAATAGCGTTTAAACGATTTAGTGCATCTTTTAAGTAAGATTGTTCCTGTGAGAGTAAATACAACTCAGAATCAATTTCCTTGCGATCAGCGATTAATATTAAGCACCTATTAAATTCTAAGTTATCTTTATGAAATTGACTTTGTACCAGTTCTCTTTTCTCATGCAGATTTTGGTTTACAGCAGATTCAAACCAATAATCCCCTAAACTCTTAAACATGGCAGTCGCACCCACCAAGGCACTGATTGTGCTGGGAGCATAATCACCCTGCCCTAACATATTGGCCAAAGCAAATCCCACACTGCCAATATGAATGCCATACAACATCGTCAAAGATACTTTTGATTTTGTGCTAGCTTCATTCGTTGATGCCCAAATGGGATATAAGCCATAGCCAGTTAGCCCGACAGATGTCACATAACTTACAAAGCTTGCAGGCACCGAATACGGTTGATATATCTCATTGACATATGAAATCGTCGCGTTCGCCTGGGTGATACAGGGACCTATCAGTTCTTTTAAGTGGTGATAAAGCATATTTTAATTTAATAGCGCCATAAATGTTGTTGGCTAACTATCGTAAGTCATGGTGCTGTGTTTTGCAAGTAGTGTAGTAAGTTTTAATAAGGATTTATGTGATTGTCATGGTCTTAATAAAATTTAATACCACTTGTGCATGTCCTTTAGCGCGCACGTTGTACCAACCATGTTTGATAGTTCCATTGGCGTCAATGAGAAATGTCGAGCGATGAGTAACCAAGAGCTTTGATAACAACCAATTATCTCTAATTATCACATCAAACATTTCGCATAATTTTTTACTTGGATCTGCAATTAAAGGAAATGGAAGCCCCAGTTTTTCACAAAATTTATGATGAGAAGCTATGGTATCTCTGGAAACACCAATAATAATGGTATTCTCTTTCAGGAAAAAATCATGGAATAATTTGAACTCTCTACCCTCAATTGTGCATCCAGGAGTATTGTCTTTAGGATAGAAATACAAAACAACATTTTTACCCAATAGATCTTTAAAAGAGCGAATGCTCGGATCAGTGCATTCAAAAGTGAAATCAGGAACCTTGTCGCCAATTTTTATAACAGACATGTCATGCTTCCTTTGATGTAAACAGTTTACAGTTAAGGAAGATTATATATCAAACTACAGCAATCCTTACAGAGAATTGCTGTAGTTAACTTAATTAAAGTTACAATGTCTCTACAACAGGTGCAATATGTACGACTTCATTACTGACAACAATACTATCCAATACTGCACTAGGCTGAATTGTTCCCAAATGCTCCGTGTGGCCAAGACCTGGGATCCCAGATTTTTCTGAAGTGACAATGTCGGACAATACCAATGGTGTTTCTTTGACCATAGGTTTTAAGCTATTAAACTCAGAATTGGCTTGCTGCAATCCATCTTTGGTTAAAAAAGTGGCGACATCTTGATGATGGGTTTTAATTGCTTCTTGCAGCGGTGTTTCATTTTGCATGTCCTTAAGCTCTGCATTAGCATTGTGTGCAACGAGTAATTTAACAACATCCAAGTTGCCATCAGCGGCCGCAAGATGTAGTGCTGTTTCACCTTTGTTGTTTTGCGTATTAATCAATGCACCAGCATCAAGGATCTTTTGAACAATCGCTGTAGAATCAGCATGTTGGCAAGCGTAATGTAAAGGTGAATTGCCCAGTTTATCTGATGCGTTAATACTGGCATTTAAAGATAATAGCTTATCAAGAACACTCACGTCATGAGTCATTGCCGCCACATGGATTGCTTGAAAACCGATTTCAACATCAGTTCGAATAATACTTGCTCCCAACTTTGCTAATGTATCCATCATTTCAATATCGCCATGAAGGGTTGCAAAGTGAAAAGGCGTTAAACCATACTGGTTTACTGAATTTATCAATCCACCATTTGCTATGGCATCTTTTACGCCTTGGATTTCACCAGCCACAACAGCTTCAAATAGTGTATTGCCGGCCGGAATAGCCAGTTTATTTAAAATAGGTAAATGAAATATTTCATTTATTGCAGGATTTGTTGAATTAAAACCAGCCAACATAGGGGTGTTATTATAGTTATCTTTAATGTTTACATCGGCACGATGCTCAAGCAATGATAAAATTACTTCAGGATGTCCCGTTTTAATCGCATCGAGTAAAGGCGTTTTGCCAACAATATCCTTGATATTGGGGTTTGCGCCATTTTTAAGTAACGTTTCCATTGCATCAACATTACCTATTCTTGCGCTTATATGTGTTGCCGTTTGACCAAGTTTGTTTTGATTATTTATTTGCGCCCCGGCATTCAGGATGGATTGAATAAAATCCTTTGATCCGCCTGCGCGTGCGGCAAAATACAATGCGGTATTATTATGGTTGTCTTTTGAATCAACATAAGCACCTTTTGAGATTAATAAATCAAAAATTTGAGGCTGGTTTGCCATTGCTGCATAATGAACAAGCTCTAATCCATCTTTACCTGTCATATTAGGATCAGCACCTTCAGATAAAGCTATTTTAACAGTAGCTATGTCACCATCAATTATTGCTTGGAATATATCGACCATTATCAAACCTCCATTTAGCATTCATTTAGAACTATATCGATTTGTTAACTATTAAGCCTTTTGCCTTACAAGAGTGAGGCAAAATCACTGCGATATCCAAGATAATTCATGACATTTAGGATGTCCATGATTTTCTGACAATATTAAATATGAAGTAAAATGCTATAAAATAAGGTGTTTTGTAAATGTAATATTTATTATGACTACATATCTATCTTACTTTTTTATTGTCATCTTAAAAAAAACAATACACTTAATAAATCAAAGATAAATGTAGATTATTGTGAGTATTGATTAATAATTCGAATACCTTGTTGTATCAGTTGCGACAGGCTGTTATTACTTTCAGCTAGGTTGTAAACATATCATTCAAGTTTGATAGATAGACTATTCTATTAATATATATATTCATTGGATAAGGTTTTCTTATGAAAAAGGGACTGATAATAACGGCTGTCATGATAGGCCTTATTGCCGGTTACCTCATTCTTAAAAACAACAAGTTAGCGCATAAAACCGAAAAACCACCCGTTAAAGTTACCGTTAGCGAAGTCATTCAAAAAAATACCCAAATTAACATTAACGCCATCGGTTCTATACAAGCTTATTCCACTATTAACGTAAAATCGCTAGTGGATGGACAACTCGTCAGCGTAGGCTTCAAAGAGGGTGATATTGTTCAAGAAGGTCAGGTCCTCTTCAAAATTGACTCAAGACCTTTTGAAGTCACTTTGCAGCAAGCACAAGCAAACTTACTAAGAGACCAAGCACAGCTAGAAAACGCAATTAAGATTTCACAAAGAACAAAAACATTGAGAGACGAAAAAAATGTATCACAACAAGATTATGATCAAATTGAAACAAATGTAAAAGTATTAAAAGGCGCAATTGAAATTAACAATGCGGCAATTGCTGCTGCAAAACTACAACTTGAGTATTGCACTATACGCTCTCCGGTAACGGGATATACAGGATCATTATTATTCAATGTTGGAAATATCATACAAGCAAAAGATCCAAATCCGCTCGTTACCATTAAACAAATTATTCCAATATACGCTGCATTCTCTGTCCCTGAACAATATTTAACGTTTATTAAAAAAAATATGGATTCAGGTCGCAAAGATGTCACCATTATTCTTGAAAATGACGAGAAAAACACTATTGTTGGGCAACTCAGTTTTATCAATAATACCGTTGATATTAATACAGGTAATATCCAGCTCAAAGCAACTATTCCCAATGAGGATAAAAAGTTATGGCCTGGTCAGTTTGTAAAAGTCATTCTTCCGTTGAATGCAATCAAGCAAGCGATCATAGTACCCAGTCGGGCTATATTAGCAGGTGTCAATGGCTTCTATGTATATGTCGTTGATGAGCAAAACAAAGTCAGCACTCGTGCAATTAAAGAAGGCCCCATTATTGATGAGGAAACGGTTATCCTTCAAGGTTTAAAAGAGGGTGAAAAAGTTGTGACGGAAGGTCATCTTCGATTAACAGATGGCGCGATAGTTTCAATTGCACAAGAAACTCCTTCAGAAATCAATAAAGAAAAATCAAAATGAATTTAAGCTCGCTATTTATAGCCAGACCTGTCATGACCACCTTGGTTATGCTTGCAATGCTTATATTTGGCATTATGGGATTTAGAGGATTACCCATCAGTGATTTACCTAATGTCGATTTTCCGACGATAACGGTTTCAGCTAATTTGCCAGGTGCTAGCCCAGAAACGATGGCTTCTTCCGTTGCAACACCTCTTGAGCAGCAATTTAGCACCATTGCTGGTATTGATTCGATGAGTTCGACAAGCACACAGGGTAGCGTTCAAATCACCTTGCAATTTTCTTTAGATAGAGACATTGATGATGCTGCTTTGGATATACAGTCAGCCATTACTGCATCTATCAGAAATTTACCAGATAATTTACCCTCTCCACCTACTTTTAGGAAAGTAAATCCAGCATCTTCTCCTATTTTATATTTAGCAATTGAATCACCCACCCTACCCCTTTATAAAGTCAATGATTATGCTGAAACACTCATTGCTCAAAAAATATCAATGATAAGTGGTGTTGCGCAAGTGAATGTGTTGGGTTCTCAAAAATATGCAGTTCGAATTCAAGTGGATCCAGACGTATTAGCAACTAAAAACATTGCTATCGATGATATTGTCAAAGCTGTTCAGCAAAACAACGTTAACCTGCCTACAGGCTCACTTGATGGTAAATATCAATCATACATCATACAAACGACAGGGCAACTCAAAAATGCAGCAGATTTTAGATCCATTATCGTTACCTATCGAGACGGTATCCCTGTTCGATTAAGCTCATTAGCTAACGTCATTGATAGCGTTGAAAATGACAAAGTAGCAAGCTGGTTTGGGGATAAAAGGGCGATTATATTATCAATACAACGTCAACCTGGCACTAACACGATTGAAGTTGTTGATAAAATTAAGCAACTTATACCAACCTTTGAACAAAGCCTACCTGCCGATGTAAAACTGCACGTTGTGTACGACAGATCAAAAAGTATACGCGAAGCTGTTCATGACGTTGAGCTAACACTGATACTTGCCTGCATTTTGGTGATATTAGTTATATATTTATTTTTACGAAATTTGTACGCAACCTTAATTCCTAGCATTGCCTTGCCATTAACAGTTATTGGTACTTTTGCGGTAATGAGGTTATTAAATTACAGTTTGGATAACCTTTCGCTTTTAGCACTCACTTTATGTGTTGGCTTTATTGTTGACGATGCTATTGTCATGCTTGAAAATATATTTAGAAATATTGAAAAAGGTTTATCTGCAAAAGAAGCTGCCATTAAAGGTTCAAAAGAAATTAGCTTTACCATTTTATCAATGACTTTGTCATTAGCAGTTGTATTTTTACCCGTATTGTTTATGGGTGGGATTTTAGGTAGGCTTTTGCACGAGTTTGGTGTAACTATATTTACCGCTATTATAATTTCTGGGTTTATATCAATTTCTTTGACCCCAATGCTTGCAAGTCAAATCCTAAAAAATAATAAAACCACTGTTATTGAATCGAATTCGGGATTATTTTACAACACAAAAGCCTTATATGCAAAATCCCTCAAATGGTGTTTAGCTAACAGTTTTTTTATGATGATGATGTTTTTATCATCAATCGTAATCGTTTTAACACTATTCTATTTCATCCCAAAGGGATTTTTGCCTAACGAAGACACAGGTCAAATCTTCGCTTACACAGAAGCCGACCCATCAGTTTCATTTACCGAAATGATTGCACGCCAACAAAAAATTGCAGCTATCGTTAATCAAGATCCAAATATAAGCACGCTCACTTCTTCTGTTGGGTCTGGCGGTGTTTCAAGCACACGAAATGCAGGAAGATTATTTATAAGGTTAAAACCTTATCAAGATAGAAAACTCAATGCAGATGAAATTATTCAAGTATTAAGACCACAATTAGCACAAATCCCAGGTATAAATGTTTACTTAAGAAACATGCCAAGCATTAATATAGGGGGCCAAATTTCAAAAAGCACCTATCAATACACTCTTCAAAGTACTGATTTAGACGAACTATATAAATGGTCTCAGGCATTCATGAAGGAAATGGCTGCTTTACCTAATTTTCAGGATGTAACCTCGGATCTGCAGTTTTCAGGTCCTCAGATACTACTAAATATAGATAGAGAAAAAGCCGCAAGTAAGGGAGTCTCTGCTCAGGCTATTCAAAATACATTAAATAATGCATTTAGTACGTTTAAAGTCTCTACAATATACGGCGCAAACTCAACCTATGAAGTTATTGTAGAAGTTTTAGATAATTTTCAAAATTCACCTAATGATTTACCTAGTTTATATGTACGTTCTACTCAAAACACGCTCATACCAATGGATCAGGTGGTAAAACCCTCACTCAGTATCGCCCCATTATCAATTAACCACTTGGGACAATTTCCTTCAGTAACACTATCTTTTAATCTTAAACCAGGTATTTCTTTGGGAGATGCAGTAGAAAGTATCAACCAAATTAATCAAAAACTTAATCCCCCTACTACTTTGCTAACCAGTTTCCAAGGAACAGCAAAAGCTTTTCAAAGCTCTTTGCAAGGTTTAGGATTTTTGCTCATCATGACTATTTTAGTCATTTATATTATTTTGGGAATTTTATATG
This sequence comes from Uncultured Candidatus Berkiella sp., assembly GCA_964606325.1. Taxonomy (GTDB): domain Bacteria; phylum Pseudomonadota; class Gammaproteobacteria; order Berkiellales; family Berkiellaceae; genus Berkiella. The sequence goes on from CAZSGE010000014.1 coordinate 10,424, forward strand.
AAAGTTTTATTCACCCCTTAACCATTTTATCGGGTTTGCCTGTTGCCGGTATTGGGGCTTTAGTGTTTTTAATGTTGTTTGGTATGGATCTTAACATTTACTCATTTATCGGGATAATTATGCTCGTGGGCATTGTGAAGAAAAATGCCATTATGATGATAGACTTTGCTATTACAGCACAACGAGAAGAAGGCATGAAAGCATTTGACGCAATTTATAACGCCTGCTTGGTTCGATTTAGACCAATTATGATGACAACCATAGCAGCAATTGCGGGAACCATACCAATTGCACTTGCCTTTGGTGCTAGCGCAACCACGAGACGCCCCTTGGGCGTTGCCGTTTTAGGTGGGTTAATATTGTCTCAGTTTCTTACTTTATACATTACGCCAGTAATATATCTTTATTTTGAAAGTCTAAAGCATAAGAAATATGATATGTAAAGCATCCTTGCTTAATTTTATTCTATATTTACTTGAGAGAAGGTTTAGTGATAACAACAAAATCATCTTCTTCGTGCTGCATGTACCCGCCATCTTCAACACCAGCTAGAAAATTGTAGTTGTTGATGTTGTGAAGCATTTTTAAGGGCGAAAGTAATGCTTTCTTTTCTTTTGATGCTTTTTGATCTGAAACAATATCGACAATTGCTGTGACATTGCTTGCGCCAAATCCTGATAATTGATAAGCGGCATAAGCTTTTGCAGCAGCTTCAAGGGTTTCAGGAATAGCGTCTGCCACTTCACTAACTGCTTTATCTGCATAGGCTTTTGCTGCTTTATTTGCATTCTTTGTAAATAAACCTGTGATACCCAACAATAAAGGCTTAAAAACCTTGGAACTGGTGAATTTTTTAATTGCATTTATCATATTAACTCCAATAAATACGTTACTTAATCTACTTTATGTGCCCAATATTACAGTGAGCGATTACTCACATCAAATCTTTCAAGATAAGCTGACTAGCTTTTACGATGAATGACTTAGTCGTAAATAAACGTTATAAAACAAAGGATAAACGGTGTTTTTAATGCTAAAGTAAAGGTAAAACCATCGTTAGATTAAGGATAAGTATGGCGATTTCGATACCTGGTTTTAGAGATGTACCCAAAACGGGTGTGATATATGTCATGCATCGCGCAGCGCAAATGGGCTATGCTCTGCACGACGCGCAATGGGTTAATCTAGGCCAAGGGGCCCCGCAAACAGACGACCTTCCTGAATCCAATGAACGAACCACAAAAATTATTTTAGATAATAATCAACATGAATATAGCCCGGTTGCTGGGCAAATTGAACTACGTCAAAAGATTGCTGATCTCTATAATTCTCTTTATAGACAAACCAAAAAATCAAAATATACATATGAAAATGTCAGCATCTGTGGTGGAGGTCGCATCGCGCTAGCACGTATTGTTGCGACTTTGGGCAATATTAATATGGGGCACTTTCTACCTGATTACACAGCATATGAAGAACTCTTAAGTATATTCAAAGCCTTTATACCTATTCCAATTTTGCTTAGCGCTGAAAACGGCTATGAAATTTCCATAGATAAAATAAGAGAAGAAATTTTAGGTAGAGGTTTGCAAGCTCTCTTGATGAGCAACCCTTGCAACCCAACAGGACAATTGTTAAAAGATGAACGCTTAAAACAATGGGTTCAATTGGCTAGAGATTATCACTGCTCCTTAATCATTGATGAGTTTTATTCTCACTATATTTACAATGATGACACTAAACTAGGTAAAACCGTTTCAGCAGCAGAATTTGTTGAAGATGTTGATCGAGACCCCATTATCATTGTTGACGGTTTAACAAAAAATTGGCGCTACCCAGGATGGCGAGTTAGCTGGACGCTTGCCCCTAAAGAGGTGATACAAGTCATTTCAAGTGCTGGATCATTTTTAGACGGTGGAGCTAATACTCCCTTTCAACTTGAAGCTGCAAAGTTAATTACTACGAATAAAGTACTAAAAGATTCCGCTGCCCTACAGAAGTGTTTTAAGCAAAAAAGAGATTACATGATAGAGCGCCTAAATTCGATGGGAATAACCATTGAAGCTATTCCTCAAGGCGCATTTTATGTTTGGGCTAATTTATCGCAACTTCCTGAGCCTTTAAATGATGGTATGGCATTTTTTGAAGCGGGACTCAAAGAGAAAGTGATTACCGTTCCTGGGATCTTTTTTGATGTTAATCCTGAGAAAAGGCGAGCTATTGCACGATATAGTCAGTATTCCCGAATAAGTTTTGGACCTGATATGGCATCTATTGAAAAAGGTTTAGATGCCATTGAAAGGGTTATCGAAGGTTATCGCACTATTGGGTCTGGATCCAAGCTTGGATTTGTGACCTTAACATCGGTAAAGTAACAGTGCCATTTTTTAACACTTGATTATGATATTGGCGGATATCAAACTTGTTACCCAATTTTGATTTGGCATCTTTTCGCAAGTTTTCAATTTCTCTTTTACCCAACATGTAAGATGTTGCCTGCCCCGGTAGCATGATATATCTATCGACTTCAGCTTCGATAATATTATCCTCTAAAACTGTGTGCTTTTTGAGGTAATCCACGGCTTGTTCTCTTGTCCAATTCATCACATGCAAACCAGGATCAACCACCAAGCGAGCCGATCTCAGCGCTTCGTTTGATAACATGCCAAGTCGAGAAAAATCATCACTATAAAGCCCCATTTCGTCAGCAAGTCGCTCTGTGTAGAGCGCCCAACCTTCACCGTATCCTGCATTCCATAAATATTTATTCACACTTAATTGATCTTTATCTTCCAACACGATAGCAATCTGAAAGTGATGTCCCGGGATGAGTTCATGAAATAGCGTTGCTTCTTGATCAAGTCGGCTCTTAGATTCAGGATGATAAGTATTAATGTAAAATATTCCTGGGTTCTTGCCATCATCGCTGGGTGGGTGATATTCGCCTGATGCACCTGTTTGAGCGCGATGTAGCGGATAAGGTTTAATCGTGCCTTCTGCTTTTGGCATCTTATCAAACCAAGCCGGCGATTTGTCTTTCGCTCTTTGAAGGGCTGCCTGGTTATAATCTAAAATATCTTTTTCACAATGAAATGAATGGCGTGTTTTATCCTTTGCCAGGCGAAAGACTTCTGTCATTTCTTGTTTGCCAAAAACACGTTGTCCAATAACACCCACTTCTCTTTGAATTTGCTGCATATGCTCTTGACCATAATCAAAAATAGCTTGTGCAGGAACATCTAGTGTTGTCTCTTGTATAATTTTCGATTTATAACATTGTTCACCTCGAGGTAAGGCTGACACCCCTACTTTATCTCTTGCTTTAGGCAGATACTCTGTTTCTAAATATGAGGCGAAACGCACCAAAGAAGGGTTGATTTCTTTTTCAATGATTTTTGCCATCTCTTTTTTAAAGGCCGGATCACCATCTTTTTTAGCAAAGACAAAATAGGGTGATTCCTCAATAGGCGCTTTTGTAATAATCGCTAATTGATTGAGTACCCTCTTCACGACAGGTTTGGGAGCACTATAGCCTTCATTAAGACCATGCTTGAGATTTGCTATCTCTATTTCTGTTACTTCATTAAATGTTCGCCAACGTTTTAGCGCCAGCGCCCGCAATTCGGGTGTTCCAACGGGTTGCTTGTCGGCAATCATTGCAGACATGTTTTGCCAGCCAACCATCGGATTAACATTCCACAGTTCTTCTTTACATACTCTCGCTTGTTTATCATTCTCTATGGTTTGTTTTAAGAGCTGGTAGCTAAGAAATTCAGTGCTATCTTTGAGTGGCTCAAGTGGCAAACCATTGAGATCGTTTAATATTTGATCTTCAACCTGTTGCCATCTTTCTATCGCACTTAGACTTCGGTCCATAAATCTATCATGAGCAGCATCCGCACGGCCCCAATAGAGTGCGAGTTCTGGGTTTCTATCAAATAAAGCCTTTTCATAATTTGCCGTAATCTCACGTAATTTTGATTTTGTTTGATTATCTGGTGATTTCATAGGGGCCCCTAAAATGGTTGTTCCAAACAAAATGCAAAGCGTAAAAAGACTAACCTGCAATGTAATAATTTTTAACTTCATACGTCCATCTGTATAGTAATTTCACTTACTTGTAACTGGTTTCATGATTTATGTCTATGATTGAGGCTTATATCATTTTCTAACTTTCATCATAAGTGAGCTAGCCATGAATATTAAAACAGTTTTTGCACTTTTTATTTCTGCATTTTATATCAGCGCGTTCGCTGGGCCAATGGATCAGGGCGCAGGACAACACAGGATGCCCCCAAAAGAAGCCATAGATGCTTGTAGCGGCAAAGCCAAGGATGATGCTTGCTCATTCACAGGACCCGGAGGGAATAGTTTAGAAGGTATTTGTCATAGCGGCCCAGACGGTAAAGGGGTGCTTGCCTGTGCACCAAAGCCTCCTAAAGAAGCAGTGGATGCATGCTCAGGTAAAAATGACAGTGATACGTGCTCATTTACAGGTAAAAATGGTCAGAATATTGAAGGAAGCTGTGGAAAGACGCCCATGGGCGATGTTGCTTGCCGCCCCAAAATGCATGGTCAACCCAATGAGATGGGAAAAGACATGAGCACCATGGATAAAGAGAAACAATAAGTAAGCATTACAACCTACTACTTACCTAGATCCTTTCTTACACTAAGAAGGGATCTATTCTACCCTGCTTGATTTGTCGATTATTCTATTATCTGCTTCACTATAGATGGGTTATTGCTAATTTCTTGAGCGTGGAGAAATGAATGTCTACTCAAATTGTGCTTGCAACTAAAAATCAAACTGTTGAAAAGGCAGAGACAACCGCAATGAGTTTAGAAATAGAGCAGATTGTCGCAGCGCAAAAAGAGTACTTTAACACCGATGTCACCAAAAGCATTGAATTTCGAATTCACCAGCTTAAAAGACTCAAAAAACTTATTCGCCAACATGAACCAGCCATTCTTGAGGCGTTAAATAAAGATTTAGGGCGCCCTCATATGGAAGGCTATTTAAGTGAGATTATGTTGATTATCAATGAGATCAACTTCAGCATTAAAAAACTTAAGGGCTGGGCCAAACCAAAAATCGTTGAAAACAATTTTTTCTTATCACCATCTACCTCTAAAATATATTATGAACCATTTGGTGTTTGCTTAATCATTGCGCCCTGGAATTACCCCTTTATGCTTGCGATGAGACCGTTGATTAGCGCAGTGAGTGCAGGTAACTGTATTACACTAAAGTGTTCTGAATCAGCTCCCAACGTAAGCAACGTTATCATGGAAATGATCAATCAGCATTTTCCCCAGGAATACGTCTATGCCATTGATTGTGGCCCAACCGAAACACAGGTGCTAACAAAATCTCATTATGACTTTATCTTCTTTACAGGCTCCGCGGGTGTCGGCAAAAAGATCATGGAAACTGCAGCACAAACGTTCACACCTGTCGTGCTTGAACTGGGAGGAAAAAGCCCCGTTATTGTCGATGAAACAGCCGATGTTTCGCTGGCCGCCAGAAGGATTGTATGGGGTAAGTTTATTAACGCAGGTCAAACCTGTGTTGCTCCTGACTATGTTTGCGTTCATATTTCTCGCAAAAATGAACTTATTCGCGCATTAGAAAATCAGATTGTAAAACTCTACGACAAAGACCCAATTAACAATCCTGATTATGGCAAAGTAATTAACACTACACATTTCCAACGATTAGTTGAACTGATGTCTGATGCAAAAATCATCTGGGGCGGAAATAACGATGAAGAGAAACTCAAAATAGAACCCACACTTGTTGAAGTCGATTCCTTTAATGAAAAAATCATGAAAGAAGAGATCTTTGGTCCAATTTTACCCATTTTAGTTTATAAAGATCTTGATATTCTACTAGGAACCTTGAGAAAACTTCCTAAATCACTTTCGCTATATCATTTTTCAAGAGATAAAGAATCCATATTCAAGGTAAATAAGTCTTTATCCTTTGGCGGCGGTTGTGTCAATGATTGCGTAATACAACTCTCCAATAAATACCTCCCCTTCGGTGGTGTTGGCAAAAGTGGGTTTGGTTCTTATGTCGGAGAGCAAGGCTTTAAAACTTTTTCTCACGCTAAATCCATTGTAGAGCGTAAAAAATTCATGCTATTTGATTTTCTTCCCATTTTCCCCCCTTACACTGAATCAAAATATAAAATCTTTAAAATGATTTCAAAATTAATTGGTTATTAAACTCTGATTAGTAAGTGAGATTGAGTGCTTTACCTCAATCTCACCCACTCTCTTCTTCATCCGCGCATCTACACCTCATATTTTAACAGTTTTATCAACAGTTGTGTGAACTTATTGGAAAATAGTATTGTCACACTGACAGAATGAACCAATAATGCAATGGGGCTAGCTATGCCAAAAAAAGAAAAAGATAAGAAAAAGATTAAAAAAATTGAAAAAAAAATGTCTGCTGCCTTCAAAGCAGGAAAAATCACTGACATATTTACAACCTCACAGCAAGGCACAGAGGGTTACGCTTTACCATTTGGCCCCATCGCAAAAAATGAATCCACTCAAATATTCGAAGAAATCGTTAGAAATATTTTAAACAACCCCTCTAATGTTAAAATCAAACGAATCCCCAAGGACGCTCCTACGCACATACAGGTAAAAATAGGCGATCAAAAATACAATCTATCTGAAATCATTAAGAATATGGATTTAAGAACCGTTTTGCTTGATGAAGAAAGCATACGCAAATATACCGATTTTGTTTTAAAAGAAACTGTCGATGGTGGTTCAGTCGAAAAATGCAAAATTACAGATGATGATCAGCTCGATTTAATGGGACATTCCGGCGAAGATAAAGTCATTAACCCGACGGAAAATGAAGTTAGGATGCTCGACAAAAAGGGGCGCTTTACGGATCTGCATTATGGCGAATTAATGGCTGTCAACATTTATACTCAAGGGTATTTTAGCGTTATTAATGGATTACTTAGAGGCCGAATAAATCCTTTTGCAAAAGACGCCTCAGATATTATTGATGATAACGATTATCAAAAATCAATGATGGAGGCATTGTGTCACATCGCAATATCAAATTCAGGGCTTAACAAAACACCTGAGGTCGCCATTCCTTCTGACACCATGGTATTCAGGTACGATGACTCAAACCTACCACAAGCAGTGTTGGATAAAAGAATAGAATCGGCGGATAGAGTTCCTGGAAATCCTTTGATCGTAAGAGAGTCTGCTTTTGTTAGTACATCAAAGAAAAAACCTTCTGATGATTTTTCAGCTGAGTATCGAACCGTTTTTAAGGATGTTGTCGGTAGAGATGTATCAGACATTTCATATTATCCAGACGAACGTGAGTTTTTAATGCCACCGACAGATATTGTCTATCTTGCTCACAAAGAGGCCAGGGGCAACCATTATTTTTTAGCTAAACCTGTTCAAGTAGCGAGAGAGGCATCGGTTGATTTAAGAACAAAAGAAGAAAAAGAATTTTCAGCCTGGCTAGATAAAACAAAAGCAAAAGAAGAAATCGAAAAAGAAAATATTACCCAAAGTAAACTATCCACTGACAAAGAAATTTCTCAAAATTACCGTCAGATAACGGCAGTGTTTGATAGTGCCAAGGGATATTTAAATGAATCGTATAATCAAATTCATATTTTATTGAACGATAGAAAAGTTAACAAAAGCAAAGATCCCGATGTTAATAATTTTTTATTGAATCTTCAAAAACTTGTTAAAAATGAGGTCTACTACAAACAAGTTGCAGAAGAACTTCCAATGTTCAACAAAGCAATAGATGATTTATTAAATGAATGTCAAAAAAACAGAAAGTTGAACAAATTACCTGCTGTTCAAAAACTTATTCAATTACAAAGCAAGAATCATGTTCTTGTAGAAACAATGCAAGTTCTAGCCAAACAAAAGAGCGAGCTAGAAATCCAAAGCGAGCAGTTTAAGAAAGGGTTAAATCAAATTCCAACATTATCTCCACCGAGTCCCAATATGTCATCTCGTAAAGCAGCCTTTGTCAAAAGTCAGCCACATCGAGGCAGAGGTGGCTATCTTCCTGCCGTAGGAAAAGATTATCTTTCTTTAGATAGCACTGCTAAACATATAGAATATGTATATCGCCATTTTCTTAGCAAACCTTACAACAAAGATTTGAAAAAATTCGATGATAATGATTGGAATTTAAGAACGGAAAAAGGCAAAATTGAACGCCCAAATCATGCTTTAGCACACACATTAAGGGTTGCCGCTTTAGTGCCAATCGTTTTGGATTTTCTAAAAGAATATAATCCTGACAAAGATGAATACAATGCTATTGACGCTAAAACACTGAAAAGGTGTCAGTATGTTGCATTATTCAAAGTCATTGGTAGAGAAAATGAACTTGGCTTTAGGGATGCTAAAGAGCTGTTTGATAACGATGAGACTCAGGTAAACTTATATACGAAATTCAAAGAAAACTCGAGAGAGGCACTAGTTGCTTATACTCTCAAGCATTACGACAAAGACATAGACTTTAGTAGCAAAAATGAATTAAATCAATGGCATGAATATCTTGATTCGGGAAACCCAGATTTACCTGGCGCAATTGCTCAGGTACTTAGAATTGCACACAATCTTGATTTAATGCGATGCTATGATGAACGCCAATATAAAAATGCTGCTGTCAAACATCTTACCAAATGCCTTGGAGGTAATGAGGATGCTGCACACAGACTATGTGACTATGTGCACGAGCTAATGAAAGCAACCGGTAACCGCGTGATGGGCTATGGTGAGCACTGTGATTATAAAGAATAACTATTCTATGATTTCAGCACAGACTATCAAAAATGCCTCAAGCAAATAGCATCCGTACCAAAGCCTCAGGTCAAAGAACAACCAAAGCCAACCGCTTAACATCAATCTTTGGTTTTCTGGTGACTCGCGCTCTAAATATGGCTAGTTACTACAGCAATTTTCAATTTGAAAGCTATAATAGCCGTATAAACACTTAGCGTGTTATTTTATCGATATATCATTTGCGGGGTATTCTTATTTATGTTATAAGGTTGGCTCTTTTAGGGTAAGAAGCTCATATTACTTAACCATTCCACCCAAGGAACAATCGATGTCCGGTAAAATTGGTTTTTGGTCTGTGTTCGAATTGGTCACAATCAGCCAAATTGGTTCTGGATTAATGCTCCCAGCTAACCTCGCTGCGTTTGGACATATCACACTGTATGGGTGGGTGCTATCTAGCCTTGGCGCTATCTTGCTTGCCATCATGTTCACCCAGCTGTGTATGCGTTTTCCTAGGACAGGTGGACCACATGCCTATGTTCAGGAAGCCTTTGGCTCATCCGCTTCATATTTTACAGGCTGGACCTATTGGGTTATTTCCTGGGTCAGCACCAGCGCTATAGTGATTTCCGCTGTTGGCTACATCATACCTATATTAGGTGAACAATCTCATTATGTTACTCTCTCACTAGAAATGATTATCGTCTTGGCAGTGACCGCTATCAATCTTAGAGGGGTATATCGTGCCGGGAACGCTAAGTTTATCTGGATAGCGGTGAAAATGATCCCAATATTATTAGTACCCATCGTCGCTTTATTCTTCTTTGATAAGAGTAATTTTGTGACCGTGGATACCACAATTGAAGATACTGGTAGTCTGCTTAATAGCGTTATGTTGCTTACCTTTTGGGGGTTTATTGGTTTTGAAACAGCTACCGCAGCTGCGGGCGATGTCCAAGACTTGAGAAAAACAATTCCCAGAGCCCTGATCTTGGGCACACTCTTTGTTGCATGCGTTTATTTTCTAAGCAGCTTAGGCATCATGGGCGTGATACCGGGCAATGAATTGAGTAATTCTGTTGCTCCCTACACTGACACGGCCAAAATCCTCTTTGGTGGAAATTGGCATTTATTGGTCTCCTTTATTGCCTGTATTGTTTGCATAACAGCCGTCAATGCTTGGACCCTAGCCAGTGGCCAAATTGCTGTCGGTATTGCTGATGATGGCTTGTTACCTAAGATATTCGCCAAACGTAACAAGGATGGCGCTCCTGTTTTTGCCTTAATCATCAGCTGTATTGGCACGATACCGTTGTTGGTGCTAACCCACCACGAAAGCCTGGCGGAAAAGGTGAATACCATTATTGATCTTTCTGTGACCGCTTTCTTATTTGTTTATGTCATTTCCTGTATAGCTTACTTAAAGTTATTGGTAACACCCAAAAGAAAAGAACCCCTTTGGAAATGGCTTTGTGGCATTGTTAGCCTAGGGTTTTGTCTTTGGATAATTTTTTCTACCCCCTTAAAAACAGTGCTCATTGCCAGTTTGTTTGTGTTATCTGGTTTGCCAATCTACCTATGGCGTAGACATAAGCTTAAGGGCACCATCGGTAGTGATGATTCTGAAACGCCTTATATACCTGAAAGCACCTAATCTTTAGGTGCTTATACACCCTTCAAAAATGACCGTTGCAAAGATCGATTAGCTTTTTCTATACTTAAAACACAATAGGGACTAGTAAGCTATAGGAAGGCGTATGAGGCAGCTTTATATCTACTTGCCCTTGCTCGTTGGACTCTTATTGAATTCACCTATGGCGTTGAGTTATCAAAAAGCCCATCCAAGTACCTCCTCTAAATCACTTAAGCAAGCGCAAATAGATACCATTTTAGTTGAGAAACATAAAAGAATCATGACTGTCCTACATAAGGACAAAGCCATAAAGACCTACAAAATTGCATTAGGCTTTTCCCCTGAAGGACATAAAGTCAAAGAAGGTGATGGCAAGACCCCTGAAGGTACTTACTTTATCGTCGGTAAAAATCCACAAAGCAAATTCCATCTCTCTTTAAAGCTCTCCTACCCTTCTGTGGAACAACAAAAATCAGCAAAAACAAAAGGAGTGAATCCTGGCGGTGACATTATGATTCATGGTCTTGCTCCGCATTTAGAGAAAAAGGGCAAGTGGCACGCTATGAGAGATTGGACGCTAGGCTGTATCGCTGTCACCAATGATGAAATTGATGAGATCTTTAGAATTGCGGAAGTTGGTACTAAGGTTGTTATTTTTCCTTAGGCTCATCTTACCTCGAAGCTCTGCACCCGCTTAAAACAGTTTTGTGGCTCATGACTTTAGAGTACACGTCGATAATACCACTTAGAATCCTTCGTTATAGAGAATCAACATGAGCAACAGAACACTGACTATCCTTTCAGTTGTAGCGCTTTTAATCTCAACTCCTGTTCAGGCAGCTTCTTTTAATGAAGCTCAAAAGGAAGAGATTGGCACCGTGGTCCGTGATTACCTTATTGAACACCCAGAAGTTATCACCCAAGCCATTACAGCGCTGCAAGATAAAGAAATGAAAGCTTGGGCACAAAAAGCAAAAGATAATATTAAATCTAATTTTGCTGACTTTTTTAACAGTAGCAGCCCAACCAATGGTGTTAGCGCTCCTAAAATTACAGTATTGGAGTATTTCGATTACAATTGCCCACATTGCAGAACCATGCATAAAACCTTGTCTGAGATTGTTAATCAAAATAAAGAGATACAAGTCGTTTATAAAGAACTTCCCGTCTTAAGTGAAGCATCTGTTTTTGCTGCCAAAGCCGCTTTAGCTGCCCGTGAGCAAAGTAAATACTTAGAGCTTCATCAAAAACTGATGGACCAAAAAGACATGCTGTCACCAGACAAAGTTTTAGCCCTTGCAAATGAAGTTGGTTTGGATATTGATAAATTAAAGAAAGATATGGATAGCTCAAAAGTAAATGATGAGCTCCTTGCTAACCGCAAAACTGCCATGTTGATTGGTTTGAAAGGAACACCGACTTTTGTGATAGGAAAAGCACCAGCCACGAAAGAAATGGCTATTGAGATTGTTGCAGGGGAAGTCAAAAAAGAAGCGTTTGAAGATAAAATTAAGAGTGTAAAGTAAGCTTTGCATCTTAGATCATCAATTACTCCTATTTCCCGCGGCTCACTCAGGATGACAAGTTTTTTCAGTCATTCTGAGCGTAGCGAAGAATCTGTGAATGAGATCCTTCGTTACACTCAGGATGACAAGTTTTTCCGTCATTCTGAGCGTAGCGAAGAATCTGTGAATAAGATCCTTCGTTTCACTCAGGATGACAAGTTTTTCCGTCATTCTGAGCGTAGCGAAGAATCTCTCGCTAACACGCAAACCGACTTAAATCTTCCTTAACACCAATATCATTCTTTTAGATTTCTTGTCGTTATTGAATGGCACATTGATATCCCAGTCACCAATGGCCGTACATAATTCAAATACACCAGAAAGCTTTATTAATGCTTTCATTTCTTGGTAGGTGTATTCTCTTTGCTCACTTTGATCAACTATTTCGCCTGATTCCTCAGGGGTTTGATATTTCAGCCGTGCAGTAACGGTACGAATTTGGGTAATCGGATCAAAGGGATCGGACTCCTCTCCCCACTGCAAAGAGACTTTAGTATCCCCTTCGGTATGTTCCCAATATTCTTCCCATCTTTCTTCCCAAGATTCTTCCCATTTTTCTTCCCATTTAGCCAAGGTATATTTACCCACTGCAAAAAAATCAATCGGATGCGGCATTTCTAACACGTAGATACCATTGGGATTGAGGTTGGTAGCCATGGTTTTAAGATGCAAAAGCATATCTTCATTGGTTAACATATAGCAGGTGCTGATCGTGAAAATGGCCGCCAGATCCACAAGCATAGGTGATTTAAAATCTCGCATATCACCTTGGAAATAGCTAATTTCAGCCCCCTCTTCTTTTGCTTTGTGCAAACCATAATCAACCATCTCTTGTGAATAATCCATAGCAATACTATGAATACCGATTTTGCTCATTTCTATGGCATTACTTGCTGGCCCTGCCGCAACATCTAAAAAAGAAGTCGGTTTTTTACCGATTAACTTTTCGTATAAATGAATGAGAGTTTCATTCTCTTTGGTAAGATCTTTAAAACGAAACAATAGATCATAAAAATAGGCTTTAGAGTAAAATTTTGTATGACTCACAATGAGGTGTCCTTAGCAGGCACGTAGTTTAAGGTATTCAAGAAGGGAGTGAATTTAGTATTTTTTAACAGATTAATCAAATTCATAAATAATTGTCATTCAACTATCTTGCCGCTGGCGACTATATTTGACCCGCAGAACCGCCTATGGCACTATCGCAGCTGAAATTTTACTAACTGAATAATTAATTAATGCAACAAGTTGACGTCTTAATTATTGGCGCAGGCGCTGCCGGCCTGATGTGTGCCATTGAAGCGGCTAAACGTGGTCGTAACGTTTTAATATTAGATCACGCCAATAAAGTAGGTAAAAAAATTCTGATGTCTGGAGGTGGACGTTGCAATTTTACCAACCTCCACGTTTCTCCTGATAAATATCTTTCTAAAAATCCTCACTTTTGCAAATCAGCCTTAAGCCGTTTTACCCAATGGGATTTTATCAAACTGGTTAAGCAGTATCAGATCCCCTTTCATGAAAAAACGCTAGGCCAATTATTTTGCGATGATAAAGCAAAGGACATCGTCAACATGCTGTTGGCAGAATGTGAGCACTATCATGCAAATATTCAATTGAATGAATCAATTGTTGCCATCGAAAAAAATGAAAGCGGTTTTCGCATTATTTCAGGTAAAAATCGTTATCAAACGCAATCGTTAGTGATTGCCAGTGGTGGGCTTTCTATCCCCACCATGGGGGCAACGCCATTTGGCTATCAAATTGCGCAACAATTTAATATTAACGTCTGGCCTGTGCGAGCAGGACTTGTGCCAATCACTTTGCATACACAAGATAAAGAAAAACTAAGCACCCTATCCGGGATCTCAAATGATAGCCTTGTTAGTGCTAATACCAAGCAATTTAGAGAAAATATCTTGTTCACGCATCGAGGCTTAAGTGGCCCTGCTATTTTACAAATTTCAAATTATTGGCTCCCCGGAGAAAACTTAAAGATTAATTTTCTCCCTGATCTCAATTTGTTCGAAAAGCTTAAAACAGCGCAAAAACAAACACCACAAAAGATGTTAAAAGACTTTCTAGGTGAGCATTTAGTTAAACGCCTTATCAGTGTGTTTTTACCTCAAGATATTTCATCAAAACCGTTACAAACTATTTCACATAACGATTTCCAGAAAATTGCTCACCTTTTTCATGAATGGGTGTTAAAACCCAATGGAACAGAAGGCTATCGAACTGCGGAAGTCACCATAGGCGGGGTAGATTGTGATGCGCTTTCCTCTAAAACCATGGAATCAAATGAGGTGAAAGGCCTCTATTTTATCGGTGAAGTTGTAGATGTTACGGGTTGGCTGGGCGGATATAACTTCCAATGGGCCTGGTCGTCAGGTTGGGCTGCGGGGCAGGCTGTGTAAGAATCTTTCTGATTTTAGATGACTTTACATTTAAGGTTTTTTAGATTTTTTCGCATGTTCATCATTATCTAGGGATTTAGCCTCATAATCTCCAGTTTGCGTTCCTGTTTTACTTTGAATCGCATTATCGTATGCATGATGTAACGGTGGATGCTCTTTTACTAAGTCTTTTGGCACCCTGCGAACTTCTAAAGGTTTTT
>CAZSGE010000014.1:25143-57253 GCA_964606325.1 Uncultured Candidatus Berkiella sp.
CGACCCTGCGAACTTCTAAAGGTTTTTCGACCCTGCGAACTTCTAAAGGTTTTTCGACCCTGCGAACTTCTAAAGGTTTTTCCTCCTGTTCTTCTGCGATCAGTGGTATTTTTTTAGCATTGTTATTTTCGGCTTCAGGTAATAATTTAATTTTTCTGGCCATTTTGGGACCAGCCACGTCTTGCTCAGTATTGTCATTTGCTTTTGGAAATCCTCTGCGACTTACTAGAGGTTCTGCGTCCGCTGTATTCGGGCTAGGATTGTTGTTTTCTGACTCCGGTAATATAGATATTTTTTTTGCGATTTTGGGGCCAGCAACGTTCGGGCTAGCATTCATTCTTTCGGCTACTTGTTGTTTTTCTCCCAAATCCTTTTTGAGTTCCTCAAATTCATTTTGTTCATCTACAGATAATAGAGCCTTAAAAGGCTCTATTATCTGTATTAGTTTTCTAGCTCTATCCAATCCAATTTTATCTTGAGCATCACTTGTATTTTTTTCTTTATTCGATTCAAATTTTGCTACAAAGAAAGCTGTTATAATCCAAAAATCTACATCTATTACTGAGCTTTTATCTTCTTTAATTTTATTAAAATATGTATTTATATTATCCGGAAATTTATCTCGGATTGATTTTGGACTACTTTTATATTCATCAAATCTTATGTGTGCAAGGTCACGTCTGAGTTCTTGATATTTAATTTGATATGGTTTGAGGTAGTCTTTCTCTAAGGATTTAGAATGGTTGAAAACCACTTTTATCAATTGCTCTTTATTCGTTCTATCGTCGGATGCTTTTGCCATATCAATGGCTTTAATCAAGCATGCTTCTAATTTTTGTTTATCTCCTGTTTTTGAAGCCTCTTCTATGCTTTCAATTAAATTTTCCACACCCGGCTTCATCTTAACCTCTGCATACAATTTTGTATTACAATACAATTTTAAACAATTCTAAATTGATTTTCTACTGGGTAATTGCTTATAGGTCGGGAGCAACATGATTAACACTCACTAAAAACTTTTAGCTTTTCATAGATTACTTGAAGATTTCGGGGCACTGCCTGCGCCCGCTTACACAAGGATTTAGAATTTCGTTTGATTGGTATTATCTGATGATTTTGGCCACTTTTTAAAGGGAAAAGGCATTTCTTGCGTCGCTCCAGTAATGAACCTAATTAATGAGCTTGAATATAGCCCTAATGTTTCACCAAAATTTTGCAAATGCTCATTGGGCTTTTTAAATATCAGCTCACCAATAAATTGAAATAGCATCACAAAGAAGGTAACAAAAATCATAATGTAACTGGCTAGAATAAAGAATAAAATATAGAGTCCTTTTATCCAGGTTTCTTTGGCGCCAAATCTCAAATCCACTTTAAATTTATTCTTTGATTCTACGGGTGTTGCAGCTTGCACATTTGATTCAGTGTTATCCACGTTAGTATGCCTTCTTAAAAGCTAAGTATTCTCCAATATTAATAGCCTAGGTTGGATTAAATTTCGAATTTTAAGTCGCTGCCTGATTATACAAACAGTGGCAGGCCATTATTTTTGAGAGAAAAGGGAGCGAAGTCGTGATTTGATATCGTTTTTAAGATAACCAAAAGACCAATTAAACATACCTACATGAGGCCTGCCTAGAGATTTGCGCTGATCAAACTTCTGAAATGCATAAGGGCCGTTCTTTTCTACATAGCCAAATATCGCTGAAACAAACCATTTACCTGTAAATGCTTCACGCCAATGCTCCGTTTCACTGCCTCTAAAAATCAGAATATCACCGTAATCAAGCGATATGGGCACAGGCCTACCCTCAATGTTGAGAATCAGTGGCCACTGTCCATTTTCCTTTTTAAAGCCCTCATCTGCCCCGATACATAGGCCTGCTACTATTTGGCAGGAACTTCTATCTTTATGTTTTTGTAATTGGTGGCCATTTTTATACACATAATAAAATGAAAGGGTCGGCCATAATGCAAGCCCTGTCGCCTTTTCAATTAAAGGCGTTAAATTATTAAGCATGGTTTCCATAAGGAAATCGCCATACTCTCGGTGCACATTGATAAGGATGCCTTTTTTGGCGTTAGGTTTAACAGACTCTTTAAAGGTGGCATAATTAGCCATAAAATCGCACAGCTCTGGGGAAACGGCGCCCTTAATAATAATATAAGTATGATTATCAATAATTAAAGGTTCTGCCACTGTGATTTTTCCCCTTATGCTTGATTGTTAATCATAGCCAGTTTTTGCTTTTTATTCATATTCTTAATCAGCCGCTCTTCGCGCATTGCTTGGGATTTGGTGCCAATCAGCTTTTTATAGACAAGCTTCAATGGCCCCTTGCCGCGAAGATATTTAGCACATTTTTTGTCTTGTGATTGATGTTCAAAAAATCGCCTTGAAACATCTAAGGATACCCCAGTATATAATTGGCCTTCTTTGGTTTGAACCATGTAAACATACCATTTTTGCTGATCTTTCAATCTAACAAAACACGTTGCCACATGATCGTTCACAATACCAATTGCTTGCATGTAAGCATATATTATTGTACTTCCCACGAAGCGAAAACCGCGCTTTTTCAAATCTTTTGATATGGCATCACTTAAAGACGTTTTTGTAGGGTAGTCAGAACTTTGATGAAAAGTATTGATAATGGGTTGGCCTTGCGTAAACTGCCAAATGTAACGGTTAAAAGACTTAAATTCTTTTTTTACTTTCAAGAATGCTTTTGCATTTGAAATGGTTGATTCAATTTTAAGACGATTTCTCACAATGCCTGAATTTTGCATTAACTTTTCAACGTCACTCTGGGTAAATTTAGCAACTTTAGTCGGGTTAAACTGTGCAAAAGCTTTGCGGTAATTTTCCCTTTTATTCAAAATAGTTTCCCAGCTAAGGCCAGCTTGAGCACCTTCGAGTGTTAACATTTCAAAATGCTTGTTATCTTTTTGAACTGGCACGCCCCATTCTTTGTCATGATATAAAACATAAAGTGGGTTGTTAGTGTTAGCCCAAGGGCAGCGGACTTTGGTTAATTTGGGCATTTGCCTAACCTTTGTAAAATGATAATTCAGATTCATTCTAGTTAATTTTAATTATTGTTTCAATTATCAATTTTTAGGTTTGTGTTTATGATGATGAGAGTGCTTATGCTTATGTTGTCTCTTTGAATGAGGTTTTTTTTGCGATTGTGGATATTGAGTTAAAAGTTTTTTACGCTTATCTGGCGTTTGTGATGTTTGTGCTTTTTCAGATGTTGTTTGTGTTTTTGGGCCGCTCTTTTGATGTTTAAAATCAACTTCTATTTCCTTAACTGATTCTTTGATCTTTTCAATACTCTTTTGTGTTTCTTTTGTTGGTGTCAAATAGGATGACACCATCGGTAATACGGTTGCTGCTACGCTTAAGCACGTCAGTGCTCCATTCAAATAGGTTTGTATCAGCGATTCATCAATACCTGTTGGAATTTGAATCGCTTTGGTTAAATTTTCTTGCACACCAGGCATAGCGAGAATTGTTAAGGCGAAATTACCCATGGCTGATAAATTAGCACCTTGTGAATTCATTATTTCGGTGCCATAACGATAAAGTAAAAAATCTGAATATGCTGGCGAGATAGCACCATAGAGTTCTTTGCCATAAGATACGCCAGTCGTGACATTTGTCGCTATTGTGCTTGCAAATGATGCAGCAATATTCAAGTTTATTCCATCTAGCATGAGCCCAACCTGAGCAACTGTGCTTATCTACACTTATTAAGTTATTATACCACCTTAACATATTTCAATTTAACTATTCTTATTAACAGATTGGTTATAGTTCAGGAATTTTAATTAACAATGGCTGATGCGCAATCACATCAAAAAATCGCATGAAGGGCTCTATTGCCATGCTCAAGGTAAGATCATTTTGCATGGGGTGGAAATTTACAATGTCATATTTGAGAAAATCTTCGTCCAGTATAAAGGTAATTTCATTATTTTTATCATGAAACAAAGCATAGGGTGTCACTGATCCTGGTGTAAGTTGTAATTTTTCAAGAAGCTCATCGGCATTTGCAAAAGATAAGCCTCCCTTACCATATTGTTTTGATAATGCTTTTAAATCAACTCGTTTGTATTCAAGCACACTCACCAGAAAATAAGCTTTCTTTTTATCTTTTAGAAATAAGTTTTTACTGTGAGCGCCCGCAATTTTTTCACTGAGATGTTTACCTTCCTCTACGGTGAACACCGGTTCGTGTTCATGCATTTGGTAATTAAATTGATGGGTAGCCAGCAAATCGAGGAGAGCGATTTTTTTCGTCATACTTTACTTCCATAGGGTTGCCGGCACGAGGACAATAAGTTTCAACATAAATTTAAATAAAAAATCAATATTTTACAATTAATATTTTCCCCCTGTTCCGGTGTTCTTTGAACACCTCCACAAGGAGCTAAATCCCTACGCAGCGCTGCTGGGATACAGATTATCGCCACGTAGTGGCCTAAGAATTTAGCCCCTTGTGTAAGTCACGAGCCGATAGGCGAGAGACTGGAACATGGGGTAAAGAAACATCCCATCCTCCCTCGCCCCGTAGGGGGTAGGAATGATAGAAAAAATCACCCCAAAGCAAAACGCTCATCATATTTAATATTATTTTTTTCTAATAATTGTAAAAATTCCTCTTCAAACGAGTGAATTTTATGATGTTCTTTTTGGTTCTCAATATAATTTTTTACCTTTTCATGTGCCGAATAACTCACTGAAAATGAGCCATAACCTTCTTGCCAAGAAAATTGTTGGTTTTTGGGAAAATTTTGATGAACCCAAAGAGAAGATTTTGCTTTTAGATCTCGAATGAGGTGCGTAAATTTATCAAGAGAACTTGCAACAATTAAAAGATGCACATGATTAGTTGTGCCGCCTATCTTCAAGAGAGAGCATTGATGATTTTTTGCTATACCACCCATGTATGCATATAAACGAGGTTGCATTTCTTCTGAAATAGAATCGCTACGATCTTTTGTTGACCAAATTAAATGGAAATAATGAGAACGAAATGAATGTGCCATTTTAAAACCTCCGCCATTCCGTGGCGTGATGATTATATACAAAATATCAATATATTTAATAGGTTTTTCGATATATTTTATCCTGCGCCCCTACGGGGCGCATCATGGGGGGGAATCCTTTACCCCATGTTCCAGTCTCTCGCCTATCGGCTCGTGACTTACACAAGGGGCTAAATTCTTAGGCCACACTGTGGCGATAAGAAATAATCATTTGTTTAGCAGCAGCGCTGCGTAGGGATTTAGCCCCTTGTGGAGGTGTTCAAAGAACACCGGAACAGGGGGAAAATATCCATTGAAATTTCTAGCCGCGGCAGCGGCGCAGGAAAAATTGTTAGGCCACACCGTGGCGATAAGAAAATGGAATATATTTTTAACTCATTTTCCTGGGCCCCTACGGGGCGCATCATGGGGGGGAATCCTTTACCCCATGTTCCAGTCTCTCGCCTATCGGCTCGTGACTTACACAAGGGGCTAAATTCTTAGGCCACACTGTGGCGATAAGAAATAATCATTTGTTTAGCAGCAGCGCTGCGTAGGGATTTAGCCCCTTGTGGAGGTGTTCAAAGAACACCGGAACAGGGGGAAAATATCCATTGAAATTTCTAGCCGCGGCAGCGGCGCAGGAAAAAATGTTAGGCCACTACGTTGCGTAACAGCACAAGAGTCAGTTGTCAAAAACACACAAACATATCTACATGTTGATACTATACTGATATAATTTTGCCATTTTTTACGGTTAACAATAAGTCCCATCATGCTGACGCCACCTCAAGATTTAAAAGCCATCTTCTTTGATTTAGATAATGTGCTCGTTTTTAGCGAAGTGGCCCATTTTAACGCTTGGCAAATGGTAATGGCTGAACTTAATGTTAACCCAGATTTAATTGATTTTCAGAGCCTTATTGGAATAGATGATGTCACCCAGTCGATGATACTTAAAGACAAATTTAAGTTAGGAATCGATGCTAATACTATCTGGCTGATGAAACGTGCGACTTTTTCTAAGCTTGTCCTTCAAGGATTCAGCCATCCTCAAGGTAGAGAGGCATTCCTACAAACGGCTTCCATGTTTATTAGAGCCGTGGTTTCCTCTTCCGGCAGAGAAGTTATTCAACAGGTATTACAAAACGAGAAAATCGACACCCATTTTGATTTTATTATTGGCCATGAAGACTGTGTAAAACACAAGCCTCACCCCCTGCCCTATCTTTTAGCGCTAGAAAAAGCTAATGTTGCCCCCTCTCAGGCACTCGTGATTGAAGACTCCCCCTCAGGCATCAAGGCTGCTTTAGGTGCTAATATTCCTGTAGTGGGCATATTCAAAGATCAAAAAGAAGCTGATCTGATTGACAATGTGCGCTATTTTAATAGCTTTAGCGAAATTAATACGTGGCTTACACAAACAACTTTGTCTCAAAAAGCATTATGCTAGGTAATATGCGTTATGACTATTCTTAAAATTTTGCAATATCCTGATAAACGTCTTAAAAGAGTTGCTGTGCCGGTAGATAACTTTGGCCCAGAGATTCAAAAGGTTATCGATGATATGTTTGAAACCCACTATGCTACGCAAAACTGCGCAGCCTTAGCAGCAACGCAGCTTGATCTTGAAATCCCCTGGCATATTACGGTTATCGATTACACGAAAGAGAAAAATCAGCCGCTTTGCATAGTGAATGGTAAGATTATTCATCGTGATGGTGAACAAAACGAACTTGAAGGTTGCATGTCCGTTTTCCCAAGTGATATTCATGAAAAAGTAAAAAGGGCACTGAATATCAAACTACAATATCAGGACAGATTTGGCGAACATAAAGAAATTGAGGCCTCAGGGTATTTTGCAAAGTGCATTCAACATGAGCTTGATCATCTGGATGGACACATCTATTTAGATCGCATCCATCCGATTAAAGTTGAGCGCGTTTTACGTAAAATTAAGAAGATTCAACGACTGACTAAAAAAGAATAATCATTTCATCATTCAATTATTCTTAAAGCACGCTTCAATATTCTTAAACGCCTCTGGACCTAAATCTGGCATATCCACCATCAAGTCCCAATCAAGATCTTCAAATTCATTAGCCTGATTTTGGTCTCGCGCAAGAACGCTTGAAAAGGTTAGTGGTGGCACATTATATTCCCCCTCTGAGCTCCCCTGCGTGCAGCCCAGTTCTTCAAACAACGACGTTCTGTCCTTTAATTGATCCAATAATGAACCTGTTTGAAATACATCAAAATCTGGTTCTCGATTAAAGCCAAACGCTTGTTCATTTTCCGCTATCGTCTGAGTCACGGGTATATAGGTTTGTTCCGGTACTTTTACTTCGAGATTCTTCTTTCTTAATACACCTACTGAATGCGCTCTTACCTTACCTGTCCAATCTAATTCCCAACGTGCACCATTTTCATAATGAGTAGCGACTTCTTCTCTTCTTAAGGTTTGTAGCTTTTTGTTTTGCTCTTTTAAGGTTGGTATTTCACCAAGCTGATGTTTGCTTCCTAAAAATTCATCTAGAAAGACTTGTCCATCAACAACCCAGTTAAATTCGAATATGAGAGCAACTTTATGGGGTAAATCTTTTGATTTTCTGACGGTTCTGCCACCTCTTTGCAAGGCCATTACCTTAGAGCGAGTGGGCCTTAGATTGAAAGCTGCGCTGATGTTGGGGTTATCGATGCCGGTTACCAAAATATCTGAGCCACATAACATCAGAATTTTGCCTGCATTAAAATCATTTAATATTGTCTTTTGTTGCTTACCATCTAGTTCCCCTGAAATATAGGCTGCAGGAATAAGACCTTTTTCTTTAAAATAGGGATTATCTTTGAATACGGCGTTAAATTTTTCGGCAACAGCTTTGGCGTGATCAATACCTGCACAAAAAGAGACGGCTTGTTTTCCAAAAATGCGTTCTTCAGTATTAGGATGAACCGCATTCGCATATATTTCAGCTACAACAGTGTTAATTTTGTCTTGGTTGATTTGTTCAGCAGCTTCTTTTTCACTGATTTCATTTTGCCGTGATTTCTTTTTCTTGGCGCCGCGTTTCCATCGTAAAGAAGTATCTGTGGTCACCATACAAATATGTATTGGCGATAAACTTTTTTCTTCAATCGCCTTATCAATGGGGTATTCAAAAAAGCAGTTTTCTTCGCCAAATAATTCTTTCAAAGCCTTTAATGAGCCTCTTGGTCTTTTTGTGTTGTATTCCTCAGTGGCGGTACATCCGATGACTACTTTATCTTGCGCCAGTTCTTGTACAATTTCATTAGCTTTTTCTGTTAATGCTAAGTGAGCTTCATCTAATATCACTAAGGGATATTGATCTATCTTGATTTCTCTTTTTTTAGGCGGTCTTCGTAATTGTGCTTTTAAAGAATTATAAGTCATGATAACAATATCACCAGTGGATTTTTCCCCATCAGCAAATACACCAACGCGTTTTTTAATCCCAAGCTCATCGAGTTGCTCTTGCAGCTTATCTTTAGTTTGATTCGCTAAAGCGATAGATGGCACTAAAATAATGGTTTTAGAGTTGGTAGCTAATATTTGACTAATAAAAATACGTGTTTTACCCGTACCGGTGGCTGCTGTGTAATAGCCTTTATTCTTACCTTTGATTAAGCTATCTTCAAATTTGGCAATCGCTTCTTCTTGATAAGGATAGAGTTTGAGTTTTTTATATTCATCACTTTGCTTAAACTTTTGAGTTTCACTTATCATATTTTCAATTTTGTCTGCCACTTTGCTCTTAGGTGGCGAAAAGGCTTGTATTTTTTTGATTTGCTCATTTGTTAGAGTACTTTGAATAATTTTAAGAAATTCATCTAAAGATTTATATTCAGAAGATTCCGCTAATATAAATGTATTGATTTGCTCTGGTGTTAATACAAAACTTAGTGCCCAAACTATTTTTTGCTTTTCTAAATCTGTCGTAAATTCAACTTTTTTACCACTATATAAGGCTTTACATCTAAACAGCAGATCGATTGTCTTAGAACGATGGTAACCCATTTTGCCATTGTCATGTAATTGAGCTATTTCTTTTATAAAAACATCTGCAATTTGCCCTACTTTGTGAGCAGTGACACCATTTTCTTGCTGCTCTTCAAAATTTAATACTTCTGCCAAAGCAAGATTATATTGAATTGCGTTTAATTCTTGCGCTGTTACCTCATCAACGAAAATATTCTGATATCGTTGGTGTAACTGGTAAGCATCTTGAAAGTAGCTTGCTGCTTTTTCATATTCGCCCATGTCAAAGTAGGCTGTCGCTAGAATTTTGTATACATAATATAGTTCGATAATGTCAGGGTTTTGGCTTTGCGTTGGGCTAGCTGTTAACGCTTTTTCAATCGTTGTTTTTTCTAATAAACTATCGATTTCTTGATAAAGATCAAACGCGGCTTCAAAACAAGCTTCGATTTCTTGCCCTTCATAATCATTGGCTTCCAGATCCATTGCACGTAGCCATTTGTCATCTGCTTGTTTTTTTAGTTCTCGTATTTTGGGTTCGAATAACATGCAAAATTCCTGCTTTAAGTAAATTATATTGCTAGTGTTCGCATGCTAACACAGAAAGGTTTTTGGCTCAATCAGTAAGAATTATTGCAAAAATAAGCTGTGCAACTAATTGATTGGCATATACCACCAACAATTCCTCCCAATTGGTTGTATATCCTGGTGTCACACTTTCGCGCAAAGACAAAGCCTTGCTAAAGTGTATTTTGCAAAGTGCATTCAACATGAGCTTGATCATCTGGATGGACATATCTATTTGGATCGCATCCATCCCATAAAAGTTGAGCGGGTCTTACGTAAAATTAAGAAGATTCAGCGTTTAGCTAAAAAAGAATAGCTTATCAGTTTGATATCGCTACTAATTATTTCCAAATTTTGTATAGTGGCTTTGTTCTGGGGTTTCTGGCGAAGCTGCCGGCGCTGGCTTACTCAAAGCTGCTTGGTGGCTGCTATGCAAAGCTCTACCAGGCATCGTACTTTGCGCAGGCGTTTCCAGACTTTTAAGATCTTGCTCTGTTTTTCCATTTTTAAGCAACACTTGACCTATTATTTCTGACAATTTTGGATTTGCCAAATGATTTTCTTTATAAAAATCTTCAAGTTTACCCATGGCTATTGGCATCTTTTTATCTTCAGGTATTTCTTTTTTTGCTATTAAATCCCTTAGCCCCATACAAAGGTCGTCAAATGATCGGCTCTCCTGGGCGTTCATTGGTTTAGTTTTTTGTTCTGCACGGATTTGCTCAATTAATGTTACTAACGGAGGATCTTGAGGCTTGGCCGCGCCCTCAGCAGTTGCAGTTGAAAATTTCGCATAACTTTCACTACCAGCACTCGTTGCAGTTGAAAATCGAGCATAATTTCCATTACCATCATCTGTTTGCGGTCTACCGCTTTGCGCATAATCAACCTGTGATGATTTAGATTTAGATTCTTTATCAGTTTCAGGCTCTATGAAATCCCTATCGAATTCACCTGACTTTTTAATTTCCCTTTTTCTTTCTTTTTCTGCTTTTTTAGCTTCTCGCTTCAATCCTGAAAAGTGTATTTTCTGCTTTATTTTAGCAATGGCTCGAGACGCAATTTTTTTCTTTATTAAATGTTTGTTGTCAATTAGGCAATTTTTAACGTCATTGTTTTGAGCTTTCTCTAAGGGCGTTTTTTTTGTGACGGGATCACGTTCGTTGATTTTATCAGGGTATGCAGTTATAAGCACTTTCATTAGAGCATAAGCTTTAAGATCGTTATCATCTTTCTTGCTGCTGGCAAATGAATATATCGGATTTGGATTTTGCAAAGCATGAGCAAATTCCGGGTATACTGTTTCTACCACGTTCATTTTTTCTTTAAAGCTTAACCCGCTAACATCGGTGTAAGCAGCGTTCAACGTTCCATCTTCGAATAATATAGCCAATGCAGCTTCCCTTCGGAACATTAATTCTTTTTCAGATTCTAACCTTCGTTTTACCATAAATTTTCTAGCGCTAATATTCGACGGTTTCTATATGGTAAGACCCATTTAGCTGGAAAAAGTTCCGCTGCTCTTGATGCTCTACACTAATTGGCATATACCACCAACAATTCCTCCCAATTGGTTGTATATCCTGGTGTCACACTTTCGCGCAAAGACAAAGCCTTGCTAAAGCCGCAAACCGCAAATTGAACGGTTCTACGCCCATATTTTTCGTTTATTTGATCCAATGCACTCATCAAGCGCTCATTGTGCATCTTTTCCTCATCAATAAAGAGATCGCCTTGCCCTTTCTCCTTGCTCACCGTATCTAATAGCATGACGCCGGCTTTTTTATATTTATACCCTTGACGAAAAATAGCCTTTAACCCCAATACCGCCGTTTTAAGAATAATGATGGTATTGTCTGTTTCTTTGACAAAGCGCATCGCTGTGCTGTTGCTATATTGCAAATCATTTTCGCTGAACGGACTGGTTCTCACAAATACCATCAAACCACAACAATAGCTTTGTTGTGCTCTCAGTTTTTCAGCCGCATTGGTAGCAAAAAGCGTGACGGCTTCACGAAGTGAATCATAGTCTTCAATCTTGTGCGCAAAAGATCGCGACACCATAATATTTTGCCTGGGCGCGACTTCTTCAATCTTTAAGCAAGATGTTCCTTTTAATTCAAGCACAGTTTTAGCCATCATCACATTAAACTTTTTTCGAATAGCGTGAGAACAAGCATTTGCTAAATCCGCTGCACAGAGAATGCCAAGGGGTTTTAGTTTTGCTGCTGTCTTTGAGCCTACCCCCCACACTTCTCCTACTTCCATATGAGCTAGGTAATCTTTTGCAAAAGCCGCATCTGGAAATACTTGGATCCCCCGCAGCAATGTTTTATTACGTTTAGCAAAGAAGTTCGCCGCTTTTGCCAATGTTTTGGTTGGTGCAATACCGACCGACACCGGCAGACGAACACTTTGCCAAAGGGTTCGCCGTATTTGCAAGGCAAAGCTATTGAGATCAGGTATGTCCATATCTGCCAAATTTAGAAACATTTCATCAATGGAATAAATTTCGTAATCATGGGCAAAATTAGCCAACAAGTTCATTACCCTTGCTGACATATCCCCATAAAGGCGAAAATTTGAAGAAAGCACAATAACACGGTGTTTCTTGACGAGATCTTTTTTTTGAAAAATGGGATCGCCCATTTTAAAGCCGATAGCTTTAGCCTCGTTGGAGCGAGCCACCACGCAACCATCATTGTTTGATAGCACCACCACCGGCTTTCCTTGAAGCTTTGGGTTAAATACCCGCTCGCAGGAAACATAGAAGTTATTGCAATCAATGAGGGCAAACATGTCCCCACCCCCTAACAATTAATGTACAGTTATCAAAACTATAGAGGGAATATCGAAAGCAATCAAGTTGGTAGTTAGCTAGCCTATTTTACCAACAATAAGATGGATGGGCCAAATCATCATTTTAGGATGTTCAACATCACCCCAAGCAGCTTGGAGATCGGCTGCGATTTTATCAATAGGGTTTTGCTGTTTTTGGATTTGATATTCTTTCACGGCAGACCACGTGTTTAAATAACCTAGCAGTTGATAGTAATTTAAACTTTTGTGGATCATAAACGCAGGAGGCGAAATACGCGTAAAAGGAAATGAAATTGTGCAGTATTCTTCTTCCACATATTTACGCTCTTTAGGCCAATATTTGTTGCCTAAAATATTGACGTACAGCTTACGTAGAATCGGATCAATCGTTGATGAAATATTGCCAAGAGAATAGCACCAAGCCGCTATAACAGCATCTTTTTTACCCACGCGATGCACTTCTTGGTAAAAGCGTTCCAGATCAAACCAATGTAAAGCTTGTGCAATGGTGATTAAATCAACGCTGTTATCAGCAAGCGAAGTTTGTTCTGCTGGCCAACAATGATATGAAATATTCGAAAGCTTTGGTGCAAGATTTAATTGTTCTTGACTGACATCAGTAGCCACCACTTGTTTAAAACGTTTGGCCAAGGCGATGGCTGCTTGTCCATTACCCGTACCACAATCCCAAGCAAGCCCCTTCTCTGGCGCAATGCTTTCTAAATAGGTGAATAATTCTTCAGGATAATCAGGACGAAATAGTTTGTATTCAGATGAGTTTTTGGCAAAATGCTCAATATAGCTCATAAGATCGATAACACTTGTTTTAAAGCATTAATCATCGCTTGCTCACGTATTTGTGTGCGGTCTCCTTTAAAAGTATAGCCGCAAATAAGCGGTGTGATGCTCTCTCGCGCTACCCCTATCCAAACGGTACCCACCGGCTTATCAATTGTGCCGCCACTTGGACCTGCTATGCCTGTAATAGAAATGCTAACTTGAGCCATAGAGCGTTTTAATGCGTTTACAGCCATTTCTTTGGCGACTTGTTCACTGACCGCACCAAACTGATTTAACGTTAGGGGATTAACGTCTACAAGATCTATTTTGGCTTCATTACTGTATGTAATATAGCCTCTGTCGAACCAGTCAGAGCTGCCAGCTAAAGAGGTTAACCAAAAACTTAAACCTCCGCCCGTACAAGATTCAACGGTCACGACTTTCCAAGTTTTCGCTTTCAATTTAACACTAAGGTCTTCAACTAATTTTGAAATTAACAGCATTTTTACAAACCTATCTCTCAAATAAAGCGCACTATACTTACAGTAACTTATCCAGGGCTTAAAATAAAATGTTGCAAACTACCAAAGTGGATGCCTGGCCAGCGTTAAAAGATCCGATTTTTAGAATGTTATGGGTAGCAACTCTGGCATCGAATATTGGAACCTGGATGCACGAAGTGGGTGCAGCATGGCTGATGTTGTCAATGACCAAAAACGCTCTGTGGGTGTCACTGATTCAAGCAGCCACATCACTCTCCATTTTTCTACTTGCCCTCCCTGCTGGCGCTTTAGCCGATATTTTTGATAGACGACGGTATTTAATTGGTTTGCAAAGCAGCATGTTGCTGGTGGCCGCCACGTTGGCAAGCGTGACATATTGGGGCCTTATGACGCCCCCGCTTTTACTTATGCTTACTTTTTTTCTAGGATGCGGGGCTGCATTGAGCACCCCTACCTGGCAATCAATAATTCCAGAAATAGTCAAACCAGAAGATTTATACTCGGGTATCATTTTAAATGGTCTGGCATTTAATATTTCAAGAGCAATAGGACCTGCTATCGCAGGGTTTATTATTGCAGCATTAGGTGTGGGAGCTGTTTTTGCCATTAATGCGATTTCTTTTTGTGCGATCATCTTTGCACTTAAACGCTGGAAAAGAATTCCCAATGAAAGCACGCTACCAGCAGAAAGATTTTTTGGTGCTATTAGAGCAGGATTGCGCTATGTACGCGCGACACCTTCTTTACAGCAAGTGATGATTAAATCAGGAGCGTTTTTTATTTTTGCAAGCGCGGTATGGGCACTTGTTCCTGTCACTGCACGTTTAGTGCTTAAATGCGGCCCAATCAGTTATGGTATTTTACTTGCCTGTCTTGGTGTGGGTGCTATTTTGGGCGCTTTTTGTTTACAAAAACTTCGAAAAATTTTGACTATTGATCAATTAGTTTTTTTGGGAGCCATGGCATTTAGCCTAACATGTTACTTATTAGGTGTGATTCAGCACTATTATGTGGCATGCGCAGCGTTGATTCTTGCGGGATTTGCCTGGATATCGGTGATTGCGACTTTAAATACACAAGCTCAGTTAAGTGTCTCATCATGGGTAAGGGCGCGCGCTTTATCTGTTTATTTAATGATATTCTTAGGAAGCATGGCCTTAGGCAGCGTTATTTGGGGTTGGCTTGCAACCCAACAAAGCGTCAAGTTTTCATTGCTCGTTGCAGGATTTGGTATCATTATCAGTAATGTATTTACCTATTGGGTAAAACTAGAAAATACTCAAATGCTCGATCATACCCCCGCTAAGGATTCCCCCGCACCGACAGGAGAAGCGTTACCAGAGCATGAGCAGGGCCCTGTGATGATTAACGTAGAATATCGGGTGAAGCGCGAAAACCAAGAAAAATTTATGGCCGCTATAGCCGAAACAAGACGCATCCGCTTGCGAGAAGGTGCCTTTTTTTGGTCTTTGTTTCATGATATCGAAAACCATCAACGTTTTGTTGAATGCTTTATGGTCGAATCATGGCTAGAGCATTTACGCTATCACGAGAGAGTATCAATTTCAGATAGAAAAACCCAAAGTAAAGTGAATGCATTTCATGAAGGTAGCGCACGCCCCAAAGTTACGCATTTGTTTGCAGAACAGGTGCCACCCAAAAAATCAAAGTAGTGACACACCGATGGCTTTACCAATTAAAAACGTAATACCTGCCGCAACCAATCCAAAAGCAACTTGACGCATGCCTGCATAGAAAGCATTTTTACCTGTAAATAGAGTAATACATGCCCCAATTAAAAATAAGCCCACCCCGCTTGCAATAATGCTAGCGATAGTAGCGTTAACACCCGTCATAAAGAAAAAGGGAAATACCGGAATAATGGCACCAAAAGCAAATAAAAAGAAGGAAGTAAAGGCAGCTTTCCAAGCTGAGCCACCCAAGGATTTCATGTCTATGCCAAGCTCTTCTTTCACCAAGGCATCTAGTGCTGTCTCTTTGTTGGATAAAACTTGAATTGCTAATTTTTTTGCTTGCGCTTCATCCATACCCTTAGCTTGGTACAATATAGCAAGCTCATTCATTTCTTCTTCTGGTGAGTTTTCAAGTTCTTCGGCCTCAATTTCAATTTGCCGCTGATACAGTTCCCTGGCGCTTTGCACGGAAAGCCATTCCCCTAACGCCATAGAAAACGCTCCCGCCATTAAACCTGCAATACCCGCTATTAAAATTTGATTTTCAGCACTGGCGGCCCCCGCAACGCCCATTACAAGACTCATGTTAGAAACCAAACCATCGTTAGATCCTAAAACGGCAGCTCGTAATTCATTGCCACCCACATTTTTGTGTTTGCCTTCAAATTTAGATAGCGTTTCGCCTTCTACTGACAAGTTATCTTTTTTAGTGAGATTTTGAATAATGTTTAAATGAACGTTTTCAAGGCCAGTAATTTTTTCACCTGTTGCCAATTTTTTTTCAATTTCAGATTTTGACATCTGATATTCAATGGCGGTTAAGTGTGAAAGAATAAATTCAAAGCCAAAATAATGCGCAAGCTTCACTTGAATTCTGGCTCTTATACTGGGAGGTGGCATCGAGGATCCAGGTTTGATCGTCATTATTTTAGCAAACACTTTTTGCGCGTGACGTTGCTCTATATCCGCCATCTTTTGAAAAATCTGAGATACTGATTGTCCTTGATGATGTAGCGCAAGTTGTCTATATAAAAAAGAAGTATCAATTTCGACTTGCAGTTGTGCTTTGAGCTTATTTAACTTTTGCATCACTTATTTTAATCGCATAATAAAAGGGTTAGGGGTTTCAGTTTGGGTTGAGATCCAAATACTTTTTTGTTGCATATATTGGTAGATGCTATCATATCCACTTTCTCGACCAATGCCTGATTGTTTATAACCACCAAAGGGCGATAAATAACTGAGCATGCGATAGGTATTTACCCACACCGTGCCAGCCTGAATTTGCTTAGAAACATCCAAAACACGTTTAATATCGCTCGTCCAGATCCCAGAGGCTAAACCAAAAGGGCTGTCATTAGCAATGTCGATTGCTTCTGACTGATCTTTAAAAGGGATCACGGATAAAACAGGGCCAAATATTTCTTCTTGCGCTATGCGCATTTGATTATTCACCTGCGTATAAATTGTTGGTTCTACAAACCACCCATCCCCTGCTTCTTTAGCAGTGGAACGCTTCCCTCCTAATTCGCACTTTGCCCCTTCTTGTTTAGCTATGTCTAAATAACCTAATATTTTTTCAAATTGTGTAATGTTGGTAACTGGGCCAACTTGCGTCTCTTTTAAAAGAGGATCGCCAATTTTAGCTGTTTTAGCCATGGCAACCACTTTTTCCACAAATTTATCATGTATCGATTCTTGCACCAATAACCGCGAGCCAGCTATACAAGTTTGGCCAGTGGCAGCAAAAATGCCCGAAATAACACCTTTGACAGCGTTGTCGATATCAGCATCTTCAAAAACAATATTGGGCGATTTGCCGCCCAATTCTAAACTGACTTTCTTAATGCTCTTCGCTGCATTTTCATAAACGCGCTTACCTGTTTGTGTGCCACCTGTAAAAGCAATTTTAGCAACATGAGGGTGAGTCACTAAGTCATCACCAATTTCATGACCATAGCCAGAAATAACATTCACAACACCTGGTGGAAATCCTGCTTCCTTTACAAGATTTGCAAATTCAAAAGCAGAAGCAGAGGTATATTCAGAGGGTTTGAGTACCACGGTATTGCCCGCGGCTAGCGCAGGCGCTAATTTCCAAGCTGTAATCAGTAAGGGGGAGTTCCAAGGAACAATTGCAACAACAACCCCCAAAGGCTCATAACGTGTAAAATTAAAGACATCAGCTTTATCAATCGGGATAACGGCACCTTCAATTTTGTCTGCTAACCCTCCAAAATAGTAATACCATTGTGGAATATAATGCAGCTGGGCAGACATTTCAGAAATCAATTTACCATTATCAAGAACTTCAATTTTTGCTAAGTCATCAGCCTTTTTGGCAATAAGATCACCAAGATTACGTAATAATTTGCCACGCTGAGTAGGTGTTAATGATGGCCATTCGCCTTTAGTAAAAGCATTGTAGGCACCACTAACAGCTTTATCGACATCAGTTTTGTTACCACGCGGAATAAGACACCATGGTTTAGCTGTATAAGGATTAAATGATTCAATCCACTCGCCATTGTCAGGCGAATGCAACTCGTTATTAATAAAATGCTGATACTTTGGCAAATTCATTGGGGTATCTCTTTGCAAAAATCATGATTGATTATATGTTGTTTTAGAAGAAAATAAGAGCGATTAATTATGAAAGTATGCTTACAAATTATATTGCTAAAAAGATTAAACAGGTCAAAAATCTAGTAGAATAGTTTGCAATCATGTAAAGTTTTCTACAGTGGATGACATCTTTATTATAGGGATAATAACTTTGCGCGCTTATTTAAAAAGTTTTATTCAATTAACTAAAAAAATTGCAGCCTTGGCTCTATTGAGCACCATATGTCTTTCAACATATCAAGTACATGCCTCAAAGCAAAGCGATTGGGCCATCTCCCAAAAGACAAAAATCATTAAATATCTACTAGATGCGGTAATTTGGCCTAAAGAAGCGATTAAAAACAATTCCATCAATGTTTGCATGCTAGGAGATTTTGAGAGTAGTAAACCTTTAATGGCTCTCAATGGAACCGTAATTAATGGCCTCAAAGTTTCAGTTAGCATTAAAACTTTAAAGAAAGCTCAAGCTGGCTGCCAAATGGTATATGTTTCACTTTCTGAAAAAGAGAATGTCCAAAAAATTGTAAACGCCTTTAAAGAAAAGCCCGTACTGCTTATCAGTGATATAGGTAATTTTGCTGATCAAGGCGGTTCGATGAATTTTATTGAAGCAAGCGGGATAGTTGCTTTAACGGTTAATGTTGAAACCATCAAAAAATCTAACCTTACATTTGATATGAATGCTTATAGACATATCACTGTTATTCCCAAGCAATCTGATCTTAATGATTAAATGTTATCCAGTTTGAACTTAGTTGATGTTAACTAAATTCAAACTGGAGCTAGTGTTTAAAAGTTAGCCTAATCTATTCTGTCTAACGACATGGGCTGAGCCTTTTATTTTCTTTCATAGATAGAATTTAAATAACAGCAGGAGTTATAACGTTGAAAAAAACAGGATTTAAACATGTTGAAGAATTTCATAAGGCATTTGGACACCCTGTTCACACAAAGCCAACTGAAGCTGAAATTAAAACGGTAAAATTAAGACTCTCTTTGATTCTTGAGGAATTTATTGAATTGAGTAAAGCTTCTCTAGCTGAAAACAACGACAATGTAAGACAACTCATAGATACACTCAACCTTGCCCAGAAGCAAATTGAGTCTCTAGAAGAAGCAGACAAAGCGCTTGACCTGATTGAAATTGCTGATGCATTAACCGATATAAATTATGTTACTTATGGTGCTGGACATTGTTTTGGATTAAATTTGGACTCTTGTATGGAAGAAGTTCAAAAATCAAACATGAGCAAACTGGGCGAAAATGGCAAACCAATTTACAACGATATGGGCAAGATAATGAAGGGCCCTAATTATAAAAAGCCAAACTTGAAGAAAATACTTTTTGAAGAATCCTAACCTCGTATTAAGTTTATGGAAAAGAAACTCGAAAATAAATTTACTGCCAAAGAAGCAGGCGTACCTATAAATTCAAAAACCTATATGACGCCTGTAGGTTACTCCTCCTTGAAAAGTGAATTAAATCATCTCATACATCAGGAGCGCCCAAAAGTAGTTGAAACCGTAAGTTGGGCAGCAAGTAATGGTGACCGCTCCGAAAATGGCGATTATATTTATGGCAAGAAACGATTGCGAGAAATTGATAGGAGAATACGATATTTATCAAAAAGACTTGAAAATGCGCAAATTGTTGATCCAAAAATCCAAAAAGGACAAAAAAAGATCTTTTTTGGTGCTACAGTGACTTATAAACAACAAGATGGAACAACAAAAACAGTGACTATTGTTGGTATTGATGAGGCAGATGTGACAAATAATAAAATTAGCTATATTTCACCCGTTGCAAAAGCGTTAATGAAGTCTAAAGAGGGTGATAATGTTGAAGTTAATACACCTCAAGGTCAGTACACATTGGAGATAATTGAAATAAAGTATTGAAAAATACAACCCCATTCATTTATCAACTTTCATAGTAACGTTATCATATCAAATTTGTTTGCCATCGCTTCATTTTTTAGCAGTAAAGCCTATTAGTAAAACCAAATTCTTCGCAAATATGAGTAGTAGGCTAAAATAACCAAGCAACATTCAGAGCTTGGCGAGCAAAAAAAAGGGCCTAAAAGGCCCTTTTTATTTTATTAATTAGATTATTAATTAATAAATGTATGTTGTTGTGGTTGAAACAGGAACATACAATGGTTGGATATCATAAATTGGGCTGGTGTCTTTATGCAAAACAGGTGTTCCAAAGAAACCAACATATTCGGTCCATTCTACAGTATCAAATCCAACGATTTGCTCAGTCCAACCCACTAAAGCGTAGCCTGGCACAGAAGCTGGAATCACTTCATAAATATCGTTATAAGCGCCACCAGAAACAGCAGATACTTCATTTAAATTTAATTCGCGTAACATATTAAAACCCCTTATTACTTCTAGATAGATTTTACACAACCAATCACAAAGGTGATTAGCTTTATGTGGGCCTATCATACTGCCAAAAAAGGAATTTTGCTGCGGTGTTTATCGATAAGACGCTACCATTTATCGGTTAATGCCCATATTTAGTCCGACAACTAAGCAAATTGGGTGCTAATTTTCTCAGATCCAGCCCTTGCGCCTAAAGATGAGATACGGGACAAAAGCTGTGATAGCCATCAAGGATAATGCGGCAGGATAACCAAATTTTAAAGCCAGCTCAGGCAAGTGGTGAAAATTCATCCCATAAATACTGGCAATGAGGGTTGGTGGCATAAATATCATGGCAAGTACCGTAAAAATTTTAATAATCTGTGTTTGCTCAACGTTGATCAAACCTAAGGTCGATTGTAATTGAAAATTAAATTTTTGCGTTAAATGTTCAGCATGTTTAGACAAGGATTCTATATCTTGATTCAAGGTTTCTAAGCGTTTACATTCCTCATGAGAAAACAGATCATGCTGCGTCTCATCAAAAAAGGCAATTAATAACCTTAGACTCGACAAGCTCTGATAGCCTTTGCCTAAGAGACTTTCTAAATAATTGATTTCCAGCAAAGTTTTATTGAGATATTTGCTTTGCTTTGGGTTAATAACCCCCTTTGAACTTCCCACTAAAAACAGTGAAAGTTCCTCAGCTTTTTCGTCAATAATTTCAAAAATGTCAGCGACTGTTCCTACCACTTTGTTCAGCAAAAGCAAAAATACTTCAAAACTATCTTTAGCATAAAACTTTCGTCTATCAAGCTGATTGATAAATGATTCAATAGGGTTAGGATCTGAATATCGCAAAGTAACTAAGATATTTTTACTTAGAATAAAGGTAATAACATGGCTCTCAGGAAGTGGTGCTGCCTTTGTAACAACATGCAACGATAAATAAAGCGCATCATTTTCTTGATAAAAGCGGTTTGAAAATTCAAGTTGGTGCATTTCATGATGCAATGGTAAGGCAACATTATAGTCTTTAAGCAAAGATTCCCTTTCTTGTGCAGAGGGAGAATAGACATCAATCCAGACGATATTTGTAAAATCATCTGTCGCCTTGCCCAGCGTACCAGCTGGCCCAACAACGAATTTAGTTAGCATAATGAGACGGCTCCGGTATCTCTTTTCTTATATGATGATAGCATTTTTTAGATAATAATTTGTAAATACACCAATAATACGTGAATTGATAATGGTATAATCCAGTCGACGCTAAAATACGTTATTTTATCTTTACTGTATTGTATAGCCCGATGGCCTATGTTACGTTTCTCTTAAGTTTCGCAATTGAGCCCATGATGAACCATTCAGTAGCCCTTATTATTATTATTCGCGCAGTGATTATTCACTGCGTGGGGCTATTTAATACTTAAAAAAGATCAAAATTAAGTAGAAAAGCCCCCGCCAAAACCGGGGGCTTTTTTTTTATCGATGAAAAAGTTGGAGCAAAAATGACAAGTAACAAACCCTATTTACCTTGGCTGATGTGGTTCTTTCCGCTTGCCTTTTTTGGTTTTCAATTTATTTTGCGACTCTTTCCAGGCCTTATCATGCCTGAGCTTTTACAAAAATATCAGATCAGTGCGACTGACTTTGGTCTTTTTGCTTCATTGTACTACTTAGGTTATGCCGGCATGCAGATCCCCATGGCATTGCTGTTAGATAGATATGGCCCCAGACAAATCATTGCTTTTAGCGCGATGCTCTGCGGTCTATCTGTATGGATGATGCTCACCTTTGATTCATGGGGCGTTGCCTTAATGAGTCGCCTTTTAATCGGCGTAGGTTCAGTTGTAGGATTTTTAGGCACCTCTAAAGTTATCTCGATGTGGTTTGCCAAAGAAAAATATGCGCGCCTGGTCGGACTAACCTTTAGTTTTGGATTATTGGGCGCGCTCTATGGCGGTCGACCAGTCAGCATGTTAATAGGGCAAATTGGCTGGGAAAAGATGCTTGGGCTTTTAGGCCTTGTTGCCTTTTTGTTAGGCTTATTCAATTATAGTTTTGTACGTAATAATTCAACATTTAATATAAACGCCGCCTCTTCCACAAATATCCTTGCTGATTTAAAAGGATTATACAAACTAAAATCACTACTCATTCTCGCTTTCGCTAACTTTTTAATGGTCGGCTCATTAGAAGGTTTTGCCGATGTCTGGGGGGTTCCCTATTTAATGGCCGCCCGAGATCTGACAAAAACACAAGCAGCCAGCATCACCTCTTTTGTGTTTGTCGGTATGTTATTTGGTGGTCCCATTTTGGCCTATTTATCAGAAAAATTTAAAGCACATTACAATGTCACCATGATAGCAGGCCTGCTCATGGCATTACTCATGATTATGGTGTTGGTATTTAACCAGGAACTCTCTCAAGCAACATTGATGTTCATCATGTTTTTGATTGGTATATTGTGTTGTTATCAGGTTATCGTCTTTGCAATCGGACAAGAATTGGTTCCGCCGGGATTGATGAGTGTTACCATTGCTTTTTT
Source organism: Uncultured Candidatus Berkiella sp. (assembly GCA_964606325.1). Classification (GTDB taxonomy): domain Bacteria; phylum Pseudomonadota; class Gammaproteobacteria; order Berkiellales; family Berkiellaceae; genus Berkiella. Next base: position 48,082 of record CAZSGE010000014.1, read on the forward strand.
AAATTGCATCAACATGCTCGGTGGTTCCTTTTTCCATAGCAGCATAGGCAGATTGATGGATTTCTTTGAAATGAGTCCGATGGTTGATGGCGTTACCGTCTATTCTGCAAGCACTTATACTTGTGCATTGGCCATTGTTCCTATCGCTTCATTGCTTGGAAGTGTCTTGGTTTGGTTAAGCAAGCGAAAAAATAAACGTGAACTTCTTTCGTTAGAAGTAACATATTAATTTATAAGCTATTTTTGACGACAAAAAACACCTTGACCTACTAGCATTCACTAGCTAGTTGGAGCTTGAATACTTACAATATAAGTAAGAGCTCTAATTCTGCACTAGGAGGCTACAATGGACAATGTTACAAACGCACCTTGCGCAAGAATATCATCTTGTGCAATGGGTGTGGCTTTTGGAACGGTCAGTGCCCTGTTTGTGTTAGTGATAGGCGTACTTGCTCATTTCATGCAATACGGTGCAGCATGGGTGGGTATGGTATCTTCAGTCTATTTGGGATTTGCAGCAACGCCGCTGGGAATACTCATTGGTGTTGCATGGGCATTTGGTCAGGGCTACGTTTTTGGCTTTGTGTTAGTTTATGTCTACAATGCTGTCGTGAAACGATGCAATTGTAAGAGCTGCCATCCCGCAGCATAGACAAACAAAACACATACCAGAATAACTTGTATTTGCATACAAGCTAGGTGCCCGTGCGCCTATAAATTTCTGACAAATTTTAGCTATCTATCCTATACAACCTACCTCCAATCTGATTTGACTTTAAATCTGTGCGTTTACCCTCATGATGCTCTTATGTTCTAAATAAATTAAATAAAGAGAAATCATGAGTACAGATGCAGTTTCCGCCCACCAAACAAATAATGCGACTACTGGCTGGTGGCAAAGATTAAAAAATAGGGTTTACGATCACTATCAGGGGATCTTAAACAAAGCAAAAAGTCCCTTTGCTGGATTAAAAGCTTATTTTCAACAAAAAGAAAACCAGGATGCCGTTTCCTTAAATAGTTTGCGGGAAAATCAATTTTCGATGATTAACGCTGAAAGTCAAAAAGCTAATCCCGATTATGCAAAACTGACAAAAAGCATCACTGCAGATACCAAACAGTATATGCAGCATATTATAGACGATGAAGTAAAAAAATTAGGCACACCACCTTGCGAATTTAGTGTTGTCACTTTAGGGTCCATGGCGCGAGAAGAATGCGGGCCTGTCACTGATTTGGAAATTGGATTTTTAATCAAAGAGAAAACTGTTGAAAATTATAAATACTTTCATCAATTATCACAAAAAATATCAGATAGATTATTCCTTTTAGGTGAGCATCCTGATGTCGGCGGCAAAGGTCTTCGAATGGACGAAGCAGATAATGCCCCACCGCATAGACGCTTTTTTGCGCGCAATCTGACGACAGAACAAGCTCAAAATCTACAAAATGAAGCTATTATGAACCGAGATTGGAAAAAACTACCCTATGAAGGTAGTAGACCGTTCTTAACAACTTATGATGAATTTGCAGAGTTTTCACGTCCGCAATTCACTCAAGATCTTAAAGCACAACGTGAAATTGCAAATCAAGCATTTGAAAAGGAATGGCAAAATGCCAAGCTTAATCCCAAAAACAAGAAGAAGCTACAAACAAAAGAAGGAACCAAACAACTTCGCAATGAAATAGGGTTTTGGGTCAATCAAATGCACAAACCTTACAATAACCGCGAACTCAATATCGCTAATAGTGCCGGCAAAAAACTAGGTCGAAATATGGCACTGCTTTATGGAAATGAGCCAAACTATGATGAATTTATTGCCAAAAAGAAAGCTATTTTTGCACAAAAAGAAACAGATGGTAAAAGTGCAAGGCAACACATTGCCAGAGATAAAATGCGTGATGATATCGTCGATATGATTCAAAAAGGCAAAAGCGTTTACGTTACGGGCAAACTCGATAAAACATTAGATGTAAAGCGCGAGCTGTACCGTTTCGTTGAGCAATTTGTCACCAATTTAGGTTTTTATCACGATTGCCAAAGTCAAAACAGCTTAGATATTGTTGATGAGCTAGTTCAGCGAGAAGTTCTTAGCCCAGAATTTGGCAACACCTTAACCGATTTCATCCAATTCACCACCGGTTTACGATTAAAAGAGCAAGCAATATTAAAACGTCAAGGTTTTGCTACTTATATAGATGAAGAAGAATATAATGAAGACAAAACCAAACTTGAAAAAGAAATAAAGCTTTTAGGTGATGCCATCCAGTATATGGAAACTGTACCAGATACAGATAAAGATGCCATATCTAGCAAAAAGAGAGCCTTAGTGGAATTAAATGATAAATATCACCATCTATTAGAAATGGCGCCAGGTAAAACTTTAAGTGCAGAGGATATTGCTTCGCTTAATAATAAATATATCCCTATGGCACAAGAAATCTACAAACAAGTACAAAACTGGACGCAAGGTAATGAGAAACTTGGATTCAAAGTAGGATTAACGCCCGAAAATCAAAAAGTGGTTGATGAATCGATAGACTTTGTTAAGAAAAATCCACAAGGCTTTTTCCCGGCATTAACCATGCTTAAAGCAAAATCCAAAGATAAACCTGTAGAAAATACGTTTGTTAAACAATGTAAAGATCAAGGTCTGCTGTCCATTAAAGATAAAGTATTGTTAACTGCTAAAAGGATGTGGTCTTAATGATGACATTTAATCAAAATGGATTGGACGATCCTAGGGCGGGCAAGTACTCTTGAAAGTACTTGCAGACTAGCATCGCTAAGATGCCGGCAAGGAAGCCGCTTAAATGCCCCTCCCATGAAGTTTCTTCATCAGTCGGAAGCAAACTAAATAAAATACCACCAAAGTAATACAGCGCCACAGCGGCCACGAAAAAGGTTGTAAAAGTCGGCTGCAAATAGGCACTTGCAACAACAAATCCAAAATATCCTGCAATCAACGCGCTTGCGCCAATATGGCTCCCTCTTCTACCAATAACCCATACCGTGAAGCCTGACACAAGACAGATAATAATGGTTGACCAATAAAAATATTGAACACTTAAACTCATCACAAATAGGCCAAGACAAAAGAGAGGCACGGTGTTAAATAGAAGATGGTTAAAATTACCATGTAAAAATGGGGCAAAGAAAATACCAATTAGGCCAATTGGCCGACGCGGTCTTATGCCGAATTGATTCAACTTTGAACCGGTAAACCAATTGATTATATTAAAAACCCATAAAGCAGCAAGCCACATCAGCAACAGCGGCAAATACAATCTTGATGTATCAATAAAATCACTGATTTGTGTGCTTAATTCAGTTAGCATAAAACAAATGAAACCCCCTGAGTAAATATACAAGAGGGAGGGACTAAAACGCTTACTTAAGTATTACCTAAAAGTAGCTATATTGAAAATACTTGGGGATCCAAAATGGGTATGTTGGGATAATAGCTAAACCCTCTATAGGCTGATACCTATAGAGGGCTAAAAGATTACGCTGTCGCGATTTCTTTTAAAGCCTTTAAAGCAGTTGCTTTAACGGATTTACGTGCTGGCTTAGCTGCAATCTTGATTTCTTCGCCTGTGAAAGGATTGCGGCCCATGCGCGCTTTGGTAGCCGCTTTGGAGATCCGACGAACCTTAACACCGAGTTCTGGAATAACGAATTCGCCATAACCTCTGCCTTTGATGTGTCTTTCAAGAACATTCTTCAAAGCAGAAAACATATTCTTCACATCACCTTTAGCAAGACCAGTAATGGTAGCTAATTCAGCATAAATTTGCGCTTTGCTTTGCTTTTCCGTGATGGGTGAAGATGGGAATGTAACGTTGCCTTTCGCTGTTACTTTTTTAACTGAAGCAAGACGACCGCTTGTAGCAGTTGTCTTTTTTGCTGCTGTTTTAACCTTACGTACAGGTTTTGTCATTTTACGTTTTGCAGCAGCTTTTTTCTTAAGAGCCATTCTCAATTTCCTCCGGTTTGTAAAACTCGAACGAAATTAACACAATAACTTGCAATAAGAAATGGTTGATCTCTCAAATAATATGAAAAGTGGCCTTTTTTTGTGCTTCGCAATGCGAATTTCGATAAAAATGTTAGAAAGCCTGCAAATTTACGCCTAGCAAAATCCTTGTAGTCATAGCGTAACATTAAAAATTGAGACAGTAGGCAGGGAATTTATGTGGCACGTGTTAAAGCTGCAAATTTTGGCTTTAGGCAAGGCGGCAAGTTTTTTCAACGCCAGAAGCATACATCCCAGTATGTGACTGGTGTGAAAAAGAGCGGCCAACGCAGCATAAAGCCAAAAGAGGCGCTTTAACCTTTGCCGCGGGTTTTGTTGGGCCCCTTCCCCACATCCTTTTCGACGTATTCTATAATCATATCTGCCACATCTTTGCCGGTAACCCGCTCTATCCCTTGCAGGCCAGGTGAAGAATTAACTTCTAGGACTAGCGGCCCATGGGCTGATCGTATTAAATCAACACCTGCGACATCTAAGCCCATTACTTTGGCAGCTTTGAGGGCCAAGGTACGTTCTTCTGGTAACAATTTAATAGTGGTCGCTGTTCCACCACGATGTAGGTTTGAGCGAAAATCACCCTCTTTGGCTGTTCTTTGCATAGAGGCAACAATCTTGTCGCCAACCACAAAGCAACGAATATCTGAACCATTGGACTCTTTGATATATTCTTGAACCAGAAAATTGGCATTCAATCCTCTAAAGGCATTGATCACCCCTTCTGCAGCCTTTTCGGTTTCCGCCAAAACGACCCCTTCACCGTGTGTGCTTTCCATCAACTTAACAATTAATGGCGCTCCCCCCACAAATTCAATCAGCTCATCGGTTGCATCTGCTGCGTGCGCATAACCTGTGATGGGCATGCCCACCCCTTTTCTTGCTAACAGCTGGTGGGCACGTAATTTATCGCGTGAACGCGAAATCGCAATGGATTCGTTTAAAGCATATACGCCACCCACCTCAAACTGGCGCAACACTGCAGTACCATATGAGGTCACTGAGGCACCAATGCGAGGTATAATGGCATCAAAGCTTAGGACTTGTTTACGATAATGTACAGACGGCTGGTTAGCAGTGATATTCATATAGCATTTGAGCACATCTATCACTTGCACTTCATGGCCACGAGCTTCAGCTGCTTCCACCAGTCGTTTAGTAGAATAAAGCCTGGAATCACGGGATAAAATGCCAATTCTCATTCAGCGGTCCTTTTCTTATCAATGTAAAAATTTGAATCACCTTGGATAGCGGCTACTTTTTGATTCCACTTTATTTCCCAAGGAGTTGTCGGATATCTGTTATTCCAATCAGTTAGCAGTCTACGCTGCCTTTCTCCCAAGTCTATACCATATTTATCTGCCATATATAAACCTATGCGGGCAACCATCCCTTTCGTATTATCTGGTGGCTCTACTAGTCGATAGCGCTCATCTATGATGATTGGGCATTCGTTAAAATAAAAGGAGTCTTTATTTTCATCAAGATGAAACGATGCAAAACGAAAATTCTCTCTTTTGGCATTAACCGATCGAATAACTGGGACTAAATTGTGTAAATCAGCTTCCATCGCTTGAAAAAGGGGCGAAATTTTAGCGCAGCATTTCCTGCCTTTTAATGTTTTACCTTTTTTCGTTTTGCAGATCGGTTTTTTCCAACAATCTAGCTTTTTGCCGTACCATGAAACAGGCACAACATGTTCCCAGCTTATCCATTTATCACGCCTATAATCAGTAGGAACGTATGTGCAACTTTTAAAATTAATTTGGCCATACTTATCAAAAGAACAACCACAGTAGAAAGTTTGCCGATGCTCAAGCCACACGTTAAGCGCTTCTTTTTTAGCTTGTGCAAAATTGCCAGGTGCGCCAAAACAAGGCGTGCTCACAAGTAAAAAGGCAAAACACAATCTAAAAATTAGGTTTCTTGGCATCACATCTAAGAGCAATAATAAAAAAGAGTAGCGATGCTATCTTTTTTTGACTAGCAGTTCAATTTATTCCCCAATAAACCCTCTCACATATACAGCTTGTTGAATTACTCACAGCGTATAATTTCTCATAATTATTCACGGAAGACGTGTCAATATTTGCAATAAGTATGAGATAATTGAACGTTTATTCCGAGGCGATCTCTAGGGGAGATATTTTGTCAGTTACTCAAAATTATAACCATATTAAAGTGGCCGTTATCGGCTGCGGTAACTGGGGCAAAAACCTTATTCGCGTGCTACATGGACTTGGCTCACTTGCAGCTATTTGTGATCTTGATTCAGCAAGATCTGCTCAACTTAGCCAGCAATACGATGTACCTTCTCTTTCTTTCGATGAAATTTTAAACAACAAGGCAATTGCGGGCGTGTTTATTGCCACCCCATCAAGAACACACTTTGATGTGGGGCTAGCCTCCCTCAAAGCCAGTAAGCATGTTTATATTGAAAAACCTTTTGCAAGCACTTTCCAACAAGCATCAAAGCTGCATGAATTAGCCAATCAACAACAGCGCACGTTGATGATAGGGCACTTGTTGCAATACCATCGTGCTTTTACCCATATGAAGTCACTTTTGCATGATGGCGCCTTAGGTGATTTACAGTATATTTATGCAAACCGCTTCAATTTTGGAAAATTTCCCAATGAGGAAAGCGTATTAATGGATTATGCGCCACATGATATTTCCATGATTTTATCGTTAGTGCGCTCCATGCCGCTGACAGTGATGGCTTCCAATGCTAATCATTTGCAACACACGGTCTCAGACACCTCCAGCATTCAATTGACTTTTCCCGGTAATGTCAAAGCACATATTTTCTCTTCTTGGTTATACCCTTTTAAAGAACAAAAAATGATTATTGTAGGCTCAAAAGCAATGGCCATTTTTGAAGATAGCCAGCCCTGGGAGAGTAAATTACGTTTGTGCCCCTATCCAGCCCAATGGGTTGATGGACTACCACAGCCTTTTGCACCTGTCTTAGAGAATGTACCTGTGTCCCCTGCTGAGCCTTTGCAAAATGAATGTAGCCATTTTCTTGCCTGTATTGCTAGCGGTGAGAAGCCTCTGACATCCAGTCTTGAAGGTTTAAAGGTAATGGCCGTATTAGAAGCAGCAATGCAGTCTATGCGTAGTGAAGCCCCTATCAACCTAGGTGATAAGGAATACGCATTTGCTCAAAACAAGTCACAAGCCCATGTTCAGCTTGAGAGCGTCTCGTAAGATAATTAGGTAAATAAACTTAGGTAGTTTATTATTTTCAACATTGTTAACTAAAAATAAAGACCCATGTTAAAAGAAAAAATAAATACAATCGAATTCATAGACTTACAAGCGCAACGTCGACTTATTGGGGACAAAATTCCCAAAGCCATCGAAAAGGTATTAGCGCATGGTGGCTATATTTTAGGGCCAGAAGTTCAAAAGTTAGAGGAAAAGCTCATTGGCTACACTCAAGCAGAAGATGCTATTACCTGCAGTAATGGAACTGATGCACTTCGACTCTTACTACTCGCCTACAAAGTTGGACCAGGCGATGCGGTATTTGTGCCTACTTTTACTTTTGCATCAACTGCTGAAGTAGTAGCTGAATCGCATGCAACGCCGGTATTTATTGATGTGTGTCCACACACCTTTAATATTGATCCTAAGAGTCTTGAAAAAGCTATTGCCTCATTAGATAAAAAATTAACGCCTAAAGGCATCATCGCCGTTGATTTGTTTGGATTACCTGCTGATTATGATGCGCTCCATGAAGTCGCTCAACATCACAATCTTTGGGTAATTAGCGATGCTGCACAAAGCTTTGGTGGCGGTATTGGCGACAAAAAGGTAGGGAATTTTACAGTTGCTACCACCACAAGCTTTTTTCCATCCAAGCCTTTAGCTTGTTATGGTGATGGTGGCGCCGTATTCACCAATGACAAAGATTTAAGCACCGTTATTCGTTCTTTACGTAACCATGGTTGTGGCGTGCATCGCTACGATCATATCCATATTGGTTTAAATAGTCGCCTTGATACCATTCAAGCCGCTGTATTACTTGAAAAGCTTGCTATTTTTCCGCAAGAATTAGCACGTCGACAAGAGATTGCACAATTTTACACCAACGAGTTACGAGAAGTGGTGCAAGTGCCTCTTGTTCCTAAAGGTAAAACGCACGCTTGGGGTCTTTACACCATTGCAACACAAATTGATCAAAGAGAAGGGTTGATGGCTGCTTTACAAGAAAGTGGCGTACCCAATAATGTTTATTATCGTAAACCATTACATCTGCAACCAGCCTATCAGCATTTCCCCAGTGCCACTGAGCAATTGAAAAATGCAGAAATGGCTTGTAACAAAGTGCTGAGCCTCCCAATGCATCCGTATTTAACAGATGATCAGCTCAGCTATATCTGCAAACAAGTTAAAAACTGTTTATGATAACTTCGTTTTAAATGATGCGTTCAAGCAGTCACGCGCTTGAACGCCAATATCCCACCCTGCTTTTGCGACAATACAACCACTTAAGACATTATCAGCAATTGAATTTTTTCCTGTGGCTATCCCATAAGCATGTACGATACAAAGACCAACTGTGCATGTATTGAGTAAAAAATGATTAAAATCTTCTTCTCTTTGCTCTTCATCCGTTAAAGCATTTTCATTCAAATCTTGCGGGTTAATCACACCAGGTCGTCGATCATCTCGACCATAGTTAACATACAGCATATTAAAGAAAGCATTTTTAACATTTTTAACAATTAAAAAGGCGCTACTTACAAAGCCCAATTGACTTAACGGAATTTGAGATAAAAAATTCAACATGTTATCTACCTATATTTTTTCGGCTAACACTAGTGTCTTTATATCATTAAAGCATGTCATAAAAAATGCTTTAAGATAAAATTAACTAGGCCTAATCTGAGTAACTGTATCTTTGCTCTGATCAGTCAATTTCCTGGGGGTTAATGGCCCGACTGACAGCCTAGATTTAGCGTAAGCAGGCGCAAGTAAGGCTATGGGTTCATCATGAATGGATACTTTTTTGCCTTTGGTGTCTAAAACCGTTTTAAGCTCTTTGATAACTTCGCGTGGCTCTTTCTCTTTCCCTCAATTTTCTTCTTGAGTAGATTCTTTCTTATCTTTCTTATCTATCTTATCTTTTT
>CAZSGE010000015.1:0-52866 GCA_964606325.1 Uncultured Candidatus Berkiella sp.
GATGACTATAAAGATTAATAATCCTAAAATTCCCAACTCAATTAACAGCCAAGCTATACAATATAGTTATTTGTTAGCTTGCTTTAACCTGTCCAGATAATCCGCCCACGCCTGCATCATTTCACGCCTTGTATCTAAGTATTCCGCATAGTTATAAGCAGCCCTTACAGTATTTCTTTCGCCATGAGCAAGTTGCCGTTCAATTGCATCAGGATTCCAGCCTTGCTCGTTTAAGAGAGTGCTTGCCATTGAACGAAAGCCATGACCGGTCATTTCATCACTGGTATAGCCAAGTCGACGTAGCGCCCCCAAAACGGTATTTTCTGACATGGGACGTTTAGGACTGCGAACACTAGGAAAAAGATATTTCCCATCCCCTGTTAGAGATCTAAGTTCAAACAATATGGCAATAGCTTGTGTTGATAATGGGACAATATGCATCACCCGCATTTTCATTTTGTCAGCAGGGATGCGCCATTCAGCATCAGTCAAATTAAATTCGCTCCATTCTGCATGGCGTAGTTCCCCAGGCCTTACAAACACGAGGGGAGCAAACTGTAAAGCGTATTTTGTAACGTTATGCCCCTGATAACCCTCAATAGCTCGTAAAAGTTCTCCAATCTCATTTGGATTAATAATTGATGCGTGGTGTTTCTTTTTGGCTGGCGGAATGGCATCTTTTAAATCGTTTGAGGGATCGCGTTCAGCTCGTCCAGTAGCAACAGCATAACGAAATATCTTTCCACAGTTTTGATGGGCACGGTGCGCTGTTTCGATAGCGCCCCTACTTTCTATGCGTCTAAGCGCTGCTAGCAATTCAGGGGCAGTGATTTCAGATATAGGTCGTTGTCCTATCCAAGGAAAAATATCTTTCTCTAATCGTCTAAGTATTCTTTCACCATGGCTAGGTGACCATTTGGGTGAATACTTTACATACCATTCGCGTGCTATGGTTTCAAAGCTATTTTCTGCTGATTCTTTTGCTTTTCTTTTTGATACTTGCTTATCCAGACCTGGATCAATTTGATTTGCTAATTTTTTTCTGGCGTTATCACGAGCCTCCCTTGCTTCAGCCAGGGTTACGTCAGGATATAAGCCGATTGAAAGAGTTTTTTCTTTCCCTAAGAAGCGGTACTTCAATCGCCATGCTTTTGAGCCATTAGGTTTAATGAACAGATATAGCCCCTTTTCATCGGTAAGCTTATAAGCTTTCTCTCGAGGCTTTGCATTCTTAATGGCGACATCTTTTAACGACATGGGGGTATCACCTCTGTGGGGTACCAAAATACCCCCTATAATGCCCCCAAATCGCGTTGGATGTTGGGGGTATCAGTTAGACATTACTGGAAGGAGATTAAATAAATAATCTATTTATTTCAAGGGGTTTTGAACGTTTTTGGATATCTTTGGAAGCTGAATTGGTGGAGGCGGCGGGAATTGAACCCGCGTCCGCGGAGCCTACGTCAAAGGGTCTACATGCTTATCGGTGATCTTTTATTTAACTCGTCATACCCGGATCAGAGCGGTTATGAAAAGCGAGCCCAGTTGTTTTTAACAGCTCGTGCTAGGGCGGCGTGAGCTGCGATCTTGTTTAGTCGACCTCCTATTCTACCGTCCAAGCACAGTAGGTAGCAGGGCTTTGGCTGTTTTTTAGGCAGCTACAGCGTAGTTGTTATCGTTTGCAACTATAAACGTAACAGTTAAGATTTACGAGATTAAACTGTGTACTCGGCATGCATCTTTGGGTTCGAGAACTGCGTCGAAGCCAGATCGCCCCCCAAGATCGATCTTAGACTAGTCAAAGTTGAATAGCAATATGTTTGCGGCGAAGTACCTGATTAGACAGGGTTTTTTGCTGACATGCTGTGTATATGCGGTTTTTTAAGGGGCTAGTCCCTGTGCTAAGATGATAAATTGGAGTGTTAACTTTGCAGCCAAATATGAAAGACGCGCCTCCTAAAGAAATATGGTTAATCTACGATGGTGAATGCCCACTGTGTAGCTTTGCTTCAAAAAGAGTAAAATTACAAAAATCCGCAGGCACCATCAACCTCTTAAATGCCAGAGAATCCCATCCCCTGAATGAAAAGCTCAAAGAAAAGGGCTTGGATTACCATCAAGGTATTATTGTGAAAATGGGAGATAACCTTTATCAAGGTGCCAAAGCTATGCAGGTGCTTGCCATGCTGAGCTCCAACAGCGATATCTTTAACAGGTTTAACGGCATTGTTTTTCGCTCAAGCATCTTAAGTACGCTTATCTATCCTTTTTTAAGAGCTATCAGAGCCATCTTGTTATGGGCAAAGTCTAAATGATGGTGCGCGATGCCTTGTTTGGCGCTAAAGCAAGCTTACTTTCGCCCATCTTGGCGCAACGTTACGCCATTCATTTAGGGAAAAGCGAAACAATTATTCTCCAAGGCAAAATGACTATTTCTGGCTCGTGGCTTTATCGTTGCTTTCTGGCTTTGGCTAAATTCCTTGGCAAAAATCCCTTAGCCTTAAGTAAAGATATTCCAGTGACAGTCCATTATCGTACCAATGATATGTCTAACGAGGTGCTATTTGATCGCATTTTTCATTATCCAGGTAAACCACCTTATCATCTTTGCTCAAAAATGATTATTCTCAATAACAATCAGGTGATTGAAATGATGAGCGGTCGCGTAGGCTGTAGGTTAGCATACGATGTGCAGGGAGATGATATGGTACTAAATCATGTCGGATTTGCCATTAAGCTTGGTCAGCGGTTTTATCCGTTACCCATCACATGGCTTTTAGGTAAACCATCTGTTGTTGAACAACCGCTAGATGAGCAAACCTTTTATTTGAAGATGCAGGTAAAACATTTTACTGGCACATTAGTAGCCTATGAAGGTAGTTTTGTTATTTCTTCACAATCCTAGCGCGGGTGCGTTCCCAATCTCGCTGTTTTTCCGTTTCGCGTTTATCAAACAGTTTCTTACCTTGGGCGATGGAAATGGAGATTTTAGCCAAGCCATTTTTCCAATACATGGTAAGAGGAACGATAGTATAACCCTTGCGTTCAACCGCGCCGATTAACTTCTTTAATTCTCTTTTGTTGAGCAGGAGTTTACGGGTACGGCTATTCTCAGGGTGTATATGCGTCGATGCGGAATTCAGGGGAGAGATAACCGCATTAAGCAGCCAAGCTTCACCGCCTTTGATGATGACGTGGCTATCAGATATGCCGCCTTTGCCAGCACGCAGGCTTTTAACTTCCCAGCCTTGCAGTACAATACCTGCCTCAAAGGTCTCTTCGAGGGTATATTCAAAGCGAGCCTTGCGGTTTTGGGCTATGGTATTGTTGTTATCGGTCTTGTTTTTCTTGCTCATAGTCATTCATTATACGTTTTCGCTGTGAAAAATAAATCTCTCTAGATATAATAGGTCATTAGGGGTTAAAAGGAGGGGGTCATGAAGAAAATTCAGCGCTATGAGTTCGTGCCCTATACGCCACAACAAATGTTCGACTTAGTGAACGATGTAGCGAAATATCCTCAATTTTTGCCCTGGTGCCAAAAAACCCATATTGCCGATCAGTCCGATAATCACATGGAAGCCTCCATGCACATCAGCAAAGGCCCTCTGCACAAGGCGTTTACCACTTTAAATCGACTCATCCCACATCAACGTATTGAAATGCGTTTAAAGCAGGGTCCTTTTAAACATTTAGAAGGGATCTGGCAATTTGAAGCCTTGGATCAAGGCACGAAGGTGTCTTTTGCGCTTTCATTTGAGTTTCAAAATCCCTTGCTTGCCATGACGCTGGGCCCTTTATTTCACCAAATAGCGCAGTCGATGGTGGCTGCATTCTCAAAACGCGCCACACAGGTTTATGCTAACAATGTCCTTGCTTAATATTGAAGTTGTTTATGCACAGCAAACCGAGTATCGCAGTATTAGCCTACAAGTTGAAAAAGGCACATCAATTGAACAAGCTATTATGCAATCAGGTTTAATAGCGCTTTATCCAGAGATTGATCTTAAAGTAAATCAAGTGGGCATTTTCAATCAAATTAGAACGCTGGATGTGTTGGTTGAAGAAGGCGATAGAATCGAGATTTACCGGCCACTACGCATGAGCGCAATGGCCGCAAGAGCATTACGTGCCTCAAAGCAGACGAAGTTTAACCAACGTTCTGTGGCAAAGCATCGCGTATAACTTCAGAGACGACGCCTCTATCAAAATAAATTGCTAAGTGACTACGTTTTTCTTCGCCTTTGCTTGGCTTTTCATAATAAACATAATCCCAACGATTGGTGTGAAATACATCGACCAACATCGGTGTACCCAAAACGTATCGGACTTGCTCTTCGCTCATCCCAGGTTCAACCTGTGAAATTTTTTCAGGACTAATGCGATTACCTTGCTCTAAATCAAACTTATAAGGGCGGATAAAACAAGCGCTTAAAGATAAAGCAAGAAGTGCACAGAGGATCAGTTTTGCAACAGTCATTGTTAAGGTTTTCATATTGTTATTTGGTAAACTCAATTGATGTTAACAACCAGGAAGATAAGTGACGCAAGGCTAACATGTCCGTAAAAGGCGAGCAAGGTTAGGGCTATCAACCTGGTCTTCTTGAGGGGATCTCGTACAATTTACTTTAGCTGAGGCATCAGTCGTGGTAGCCTTGTACCACTGAATAGAAATGAGAATCATTCTATGTTAGATGATAAACTTGAAAATAACGATTTAAAGAAAGCAGGGCTCAAAGTTACTCTACCTCGCGTCAAAATCCTTAGCATTTTAGAAAATGCCAAGGAGCGACATATTAGCGCCGAAGATGTCTATAAAAAGCTTTTAGAATTAGGTGACGATGTAGGGTTAGCCACAGTTTATCGTGTACTCACACAATTTGAAGCCGCAGGTCTAGTGATTCGTCATCGTTTTGATTCAGGCCATGCCGTTTTTGAACTCGATGGCGGTGCACATCATGATCATCTCTTGTGCGTGAAATGCCAAAGAGTCGAAGAGTTTGTTGATGAAGTGATAGAGCAAAGACAAGATGCCATCGCACAGAAGATGGGGTTTAAGATCACAGAGCATTGTCTCTATCTCTACGGCATCTGCGCATCCTGCCAATAATTCTTCCCAGTTTACTTTTATACTGCTTTGACTGCGCAGTTGCAAAGAAGTAATGCATCTGAAGAGCCCTGATTAGTAATGCTATCTTAAACGTTCTTCTAGAATCACCCTGCGGGATATCTAAAAGGTTTGTTCTTTTGACTATTCTCGAAAGTATCCCTCATGCCGGCGCTAAAGGCGGGCATATTATTATAAGCTACTCGATTGAAGTATGATTTTGCATAGGGGATCCAACCTTGTGCGGCTTTTTGTCCAAGCTTAAAAGCTATCTTGTCTTTTGTAGTTTTGGAAATTTTTGCAGTAAAAAATTCTTTCTCTGCTTTACGTTTTACTTTTGTAAGAATGAGCGCGACAGGTGTTAGCATGCCAACAAAAATGATGAAACCAAATTTACTTGGGTCAAGTTTTAGCTCAGAAACTGCAGCAATTGGTCCGACGGTAGTCAGTATAGCAATAAGATAGATGTTCTTAGTTTTAGTAGGTCTAAAGAAGATGTCTTTGAAACTTTCATAGGCATTAAGAAGTGTGTTAAGCATTCTTTTCATTTCCATCTTTGGCAAAAAAGAAACATAAGATACGGAATGTAAGTTGAAGCTGAATATTAGTTTGAAATAAAAAAGATGTAAACTGGGATTAAATTACCAAGTGTTTAGTTTTATTTAATAATAAGTGATCGAGCAAATAGTAACTCATCATAATCGCAGCACCTCACTTTAAGATTAGCAATCAACTGTTTGATAGTAGGTCTAAAAATTTCTCTCGTCCTCTTCAGTTTAGTAACAAAAATTTAATACACTGAAACCATGGTCCTTGATAGGGTGGTTATACCGTGAGCATGCAATCAAATAAACAAAACAGGGAACGCTTGAAAAATGCTGTAAGTCAATCTAAACCTTTTAATCGCCTCATCGAGTATGGATTTACGCCGCAGGAGTTGCAAGGAATTCAGAAAAATAAAGATGAAGTATTGAGTGAACTTGAGAAAAAACTTGTTGAAAAAGAAAACAGACTAAAAGATATAGAAATGAATTATAAAAATGGCCGATATGATAAAGAACAATATGCAAAGTTGAAAAAAGAAGCGAAAGAGCAAGTTTCTATTTTTAAACAAAAAATTAAAATGGTCTATGTTGATGAATGCCAAATGGTTTTAGCCAAAGCATCACCTACATTAAATCACATATCTGAATCGGCAATGAGTTCTAACCTTTTTCCGACAGATTTTATAGAGTCTAAATCTAAATTATTACTACCATTTTTGGGTGATAGTGGCGTAGTCAAAGATGATAAATCATACGAAGATGCTTGGCGAAATATTTTAAAAGGAGAGGCCCATCGGTTTCCTGCAGAACTTTTGAGTAGTATTAAAGCATTAGAATCAAAGCGCCAAGCCATTCAAGATCTTTTATCATATTACAATGTGTCAAATGTCCGTACCATCAAAAACTTAAAACATTCAACCTTACATATGATGCTAAGTAACATTGATAAACTAATGAATGAATATCAAAAAAGATTAAAAGATCCAAAGTATGATTTTAAAGTAAGGTTAAGAGAAGCTGTCACAAATGAAGGGTGCAAAGTGGTACTAACTGAATTTAGGAAAAAACAAAAGGCTTACAAGGAAATAAGAAAATCACTCAAGGAAGGTGAAAAGAAGCTTAACGCGCTTAAAATCGATAGGCCAAATGATGAATCAAGATTATTCACACCAACTGTAAATTTAAGATTTTCAACAGTCCGCACACAGCCATCATCAAACCCTCTGCAATTAACCAGTCTTACGGTGGACGAAGTAAAGAATCGCAGAAAATCTGTACACTTTTAAGCTAAAAAAGGGGCATCAGCCCCTTGTGTTTAGGGTGCAACCTTAAAATATCCGTTATAAGCAACATGTATTGTGATGGGTTCGCCATTTAAGGTGCCATGAACAATCGAGCCAGGCGTGATAACTTGTAAATACATCATGCCTGGTTCCGGTAAACCCAAGGATGTATCATTAAACAAGGCTGGTTCAAACCAATGAATAATTAAGCTATCACCAAAATGCTTTTGTAAAGCACAGTCACAACCACCGGCGACTTTCAATGTATCGTTCGTTGCTAATAATTTCATCAAGTATTCTCCTAGATCCGAGGTTTACGTAGTTCTGATTCCATGCCCGCTGCAAAGGCTGTTGGCTTTTTCCAATTGCTTAACTTAATGTTTGATTTAGCATAAGGTGCCCAGCCTTTTGCCGCCTTAATCCCATCTTGATAGGCTTGTTTTGCTAAAGGTGTACGAATGGGGTTTGCGGTGTAGTTTTGCAAGGCAGCGTTTGCGATGCTATTTTTTGTTCGTAAAAAGGTACCTACGGTTAAAACTGTCATAACAGCACATAACATGACATTTAAAGGTGTTAATGCTAAAGCAAAACTTGCAGCGGTCGCTAGTGTCGCAGCTAAAGTACCAGCAATAATAGGATGTTTGCTGGGTGCAAAGAAGGTATCTTTAAACGTCGCAAAACCTTGTTTCACTAAGTCCAGCCTTGAAGGAGCGATGATCTCTTCTTCTGATTCATCAAGTACCTCCACATCAACTTTGGCAAACACTTTGGGGACTCCAAGTTGTTTTTCATGGGTGTGATGGACATTATAGGGAGCAATATTGTTATTATTACCTTTTCCTAAGAAATTATCCAAGTTGTAAATGCGGTGTAATATGTTGCTGGGCCTGGCATCATGACCATGGATCCATTTAATTTTATAGCCTTTATGATCAACAGGTCGATTCACATTGTGATCACGATTCCAGATCAAATGAGTGAAAGGAGCAGTGACAGGATCTGCAAAAGCTGGATCTCTAAAGCCTGTTTCACTATCAAATAACGTATGGACTCTGTTAGTTTTAACGTATTGCTCATTGAAAATATTGTTGATGTTTTCAATCGTTTGCGCCAAATCGTTTATCGATTTATCTTTAAATTCGACGCCTAATTTTGCCGCAATAGCTTGCAAACATTCCATCCCTACAGGCGCATGTGTGAAAATCCCAATCCGACCATTCGCATCATCAAGCGTATAGGATAACAGCTTAACGTTAGGTAAATATTTATTTTTAACGACAGCATCAACCTGCGCTCGCGTAATGAGCTTCTTGTCGATAAGTTGTTGCAGATTTTGCATCGATGCCGCTTGGCCAAATCCCAAATTTTCAGATATGTAAGTTTTGGCTTTTTCGAAAGCGCGAATAAATTCAATGGAATGGTTTGAGACAAGAACTTCAACATTGGTTCTATTGTATAACTTGGCTAAAATACTTAAGGTGAAATAATCGTTAGCGCCTCTATCCGCTAATTCATCACCAATTAAGCGCAATGTACCTTGGGAATTTACCTTGGTTTTTCTTAATAGCGCTTTAAACCATTTGATATCAGCGGCGGTAACTTCATCTGCCGTTTTTTTATAAAGGCGATTAAAGCTAATATAGTCTTCTTTTGAAATGTTTGTGACAACGCCATGACGAATTAAGGTGTAAAGCAGCTTGAGTGCGTTACCGTGTAAATCACCTAAGGTGAGCTGGGCGCCCTTATCAAACGGATAAAGCGGATCGACTGAAGGATACTGTTCAATATTTACATTTGGATCATGTTGAAGGCTGAGCATGCAATTACCTAACCGTGATGTGATACGGCGTTATTAGTTAGTTTTCGCATTGTAATTAGTAAGCTAAATGTTGTAAAGAGTAAATGTTCGTCAAAAATATAAGCTGTTCGACTTAATATTTAGGCGTCAGCCATTAACACTTCACGTTTGAGTAATTGTTTCGCATTGGCTTTGGCTTGAGGGGTGATATCGATGCCGCCCAACATTCGGGCAATCTCTTCGACACGGTTTGATGCATTTAATAATTGAATCTCACTCACGGTGCTGTCTTTTAACCGCGTTTTGGTGACTTGAATATGATGATCACCCAATGCCGCTACTTGCGGTAAATGCGTGATGCACACGACTTGCGCAGATTGGCTTAAATCATAAAGGGCTTTACCCACAATGGCGCCGGTTTTGCCACTGATCCCCACATCCACTTCATCAAATACCAAACAAGGGGTGGCAAGAAATTTTGCAGTGAGCAGTTCAAGCGCCAAGCTGATGCGAGATAACTCGCCACCCGATGCCACTTTATTTAAAGGTCCAGGTGCATGGCCAGGATTTGCGCTTACCAAAAATGCCACTGACTCATTGCCACTGATATGTAAAGCATCATTGGAATAGGGGATAAGTTCAATGCTAAATACGCCACCTGGCATGCCAAGCAATGCAATCGCTTTACTGACTTCTTTGCTAAGTTGGAGTGCCGCTTTTTTGCGAGCTTGGCTTAAGGTAGCTGCCACGCGCTGGTATTGCTTTTCGCTAGTTTGTAGATCCAGCGCAAGCTGTTTAATGGTTTGTTCAATTTGCGCATAGGATTGCGCCTCTAGTTTGAGCTTATCACAGTGGGCATGCAGTTGTTCGGGATCAATTTTATGTTTGCGTGCCATATCATGCAGTTGATCTAAACGACGAACCACCTCATTGAGGCGTTGAGGATTCACTTCAAAATCTGCCATAAAATCTTGAATGTCACTCAGGGCTTCTTGAACTTGAATATGTGCGTTATTTAAACATTCTTTTACATTGTTCAATTTGGGAAATTTATCACTGAGCGGCTTGATAGCCATATTGGCTTGTGAGAGCAAACGTAAGGCATTACCTTCGTCGCTTTGATCTAATAAATTAACGGCCAGCTCACAGGCTTCAATAAATGAGGTGCCATTAGCGAGCTGATCGTGCTCAAGATGTAAATCAGCCAGTTCATTAGGTTTAAGACCAAGCGCTTCTAATTCATTGATTTGATATTGCAATAAATCTAAGCGCGCTTGTTCTGGCGCACCATGGCTTCGTAATTGTTGTAAGCGCTGGTTGAGTGTATCCCAAGCTTGAAACGATTTTTTCACCTGGCTAACCATTT
The DNA here is from genome assembly GCA_964606325.1 of Uncultured Candidatus Berkiella sp. Classification (GTDB taxonomy): domain Bacteria; phylum Pseudomonadota; class Gammaproteobacteria; order Berkiellales; family Berkiellaceae; genus Berkiella. Next base: position 10,100 of record CAZSGE010000015.1, read on the forward strand.
CATCATGTTGGCCAAATGCATCCAATAAACGTAATTGCTCATTGGGTTTAAGCAACAGCTGGTGTTGATGTTGGCCATGAATTTGAACCAGATAATCACCCAATAATCGTAATTGCGCGGTGGTGGCAGGTCTACCATTGATAAAGGCTTTAGAGCGACCATTGGTGTAGATAATACGGCGTATAATGCACACTTGGGGAGCATCATCGCAGGTAAGCTCAAGATCGGCTAACCATAAAATAGCACCATTTAAGGAAGAGATATCAAACGTGGCACAAATTTCGGCTTTTTCCGCGCCAGGTCTTATCAAATGGCTATCCGAGCGCTCGCCCAATGCCAACATTAAGGCATCTAAAAGTATACTTTTCCCAGCACCCGTTTCTCCGGTGATCACGGTCATGCCTTGAGAAAAAGAAATATCCGCAAAAGAGACAACGGCTAAATCTCTAATAAGGAGGTGTTGTAACACTAAGCACTCCAGCCAAGCTTGGTTCTTAAGGTATTATAATAGTCATAATCGTTAGGGTGAAGTAGGCGCAATTCTTTGGTTTTGCGTCTGACAATAATTCTGTCATTTGGTTTGGCATTAAAATGCACTTGACCATCGCAACTTAAACGAGGATTAAGTAAATTATCTGGCATGATATGAATTTCAGCCGGGACTTTACTATCAATCACAATAGGGCGATTACTCAAGGTAGAAGGATGCATGGGCACCAGCACAATCGCGGGAAGGGCAGGGTGCAAAATAGGGCCGCCACCGGAAAGTGCATAAGCTGTTGAACCTGTGGGGGTGGCACAAATAATGCCATCAGCGCGTTGGCGATAAACCAATTTTTGATCAATCAAAACTTCAAATTCAATCATTCGGGCGATATCACCGGAGTAGAGCACCACATCATTGAGTGCTAGACCATGCTCTATCATTTTCCCACCGCGCCATAATTCCATTTCCAATAAGAAACGCGATTCTTCCTGATAAGCCCCTTGCAAAATAGGCTCTAAAGATTGCGTGAGCGCTTGCGGTGAAATATCAGTTAAAAATCCACGTCTACCGCGGTTAACGCCCAATACTGGAACATCATTATCTACCACCGCTCGTGCAGCGTCTAACAAGCTGCCATCGCCACCCACGACAATAATGAGATCGCATTGAGGGCCTAATTCATCACGCGAACAGGACTTTACTTTTAGATCAAACATGGCTTTGGCGCATTGCGCTTCCATTACGATCTCCAGCCCTTTACTTTGTAAAAACAAAAACAAAGAAGCGAGCGTTGAGCGCACTTCAGCATTATTGTGTTTGCCAGTTAAGCCTATTTTTTTAAAAGAGAGCGTCATGCGTACAAATCCATGAGGTTGAAGGACAGGGGAAAGTGCCCCTAAACATATCATTCCCCTATTGTAATACAAAATGTGGTGAGACTCCTTGAAGTTCAACTTTAGGGTGTTTTTGTTCAAGGTTGTAAACTTACTAATTCCTGTGATATAGTCGGCCCACTATAAATTATGTCATATTATATATTACATATAAGTTAAATAACTTATGTTTTGGTATGTCACTTGTCTAGGAGTTCAAATGCAAACTGGCCCCTTTTTCACAGACTTAGAAATTCAACAATTATTAGCAAGCACTGAAATACCCCATCCATCTTTCTATCTCAATGAACAACTGAAATCCCTATGTTTACCTTTGATAAGCGTTGCGACAGGTGCCGAAAATTCTGAACAATTTACAGCAACTAACCATGATCACATTAACGCTTTAGCGCATTTTTTAAAAAATACGAATATTGCTGAATTAGATTTTAATAGCAAAATAAAAGATTCTTTTTTTACCCCTTTATGGATTATTTTGCTATTAAAGTTGAAATGCAAGTCTGCCTTCGATGTAGCATTATCCAATATTGATTTTTCAACAACCGATTTGAATGAAGCATGTCCAGAGGGTTTTTTAGAGGGCGCTTCATTAATGTTGTTTTTAGTTGTGTTGGCTTTTAAACAAGACGACTTATTGGCATCTTATGTTAGCAAAATAGACTTTTCAAAAATTGATATCAATGTAAAACCACTGTCGCCTTTGCATCCTAACCAAGGACATACCATTCTTTGGTTTGCTTCCCAATTGGCATTGTACGGGAAACCTGAATTTTTAAATGAAATATTGGCTAAAAGCCCATTGGCACACTGTGACATCAATGCACAAACACACAAGGAAAATAATGCATACAAAGGTATCAGCGTCATGTGGAATGCGACAGAGCTCGCGGTAAAAGGGCGCCCTGAGTTATTAAATGCCCTACTTGCTGCGCAAGATCTTAAAAACGTAGATCTTAACAGTGCCTGTCAAGGTAAAAATGAAATTACTAAAGGTATAACGCTGATATGGAGAGCATTGGCGTTAGCCAATAGAGGCATGCCAAGATTATTAGAAACTATGCTTGCTAATGCGGATCTCACAACGATAGACATCAATGCTTGTCCCCAGGCAGATGATCATGAGAATAAAGGGCAAACGGTTCTGTGGTTGGCTGCTGATTTAGCGCTAAAGGGCGAATTTGCTGCTTTAAATGAGATTTTGTTAAAAGTAGATATTAAAAATGCAGACGTGAACGCTAAGCCTCTGGCAAACATAATTCACAAAGGACAAAGTGTGATGTGGAATGCTGCAGCACTTGCAATAATGGGGCATCCTGCGTTACTAGACACACTGCTTGCAAAAATTGATATTGCCTCGGTTGATATTAATGCCAAATCAGAAGCCAATAATAATATTAATAAAGGGTTAAGCGTATTTTATATTGCTATATTGTTACATAATTATGGTAAACCTGCATTTCTCAATGCACTGCTTGCTCGCGCGGATTTATCACGCCTTGATGTGAGTACCATACCTTCAGGACAGCATGCTGAACAAGGTAAAAGTATTATGTGGCATGCAGCTTTTCTTGCGTTAAATGGTAAGTCAGAATTGTTAACGGCAATACTTGCCAAGGTGGATATCAAAACTTTAGATGTAAATACTAAAGCGCATACCCCTAAATTTAAAGATATGAATGTGATGTGGGTTGCGATGCTTTTAGCACAACAACAAATGCCCGCTCTACTTGATGCAATTTTAGACAAGGTTGATGTTACCCAGATTGATTTTAATACTAGGCTGCAAATTTCAAGTCCTCGCGATTTGAATACAACCATTTTGGAAAAATTGATTAAAGTCAGTATAAGCTTAAAGTCACCTGATTTCTTGCTGAAACTCATTGATAAAATGCCCTATACCGATGGCGTTTTTCATAAAGAAATTTTGAGGCTTGCTAAAAACGCGCCATTTGTAAATACGCTCAAGTATGCAATTAAATTTAAACAAATGGTAAACACCCTCGATGATGCTCATCAACTGAGCATCTTAGGAAGACAAGCCGTCAAGTTAGTAGCCAAGGCGAGCGAATGTGGAGATGTAAATGCTTATCAGCGCTGGTATGCATTTTGTCATGAAAACTTAAATGATCTTGAATATGAGTTTTTCGTTTTAACAAGCGTTCCAGCCTCTTCTTCTTTTTATAATGAAGCCAATGTCATCCTGGCAGAATATTTGCTAAGCATGCAATTATCAGCACAGGGCAAAGCGGTTTTGAATCAGGAAACCGATAGCGATAAAGAAGCAAGACTACTTAAAGCATTTGAATATGCATTGAATATTAATGGCAAACATGTTTATGGGCAACATTTAAGAACGGCCATTGCTGTTGCGTATCTTGAGAACTCAGGTTTCCCTTCTCAGCTTAAACCTGAATCGCTAATAAGTGTGATAAAGGGTGATAAAGAGACCTGTGTTAGCGCGTTAAAATTGGAAAAAGCGCGTCTATTACAGATTAAAGAAATAGAGACACTTAAAAAGCAACTAGAGCAGTTTCAACAAAAGCCGATTGACAAGAGAGAAAATAAGATAAAGTTAAAGTTCGTTGTAAAACCGGTTCCGATTGTACGCGGACCTCTTATCTCGACAGTTTTCAATATACGCAAAGAAAATTGGATATCAAGTGGTTTTATGACGTCGTCACATCGATTAGCGAAGACACTGTTGAGAATGCGCTAGATGAATTTTAGTGCGATGTCACACTATATTATTAGCTTGCATCCTAATGACTTTTTAGGAGTACAACATGTTAAGTGGTCTTGATGTATCAACACACCAGCGTGGCAATCAAGAGCAACTTGAACAGCTTTGTTTTGAGCTATTTGAGATAGCTTTAGATTACCCTTCTTTTGATGTTAATGCCAACCAAACCAAAATCGATGCGTTATGCTCTTTTTTAGAAAGTACGGATGTGATCAAATTAGATTTTCATGTCAATATTAATCAAAGCTTTTTTACGCCTTTGTGGATCATTATTTTTTTAAGTACTAAAGATGAAAAAACTTCATTGTATAAGTATTTAGAAAATGAATCGCAATCTTCAACCGGTTTGAATGAAAGATGTCCTAATGGTGTTTTTTTATGGTGGTTAATTTCTTTATTGTCTCAACAGCCAATCACGACAGATTTGTTGATAGAGTATATTCATGACAATCCAATAAATTTAGAAGTACGGACTTTAACAGAGGAAGCTCTCAACATAGATGAGAGTATATTATTTGCTGCAATGAGTTTAGCTGAAGCTGGCCGTCCTGAATTGCTTGATTCATTTATGTTAACGCCGGAATTCGCGAAATTAGACTTCAAAAGCCACCCTGAGCAAGAACGTATTTTATGGGTGAGTGCTCGTCTGTGTCTCCTTAAAGTAAATGATTCATTGCTTGAAAACATCTTGCCGAAAATTGATTTTTCTAAAATTAATCCTAATTTTATTTGTAAAATAACCAATCCTGAAGCGCTAGAATCAATAACGCTTCTAGGCCAAGCTTGTGTATTAGCTAAAAGGCGTTATGACGGTATGTTAAAGCCAATGGTTGCTGCTATGGATGTACGCACTTTGGATGTGAATACCCAAGTAGTCCTTGATGATGGTTCCAAGACCGCAAATATTTTATTGTGGGCAGCTTATTTGTATGATTTTTCCCCTGAATTACTTGATGCTATTTTAGATAAGTATGATATTTCTAGTTTTGATCTAAATGCAGCTTCTGAAACCAATTTTAATAGATATTTGACACTGATGTGGTGGGCGCTATATCTTGCAAAAATGAATAAACCGAAATTGCTCATAACGATTATACATAAGGCTGATTTCACAAAGATTGATTTTAATGCGAGGTGCACAACGGAAGGTGATGCTAAAACATTGGTTAATATTATCGCAGAACTCGCACCAATTTTGCATGACAAAGACTTATTTTTTAAAATATTGGATAAAATGCCTTTTCAAAGCCCCAACTTGCTTATGAACCTATTAAATGTTTTAGAGGCGCAAAAATCAGAGTTGCTGGCAAAAACACGGCATTTTATTTATTTGAAAGCGGCATTAAATGCTTTGCAAAATGAAGATAATAAAGAAGAATTTTTTCGATTAGTTAAGATTGCCGAAGATTATAGAGAGACCTATCTTCAAGATGATGATTTTGCCTATTATCATTTAGCACAGCTTTGTGAGCAGGTAGAAGATAAAGAAGCAGAATTTGCTGCCCTTTGCAAAGTCCCTTCCACTTCTCGCGTCTATAACAAGGCGAATACCATGTTGGCTGAATTTTTATTAAGCGAACAACTATCTGCTCAAGGTCATGCAATTGAGCAACCTGAATCGCCTCAAGACAAAGAAGAACGGTTGTTAAAAGCAGTTGATTTTGCCTTTAATGTAAGAGATGACATCCTCTGTAAACATATAGACATGCCCAATGAGGTAAAAGAAAACCGCCGAGCACAAGAATTAAGAACGCATGCTGCTATAGCTTATGTGCAAATGAATGAATTCCCTTCATCATTGGCGCCGGATGATTTTTTAGCGATTTGTAAAGGTGATAAAGCTACTTGCATAGCTGGCTTAAAGCTGCGTAAAGAAAATCTTGAATTAAAATCCCAATTATTAAAAGAAAAATCGATTTTAGTTCAATTCAAGCAAACGCCAGTGGTTTCCTTTGCTAAGTCTCGTGTATCAAACCAACCAGACGAGATTCAAAAAAGGCCATTAGCGCGATCTATTTAACAGATGCAATTCGGGGTCAGCACCCTAAGTTGATTAACTTAGGGTGCTGACCCCTTCATATCTGCGATTGAACTCATTAGAATAGGGGGTCTTAAAATTTAGATAACGTGCTAAACATTAGGCCCTAAATTTATATATGACCGATACTATCTCTGAACGTGCCCAGTTGTTGCTCAAGCATCTCGTGAATATGTATATCCGCGATGGGCAGCCTATCGGCTCTAAAACCTTGGCTTGTGAGGCCTTTCCGAGCTTAAGCCCTGCGACGGTACGCAAAGTGTTGGGTGATTTAGAAGAACGAGGGTTCATTTGCTCCCCACATACCTCAGCGGGCCGAGTGCCCACTACGGCCGGCATTCGCTTCTTTGTAGACAGTTTATTGTCGGTGCATCCACTCAATGATGCGCAAGTCAAACAGATGGAAGCGCAAATAGACGCGAATCAATCTAGAGATAGCATTATTATGAGTACCTCAAATGTGCTATCTGAATTGACCCATATGGTTGGGGTGGTGACATTACCCAAGGGTAATCAACAAATGTTGCGGCATGTCGAATTCTTACCCTTATCTGATAACCGAGTGCTGGCGATTTTAGTCTTTAACGAAAGAGATGTGCAAAACCGGATTATTGTGACTGATCAGCAATATTCCGCCGGTGAACTCACCGCCGCCAGTAATTTCTTAAACCAGCATTTTGTAGGTAAAGATCTTTTAAAAGCACGAGATGAGCTTCTCAAAGCGCTCAATTTTGACCGCCTGCAAATGGATAGCTTGATGAAAGCCGTTGTCGATGTCGCCAGCAAAGCCTTTGTGCCACCGCCACGGCAAGATGACTATATTTTAGCTGGACAGCAAAATTTATTTTCAAACCCCTCAGCCTCAGTTCAACAACTTGAAAAGCTATTTCAAGCTTTCACTCAAAAACAACAAATCTTGCACTTGCTCGATACTTGTCTTCAAAGTGAGGGCGTACAAATGTTTATTGGCGAAGAATCAGGGTATGATGCCTTCCGCGACTGTAGTCTGATCACCTCCCGTTATACCGTAGATGGTGAAGTCGTTGGCGTCCTTGGTGTTATAGGGCCAACCCGGATGCGATATGACCAAGTGATCCCCGTGGTCGAATTAACAGCAAGAGTCTTGGGCACGCTCTTGAATCCTGAAAAATAGCCCCCATCAATAATATACAGCTTAATGGCAACTAGAATAGAGTTAGTTGTTTGAATTTAATTGAAAGAGGTCATGAATGTCGGAGCACAAAAAGAAACACGATAAAACGGATAAAAACGACATGCCATCTACGCGTTTTGAGGACGATAATTTGTTGGACAGTGGTTTAGCCAAACCGGATGCGGGTTTACCCTCACCAGAAGATATCCATGAATTAAAAAGAGAAATTGAACAATTAAGTGGCTCGCTAAAAATTGAGCAAGAAAAAGCCTCCCAAAATTGGGATAGGCTCTTGCGCAAAGAAGCCGATTTGCAAAACCTGCAAAAGCGCTCACAAGAAGACATCGATAAAACGCGTAAATTTGCTATCGAAAAGTTCGCGATTGAAGTATTGGAGGTTCTCGACAGCATGGAGCATGGCTTAAATTTTGCTAAAGATGGCAAAGTGGAAGCCCAGAGTCTGCTTGAAGGCATGCAAATGACCCATAAAATTCTGCTGAATGCATTAGATAAGCAAGGTATACAGCCTGTGAATCCGGTGAATGAAGCCTTTAACCCCGCTTTTCATGAGGCCATCTCTGTGCAAGAAACCAAAGATGTCGCACCTAATATGGTGCTTGCTGTCGTGCAAAAGGGGTACATCCTCAATAATCGCTTGCTGCGCCCCGCGCGCGTCGTTGTATCACGTGCACCTGCAAGTTAAAGCTTGAATAATCGGGGACAAGTCCCCATGTATATGTTAGTAACTGTTTTATTTTAATTGTTTGGAGAGTTAAGTAATGGCTAAAAATGTCGTCATCGGTATCGACTTAGGAACAACCAACTCCTGCGTCGCTATCATGGAAAATGGTAAACCACGCGTTATTGAGAACAGTGAAGGCGATAGAACCACACCATCTGTTGTGGCTTTCACGGAAGATGGTGAGCGCTTAGTAGGACAGGCTGCAAAACGCCAAGCTGTTACCAACTATCAATACACCTATAACGCTGTTAAACGCCTCATCGGTCGTAAATTTGACGATCCGACCATTCATGATTCCCATATCGCTTATAAAATCGTAAGAGCTGATAACGGTGATGCCTGGGTAGAAGGGCGTAATAACGAAAAAATCGCGCCACAACAAATTTCAGCGCATATTCTCGCAAAAATGAAGAAAACCGCTGAAGATTACTTGGGGCATGAAGTTAAAGATGCAGTGATCACGGTGCCTGCTTATTTTAACGATTCACAACGTCAAGCAACCAAAGATGCCGGTAAAATTGCGGGTCTTGAAGTTAAGCGTATTATCAATGAGCCCACCGCAGCAGCACTCGCCTTTGGTTTAGACAAAAAGACCGGCGACTCTATTATTGCTGTCTACGACTTAGGTGGTGGTACGTTCGATATTTCCATTATCGAAATTGCCGATATTGATGGCGAGCAACAATTTGAAGTATTGGCAACTAATGGTGACACTCATCTCGGTGGTGAAGACTTCGACGATGCAGTCATTCAATACCTTGTTGAAGAATTCAAAAAAGATACCAGCGTTGATTTACGCAAAGATCCACTTGCGCTACAACGCTTAAAAGAAGCAGCAGAAAAAGCGAAAATTGAGCTTTCTTCACGCGAACAAACTGATATTAATCTGCCTTACATTACCGCAGATGCATCAGGTCCTAAGCATTTGAATATGCGCTTAAGCCGTGCGAAGTTAGAATCTTTAGTAGAAGATTTAATTAAGCGCACATTAGAGCCTTGCAAAACAGCGCTTAAAGATGCGGGTAAATCCACCAAAGACATCACTTCTGTTATTTTAGTGGGCGGTCAAACCCGTATGCCTAAAGTACAAGAAGCGGTTGAACAATTCTTTGGTAAAGCACCTCGTAAAGACGTGAACCCAGACGAAGCTGTTGCAATTGGTGCGGCTATTCAAGGGGCTGTATTATCAGGCGAAGTAAAAGATATCTTGTTGTTAGACGTTACCCCACTTTCCTTAGGGATTGAAACCATGGGTGGCGTAATGACCAAATTGATTGAAAAAAATACCACCATTCCTACCAAGAAAGGTCAGGTATTTTCGACTGCGGAAGATGGTCAAACCGCGGTAACAGTACGTATTTTCCAAGGTGAGCGTGAACAAGCTTCTGCCAATAAATTCTTGGGTCAGTTTGATTTAACCAATATTCCACCCTCACCACGCGGTGTGCCACAAATCGAAGTAACTTTCGATATCGATGCGAACGGTATTTTGCATGTGTCTGCTAAAGACAAAGCAACCGGGAAAGAACAATCGATGGTGGTGAAATCTTCTGGCGGTTTAAGTGATGCCGAAGTCGAAAAAATGGTGAATGATGCTAAAGAGCACGCCGATGAAGACAAAGAGTTTCATGAATTAGCGACTGCCCGAAACCAAGCGGATAGTTTAGTGCACGCTACTGAAAAATCCTTAAAAGAATTGGGTGATAAAGTTGAACCACAAGAACGTGTGGATATCGAATCTGCCTTATCTGATTTGAAATCAGTGATTAAATCAGGTGAAAAGAAAGTTATTCAAACCAAAACTGAAAAGCTCAGCGACATCACCGGCAAAATGGCACAACGACTCTATGGCCAAGGCGGCCAAGGTGGTGCAGAAGGTGGCGCCCAAGGCGGTCATGAACATGGTGCTACCAATGGCAATGGCCAAGGTAAAGCAGATGATGTTGTAGACGCTGAATTTGAAGAAGTAAAAGAAAACAAAAAATAACTATACTCTTCCCATTTTGCTTCGAGGCGTTGTTGGCTTCGCTTCTCGCATCAGTCATGTACTCAGATGTACACTCCTGATGCTCAAAGCATCGCCGCCTAGCCTAGAAGCAAAACGGTTTGAGTATAGCTCCGAGTTTTGAAGCGAAATGCCAGGGCATCATAGGAAATCTATCATGCCCTTTTGTGTTAATAGGTAACTGGGCAATGTCTAAACAAGATTTTTATGAAATTTTAGGTATCAGTAAAGATGCGTCCGATGCTGAAATAAAGAAAGCCTATCGGCGTATGGCCATGAAATATCATCCAGATAGAACCGAAGGTGATAAAGCCTCTGAAGAAAAATTTAAAGCGGCAACCCATGCCTATGAAATTTTATCTGATCCCAACAAACGTCGTGCTTATGATCAATATGGTCATGCCGGTGTTGATCAGCAAGCGGGCGGTCATCCCGGTGGTCCTGGGGGGTTCGGTGATATTTTTAACGATATCTTTTCAGATATCTTTGGCGGTGGACAAAGACGTGAACAACGCGGTGCCGATCTTCGCTATAACTTAGAATTATCGCTTGAAGATGCCGTGAAGGGCACGAATGTCACCATTAAAGTGCCAACGTGGGTTTCTTGCGTTTCTTGTCATGGTTCGGGCGCCAATAAAGGTAGCAAGCCCGCAACCTGCCGTTCATGCGATGGTCATGGTCAAGTGCGTATTCAACAAGGCTTTTTCACGCTACAACAAACCTGTCCGACATGCCGTGGCTCAGGTAAAACGATTAACGATCCTTGTAAGCCGTGTCATGGACAAGGCCGTGTTCGCGATGAAAAGAAACTGCAGGTTAAAATCCCACCAGGGGTTGATACCGGCGATAGAATTCGTCTTAACGGTGAAGGAGAGGCTGCTCCTCAAGGTGGTGTGGCAGGTGATCTCTACGTTGAAGTGCATATTCAAGAGCACCCGATTTTTCAGCGAGAGGGTGAGAATTTATATACCGAAGTACCTATCAGCTTTATTATGGCAGCACTTGGGGGCGACTTAGAAGTGCCTACCTTAAATGGTCGGGTTAAATTGCATATTCCTTCTGAAACTCAAACTGGGAAAGTGTTTAAATTATCTGGCAAGGGCGTAAAACCGGTTAGAGGCGGTCATGTGGGCGATTTACTTTGCCGCGTGATTGTGGAAACACCAGTGGATTTAAACCGCAAGCAAAAAGAAATGCTCAGAGAATTTGAGAAAGAAATGGGTACCCAAAAGCATAGCCCCAGAGTAGATAAGTGGTATGGTCGGGTAAAAGATTTTTTTGAAAAAATGAAATTCTAATATGTAAGAAAACGCCAAAGTATCATCTGGTATTTTGCGGCGAATAGTAAAAAACCCTCACCCGCCCTTCGGGCACCCTCACCCCTACGGGGAGAGGGTAGGGGTGAGGGGTAATTAAAATCAAGATGTAGAAGGATGTATTTATGCTAAGGTTGGCAATCGCAGGTTGTAATGGCCGAATGGGACAAGCGTTAATTCAAGCTATTTTAAATTCAAAAGATGTTAGGGTCACCGCTGCGACTGTTTCTCCCAACAACGCACTTATTAATACTGATATTGGCACCATTGCAGGTTGCCAACCTTTGCATATCAAACCTGTCGATGATTTAAGTTTAGTGATGGATAATTTTGATATCCTCATAGATTTTACTACCCCAGATGCCACCCTCGCGCATTTAAAATTATGCCAAAAGCATGGCAAAAAAATTGTTATTGGCACCACAGGTTTTAACGCAGAGCAAAAGACGGTTATTCAAGAAATGAGCCAGGATATGGCTATTGTGTTTGCGCCCAACACCAGCGTGGGTGTCAATTTGTGTTATGAACTTCTTAAACAAGCTGCCAGCATATTAGGCGATGATGTGGATATCGAAATTATCGAAACCCACCATCGCAATAAAGTTGATGCGCCCTCAGGCACTGCGTTAAAAATGGGAGAAACCATTTGCAGCGTGCTCGATAGAAAATTAGATGACGTGGCACTTTATGGCCGCTCAGGCCTCACCGGTAAACGCGATAATAAAACCATTGGTTTTTCCTCCATTCGTGCAGCCGATGTGGTGGGTGAGCATACCGTTATTTTTGCCTCAGAAGGTGAGCGCGTAGAGATCACACATAAAGCCACCAATCGTGGCACTTTTGCCCATGGCGCTATTCGTGCAGCTAAATGGTTAGAATCTAAGCGTGAAGGCTTATACTCCATGGCAGATGTGCTATTAAAGGATAATCAGCTCTAATTTAAACAGTGTTGTATTGTCTATAAATTCCATCTATATCTTGGATCTAATGAGTGGGGAGATCTGAGGTAGCCATGGCGATACAAATTACAACACAAACTCTTTCAGAATCAAAAACGTTTGATACACCCGATGAAGTCCGCGAATTCCCTAACGGGCGTTTAGAAATTGTGACCATTGGCGGCGTGCTGATTGGTCGAGCAATTTTCCAGCCTGGTTGGCAATGGTCTAAATCATTGCAATCAATCGCGAAAACCAAAAGCTGTGAGGCACCTCATTTTCAATACCAGGTTTCTGGTGTACTTAAAGTCAAAATGGATGATGGCACCGAATATGAATGCCATCCTGGCCATATTTCCTTATTTCCTTCAGGACATGATGCCTGGGTTGTAGGGGATGAGCCTGTTGTCGTGGTCGATTTCCAAGGGATGTATAATTTCGCCAAAGAAGATTGATGATACCTACCTTTAGCGCAGATGCACCTATGTGCACCTATTTGTGGTGAACCAAAGCCACACTTTCTTAGTCCTACCCAATAGACTAAACAAAGAAGAATAGGTGTACTCATGCAAGACGGCGCGCAAAAGAAACCAGAAGTCCCTGTTGCTAATCGCTTCACCGATGGTTCGGGCACCGTTTATAACGTGGGCGCCTTCTTAGGCGGTGGCGTTGAAGGTAAAACCTTCCTGGGTACGGTGGTTTCACTTGGAAAAAACGCAGATCCCCGTTTGCAAGTAGGTACAGAGGTTGCTGTTAAACAACAACCTATCACTGTTACTGGAAATGCGCAGGAACATATAGACGGTCTGAATCGTGAAATAGCAATTTTAGCCAAAGAAGGTTCATTTTTTGGCTCAGGACAAGTAGAGACTCAAGATAAACCTTTCCTTTTAATGGCTATTCCTGTGATAAAAGGGAAAACACTCCGTGATCGTCTTTATGATATTGATGATAACGAAATGGATCAAAAAAACTCTTATAAAGCCAAAAAAGATATTTCTCCTCAAGATAAAGCGTCATGGTGTTATCAAATTTTGCGCGATTATGCTGCCCAACATATGCTTTCACTTTTGCATGTTGATGTGAAACCAGACAACGTTCTTGTGACAGATGATGGTAAAGTAAAAGTAATAGATTGGGGTAACAGTTGGGATAGAGACAAGTCTGAAGCACATCCTAAAGACTTTCAATCGCCAGGAGCTTTATACGCCGCGCCAGAAAACTATGACGATGTTATGGATGCCAAAGACAGAAAATGTTCACTTAAAGCAGATGAATATGCCATCGGTATGATGTTAGCTTCTATGTGGACACAATCTTTTTATGAAAGAGATGCTGATTTGCATGCTTTTGCTGGGAATGATGCCTTGGGAGCAAGATTAACACTAAATGATATATTAGGGCCCAATGCGCAAAAACCTGCAGATATGCCAGAAGACTTATTTAAGATTATTCGCCATCTGACAGCCGTTAATCCAAACAATAGACCAGAGGGGATCCCCTTTGCTGATGGTCTGCGTGAATCAACCAATCCTATACTGCATGAAATTGTGCAAGCGAATGCAAGATTAGAACGTGTCGCCAAGGAAGTTGTAGCATCAATCAATGTAGATGATTTCAGAGAGATGGCGCGCGCAAACGGTAAAAAAGCATTGTCTGATTTTGACGTGCAAGTTCAAGCTGGAACGCAACCACCCAACCCTTTGGCAAATTTTAGTTTATTGCAGGATTACATCGATAAATTGCGAGCTATTGCTTCTGAGCATGCGAGCACGCTTCCAGCACGTAAAAATCAAATAGCACGTCTTGAAAAGGCATACAATGATGTGTTAGGTGAAATGATAAATTCAGGTAATCCACATTTTAAAAAGATAGCTGAAAAAGCTAACAACTTAGAGGGTACGCCTAGCGCCAAAATGCAGCAAGTGCTCAAAGATTACAAAAAAATTGCTCCAGAAATTATTCAAGATGGTTTGAAAACGGCCTCATTGGAGGGAGAAATTTATCTTCGATTAAATAGCATTCTAAAAAATGAAAAGGATCCCATTTTATTGAGAATCGCTTTAGCTGATTTATATACTCAAGTAAAATCGTTATCCGCGATTGATAAAGATCATAAGAAACAATATCAACCTATCGAATCGCATCTCAATAAAATCCTAGCTAAATTGGATAATGCTCGTACCATGGAAGCGCGCAAACTACAAGGGCACCCTCCTGCTCAACCACAACAAACAGTAAGAGCACGTCGTAAACGTAGTTATATGAGTCGAGCAAGAAATTTTATCAAAGCATTACGTATTGTTGAGGCTGATCCGGTGAAAAAAGTTCAGATTGCAAGACAGCTGGCAAGTCAGATCCCCATGCAGCAACAAAATCAAGCTTCTAATACGCCAACTTCCTCAGCAACCACTGTGCAACCTAAAGCAATAGAACCTGCTAAGATGCAAGACATGCAAATAGTGCCTGTGCAAAGAGCGCAAGACATGCAGATGGTTTCTGTTGCAAGTTTGGAAACGATGTTAGATGGAAAAAAGGAAGAGAAAGCGCAACAACAAAATGAAGCATCCTTCAATCCGTTGAGTTTAGATATAGGCTCGGCATCGCCTCGTCTTTTCCAATTATCTAAAGGAGCGGCTGCCCTTAACACCAAAAGACCGGGCGTGGGCGAAATCGCTATTTCTGCATTGATCAGTGGTTTGCGACATGTAGAACCAAGGTTACCCAATATTTCAATCAACACTTTGAATAGCATTGCTCAAACAGTGCAAAGTCAAATAGGAGCTAACTTAACACCGCAAACTAAGAAAGCATTAGATGCGATAGATAACAAAGAAAACAAACCTGAAGAACCTGAAAAGAAAAAGCAAAATACTCTAGGTTCATGATCAAAGAAAAAGCGTGTTAGTCAATACTAACACGCTTTCATTTAGCAAGATTGCGCCAACAAGCTTCTTGGATTTTTATGCGTTTTCTGCGCGGGTGTGTTTGTCTTATCCACAGAATTAGACAATGATAATGCATTAAACCTGGTCGTTAGACTTGGTAATTTCTCCATGAGACTATCCTCAGAGAAAAACTTATCAGGGGTTGGTTCCATAAATGGCTCAATTTTAATTGGCTTTGGCTCAACCACAATCTCAAATTTTTCTTTTTTTCCATCGATTTCAATATTGTAATCCTTGATATCTTGATTAACTGTTAATTGTCCTACAAAGTATAATTTAGCAGGCTTTTGTTTAAAATCAGTGTTGCCCATAATGGTGCCATAGGATTTATGCCAATGTGGATCATTGTATTTTGGCTCATCGCCAAAGAAGCGTTTTTGTACCCACAAAGCCATTTTGTGAAGTTCATTTCGATCAATATCATGTTGCTTAAATGGATTAAGATTAACAATAATAAGATCAGTAGGAGAATCAAATCCTTGGCCATTTTTTCTCATGATAACAAGAATATCTTCATTTTGTCGTTTGAAAATTTCACACCAAAAGCCATTGTTCGATCGTGGCAATTTATCAAAAACACCATTTATTTCTGCAAAAAAAGTTGGGTTAACAAACTTTGATAAAACAGTTGGACTTTCCCATCCTTGAGGTGTGGTTTGTTTATGTAAACGTTCAACTCGAGCATAGTTTTTTTGTGCTAATGCTGTTGTGATTTTTAAACTAGGATGTTTAATATTTTTGTATCTTGCTGCTAATTTTTCAAAAAAGTCAGTCCACGTTTTAGAAACTTTAGCGTTCACTTCATTCATAATTTGTGCTTTAGCGGCACTTAAGAGCCTGTTCTTATGAGTGACTCCAAAGTTTGAGGTTAATAAAGCTTGCGCTATAGAAGCTTTTTCGCGTTCTGCCTTTTCGTTTGCTATTCTGAGTTCTTCAGCTTTGATAGCTTTGTCTTTTGCCTCTTCTTCAGCTCTTTTCTCAGCTAAAGCCATTTTCTCTTTGATAGCTTCTTGTTCTAATGGAGGAAGCGATAAAAACGCTTCTCTTTCTTTCTTTTGCTTTTCCTCTAATTTTAATTTTGCTGCTTCTCTTGCTTTGCGAATGGATTCCTCTTTTTCTATTATCTTTTGTTGCTCCGCAGGAGATAACACTTTTTCCTTTTTTCCAGGAGCTTTGGCTTTTGGTAAAGCTATGACAGGTGCAGGTGCGACAACTGGTGCAGGAGGATTAAAAATAGTTTTGACTACTCTGTCTGATGATTTTGTGCTTAACTCAGCAGCCATCTCTTTAAGCACTGCTTGTGCATGAGGATAGAGCGGATCTTTTTCATTTGTAAAAAAAGCGTATGAAGTTTGCGGATATAATGGTTGGCCATTTTCACGAACAAACACAGTTGGTTGTTTAAAAGAACCCGCTTCATCTCCTGAAAGCATATAATAGCCACTTGATCCTTGAAACATTTGTGAAAGAAGAAAATCACGATACATTTTTCCGAAGCGTTGGCAAAGATCTGAATTTTTATTTGGATCTTTAAGCTCATTTAAAATATCTTGTACGTAAGAATGTAAAAATTGAGACTCTCTAATTTGAGCTGCAGTGGCGCCTGTGGGGTATGCTGTTTTAAATAATGCATTCGCCGACGTATCATTTTCTAATCTTTCTTTGGCAATGATGTGAGCCACTTTCATTGCACAAGCGTAGTGATCATGGTTACCTGTGAAGTTAATTACACCTTGTTCTGCCATCTGTTTTTTAAAGTATTCTTCTTCTGAATGATTATACTTTAGTGAACCATCCCATTGTCTTTCGCTATTAAACACACTAGCTGTAATGTGAGTTCCGCCAGCACCTTGAACGACATCTCTAAATTGTCTGGGGCTTAAGTCTGAAAATAAAGCTTCTTCCAAAATGACAACAGGAGCATTTTCGCCATCTCGTTTTTTTACGCCGTCTTTAAGCAATTTGTATAGTTGTGTTCTTAATTGTGCGGGTACCTTTCGAACGCAATCTACTCTGGCGCCACTAAACCCTAAGTCGATATACTGTGAAATAAATGGTGCCCAAAATTCTTTAACGATGTCAGGGATCATGGATTCTATTTTTTTTCTTTCTTGTAAAGAGCGATTAAATTTTACCTTTGTTTGTAACTGTGATTTTTCCTCATCGCTTATTTTGACAGATCCATTTATGATTTGAATTTGATTCTCAGTTAATAAATTACTGTGAATGGCGTCCTTCATTGGTGACAATCTGTTCCAGTCTTTTGCGATAATGGCATCAAGATCTTCGTTGCGCATATGAGAGAAATCGAGAAGTTCAGCATATTTAAAACCCGTTGCATCTAAATAGGTATTATCATCACAAAACCATTCCGGGTGTTTTTGGGTAATAGGTGCATCTTTAGCGACATGGTTTGTCACTAAATCAAAAATAGGCGCTATCCCTAATGCTTTAGCTTTATGAGTAAATGCTTGAAGTGCTCTTGTATCCAAAAATCGTATACAGCGCTTTTGAAGAGCCATGAGTGCTTCATAATTTTCTTTCAATGGCTCTGCTTTAGGATTCACTTTGTTTTGTTCATAGATTTTTCGTTGTGCTTTAAGATCAGCAACGAATGTGTCAATATGATTCACTTTTGAATCAGGAAATGTAAATTGTGCTTCGTTCAAAATGGCGGTGATTTGATTAATTGACAGAACCATGTCGCCGTCTTTGTCACGCTTAACCACGCTAAAGCGTGGATCAATCATTTCGGGATCCATCATGGCATAAATGCTTTTGGTTACTTCCTGGGGAAAACCTGTAACAACATCTGTTTTAGACATTGATTTATTGCCAGCGAGTTGAACAGGATTAATCCAAACCGTGTTGATTCCCATTTTTTTAAGGGTTGGCAGATAGGCAGTCATCGCATCGATGTCGCCGAAATATTCTGGAAATAAGTTGTAGCAGCGTAAATGCCCGTTATTTGAAAAGCTTTTCACAAGATCCTCAATATTCTTTATCATATTGAGGTCTATTATATGTTTTGAGTAGCTAATTCACTTTTGAATTAAGATGAGCGCCTAAATAGATCCGACGAGCTGAAGCTAAAAGAATAATTTAGATTAGTGTTCTGATTTTCTTAAGGGTTTTAGTTTTGTTTCAAAGGAATCCCTATCTGTCCGTTGTGCGACATAAGAAATGGGAGAGCCACTGTTGGAACAAGCGTAAGGCGTAAAGGGTGATGTGTAGGTTGAATCATCAGATGATTTTTTCCAATAACATTCGCCGTCATTATTTACGCTTTCTAAATAATTTGTTAATAACAATTGATTAGCTTTTGCACTAATCCGAGCGTATTTTTCTATACTCTCCTCGGGCGATATTGAATGTGATTCTTTGGGGGTAAATGCATGATCTTTGAGAAAAAGTTGAATTTGAGCGATGAAATAATTTGAAACTATCTGTTTTCTGCTATCAGTGTCTAGTTCGAGTACCGCAGGACTAGAGATTTTTTTATCAAATGTGTGCTGATAGATCGTGTGTGTAGACTCAAGTTTACCCATACAGATGCTATTAATCGCTGCCAGCTGGCTTCTAAAGTATTTTACTTGTTCTGAAAGTGGATGTTTTTCGTCGATGGGTGGGTAAAACTCATCAAGCAAGATTTGATAATTTTTTGGATTTAGCACAGTTGCGTAGTGAATAAGCGTAAATCGTGCCTTTATCTCTTTGGGTGCTGTAACTACTTTTGTAAAATGATTAATAGTTTGTTCAGCTTTGTCAAAGTAGGCCTCTAAAGCAATCATCTGTGTGTCAGAAAGTGCTGTTAGCGATTGCAAGCTCATAGGTTACCTTTTTGGTGTAGTTACAACTGAATAAACTTTGTCAAAGTATCTTATACCTCTTTACACGATTCTTAAACAAAATTAGCCAGAAAATGGATGAAATATGCAATCTAGGTCGATTAGCTCAATGTGTGTATTTCATCATAAAGTAGTTTTTAGCATTCGTTCGCTATTTTGAGCTAATGGATTCATCGCAACGTGTTTGAAATGTTAATAACCTCGTACTGTACTGGCCCCTTGGTATACCTCCTTACGTCAATGAGATTTTTTTCCCGAAGAATGAAGCATCGCTAATAGTGTTGGTCAACCTATTCACGCCTTTTATCTGATTTTGGCAAAGGATCAGATGAACCGTAGATGTTGAATACCCTAAATGCAGGCCCAAATAAGCATTTGAAAAGATATTTAGATAACATATAAATGTGTTGGATAATTATCTTAGGGGAAATACACATGTTAGTTTCTGCAACGAATCAGCAAGAAGATATTTTAACTGCTATCAACGAAGCACATGCTTTGAGTGATGAAGATAAAGCGATCGCTTTTCGGATTATGTTAAAGTACATGAATAGGCTACAAGATTTGAACAGCACGTTTGCTAAACAATTTATTAAAAATATGTTGCCTAATCTCATCTTGTCTGAAAAAAAGAGGCAAGAGACAGTGATTCCTACAGATTTGCCTATTGTTGATGCCAACAATAATAATGAAAAGGAAAATATTGAAGGTAACAGTGTTGAACCAATCTTAGTTCCAAAAGTATTGACATTTAAGCATATGGCCAATGATATTAAAAGCAAAGAAGATGCCGCTGTCCAAAAATTCCTTAAGCTTGCCAAATTGAAACCTAAATCAATTATTCCGCCAAAAAATCGTCGCTTAAATCAATTTGTCATTACTTTAGGGATCCCGCAGTTGCCAAGAAGGCATTCTGGCGTTGATGATAGCTATCATCCTGATCAAGATATTTCAAAAGAATGGCTAGATTTGTTACAACGCGGCCATAATACACTTAATCACATAGCAAATGGTAAGAAAGGTTCAGTATGTGAGCATCTTATTTTTCTACGTGGCCCTGTCACTGCAGATGAAGATGCGTTAACTAAACGTATCCATCAAAATCACACTTTAGATGTATTTAAATCAAATATCGAAAATGAACGCCAGCTACCTGTTGAATTTCATTTTGCCGGACATGGTAACACTGGTTCAATAGGGGCTCGATTTAATGATATTGGGATGAGCCCAGAAGCGTTAGCAGATATGTTTGATCAAATCTGTGATTTAAGCAATTTAAAAGACGACTTGAAATCAAAAAAGCAGCTAATATTTAACTTTCATGCTTGTAATAGTGCAACCACTGAACTTACAGGGAAAGAAACTGTTGATGAAATAAAGAGCAAATTTTTTGATGAATCAATTGCTGGTAAATTTTATAAAAGAATGATTAGCTTAGGGTATGAAAATATCAAGGTAATGGCATATCGTGGATTTTATCAAGGCATGAATTCAAGCAATTCATCCTCATTTCAAGTCATCGATACGGTCAAACCAAATCCAGTGTCATATGATGGTATGAGGGCGTTGCACACAATTGAAAGAAAAGGGAAAGAAGATATTGTTTCTATACCAAGTGGAAAAGATAGCAAATGTGCAACATTTCACGTAGATTTGGATTCAGCAAGACCAGTTTATAGAGCCTTTATATAAGTGTGATTACACTGATACCGTTAAGTGCCTAAAATGGATATTTAGGCGCTTATGAATGCCAATAAAATGGACATGAAGTTAGTATATTGATAGAATTTTCCACCTAACACAATATTAAGAAGATGCACATATGCTTGGTCAAGTTGCTGGTAATTCTGAAGAAGTTTCCTATCACGATTTACCCGTTGAAAGTACTAAACCTATTACCTATTTTTATAAACGTAAAAAGAACGCTCATCAACAAAGATGTGGTCATTTTATTATTATTCCTGTTCTCCCTACAGTAACTGATCCTTCCCGTCAAATGCTAGATGGTGCTTCTACCCAGTTATTTGAAATGAGTGATTATACCATTCGAATGCTAGTAAATTCACAAAAAAAAGTACATCCATTTCCCATTATCGCAACGAATATGAGTGCTTTAGATGCTCCAATAAAGGAAATATTTAAACAATTTGACATGAAATGCATTAGTGAATTAATTAAAAAAGAAACTCAATATGTACCAACTTTTCATATTGTTGGTCATGGAACGCCGGACGGTGTTGGCTTTTTAGAGAGTAATAAACAAATTTCCCCTGAAACTTTTGCTAATCAATTTCATGAAATTCTTAAAGCTAATGGGTTACAAGTTTTAAAAAAACGTCCTATTACTTTTGATTTTCAAACATGTAATAGTGCTTATGCAGATGTTGATGATTCCATGTTGTTTGATGATATAGCCACAAAAGTTATTAGCGACTCATTTATTGGTAAGTTTCATGCAGCCATGAAAAAATTAGGATATTTAGATGTCACTGTAACTGGTTATAGGGGATATTTTTGTGCAATAACTTCTAGGCATGCTGGGGAAGCTTTAGTACAAGATTCATTTATCAATCCTACGCTATCAATAGCAGCATCAAAATCACAACTCACCATTCAAAACGGCATTTTTAAAGTGTCAAATGCAGCTAGGCAATATCTGACTTTCCCGGTTAAATCAGTCGTCAAAACAAATATGGAAATACTTGCGAAAGTTTTAAATCGTATGAGTTTGTAGTAAACCATACTCACCATGATATAGACTTAATAGTATTTTCGTGTAACTACACAAATACCCCCCCTTTGTTTCAATTACTGCTTTTTTGCGTGTATTTACTCTTAAATATTCTTTTGAATTATTACAAAGCTTTGATTGTCTAAAAAATAGATTAACAAACCAATGAGCGCACTATGGCTAAGCCTCTATTTGCCCCCAGTACTCTCGGCACCTACCAACGTCAGTATGATGTACTTTCTGAAGAAAATGATGAAGATGCGGTTGAAATAGCCAATGTGCTTAAGTGGATGTCCGAGCCAACTCCTGACAAAAAAGCAGAAGAGAAGGGAGCTAAAAATCGCTTAAAGGAGCTCATTGATGCAGGCGTGGAACTTGAGCAACTTGATAAAATCAGCGCCTTCGCGGCCTTAAAAAATGCCAAGCAAAAAGCTATGATTTTAGATAGATTGGTCGATATTTTAAAGGATATTTACTACTCCCTTAAAGATATTTTAAGTTCAAATCGGGTCAAAACATCCCTGACCATTCTCGGTAGTATTGCCGTGGGTGTTGGTGTGGGGGCCGCACTTGGCACTTTTGTTTTTCCGGGTATAGGCACCGCTATTGGCGGTGCGGTGGGAGCAGCCATTACTGCTGGTGTTGCTGCGGTGGGTGGAACGGTGGGCTTAAGTATTCTTGGCGGTTTTTTGGGCAGCTGGTTGGGAAAGAAAATAGCTAATAAAGCATTTAAACATGAAAAGCATTTTGAGGTTTCAAAACGTATTACGCGAAAAATAAAACAACGTGTAGGCATTTCAACAAGCGTTGTTCAAATGATAAATGGATTTTTATATAATCGCGCCAAAACCATTCAAAGCCCGGCTTGTAAGAAATATTATAAGAGCCTCAGACGCTTAGGGATCTTAGAAGCATCACCCACGGGGATGGAAAAAATTGCGCTCTTTTTTTGCAACGAGTTAATGCTCTTAGAAAAAGAATTAAGGGCTAATAAAGATTCCATTCCATTACGAAATGAAATACAAGCGGTTGTGTTTATTTTAAAAAAGCTTAAAGTTGCTGATGGATTATCTTTGTCTAGCAAAGCAAAAATCGCACAAACATTTAAAGTTTACAAAGAAAAGCAAAATTCTTTACCTGATGTCAAAATGAAACAAGGTGTTGAGTTTGAAACAGTAGGTGATATTTCGCCTGAAGTGTTGGCTAAATCAACCGGTCGCTTTCTAGATGCCTTGCCTGAAGATGTTAAAGCTATTCAAACAGAATTTAAGCAATCCAAAAAGTCAGATGCTATCAGTTATCGCCATCAGATCCAGACCAAAGATGGTGTAAAATTACCTGATTTGGTCGTTAAAAGTACCAAAGATAAACGGGATCATTTATTGACAATGATGACGGTCAAAGCTAATCAGGTAACCGATGAAAATAAAGAACACTTGACCAAAGTGATTGTGGCGCGAGCCAAGGCTCATGTTGCAAAAGGTAATAAAGAAGTCATTATTCTTGCGGCAGGTAATGATGATTTGGCCGTTGAATTGATGGTTGCACTTAAAAAGGGTGGATTAGCGGCAAAGCTTTCAGAGGATGAGTACCCCAAGAAGAATAAAGATGCGCAACTTCGCGTCCAAAAGATTCTGGCTAGGGTGAATGAGCTCACAGTTCCTGCGCCAAGCGCTGTTTCGAGCCTTAAACGGCGCTTTGAAAAAAAACCCTCCAAGATATAGCCAGCTAACACAATAATTGTTCTCGACATTGAGCCCCTTGATGGATAAAATGCGGTAATTTTGTGCGTAAATAAATCATTCAGGAGGTGAAGTTGCCCCGCCCCGCACTACTAGCACTTGAAGACGGTACTATTTTTGAAGGAATAGCCTTTGGTCATTTGAGTAATGTAGCAGTACATGCGGTAGGAGAAGTTGTTTTTAACACCGCAATGACTGGCTACCAAGAAATTCTGACCGATCCTTCCTATACCAATCAATTAATTACCTTAACCTATCCCCATATTGGCAATGTTGGCGTCAACAATGACGACAATGAATCGCAGCGTATTTATGCCAGTGGCCTTATTATTAAGCAGCTGCCGTTTGCAGTGAGTAATTGGCGCCATCAATTATCCTTAGATACTTTTTTAGCGCAACAACGTGTATTAGGTATTGCAGAGATTGATACTCGCAAATTAACACGTGTTATTCGAGAGAAAGGTGCACTCAAAGGTTGTATTTATAGCGCGCCAGCTATCACCACTGCCGATAAAGACCAAGCGATTACTTTGGCCAGAAGTTTTGGTGGATTAAAAGGATTAGATTTAGCCAAGGAAGTGACAACGGAAAAATCCTATATTTGGCAAGAAAAGGGATTATGGTCGCTACATAAACCACAAGCGAAAGCGCCTACATTTAAAATAGTGGCTTATGATTTTGGGATTAAAAAAACCATTTTACGCTGTTTGCATGATTTGGGTTGCCAAATCACCGTGGTGAATGCAAAAACCCCAGCTAATGAAGTGCTTAGCATGAATCCTGATGGTGTATTCTTATCGAATGGTCCAGGAGATCCAGAGCCATGCGATTATGCGATAGAAGCTATTAAGCAATTTCTGAAAGTGAAAATGCCATTATTTGGTATTTGCTTGGGGCACCAATTATTAGCGCTTGCTTGTGGTGCTAAAACCAGCAAAATGAAATTTGGGCATCACGGTGGTAACCACCCGGTGCGACAAATAGATAACCAAAAAGTATTGATTACCAGTCAAAACCACGGTTTTACGGTAGAAGAACTATCGGTTCCTTCCACTTTGACCATTACGCACCGTTCCTTGTTCGATAATACCATTCAAGGTTTCAAGCATAACACGTTGCCGGCTTTTGGTTTTCAAGGGCATCCTGAAGCAGGACCTGGACCAAATGATGCAAGGCATCTATTCCATGATTTTATGATTGCAATGACGATTTATCGTGCTCATTTGCAAAACACTGTTCAAGAGAGCCCAACTCATGCCTAAGCGATCAGATCTTAAAAGTATTTTAGTGATAGGGGCCGGCCCTATTGTGATTGGCCAGGGCTGCGAGTTTGATTATTCTGGCGCACAAGCGTGCAAAGCGCTAAGAGAAGATGGTTATCGTGTGATTTTGGTTAATTCTAATCCTGCAACCATCATGACTGATCCACAGATGGCAGATGCTATTTATATTGAGCCAATTCACTGGAAGATAGTTGCACGAATCATTGAAAAAGAACGCCCCTGTGCTTTGTTGCCAACCATGGGTGGGCAAACTGCACTAAATTGCGCTTTAGATTTAGTGCGTGAAGGCGTGCTCAAGCAATATAATGTTGAACTGATTGGCGCAAGCAAAGAAGCCATAGATAAAGCTGAAGATAGAGAACAGTTTCGTAAAGCAATGGGTGAAATTGGCTTAAAAATGCCTAAATCTTCTATTGCTCATAGTTTGGAAAGTGCTAAGCAAGCACAAGCTTCGGTAGGCTTTCCAACAATCATTCGTCCGTCGTTTACTTTAGGTGGTAGCGGTGGTGGTATTGCTTATAACATGGAAGAGTTTGAAGAGATCTGTAAGCGTGGCTTAGAGATGTCTCCCACCAGTGAATTGTTGATTGAACAATCCATTATTGGTTGGAAAGAATATGAAATGGAAGTGGTGCGAGATAAAAATGATAACTGCATCATTGTCTGCTCCATCGAGAACCTGGATGCGATGGGCATTCACACGGGTGATTCCATCACAGTTGCGCCGGCTCAAACTTTAACTGACAAAGAATATCAATTGATGCGAGATGCCTCGATTGCTGTTTTACGTAAAATCGGTGTTGAAACAGGTGGCTCGAATGTGCAATTTGCGGTTTGTCCTAAAACAGGCGAGCTGCATGTGATTGAAATGAATCCACGGGTCTCACGTTCATCGGCCTTAGCCTCTAAAGCAACGGGTTTCCCGATTGCGAAAATTGCTGCTAAATTAGCAATTGGTTATACCTTAGATGAGTTGGCTAATGAGATCACCGGTAATCAAACGCCTGCGTCTTTTGAGCCTTCAATAGATTATGTCGTCACAAAAATTCCACGTTTTAATTTTGAAAAATTTCCTCAAGCTGATCCACATTTGACCACTCAAATGAAATCCGTAGGTGAAGTGATGGCCATGGGGCGCACTTTTCAAGAATCTTTGCAAAAAGCTATTCGTGGCTTAGAAGTGGGTTTATATGGTCTAGAATCGATTGTGGATGTGAACAAACCGGAATCGTTGGTTGAGGTTCGCGCTGCTTTGCAACGCCCAACGTCACAACGTTTGTGGTATGTCAACGACGCTTTTCGTTTAGGCTTGTCGATAGATGAAGTTTATCAGCTTTCGCATATTGATCCTTGGTTTTTAGCACAGATTAAAGACTTGGTGGATACTGAACAGTCGCTTTCACAATATAGTTTAAGTGACATCAGCAAGACAAAAATGCTTGCACTCAAACGTAAAGGTTTTTCAGATCATCGACTAGCGTCGTTACTACACGTGAGTGAGCAAGATTTTAGAGCGCATCGTCATGGGTTAAATATTCGTCCTGTTTACAAGCGCGTCGATAGCTGCGCTGCAGAGTTTTCCGTGCAAACGGCTTATATGTATTCTACTTACGAAGAAGAATGTGAAGCACTTCCCACTACCAACAAAAAAATCATGGTATTGGGAGGAGGACCTAACCGAATCGGTCAAGGCATAGAGTTTGATTATTGTTGTGTTCATGCCGCACAAGCCATGCGCGAAGAAGGTTTTGAGACCATCATGGTTAACTGTAATCCTGAAACGGTTTCAACTGACTATGACACCTCCGATCGTTTATATTTTGAACCTTTGACTTTGGAAGATGTATTAGAAATTGTTCATCTAGAAAAACCCAAGGGTGTTATTGTGCAATTTGGTGGGCAAACACCGCTTA
This sequence comes from Uncultured Candidatus Berkiella sp., assembly GCA_964606325.1. Classification (GTDB taxonomy): domain Bacteria; phylum Pseudomonadota; class Gammaproteobacteria; order Berkiellales; family Berkiellaceae; genus Berkiella. Next base: position 36,877 of record CAZSGE010000015.1, read on the forward strand.
AATTGGCAAAAGCCTTAGAAGCGAATGGTGTGCCAATCATAGGTACCTCTCCTGATGCTATCGATAGAGCGGAGGACAGAGGACGATTTGGTGAAATGATCACACGTTTGAATTTACGGCAGCCACCTAATGGCATGGCCTCATCAATCAGTGAAGGCATCACGATTGCGAATAAAATAGGTTATCCGATTATCGTGCGTCCATCCTATGTATTAGGTGGTCGAGCGATGGAAGTTGTTTATTCAGATGAAGAATTACGTGATTACATGCAGCGTCAAAATAGCGATGCACCGATATTATTAGACAGATTTTTAGATGATGCCATTGAAGTGGACGTGGATGCCGTTAGTGATGGTGAAAATGTGCTTATTGGCGGCATCATGGAGCATATCGAACAAGCGGGAGTGCATTCTGGTGATTCTGCTTGCTCTTTACCACCGTTCAGTTTGAGTAGTGCTATTCAAAATGAATTGCGTGACAGTATGCGAAAAATGGCAATTGAATTGGGCGTTGTTGGCTTAATTAATGCGCAATTTGCAATCAAAAATAATCAAATTTATGTTTTAGAAGTTAATCCGCGCGCGGCAAGAACAGTGCCTTTTATTTCAAAAGTGATTGGTGTTTCCCTGGCTAAAATTGCTGCTTGTTGCATGATTGGTAAATCTCTGATTATGCAAAATAAAACATCTGAACTTATTCCTGAATTTTATGCCGTTAAGAAAAGCGTATTTCCTTTTGAAAAGTTTCCGGGCGTCGATCCCTTATTAGGGCCTGAAATGCGCTCAACCGGTGAAGTGATGGGCGTGGGAGATAATTTTGCTGCAGCCTATGCTAAGAGCGAGTTAGCGACACTTTCTCCGCAAATCAGCCAAGGTATAGCACTGATCAGTGTGAAAGATGCTGATAAACCAGGTGTGGTAGAAATAGCGAAACACTTGCAGCAGTTTGGATTTAAGTTGCTAGCAACCTCTGGTACAGCCAAAGCTATTCATGATGCTGGGTTAGCGTGCGACATTACCAGTAAGGTGAACGAAGGACGTCCTCATATTGTGGATAGCATCAAAAATGATAAAATCGCTTTCATTATTAATACGACTGAAGGTCGAAAAGCGATAGCGGATTCACACGCGATACGACGAACGGCACTTCAATATAAAGTATGTTACACAACTACCCTGTCTGGTGCGCGGGCTCATGTGCTTGCGCTGGCATATCAAAAAAATGATAACATAGCGCCAATTCAGGAACTGCATTTAAGGGTAAAAGCACTATGATCAAGTTTCCAATGACCATCAAAGGTGCAACGCTATTGCGCGAAGAGCTTAATCGTTTAAAAACGGTTGAGCGTCCTAAAATTATTGAAGCTATTGCTGAAGCGCGTGGACATGGAGATTTAAAAGAAAATGCGGAATACCATGCGGCTAAAGAGCAGCAATCCTTTTTAGAAGGACGTATTTCCGAGGTTGAAAATAAATTATCTAATGCCCAAATTATTGACGTGACTAAGCTACCTAAAAATGGTCGTGTCGTATTTGGTACCACGGTGACGCTAATTAACGTCAACACTGATGAACAAGTGAAATACAAAATCGTTGGTGATGATGAAGCGGATTTAAAACAGGGAATGATTTCTGTGAATTCACCGATTGCTCGAGCTATGATCGGCAAGAATAAAGGCGATATTGCCATGGTGCAAACGCCAAGCGGTGAATTGGAATATGAGATCCATGGGATTGAGTATTTGGCTTAATACTTGTCATCCTGAGCGTTAGCGAAGGATCTCCGGGAGAGATTCTTCACTACGTTCAGAATGACAACAAAATTAGTCAATTAATCTTCATTCACCCGATACAAAGTCAATATATGGCCAATACTTTGCACAACTTCGGCTTTATGTACTTGTGCCATTTTCTCAATCATTTCTTTTCTTGCTTCGCGCGTTGGTGCATTCACACGAACTTTAATGAGTTCATGCGCAAGTAGTGCTGCTTCCACTTCATTATGAACGGCATCAGTGAGGCCTTTGTTGCCAATTAAAACGACTGGCTTTAAAGGATGGGCTTTAGTAATTAAGTTTCTAATAAAAGTGCGGGTTAACATTTGCTCTGGTTTACTTTAGAATGTAGTTTAACTTATCGCATTTTAACCTGAGAAACTTCTCCTGTAAAACACAATGGCTCAAACTAAACACGGAAAATCCTGGATCGCACGTCACATTAACGATCCTTTCGTTCAAAAAGCCCAAAAATTGGGTTATCGCTCGCGTGCAACTTTTAAATTGTTGGAGCTACACGAAAGAGACAAGCTATTTAAGCCTAATATGACTGTCATTGATTTAGGCGCAGCCCCAGGGGGATGGTCACAAATTTTGGTCAAGCTCGTAGGCAAAAACGGCAAAATCATTGCTTTAGACAGACTGGAGATGGACCCTCTTGCCGGAGTAACTTTTTTGCAGGGCGATTTTACTGAACAAAATGTGTTAGAAAGCTTAGAATCATTGGTGGGGGCTGAAAAAGTAGACTGGGTTGTTTCAGATATGGCGCCTAACTTAAGCGGCACTGTCGCAGTCGATCAACCCCGTATGATGATTTTGGCCGATCTCGCTTTGGATTTTGCTTTGCAGCATTTAAAAAAAGGTGGCGGCTTCTTAGTAAAGGTATTTCAAGGCGAAGACTTTGATCTATATATCAAAAAATTGCGTCAGTGCTTTGAGAAAGTTGTGATCCGAAAGCCCGATGCATCAAGATCTGCTTCTCGCGAGCTGTATGTCTTGGCGAGAGGCTACTATAATATATAGTATATTGCTTATGGTATTGGCTTAGTTGCCGATCAGTAAAATTAGTTAAATAATAAACAAAATTGGATGTAGCTACACCAAGGGGTCCTAGCCTTGAATGACATGGTAAAAAATCTCGTATTATGGCTCATCATTGCTGTCATCTTAATGTCAGTTTTTAGCAATTTTGGTCCCAGGAACGCTCAAGTCAACAAAATCGCGTATTCCCAATTTCTTGATAATGTTAAGAAAGGGGATGTGGATACCGTGACGATTGATAATCGTCAAATTCGTGGTACCACGCGCAATAAAGATAATTTTATTACGTATATGCCGATTCCTGATGAATATCTGTTGGCTGAGTTATTAAACAACAAAGTAACAGTGGTAGGCAAAGCGCCTGAGCAACAAAGCTTGCTCATGAATATCTTTATTAGCTGGTTCCCTATTATTCTCTTTATTGGTGTCTGGATGTATTTTATGCGTCAGATGCAAGGTGGTGGTGGCCGAGGTGCCATGACCTTTGGTAAAAGCCGCGCTAGATTGCTCGGTGAAGACCAAGTGAAAGTCACTTTTGCTGATGTTGCTGGGGTGGATGAAGCTAAAGAAGAAGTAAAAGAATTAGTCGACTTCTTAAAAGATCCGGAAAAATTTCAACGCTTAGGTGGTCGTATTCCAAGAGGCGTGTTGCTTGTTGGTCAACCTGGTACCGGTAAAACTTTATTAGCAAAAGCTATTGCTGGCGAAGCGAAGGCCCCTTTCTTTACCATATCTGGTTCAGACTTTGTTGAAATGTTCGTTGGTGTCGGCGCTTCCCGCGTTCGTGACATGTTTGATCAAGCGAAAAAACATGCACCTTGTATCATTTTTCTCTATGAAATTGATGCCGTGGGCCGTCATCGTGGTGCGGGTTTAGGTGGTGGTCACGATGAGCGCGAACAAACACTTAACCAATTATTGGTTGAAATGGATGGTTTTGAAGGTAGTGAAGGTGTGATTGTTATTGCTGCAACCAATCGACCAGATGTTTTAGATAAAGCCTTGCTGCGTCCAGGCCGCTTTGATAGACAAGTTGTCGTTGGCTTGCCAGATGTTAGAGGTCGTGAACAAATTCTAAAAGTACACTTACGTAAAATTCCTATCACCGACGACGTTGATCCCCGTACGATAGCACGTGGTACACCTGGGTTCTCAGGTGCAGATTTGGCGAACTTAGTGAACGAAGCGGCACTTCTTGCAGCTCGTCACAATAAACGCCTTGTCGATATGGAAGAAATGGAACACGCCAAAGACAAAATCATCATGGGTGTGGAACGCCATAGCATGGTGATGAGTGAACAAGAGCGCCAATTGACTGCATACCATGAAGCAGGACATGCGATTGTTGGGCTAACAGTGGCTGATCATGATCCCGTTTACAAGGTGAGTATTATTCCTCGCGCCGCAGCCTTAGGTGTCACGATGTTCTTGCCTGAGCAAGATAGATACAGTTATTCCAAGAAACGTCTCGAAAGCTCCATTGCCAGCTTATTTGGTGGCCGTCTTGCCGAAGAGCTGATTTTTGGACCCGAAAGCGTTACAACCGGTGCTTCGAACGATATTAAACGTGCAACCGAAATCGCTCGCAACATGGTTACCAAATGGGGTTTATCTGAAAAGCTTGGACCATTAACCTATTCAGAGGACGAAGGCGAAATCTTTTTAGGTCACAGTGTCAGCACAAGAAAAGAGGTTGCCAGCACCACTGCTAGCATCATCGATGAAGAAATTCGAAAAATCATTGATAAAAATTACGAAAGAGCGAAGCAGATTTTGGTCGAGAAAGAAGCTATTTTACATAAAATGGCAGAAGCATTGCTAAAATTTGAAACAATCGATGCCAAACAATTAGATGATTTAATGGCAGGCAGAACACCACGTGAACCAGATGGTTGGTCTACTGGTGACTCCTCTAAAAATGAGCCGCCTCGTTCAAGTCCAACCAAGGAAAAGCCAATTACACCCGAGGTTGATTCAGAAAAACGTAGTATGGATGATAACGAAGAAGACACCGCTAAATCGCATTAACAAAAAGCAACTAAATCCCCCTGCGCGTGTCTAGCCACGCGCTCCCCATTTACGAAAGTGGGATGTTTGTTCGCTTCGCTTACATAGGAATGAAAATAAAATCCATGTCTATACAAATTATGGGGGTGCTCAATGTTACCCCTGATTCTTTTTCAGATGGCGGATGCTTTTTAGTAAAAGAAAACGCCATTAATCATGCTTTAGGTTTAGTGCGTGATGGCGCTCATATCATTGATATTGGTGGCGAGTCTACAAGACCTGGCGCTAAACCGGTTAGCATTGAAGAGGAATGTGAACGAGTCATTCCTGTGATTGAAGCATTGAAAAAGCAAACTGATGTTTGTATTTCAATTGATACACGCCATACCGCTGTGATGAAAGAGGCGATAAAGGCGGGTGTAGATGTTATCAATGATGTCAATGCTTTAATGGATCAAGGTGCTATCGAACTGATTGCGCAGCATCAAGTAAAAGTGTGCCTTATGCATATGCAGGGAACACCAGCGTCTATGCAGCAAGCGCCAAGCTATCAAGACGTGGTAAGAGATATTTGGGATTTTTTAAGTAGCAGGGTTCTTGCGTGCCAAAACGCAGGCATTTCTTTGGATAACATCTGGATTGATCCTGGTTTTGGTTTTGGAAAAAAATTAGCGCATAATTTAGCGCTATTAGCCGACCTAGCAGAATTTAAACAATTAGGTGTGCCAGTATTGGTAGGACTTTCTAGAAAATCAATGTTTGGTGAAATACTCAATAAAGAAGTAAACCAAAGACTTTATGCTAGTATTGCGGGCGCTGTTATAGCTGCAATGCATGGTGCCACTATTATTCGTACGCACGATGTTGCACAAACTAAAGATGCGCTTGCTGTGGTGAGTGCGGTGCAACCCTTTATGCAAAGGAGCAAAGCCGATGTCTGTTTCGCGTAAATATTTTGGTACCGATGGGATCCGAGGTCGAACGGGTGTGACACCTATTACAGCAGAATTTGCCCTTAAGTTGGGTTGGGCTGTGGGACAAATTTTAGCACAAGATGGTCGTGGTACAGTCGTCATTGGCAAAGACACTCGGATCTCTGGATACATGTTATCAGCAGCACTGGAATCAGGATTTGTTGCCTCAGGCTTAGATGTGTATTTACTGGGCCCTATGCCAACGCCAGCGATTGCTTACTTAACGCGCTCAGTGGGTGCACAAGTAGGTGTGGTGGTCAGTGCTTCTCATAACCCTTATTACGATAATGGCATTAAATTTTTCAGTGGCGAAGGTAAAAAATTCCCAGATGCCATTGAAAGTAAAATTGAAAGTTTGTTATCAGCGAATATGACCACCGCTGAGCCTCATGGTATTGGCCGTGCTAAATTTTTAGAAGACGCCGCTGGGCGCTATATTGAATTTTGTAAAGGCACTTTTTTAAAGTCACACGATCTCAAAGGCATCAAAATTGTGGTCGATTGCGCGAATGGGGCTGCTTACCACATTGCACCCAATGTGTTTTCTGAATTAGGCGCTGATGTTACTGTTATACATAATCAACCTGATGGTTTTAATATTAATCATGAATGTGGCTCTATCCATCCTAAGTCTTTACAAGAAAGAGTACTGCAAGAGAAAGCCGAAGTGGGCATTGCGCTAGATGGTGATGGCGATCGCGTGATTTTTGTTGATCATAAAGGCGAAGTCGTCGACGGCGACGAATTGCTCTACATCATAGCTTGTTCTTACCATGAACGTGGCATTTTAAATGGCGGTGTGGTGGGCACGCAAATGAGTAATCTGGGCTTAGAGCGCGCTTTTGAACAAATGCACATACCATTTACGCGCACCAATGTGGGCGACAAATATGTGATGGATGCCTTAGTGCAAACCGGTTGGCAATTAGGCGGTGAAGGATCTGGCCATTTAATTTGCTTAGATAAAACCACCACCGGTGACGGTATTGTGAGTGCATTGCAAGTGCTGGCGCATATGTGCCACACCAACAAAACCTTGCACGAATTAAAAAAGGGCATGGTTAAATGTGAACAAGTGCTCTTAAATGTACCCGTCACTAATGGTGCACAAGTTGTCAAAGCGCCATCTGTACAAGAAATCGTTAGCAAGCTGCAAAAAGAATTGCACTCTAAATTACGCATATTATTGCGCCCCTCTGGCACAGAGCCTTTAGTGCGCGTGATGGTGGAAGGTGAAGATAAAACCTTGATAGAACAAACCGCTCAGCAAATAGCGGATGTCGTTAAGAAAGCGGCGCATGTGGCGTAAGAGAATTTTACGCTGCTACCGCAGCTCCAATTATTGTATATTTCTCAACTCCACGTTCCGACGCTAAGAAACGTCTACACGCGGGGCTAGCGACTTTCCTCTCTACCGCGAGGAGTCCAATCATATAAAAACCTAGAAAGGTTTATCTATATCTATTTGAAGACTCCGGTTTATTTGGTTCTAAGGCGGCTTGCACATTGGCCGCAGATTTTCTGCTTTTATCAAATAGCGGTACTATTTTCTGCGTTGGCGACATGTATTCCATGACTGAATCAACTATCGCATGCGTGGTATATCCTACTGCTACTGATGTAGCGATGGGGCCTAAAGTCAGACCGAGCAGTCCTCCAAACATCCCAGCAGGGATTGCAAAATAAGCAAGATCACCTTGATAACTCAATGCTGTTAATAGGGCAGCAAAACTTGCGCCTGCTGCTGGTGCGAAAGCTTCGGGTAAAATGCACAATGAACTCATACCAGCAACTACGCCTAAAGCGACTGCCGTAGGATTGCTAGAATCCATTTCGTTATTAACACCTGCTAAACTGATAAGTACTCCGCTTAAATATAAATGATGCTCCTAGCTTAACGCTAAGTGTTTGTATTTCAAAATGGATCTAGATATTGAGCTTAAAAATCAGGATTAAAGGAAGGAAAAACATTTAGAAAAGGCATTGCTTAGAAAATCATCCTATTTTGCATGATGTTTTTCATAGGCAATTAAAATATTGAAAACAAAAAAAGGGACTTCACAGTCCCTTTTTTATTGTGCTAATTTCGTTTTATCATCTTTAACAATTGGGATGTCTGAAAGAGGTTTTTTCAATTCATTCGCAGCCGCTCTATCATAATTAAAACCACGGACATATACAGGGGTGCCCCTCAATGCAACTAACATGGCAGCGCAATCTTCATCGATTGCCTCTGGCACTGCGTAAGCGCATTTAACTTTATCTAAACTCTTAAAGAGCTCAGCCTGGGTGGTTTCGTTTTGTTTGTTTTGTGTTTGTAATGTGGCTTTGTATTCTTTAAGTACTTTTAACTTTTTAGTGCATTCATCTATATCATAATCAGATTTTAATTGCGTATACACAACCAAGGATTCTTTAACACGCCGAATGGCTTTATCCACATAGCTTTGTGCTTTAATAGGGGTTGTGCCAGCGATTTCATAGGCTAAAGATTCATAAGCGCTTGCTTGTGACCAAATAGCGGCTGCATAATTTTCTTTAAACTGGGGTAAATCCTTGGTTTTGGCAGCAACAGCGCCATAGGATATAGCAGAATTGTAAAAATCATTGTTATCAAATTCTTTATGTGCAGTTTCCTCTAATGCATCAATTTCAGCTTTAAAGGATTCTGTTTTGTTAAGTTTTACTTGATTAGCTTGATGCTGCGCCTGGTTTTGGGCTAATAATGTTGTAACTAGCGTTTCTCTTTTTACCGGATGCTGAATGCATTGAATCAGGCTGTTAATTTTATTAGCGTGAGAGATCTCTCGGGATTCTTGTAAAAGCAGATGTAATGTTTGTAATCCCTGAACGGCCTCATTCCAGTGTTGTGCGTGAATGGCCTTAATAGCTTCACGATAGATATTTTGATGCGCGGGATGCTTAAACTTCATATAGTGTAACCTTTGAGTAATCTGATTGGCAGATGTTAGCAGGTTAGCTATGCAAAATGAAGTCATATAAACACTAAATTAGGATTTAAATACGTGTATCTTCTCAGTTTTCTCTGTTCTTAATCGCAATGTTAAGGTGACCACTTTTTGCTTTGTGAAGAGCTTGAGACATTAGGATGATTGAGGTGGCGTTGTGGTCTCAATGACAGCGCATCAAAGGCAAAGGTTAAGCCTGTCACACTGTTATGTGTTTCATTGTCGTTGTCGTCATCGTCATTTTGTCTTGGGTGGTTAGATGGAGAGCCCGTCAAAAGCGGTAAAGTTGTGACTTTACCAAAATCATTTAACAGCGCTTCAAATGCCTGCAGAATGTGATGGTGTATTTCTGTACTGGCGTTGTTTTTAGCTGCTGGATCAAGCAAATTAGCCCCATAGTGCCAGCACATCATCATAAACTGACGTAACTGCGCATGATTGCACAAAAGCGAGACGCGCCAATTCATTCTAGATAAGAAAGCGCTTTCTAGCGCTAAAAGAGTCTCTTGTTTCAAATATCCATTGTGTTGCAATAAATTTCTTGCGTGATGATGTCTCTCGAACTCGCGATCCAAGGAGTTGGGAAGACACAATAATGCTTCATCAAAAAATTCACTTTGCGCTTTTGTTGCGGATTTATTTTTCATGGCATCAAAAATTTCAAGAAGCTCTTGTTCATGTTGGAGTAAAATATCGCGTTTATTTAAAGAAAAATGAGATTTTTTTTCTTCAATATGATTACTCATGAAGTGGAACAGCTCATCGTTTTCATTTTCATAGATATACTGCAAGATCTTTCTCATATCATTGACGTGTAAGCCCACGCTCACTTTCGCGCTTATCATTAATGCGCACAGTAAACTATCGAGAACATCTTGTTCACATACTGGATCAATGAGAAATTCAAAATAGCGGCCGTATAAAACTAAAACATGCGTATAAAATTCAAGCGCATTATCCCTTACGATTTGATACAAAGCCTCGTCAAGTTCACTGATAAGATGAAGTGCACCATCAGATAATACAAGGTTGGCGCGTCTTTTGGTGATCACATAAATAACAGGAATAAAATTGGTATAACTTTTGAAAAAATCCCCAAGTTGTTCATAGTGTTTTGCACTAAATTGATTAGGATTTTCTATTCTGTTGGAGATGGCAAGATCAAGGGTTCCCATCATTGCAGGCGGCAGGGCTTTGGGTGTGGGCAGTGGTTGTTGTGCGCTAGATTTTACATGGATTTTTCGTGGAGGCATGTTGCACTTAAATATATAGTTTTAGATAGTCGCCTAAGTGTACAGTAAAGCTTTCATGAGCAACAAGGAAATTTTGTTGCAGATCATTAAGTAACTCAGTTAATATTCACCGGTTTTAAAGTTTACAACAAAGCAATAAGTAGTATGACAAGAAAGCTCACGGTGATTGGCAACTGGAAAATGCATGGCTCTAAAGTGCAGATCAGAGAGTTTGTGGGTGAATTTGCAAAGAGGGCGGAGTCATTTGGCTCACAATGCGAGATGGCCATTTGTCCACCCTTTCCCTATTTAGAATTTGCTTCAAGCCTTTTTAAAGATGTGCCTGGCCTTAAACTAGGTGCCCAGGATGTGAGCGCTCATCAAGTGGGGGCCTTCACAGGTCAAGTGAGTGCCTCGATGTTAGTTGAAATGGGTTGCCACTATGTGATTGTTGGCCATTCCGAACGTAGACAGTTTAATCTCGAAACCGATGAAGAAATTGCTGCGAAATTTTTAGTAGCTAAAGCTGCAGGTCTTACCCCCATTTTATGCGTCGGTGAAACAAAAGAGCAGCGCTTGGCTGAGTTAACGAATTCAGTCGTTACAAGTCAACTACAAGCCCTACTTTCCCATGGGATAGAGGTTTTTGCGGACACGTTGATAGCTTATGAGCCTGTTTGGGCGATAGGAACAGGCCTAACAGCCTCTCCCGAGCAAGCTCAAGCTGTTCATGGCTTGCTCAGACAGACCTTGGCCGAGTATGATGCGACGTTAGCTAAATCCTTGCCGATACTTTATGGCGGGAGCGTGAAAGCAAATAATGCCCAAGGCTTGTTTGCCAGCCCTGATATTGACGGGGCTCTCGTGGGTGGCGCATCCCTTAATGCGAATGATTTTATGGCAATCAGCGATGCTGCTTTAAGGTAAAGACCATGTATATAATTTTACTGACAGTGCATTTTATCGTTTCCTTTTTTTTGGTCGGCCTTATCCTGATTCAACATGGTAAAGGCGCTCAAACTGGGGCGACTTTTGGCAGTGGCGCATCCCAAACCGTATTTGGTAGTCAGGGATCAGGTGGATTTATAAGTCGTTTGACGGCTATTTTGGCGGGTGTGTTTTTCTTATTAAATTTAGTTTTAGTTTGGTATTTAAATAAAGAATACCACCCCAAAATGCTAGATGTACCTGCAAGCTCAACTGAAGCTGTGCCTGCAACGAATAATGACAAGGAACTTCCCTCCACACCTGCAAGTGATGTTCCTGAAGTATAAGACAAGCCCAAGTGGTGAAATTGGTAGACACGCTATCTTGAGGGGGTAGTGGCGAAAGCTGTGCCGGTTCGAGTCCGGCCTTGGGCACCAACTATTGCAATCTGTCATCCCGAGCAAAGCGAGGGATCTCGACAGTGCTTGATCCCTCGCTTTGCTCGGGATGACAAGTAATAAATCCGGGATGTCAAAGTAGCAAACAGGCTAATTTTACAAATTTCTTTGATAAAACTGCATCGATCGATAAGATGTGGTGTTGTGTTTGGCAAATACATTTTATCTGGTAAGGATTCTAAAAAGTGTTAGAAAATTACCTTCCTATCCTAATCTTTATGGGATTAGCAGTGGGTATAGCGGTTCTCCTCATTGGACTCGGCTCACTTATTTCGCCCAGAAAACCTGATCCTGAAAAATTATCGCAATATGAATGTGGCTTTGAGCCCTTTGAAAGCTCACGTTTTAAATTTGACGTGCGTTTTTACCTGATCGCCATTTTGTTCATCATCTTTGATTTGGAAGTTGCCTTTTTATTCCCCTGGGCAGTGATAGTGAAAACAATGGCCTGGCCTGGTGTCATTGCCATGGGCTTATTCCTGGGGTTGCTGATGGTAGGGTTTTTGTATGAGTGGAAAAAAGGGGCGCTAGAATGGGAGTAGAAGGCGTACTGAAAAAAGGTTTTGTCACTACCTCAGTTGATAAACTAGTTAATTGGGCTAGAACAGGCTCAATGTGGCCAATGACTTTTGGGCTGGCTTGTTGTGCTGTTGAAATGATGCACGCAGGTGCTTCACGGTACGATCTGGATAGATTCGGTATCGTATTCAGACCCAGTCCCAGACAATCTGATGTGATGATTGTCGCAGGTACACTTTGCAATAAAATGGCCCCCGCATTGCGTAAAGTTTACGATCAAATGGCAGAACCCCGATGGGTGATTTCCATGGGCTCATGTGCTAACGGCGGCGGTTATTACCATTATTCTTTTTCTGTGGTCAGAGGTTGTGACAGAATTGTCCCGGTGGATGTGTATGTGCCAGGTTGTCCTCCCACGGCAGAGGCCTTGTTATATGGTATTTTGCAATTACAAAATAAAATAAGAAGAACCAATACTATTGCAAGGAGCTCAAATGAAAAAGCTTGAGCTTTTAGCGGAAAAAATTCGTGAAAAATTGGCGATGGACATTGACTCTCTAACCATTGCCAATAATGAGTTAACCATCGAAATTCCTAGCTATGCCATTGTAAAAGTCTGCACGCGTTTACGTGATGATGAAGATTTTAAATTTGAAATGCTGATGGATCTTTGCGGGATAGACTACCTTCATTATGGCATCAGTGAATGGGAAACTTTTGAAGCAACCTGCACCGGTTTTGAACGAGCAGTTCGACCGATTTCAGAAGTTTATAAGAATAGTTTCTGGGCCAAACCCCGCTTGGCCGTGGTTTATCATTTACTTTCAATCACGCATAACCAACGGATCCGAGTTCGTGCTTTTGTCTCAGATAACGATCCCATGATTGATTCTGTCGTGAGCGTTTACAATAGTGCCAATTGGTATGAACGAGAAGCATTTGATCTCTATGGGATCTTGTTTATTAATCATCCCGACTTGAGACGTTTATTAACCGATTACGGTTTTATTGGCCATCCGTTTCGTAAAGATTTCCCGCTCGTTGGTAATGTTGAAGTGCGCTACGATGCCAAACAAGAGCGCGTTGTTTACGATCCCGTCGATATTGTGCCACGCACATTAGTCCCTAAAGTAATTCGAAAAGCCAAGCATGAAGAAGTCATGCAAGAAGGTAAGAATGGGTGAGATTAAAAACTACACCATGAATTTTGGGCCGCAACATCCTGCGGCACATGGCGTATTACGTTTAATTTTGGAGCTTGATGGCGAAGTCGTTGTACACGCTGATCCGCATGTAGGCTTATTGCATCGTGCCACGGAAAAGCTCGCTGAAAGCAAACCCTATAATCAAAGCATTGGTTATATGGATAGACTCGATTACGTGTCGATGATGTGCAATGAGCACGGCTATGTTTTGGCGATTGAAAAATTATTAGGCATTAGCGCGCCTATTCGAGCGCAATATATTCGCGTGATGTTTGATGAAATCACTCGGATTCTCAACCACTTAATGTGGATTGGTGCACACGCTTTAGATATCGGCGCGATGACCGTATTTTTGTATGCATTTCGTGAGAGAGAAGATCTCATGGATTGTTATGAAGCAGTGAGTGGTGCGCGTCTTCATGCAACTTATTACCGCCCAGGTGGGGTTTATCGTGATTTGCCAGGTGTGATGCCGCAATATAAACCTTCTATGTGGCATTCTGAAAAAGAAACTAAAAAACTCAATGAAACCCGAAGCGGTTCTCTTTTAGATTTCATTTGGGATTTTACGGAGCGTTTTCCTAAATGCGTTGATGACTATGAAACCTTATTAACCGATAACCGAATTTGGAAACAAAGAACAGTTGGTATTGGTGTGGTTTCTCGAGATCGCGCACTGCAATTAGGTTTTTCTGGTCCGATGTTAAGAGGCTCAGGCGTTGAGTGGGATTTACGTAAAAAACAACCCTATGCCGTTTATGACAAGCTCGATTTTGATATTCCCGTAGGAACCCATGGTGATTGCTACGATAGATATTTGGTGCGAGTAGAAGAAATGCGCCAAAGTAATCGCATCATTCGCCAATGTGTCAAATGGTTACGTGAAAATCCAGGGCCAGTGGTGATTGACGATAATAAGATTGTGCCGCCCTCACGCGTTAAAATGAAAGATGATATGGAATCTTTAATTCATCATTTCAAATTGTTTACCGAGGGGTTTTGCGTGCCTGAAGGTGAAGCCTATGCCGCGATTGAGCATCCCAAAGGTGAATTCGGCGTTTATTTAGTGTCAGATGGTGCCAATAAACCTTATCGGGTTAAAGTTCGCGCTGCAGGTTTTCCTCATTTGGCAGCAATGAACGAAATGGTTAAAGGACATATGATTGCGGATGTGGTGGCTGTCATTGGTTCCCAAGACATCGTATTTGGAGAGATAGACAGGTGAGTGTGACAGACAAAAATTTAATTTCGCCTGATGTATTATCACAAAAGGCCAGAAGTCATATTGATCATTGGCTCCAGAAATATCCTAAAGAACAAAAACAATCTGCGATTATTGCGGCGCTCACCTATGTTCAAAATGAAAATGGTGGATTTTTAACCAACGAATTGATTGAAGCTGTGGCTGCCTATTTGGGAATGCCCAAAATAGCTGCTTTTGAAGTGGCTACCTTCTACAGCATGTTTGAACTCAAGCCCGTTGGACGCCATAAAATATGTGTGTGCACCAATATTTCCTGCATGTTAAGTGGCTCAAACGATATTGTTAAACATCTTACCAACAAATTGGGGATTGGGCTTGGTGAAACCACCTCCGATGGTAAGTTTACCCTCAAATCTGTGGAGTGTTTGGCGGCATGTTGTGGGGCACCTGCAATGCAAATTGGTGATCATTACTATGAAAATCTCAACGCGCAAAAAGTCGATGAGATTTTGGCAACCAAGGAGTAGTAGATGAGTGTTCCAACCAATCAAGTTTGTTTTAGAACCTTGCACTTAGAGAAGCCTTGGTCACTGGAAGCCTATCGCTCAGTGGGTGGTTATGAGGTTTGGCAAAATATCTTAAAAAACAAAACACCTGTTGATGACATTATTAATGAATTAAAAATATCCGCTTTAAGGGGACGCGGGGGCGCAGGCTTTCCCACCGGCTTAAAGTGGAGCTTTATGCCTCGCAATAAGCCAGGCCAAAAGTATGTGTTATGTAATTCTGATGAAGGTGAGCCCGGTACTTGTAAAGACAGAGATATTTTACGTTTTAATCCCCACCAATTAATTGAGGGCATGGCAATCGCCGGTTATGTGATGAATGCCTCAGTGGGATATAACTATTTACGCGGCGAATTTATTGAACCATTTCAACGTATGGAACATGCCCTAAAAGAGGCGCGCGAGCTTGGGTTGATTGGTAAGAACATTTTAGGCAGTGGTTTTGATTTTGAATTGCACAATGTTCTAGGGGCTGGTGCTTACATTTGCGGCGAAGAAACCGCACTCATGGAATCCTTGGAGGGCAAAAAAGGCCAACCACGATTTAAGCCGCCATTTCCTGCTAACTATGGTATTTATGGTAACCCAACCAATATCAACAATACTGAAAGCTATGCTTCTGTACCGGTTATTTTACAACATGGTGGTAAATGGTTTTTAGATATTGGTATTCCAAATAATGGTGGCACAAAAATATTTTGTGTATCAGGCCATGTTAATAAACCCGGGAACTATGAAATTCCTTTAGGCACGCCGTTTGCTACGTTGTTAGAAATGGCCGGTGGTATGAAAGGTGGCAAAAAGCTCAAAGCCGTTATACCAGGTGGATCATCGGTGCCCGTTATTCCAGGTGATCAGATGATGACACTGAACATGGATTACGACTCGCTCTCTAAAGCAGGATCGATGTTAGGATCAGGCGCCGTGATTGTGATGGATGAAACCACGTGTATGGTGAGTATGCTTGCCAGAATTTCGGACTTTTATTTTGAAGAATCTTGTGGTCAATGTACCCCTTGCCGTGAAGGCACAGGTTGGTTAGCAAGGATGTTACATCGGATATTACATGGTAAAGGAACACTTGAAGATTTGAATGTACTTGATGATGTTGCTG
>CAZSGE010000016.1:0-12788 GCA_964606325.1 Uncultured Candidatus Berkiella sp.
AAAACTAAAGATGATCCCGCTTTAGTGACAAGGGTGAGAGGTGCAATTTATTTTTTAAAGTAACCATTGCTAATTGCTTCTTTAGATCGCTTTAACGATTCTAATGCAAAATCATCTTGTTCTTTTCTGCTGAAACGATATTTTTCAGCACATAACTCGGCAAAAACCCCCATTAACTTGCCTTTGTAGTAGGCATCTTCTAAGCCATCTAAAAACATATGATCGTATAATGTGCCATGCCCCATTCGATAGCCAGAACGCGCTTTCTCTAAGATATAGGGCGCATTGGTCATGCTTTCCATACCGCCAGCTAGCATTATTTTTTGAGAGCCTGCTAATAATATATCAGCACCCAGCATCATGGCCTTCATGCCTGAGCCACACATTTTATTGATGGTGGTGCAAGGAACACTATTTGGTAAATTAGCAAAAAGGGCTGCTTGTCTTGCAGGCGCTTGGCCAATGCCAGCACTTAAAACACAGCCCATAATGACTTCATCTATATCATTTGATGGGATATTCGCTTGTTCAAGGGTTGCTTTGATGGCGATACTTGCGAGGGTGGGTGAACTCAGGCTTGCAAAGCTGCCTTGAAATTGTCCAATAGGTGTTCTTTTACTGGCAACAATGACTACTTTATCATCACTCACAAGCTTATCCTTTTATTTAGTTTCTTCAAATAATTCACGTCCAATCACGATACGTCGAATTTCTGAGGTACCAGCGCCTATTTCGTATAACTTGGCATCTCTTAAGAAACGCCCTGTGGGGTATTCATTAATGTAACCATTACCACCTAAGCATTGAATAGCTTGCAGCGCCATTTGAGTGGCATGCTCTGAGGTATATAAAATCACGGCTGCAGCATCTTTATTGGAAAGTGTTTTTAAAGTATCTGCTGATTGTGCTAAGGAATACACAAAAGCGCGGCTTGCATTCAGCACGGTATACATATCGGCAATTTTGCCTTGAATAAATTGAAATTCACCAATGGCTTTACCAAATTGTTTTCTTTCATGCACGTAGGGCACAACCACATCCAAACAAGATTGCATAATACCCAGCGGGCCTGCGGCTAAGATTAATCTTTCATAATTCAAACCGCTCATTAAAACGGCGGCGCCTTCGTTACGTTTGCCTAAGATGTTATCAAAGGGCACTTCACAATTATCAAATACTAACTCGCAGGTGTTTGAACCCCGCATGCCTAATTTATCGAGCTTTTGCGCAATTTTAAAACCAGGAAACTCTTTTTCGACGATAAAAGCGGTGATCCCTTTTGAGCCTTTATCTTTTTCGGTGCGCGCATAAACAACAATTACATCAGCATCAGGACCATTGGTGATCCACATTTTGCTGCCATTTAAAATAAACTTATCATTTTTTTCTTGCGCGCTTAACGATAAGCTCATCACATCAGAGCCGCTGCCAGTTTCACTCATGGCTAAAGCGCCAACATGCTCGCCTGAAATCAGTTTAGGTAGATAACGTTGTTTTTGTTCATGTGAACCATTACGATGAATTTGGTTAACGCACAAATTGGAATGCGCACCATAACTTAAGCCAACGGAGCCAGATGCTCGACTGATTTCTTCCATGGCAATCACATGTTCAAGATAGCCCAGTTGCGTGCCACCGTATTGCTCATCAACGGTTATTCCAAGTAAACCAAGATCGCCCATTTTTTTCCAAAGCTGATTGGGAAATTGGTTAGACTCGTCAATGTGATGTGCAAGGGGGGCGATTTCTTTTTGAGCGAATTGCGTTACGGTATTACGGATAAGTGTGGCTGTGTCATTGATCAATGGGAACATAGACGTTTTCCTGTCAATCATCCTATTATGTGTATCAACATACTACTAAAAATATGCAGCTTAACAAAGGACGTAAAATGAAAATACGAGACAACATTGCAGTGGTTGCCGGTGGTGGGCAAGGGATGGGCGCCGCTGTATGTAGGTATTTAGCTGAGCAAGGTGCAAAAATTGTTATCATCGATCAAAACGAAAATGCTGCGGTGCGTCTAGCTAATGAAACGCATGGCTTAGCGATTGTCTGTGATGTGACTAATGCAAAGATGTTAGAAGAAGCTTTTGTTAAAATTGCGCACGCGCATTCACGGCCAATTTCTATCGCTGTTAATTGCGCAGGTATTGCGCCTGCCAAAAGAATGGTTGGAAAAGAAGGCCCAATGGATCTCGCTTTTTTTCAACAAGTGATAAACGTTAACTTGGTTGGTACCTTTAATGTGATGCGCCTGGCAGCTGCTAGCATGCAAAAATCAGAGGATGTTGAGCGTGGAGTGATTATTAACACCGCATCGATTGCAGCCTTTGAAGGGCAAATTGGTCAAACAGCGTACAGTGCTTCAAAAGCAGGGATCATCGGCATGATGTTGCCAGCAGCGCGAGAGCTCGCCAAATTTGGTATTAGAGTGATGACCATTGCACCCGGTTTTGTGGATACACCGATGATGCAAGGTTTTACAGAAGAAGTGCGGGCATCACTTAATGCACAATCATTATTCCCTAAAAGATTTGCCACTCCTGAAGAATATGCAGATCTGGTGGGGCATATTATTACGAATCAGATGCTTAATGCAGAGGTTATTAGGCTGGATGGTGGGATACGGATGGTATAACCCATCACGCATGGCCATTGTGCAACAAAATTCATCTAAAAACGGATGAGATCCGCAATTTTAAGCAAATATTTATGTTTATTGACAAACTACATTTTTGGAGTTATATTAAATATATATCCAAATTTGGAGTATTGATATGGCGGATATACACCAAAATAATCACATCATTAATCCTCAAAAGTTAGGTCGGGCAGGCATGGCCTCTTTTATTTCGATTTCACAAAAATGGGAGCTCAGTGTGGCTCAGCAAATTAAGTTGCTTGGAGACATTTCGCCATCTACTTTTTTTAATTATAAAAATTGGGTCAAAGACAAAAAGGATTTTAAAATATCCAAAGATATGCTGGAAAGAATTTCTTATATCTTAGGAATTTATAAGTCTCTTAATATATTGTTGCCCTCTGAGGATGCTGCCAATAAATGGATTCATAAAGCAAATTCAGCACCGTTATTTAACAATGAAAGTGCACTTAGTAAAATGTTGGCAGGCAATGTAGTTGATTTAGCAGATGTAAGAAGATTTTTAGATGGGCAAAGAGGTTCAATCTATTTATAATCGTAAGGTGAAATTATGTGATTTGGATTGGTCTGCTCACTATCGGATCATTCCCTCGAGATTTCCACCTATCGATTTTTTTGAAAATCTTGTTTCGCCAGAGTTAATGGCGGAAGTCTTTTATATTGAAAGTCTTACGAATGATAGATTGAGGAATCAAGTAGGTGACATTAGTTTAGTTGATGAGCGAGATAGAGTTTCTGGTAAGGGCTCTTCTAATGTCATGGCGGCATTTACCCACCCTGCAACAGATGGTAGTCGATTTTCATCAGGTGAATATGGCATATACTATGCCGCAAAAGATTTAACAACAGCTATCAAAGAAACGATATATCATACTGAAAGGTTTCTTAGCTTTACGAACGAACCTAGCGGCTTTCATACGAAAAGAGTTTTAAAAGGAAAAAGAATTCTAAAACCACTGCTAGATATACGACACCCATCGCACCAAGATTTGCATCATCCCGATAACATTGAGCTAGCAAGAGCATTTGGTGCAAAAGTAAAAAGAGAAAATGGGTGCGGCATACTATATAACAGTGTTCGCGATCAAGAAGGTGAATGTATTGCAGTATTTCGACCTAATGCAATTGAATTGCCTATTGTACAAACGCAACATTTACAATATTTTTGGGATGGAAAAAAAATAACTAACGTGGTGGAAATAAGCGCTGTCGCTATTTGAATTTGTATAGTCTGGTGTAGGGTGGACAAAGCGTAGCGTGTCCACCATTCTATCTTCTTGTTTCACCAATTCCCGCCCAATAATCAATCCTTGGATATTCCCGGTTTGCAGCTGTTTAATGAGTTAGAAAAAATTAAAATACATTTAAAATCAGATGGTTAAGTATATACATTTCTGTCTGGCGTGCAAAACCGATATAAAAAATGAACTAAATTAGCCTTGGTAATGCCTATATAAATAAGCAAAAGAGGGCTTTTTATGTTAAAAGGCGGATCAGGGTATTTGGGCTCGGCTGAATTAGAAGCTAAAAGAGCTGGGCATATAATGGGCATAAAAGGAGGTGCAGCTGTAAAGGAATCGCCGTATATGCAAACTTTTGTTGCGCAAACAGAAACTTCTTACAATGATATAACCGCACAATATGTTCAAGAAAAATTAAACCTCTATACGCCTGAATCTAATAAAGATGAGTGGGCTAAGATCCGCAAAATGTTTAATCAAACAGCTACAGAAGCAAAGATAATAACTCAAAACTTTAAATATCTTCCTGGGATAGCTGCTAACCAAGTAAAACAATACCAAGCAAATGAACCAGTTCACATTTGTTCTGGTTGGAGTGGTCATCATATTGGTGTTAGTTTTTATAAAGGGTATCTGATTGTCAGTAATAGAGGGGAGGGAGGTGTACAAAATGAAGGTACCATCATTTATAAGCTTAAAAGAGATATCACGGCACAAGATTTGCTCGCACTGCAAAGAACTTTAAATGAACCAGGCGTAAAACAAGCCGATATTCAAGCGAAACTGAGTGAGCTTCAAGGACCTAAAATAGCATCCTTTCCCCAAAAGCCGCAAAAGTATGGTACTTGCTCTTATGTCAATAAAATAGCTTCAACAGAAGCGCTTTTATGTCTTTTGTCATTAGATAAACAAAACAATTTAAATGATACTGCAATAGGAAAATATGCGGCTAACAACCAAAATAGGGCAGAGTATAAAGCTTTCACTAACGCTAACAGAGAATCCGAAATAAATAGAATTATCGGGTTGATTGAGCAAGCATCTGCTAGAAAAGATGATAAACAATTGGCAGTGATGGTCAATATTGCTTTCAGCATTGCGTTAAAATATCAAGATGTAAGCGATGATCCTTCTAAAGATAAAACACAAGTCAATAGAGCTAATCGTTTGCTACAAGCTATTTCTAAACATCAAGCAGCATTAACAACAGATAATAAAAAGCAGTATCAAAACTTAAAAGGAACTATTGAAAATAGGGCACTGGCACAACAGCCTATTCCATTTGGAGATAGGCCGTTAGATAGCGCTTTGAAGGAACAAATCGCAAATAAGATTAATGGCGCTTTTAATATAATGGATCGTGTTCCAATCTGGTATTTTTCGCTTAGTTCACAAATGGATAGTATTAAAACATTTGATGAAATGGTTGCTGCGCTTGACAAGGCACTTAAAGTCTCACCTAAAGACGAAAAATTACGTGAGTTAAATATGGATGTGCGTGCGATGCTACGTGATGCAGCTAAAATAAATGTTCCTCAACCGCTACCACCCGTTTCTCCTGTTCAACCACCTGTGGCGCCTGTGAGAGATGCTACTTTTGATAAATTACTAAAAGAAATTAGTGGATTTGGCCCAGTCTTTTCATACGAAAAGGCAGTTGTTATGCCTCCTTGGTATGGGCCACTGTTGGGTAAATTGAGCAAAGCTAATAATGTTAACGACATCATGTCTACGTTTTCAGATCTAAAACAACATCTAGGGGATCCTGAATTTAGTAAAATGGTCGATAAAAGTTTTGAAGCGCTTATTCGTCAGGCTAAAGATATCAATGAGATTATCAATATCGTTGATAAATATCCTAAAGATACAATAGTATCCCCTTCTGGAAGTACATATGATCCTAAAGCGATTGTTGCTCTTCTCAAACAAACACCATTGCCGTTAAGTGGGGTTACAGCTGCTTTGGGTATTAGAGACAAAGTAGCGTCGTTTCAAGGTCCAAAGTTACAAGATAAAAAAGTGGATGATGCGCCTTTTAGGTTAAATCTGCTACCAATGAAAGAATTAAAGATTCTAAAGGACAATAATCAAGGCTCAGATCTTTTGAAAAACATTAAGAATAAGGCGGCTCAGAAAGGAATAGAGGAATTTCTAAAAAATCCTGTAAATTTTAATAAAAAACCTAGAAAATGACTTAACTGGAATAACTTATTTCAAAGTAAATTACTTTATTAATTCCCGCCCAATAATCAACCGTTGTATATCACTGGTGCCTTCATAAATACTGGTCACGCGCACATCGCGATAAATGCGCTCAATCGGAAAATCTTGCAAGTAACCATAGCCACCATAGATTTGTATGGCTTCGCGACACACATTCTCTGCCATTTCGCTGGCAAATAATTTGGCCATGGATGCTTCTTTTAAGCAAGGCACGTTATTATCTTTTAAGGTTGCTGCATGAAATAATAATTGGGTGGCAGCCATCAATTGCGTTGCCATATCCGCTAATCTAAAACTAATCGCTTCGTGTTCGTATAAATGTTTGCCAAAGGTTTTGCGCTCTTTAGCATAAGCAATACTTAAATCCAAGGCTTCATGTGCCATGCCAATCGCTTGAGCAGCAATGCCTAATCGTCCAGTTTCTAAATTGCTTAAAGCAATTTTATAACCTTCACCTAACTCACCTAACAGATTGTCGGCAGGAATGATGAGATCATCAAAAACAACTTGCGCAATTTCAGAGGCATGTTGGCCCATTTTGTTTTCTATTTTGGCAACGCTATAGCCTTTAGTACGGGTGGGCACAATAAAGGCGCTGATACCTTTGCCATTTTGGCTTGGATCTGTTTTAGCAAACACAATCGCAACATCCGCGTGTTGGCCTGATGTCACAAATTGTTTCACGCCATTTAAGACATAATAATTATCTTTTTTGATGGCTTTGGTTTGTATATTGGCAGCATCTGAGCCCGCTTGGGGTTCGCTTAAACAAAAGGCACCTAACATGTCACCTTTTGCCATGGGAATTAAAAATTGGTTTTTTTGTGCATCCGTTCCGAAGTGAAGGATGGGCAAAGTTGCCACGCTATTGTGCACGCTCACGATGGTAGAAAGCGCGCCATCTGCTTTGGCTAATTCCATCATGACTAACACATAAGAGACATAATCTATTTCAGTGCCTTGCCAAGCTGTTGGTACTAACATTCCCATCAAGCCTGCTTGGCTTAATGCTAATAGTGCATCACTTGGAAAAATTTTGTCTTTGGCCCAGTTGCTAGCAAATGGACGAATGACTTTGTTGGCAAGTAGACGGGTGTTTTCCTGAATTAATCGTTGCTCTTGCGTTAGAAGCATAAATAACATCCTGGTTATTAGCGATTATTTTTTAACAAAGTAACAGAATTTTGTCCGACAATCTGCTTTAAGGTTACGGACAATTAACGAGGCTGATAGAATGCTGCAAGAACCTCAAATCCGTATTAGCTCATGGTAATGGGCATAAGAAAGGAGACTAAATGAGTCATAAAACAACGATCGTTGCACACTTTGACATACCCTATTTTCGTTATCTGGATCCGCAAGGTAATGCTGAGCAAGATGTCCCTGCTTTTGCAAAAGATGAAAAAACGGTTGTTGCTATCTATCGCATGATGATGCTCACCAGAATGTTTGATAAAAAAGCGATTGCTTTGCAACGCACCGGTAAATTAGGCACCTATCCTTCCACACTTGGCCAAGAAGGGATCAGTGTTGGTATCGGCTCTGCGATGGCACAGGATGATGTATTGTGTCCTTATTATCGAGAATATGGCGCGCAATTTTGGCGCGGAGTCAAGATGGAAGAAATTTTGCTCTATTGGGGCGGTGATGAAAGAGGCAGTGATTTTGCGAACAATCCTTATGATTTTCCCATCTGTGTTCCTATTGCAAGTCAAACCTTACATGCTGTCGGCGTGGCAAGCGCCATGAAGTATAAAAATGAATCACGTGCGGTGGTCACTGCCATTGGCGATGGTGGTACGTCGCGTGGTGATTTTTATGAAGCCATGAATGTCGCCGGCGCATGGGAGTTACCGGTTGTGTTTGTAATCAATAACAACCAATGGGCGATTTCGGTTCCCCTAAAAGAACAAACCAAAGCGCAAACCTTAGCGCAAAAAGCGATTGCCGCAGGCTTAGAAGGCATTCAAGTGGATGGCAATGATGTGCTTGCCGTGAAAGATGCTGTTGAGCAAGCGCTTAGCAAAGCGCGCAGCGGCAAAGGGGCGACAGTGATTGAAGCGCTTAGCTATCGGATGGGCGATCATACCACGGCTGATGATGCAAGCCGTTATCGCAGTAGTGATGAACTCAAAGAAAATGAAAAAAACGATCCCATCATTAGGTTAAGATCTTATATGCACAATGCGAACATGTGGGATGCAGCCAAAGAAGCAGCCTTAATTGACGAACTCACCAATGAAATTAATGCAGCTGTTGAGCGTTATGAGAATACGGCGGCGCCTTTACCTGAGTCTATGTTTGATTATTTGTACGCCACTTTGCCTAAAGCTTATGAACAACAAAGAGAAGCGCTGAAAAAAGGAGGTGCATCATGAGTGCAATCACCTTAATTGAAGCGGTTACGCAAGCGCTCGCTCATGAATTAGAACACGATAAAAGTGTGGTCGTGTTTGGTGAAGATGTTGGGGGCAATGGCGGTGTGTTTCGTGCTACCGAAGGATTACAGAAGCGTTTTGGCAAAGACAGAGTGCGCGACACCCCCTTAGCAGAAAATATGATTGCCGGCCTTGCCATTGGTATGGCATCCCAAGGATTAAAACCGGTTGCTGAAATCCAATTTATGGACTTTATTTGTGCGGGTATTGATCAGATCCTTTCTCATGCCTCAAGATTGCGCAATCGTACTCGCGGGCGATTAACTTGCCCCATGGTCATTCGCGCACCTTCTGGCGGTGGCATCAGAGCACCGGAACATCATTCAGACAGTATGGAAGCGCTGTTTGCGCAGATCCCAGGGTTGCGCGTGGTGATTCCTTCTTCACCCAGTCGCGCTTATGGTTTGCTATTAGCTGCTATTCGCGATCCTGATCCTGTGATTTTTATGGAGCCAAAGCGTATCTATCGTATGGTCAAAGAAGTTGTGCCAGATAACGGTGAAGCCCTACCTTTGGATGTTTGTTTTGTGTTGCGCGAAGGTAAAGACATAACGCTGGTAACTTGGGGCGCGATGGTACATGAAACATTGATGGTTGCAGACAAATTGGCCGCCAATGGCATTGAGGCTGAAGTCATTGATGTGGCAACCGCTAAGCCTTTAGATTTTGAAACCATTTTGCAATCGGTTGAAAAAACAGGGCGCTGTGTCATTATTCAAGAAGCGAATCCTACTTGTTCTTTAAGTTCTGATATTGCAGCGTTGCTGGCAGAGCATGCCTTAACGTCTTTAATGGCACCAATTAAACGTGTAACAGGCTATGACACTGTTATGCCATTATATCGCTTAGAAAAACAGTTTATCCCCAGTGAGAAGCGCATTTTAGATGCGGTCAATCAAGTATTGGAGTATGCATGAAAACATTTCATTTACCTGATTTAGGTGAAGGCTTGCCAGATGGTGAAATCACTAAATGGCATGTTAATATCGGCGATATCATCAAAACGGATGAGCCGTTGGTATCCATCGAGACAGCCAAAGCGGTCGTTGAAGTTCCCTCTCCTTTTAGCGGCAAAGTTGTTAAATTATACGGTAAGGAAGGAGATATTATACCAACCGGTGCCCCACTTGTTGATGTTGAAGGTGGCGAGAAAAAAGACACCGGCACTGTGGCTGGTGAAATCAAAGTGGGTGAAGAAATTATCCAAGAAAAGCCCACCGCTATTTCTGGACGTGCATCGGGCATTAAAGTCTTGCCTGCTGTTCGCGCTTTAGCCAAAAAATTAAATGTTGATTTGAATATGGTCACGCCCTCTGGCACGGATGGCACCATCAGTGCTGAGGATGTGAAAAAAGCCGCAGAATCGCTTCATGAAGCAGGCCCGCTTGAACCTTTGAAAGGCGTTAGACGTGCCATGGCGATGGCGATGAGTCAATCACACAGTGAAGTTGTGCCAGTGACCATTTTAGATGATGTGGATATCACATCCTGGGTAAAAGAAAAAGATTTTACCGTACGAGTGATGTTAGCAATAGCCAAAGCCTGCAAAGATGAGCCTTCACTGAATGCGTGGTATGACGGTCAAGCAATGGGTAGAAGATTGCTTAAGAGTGTTAATATTGGTTTAGCGATGGATAGTCATGATGGTTTGTTTGTACCCGTGATTAAAGATGTGCAGGAGAAATCGCCACAAGCCTTAAGACAAGAAATCGAAAAGGCAAAAGGTGAGGTGGCAACTCGCACTATATCGCCGCAATCTTTGCAAGGCGCGACAATTGTGTTGTCGAATTTTGGTAAATTTGCCGGTCGTTATGCTAACCCGATTATTGTTGTGCCCACGGTTGCTATTTTGGGTGTCGGTGCATTGCGTGAAGAAATCAAACCCATTAACGGCGAACCCAAAGTCAGATCGATATTACCTTTATCGCTTTCGTTTGATCATCGCGCGGTAACAGGTGGTGAGGCAACGCGGTTTTTAGCGTCTATTATGCAGTCATTGCAGTAATGTTAACTGACGATAGATAAAACGGGCCGGTACGGTTACCGGCCCCTATATTATCTATATCAATATTCATAATTTCGATATTTCTTTTTAATATAATAATCCAGCGATAATTTGGATGGCCCATAAGCCATGAGCACCAATATCATTAATCCCCAAGTAATGTGTTGATATAACCCAAGTGTTCCATCAGTGGTCCATAAGAAGGGATAAAAAGCGACCATCGACAAATTAAAGATAAAAAGAACGGATGCGCATGCTCTAGTACAAAATCCTACAAGTAAAATAATTGGCAATGCAATCTCAAGGGCGGTGCCTAAATAGGCAGCCATCTCTGCTGGTAGCAAGGGAACATGATATTCATTTTCAAATAGAAAAACGGTTGATGCCCAATTTTTGGTTTTTAGCCAGCCAGAAAAAAAGTAGGCTTTAAAAAGCCACAATCTTATTCCAACATCTGCCACTGGGATAAGCTTTGGCAGTAACCGTAAAACCCCTGTGTAAATGTTCAATGGTTAAATCCTTGTTGGCATTTTTAAATCAGCTTTATATAGAGTAAGTAAAGCAATTCTTAGGTCTCGTTAACCACTGATCTTAAGCCTAGTTAACCAAACTGGCACATCCAAAATCTGTGCTACCATTAAGGATAGGAAAAGCAAGGGGCATTGCTTTTACAGCTATAACCTCATTAGGAGACAGTATGCGTAAAGAAATGATTAGTTTAATTGTTGGCATTGGTTTAGTTTATGCTCAAGCAGTTGTAGCAAAAGACAAGGACATGAATCGAAATGACTTAGGCAGAACATCACAAAAAGTAGCGAGTAACTACGATTCAAAACAACTCGCCAAGAAAAATTATTACAAGCATGAAAAGAAAAATACACAGCGTGCTACCAACCCAGAAGACAGTTATTCAAGTGATGATAGAGCTTATATTGGTCCAAAACCAACAGCGACCAGCAACAGACAAAATCAAACGTACATTAATAACGTTGAATCAGATTTAGAACAAATGAGAGATCATCGCTAAGTATCAATATACAGCTATTTTAAAACAGCTACCGTGAAAGGCGTGTTAAATACTGTTTAACACGCCTTTTTCTTTTTTGATAATTCTTCATTTTCTTCAGAGAGTTAACATCGCTTTTTACTGAATAGGGCACTCAAGTCGTGCACTTCATCTTTTAATTATGTCAACAAACATAGATAATGGAAAAACGTTATTAAAGCATGAGTTGAATGTGTGGCACTTTTTGTACAGCAAATATAAATACAGCTCCATGAGGGGGAAATATGAAAATGAAATCGGTAATTATGAGTAGTGCGTTAATGGCACTGTTTGCGATGAGCACGATTGTAAAAGCAATAGAGACTGACGGAGGCAGCAGCCGTGATGGTGGCGGTATGGGAGACAACACGCGTGAAAGAGGTGAGCCTTCTTCAAGAGGGCAAGGTGAATTGAATCGTGATAACGACACACAAAGTGCACAGAGAACTGCGGCAAGTGGAAAAGCACCTGCAGGAAGTCATAGTGTGGGGAGTTTAGGAATTGGTGAACCAACAGATCCTAATTATTCCTACAATCGCACAAGACAAGAAATGATGAGTCATGATTAACGGGTGAATTAACCAATCTCTTTGGTGGTTGGTCATCTCAAACACCACCATTGAGTGCACTTCATCTTTTAATTGTCACTGGATAAAGACATAATAAAAGACAAGTAGATAACTGTAGATACTATAATGTAAGTATCAGATTTGGAAGAAGGTTGGAGGTCTGTATGAAACTCAGCAAGTTAATCGGTGCGGTTTTTGTTGGTGCCTTGATGATGTCGACTTATGCTTTTGCCTATGGGGATTCAACAAGAGAAAGAGGCTCTAATGATAATGATAGAGGCGCACGCGGCGAAATGAATCGAGATAATGATACGCAAAGAGCCGAAGAAGCTTCAGCTGCGCAACGCAGTAGTGGACATCCCGTTAGTACCATAGGAATAGGTGCGCCAAGTGATCCAAACTATTCATTTAATAAAACCAAAGAAGAAATGAAAGGTCACGATTAAAACACCATTTTGCACCAATAACGAAATTTTACCCTTATCATGTTTTCATGATAAGGGTGTTGTCTATTTATGATGAATGCGAAGGCTTTGTTGAAGAGTAGTGCCAGATATCATTGGCGCTGTTTGGTAAGTAAAGTGGTGATGGCTTGATAGCAT
>CAZSGE010000016.1:12809-50587 GCA_964606325.1 Uncultured Candidatus Berkiella sp.
GGGTGAAAATCGGCTGAGCCTGAGTGATGGGAGCACGGTGATGCTCTAAAAACCACTGGTAGGCATCTTGCGCTTTTTTGGTGAAAGTTGTGTTTGATTTTGCTGCAAGATAAATTTTTTCAGCCTTATCATACTCACCTTTGTCTTCATAGAGGCGAGCTAATTTAAGGTAAGGTGTTTCCCATTGAGGACTATTTCGTTTCAACTGGATTAATTTTTTTTCTGCGGCTTGATGGTAACCAAGTCCTATTAATGCCAGCGCTATTCCATAATGACAAGTATTTATAAATACGAGATTATTAACCTTATTTTCAAGCAAACTTTGAAAAAAGTGATCATGCGCTTCTTTATATTTTTTTTGATCTAAAAGTTGAAAACCAAGTTGAATAGCATTTTTCATGCTTGTTACCTTAAACTGCTTTAACAATGGGGGAGTGATTCTAGCAAGGTTACTCTGTCGGATCTAGAATGCAGACATGCTCGTGAATTATCTGTTGTAGTCACACGAATTAAGCAAAAATCCAGCATTAAAATTCAATAAAATCAGGGTTTTACCTAAAACCCAATCAGAAGTAGAACTTTTTAAAGTGTAAATAGGTCACATTTAATATAAAAGTATTATTGCTGTGCATAACTGGGGTAAGTACATGAGTAAACCAGGTCCACCAGATCAACAATTATTAGGAAGCATGAAAATAGATTTCAATTTGCTTTTATTAGCGCAACCTCTCAACGTGCCTGAGGATCTCATAAAGGGCATCGAAACGGCAAAAAATTTGAGTGATCTCAAGAAAGAAATAGAAAAATTTAGAGAAAATATCAATAAAGAAAACCAAGATCTTTCACAAGCGTTTATTCAAGCAGCAAATAAACTAGCTAATGATAGTTTAAATATATTAGTAAAACATAGTGCTGATGTTCTACTTGACTCTATGACGAAAGTTATTTCAAGAGATGAGTTTGATCCTGTTGCTGCATTAAATAATAAAGATGAATTAGAAGATCCTCTTGCACAGCTTCGCAGTGTGGCGCAAGCCAGAGGAAACACGGCATCAACAACAGCAGATACAGTACAGGCTCAACAAAGCACACAAGCAGAGTCACAGAACCCATCAGCGGATCAGCATGTTGTTATACCAAAAAAAGAACAGTTACAGACTGCATCACCTTCAGTTCCTCCACTCGTGCCACCTCCTATTGATGATCCATCCATAGAGAATATCAAAAAATACCTTGCTAGTAATGATGATGTCAGCGTTTTAGTGTTTGATCTTGATGACACACTTTTGTTAGAGGTGCCAGATCCTAATAATTCAAGAAACAAGGCATATCAAATAATTAATGAAGAAGCTTTAGCAAGAAATTTAAAAGGCCAAGTTTTAGTTTTTACGACAGATGGCATTGAGGACAGGAAAACAAAGGTTCTTCGTGAATTCTGCAAAAAGCATGGTTTATTATTTAATGAAGAACTTATTCTAGACAAAAATAACAACAAACGGTTTCAAGAGACAGCAACTAAATTCCTGGAAGGAAAATCAGAGGGAAAAACCAAGATCGAAGGAGAATATCAAAGGCAAGACATGAATACAAGTGAATTCGTTGTGGGCAGCGAATTCAAATTTTCTGCTTCAGTCGCATCGTTAGAAAATGTTAATGAGGATACAGATATAACATTTTGTTATAACCCAGATGATCCTCAGAAAAAAGTAGAATTTACTCTTCCGCTTAAAGCGGCACAGAGCAAGACATCTAAAGCACTGCACTTCCCCTATATTTTTCACCTTCTTGGGGTTGCACCGTCAAACCCGAGTGATGTGAATCGACTGCAGGGAAATGATAATGTTAAACGTAAGTTCCATTTTTTTGATGATAAACAGCATTTCATAGATGATGCAAGTTTATGGACCCAAAATGCTAATTTAGTGGTGGCAGAATCTGTTATTGAGCATGGCTGTCAGTTGATGACCAAAGGCTCAGTTAAAAATGGTTTATCTGCTATTGATAAGATTAAAAATACAAACTTCAATGCTGCTGCTCCTATTTGGCAAATGCTGTTATACACAGGTGCACTTAAAGATAATATTTCACAGGCATTATACGATCAACATGGTCAAGCGCTTCAAAAAGCTATTGACCATTTTATCGATGTGGTTATTGCTAATCTTGAAAGTCCGGAAGACAAAGAAAAGATGGAACAATTTAGGGCTATTCAACATGGCACGAGTTCGCTTACTAAAGAGGAGATAAATAAATTTATAACACACCCTATCGCCGATGAAGTGATGGCAAGTCTTATACGAAATGGAAAGTTAGATGATGTGATAAGTGAACTAAAAAATGCCTTTCAAGAATTTAGTGATAAAGCAAAAGATATTGCAAAAACGCATCCTCAAGCTGAAGTTTATCTAGAAAAACTCTCTGAAATTTCTACGCCGAAGGCAGCAGTTGCTGTGCAGCCTTTTGTCGTTAAATTTGCAGATCAAAATGGCACAATCTCCGCTAAGCGCCAAGCTCAGCAGATCATAGAAAAATTCGAGAAAGAGATAGCCGCAGGTAGAAAAGTTGCGATTACCTATTCCGCAAACAGCAAGCAAGCGGATGATATCTATAGGGGATACCAAACGGGTGATTTTAGTATTCATGGAAGCAATCAAGCGCAAGTGATAAAACTGGTGATTGAGGAAATTCACAAACGAAAATGGGAAGACAAAGCGCATATTTTGCCTGTCGCAACCATGTCATATGATAAAAAACATAATAAACAACCTGTTGACAAAAAATCGGTAAAACGTGATTTGGGTAATATTGCCCAGCATGTTGGCGCTGGCTGGACAGTGTTAGGCTTTCAGAATCAAACGACGAAGCCAGGCGAACTTGCGGTGGGTGGCGCGATAAGTAAAGAAGTTTGGGATGAGCAAAAAGGGCTAATCAGAGAGGAAAAGAATAAAGATTACTTTGATGCGAGCATGAAAAAGATGCTTCAAGGCGATTATAGTGGTTTTGAGAAAAGTTATAATAAAGGTAAAGAAAATGGTGTTCCAACAATTGAACCCTCAATGGCGCCAGTGTCAAAACGCACACGTGCAAAAACGGTGGTGAAAGGCGTTCTTGCAGGTATGCGAAGTAAGCTTAAGCAGGCAAGACATTCAGAACAGGTGCCAGAAGCTGGTGCAGTTAACCCCCAACAAGTACAACAAGCGCCTGTCGCTGCTGCACTTAATCCCCAACCAATAACCCCATCACAACAGTCACAACATCCTGTCAAACCAGTAAATGATGCACCAAGCCCTCATGTCAAATTACCAACGTTTCCTCCTGTTGCAGCTACAGAAACCGCTGCGGGGCAACCGTCAATCGTACCACCACCACCCACTGATGCTCAAAGAGCAGCACTAGTTAAACCACAGGGTCCGCCACCGACATCATCGGTAAGTAGCGTGTTGCAAGGTGAAATTAAAACTAAGTGGACTTTACAAGATGATGTGTATCACTCACCGCCAATGTCATCGGGCGATTTGAACAAATTAGTTGAGAAAGGGCTAAAAAACTTTGAGTTTGAAAGAGCAGGCGACACAGATAAATTTATTGCTAAGGCACCAGTGAGCATGGTTGCTGAATTGACTCAACCAACAACGGCTGCGCCAGCAAATCCAGCGCTTGCAGGACTTCAAAGGCCACCACCATTAGACACTATGAGAAAGCATGCAGCTAGTTCCGCTTCTTCCTCTGCAGGTTCATCAACGCCAGCTCAAACGCCAAGTGTTCAAGATGATAATCAAAGAAAAACTGGGCCAGTACACAAATAAATCTTAAATATCTGTCCCCAGATAAGCCGATTGCACCTGGGGATTCATGAGCAGATCTTGTCCACGCCCCTCAAGCTGAATATGTCCATTTACTATTACATATCCTCTATCAGCAATTTTAAGCGCAAGATGGGCATTTTGCTCCACTAGCAAAATGGTTGTGCCCATGGTCGCAATTTCTTTGAGTACTTTAAACACTTGCATCACAATTTGCGGCGCCAACCCTAGGCTTGGCTCATCGAGCAAAAATAATTTGGGGGAACTCATGAGTGAGCGCCCCATGGATAACATTTGTTGCTCGCCTCCTGATAAAGTGCCTGCACGTTGATTTTGGCGCTCTTTGAGAATGGGAAAGAGGTGATACATTTTTTCAAGATTATCTTTAATTTTAACAGCGCTTAAAAGATAAGCGCCCATCATCAGGTTTTCATGGGTTGTCATTTTAGGAAATATTCTGCGCCGCTCAGGGGCAATCGCAATGCCAAGCGCCGATATTTCATGGGTTTTAAGCTGATGTATGGGTTTATTTTCAAATAGTATTTCACCGCTTTTTATTGGTGGCTGGGCATAAAGTGACATTAACAAGGTTGTTTTGCCTGCCCCGTTGGCGCCTATCAAGGTGACAATTTCTTTTTCATAGATATGGAGCGTTATCTCATGCAGCGCTTTGATAGCGCCGTAACTTGCGCAAACGTTTTGGAAGGAGAGTAAAGGAGAGGGATTATTCATGTTCAACCCCCAGGTAGGCTTCAATCACGCTTTTATTTTGCCGCACATCCGCTGGGGTGCCGCTGGCAATCACAATACCATGATCAAGCACCACAATATGATCAGATATCTTCATCACTAAAGACATATCATGTTCAATGAGTAAAATGCTAACCCCTTCATTTTGGCGCAAGGAAAGGATAATGTTCATTAATTCATGCGTTTCTTGCGGGTTTAGGCCTGCTGCAGGTTCGTCTAAGCAAAGCAGTAAGGGCTTGGTGCACATGCTACGCGCTATTTCTAAATGTCGCTGTTTGCCATAAGGCAGCATCCCCGCTAGCCTATTGGCATCGGCTGTTAGCTTAAAGTAATCTAGCCAATAATACGCTTGCTCAAGAGCTTTATGTTGTGATGCTTGAAAGGCTTTGGTATTCAAAAAACCACTGATAAGATTTTGGTTACTATGGCAATATTGCGCAACCAGCAGGTTTTCAATCACCGTCATTTCTCTAAAAAGCCGAATATTTTGAAAGGTTCTTGAGATCCCACTTCTGGCAACCAGGTGAGAGCCCCCAAATGCTTTGTAATATACATTGGCGAGAAGGGCACCTGGCTTGGCAAGATATTTGAGCTTAAAAGGTTCGCCTAATACTTTGCGAATATTTAAAGTTTTGTTTTTACCAGTAAAAAGCAGCTCGCCACTTTGCGCCATGTAAAACCCGGTTAAACAATTAAACAGCGTTGTCTTGCCTGCCCCATTGGGGCCAATAAGCGCTGTGATGCTTCCCTTTTTGACGGATAAGCTGACATCACTTAATGCTTTAAGCCCACTAAAGCGCATCGAGAGATCTGTTACGCTCAGGATATCTGTTGTCATTTAGGCTTCTCAAAAGAAAATCGTGAGAATTTGATTAATCCTTGTGGGCGCCAAATCATCATCATAATCATCAAGGCACCAAATACTAGCATGCGGTATTCTGAAAAGTCGCGCAAAATTTCAGGCAGCACCGTGAGGATCACAGCGGCTAAAATCACACCCACTGTTGAGCCCATGCCACCTAGCACCACAATCGATAGTATTAATGCTGATTCGATAAAGGTAAATGAAGAGGGTGAAACAAATCCTTCTAAGGAGGCAAAAAAGACGCCACCGATGCCACCTATCATGGCGCTTAAACTAAAAGCCCAGAGCTTGGTGGTGACATGATTAATCCCCAGTGAGCGGCAAGCTATTTCATCTTCTCGTAGGGCTTCAAAAGCTTGGCCTAAGGGCATTCGTTGTAAACGGGCAATCAAGAGGATGGTGAATCCCACTATCAGCAATAATAAAATATAAATAAAAAGATAACGATAAAGCGTATCATACGGTAAATGAAAGAATTCATGAAAGGGTGTTTTGCCATTGACGGGTTGTGAGCTAAAACTCAAATGAAACAATTCGGGCACTGGCACCGACATGCCATTAGGGCCGCCAGTAAAGTCGCTCCAATTGTTTAAGATTAATCTGACAATCTCTCCAAAACCTAGCGTAACAATAGCTAGATAATCGCCATACATTCTGAGCACAGGAAAAGCGAGGAGTGCACCCAGTAAGGCTGCAACTAGCGCACCAAAAGGTAGGGCAGACCAAAAACCTAGATGTAAATATTGCGCACCCAGTGCGAAACTGTAAGCGCCAATGGCATAAAAGGCCACAAATCCCAGATTTAATAACCCGGCGAGCCCAACCACAATATTTAAACCAAGCCCAAGTAAAATATAGATAAGGCATAAAATGGCGATGCTGAGCCAATATTTACTGATAAATAGTGGCAAGAGCAAACAAGCGATAAAGAGAAACCACATCCAGCCAATATGACGTAGTTGTAATTTTTCAATGGGCGCACGTTGTTTAAATTGCTTATTGATAGCGTTGCGAGCATGTTCAATGTATGTATTGTGTTTTAATAATTCAAAACCAAACCGTGCGCCAAAAACAATACCAATCAACCATAGAGCACGCAGGGGTTTAAATTCAAGCTGGAAACCTTCCAGCACTAAGCAAAGAAGGGGGCCTAACATAATGAGTATGATGAAAGTGCTAATCGATGCCTTTTTAAGGGATTGGAGCATTCTCATTTTATATTTTTTCCACATCTTTGGTTCCTAGCAAACCGCTAGGTTTAAAAATGAGAACTAAAATTAATAGGGCAAAGGCAAAGACATCTTTATAATCGCCGCCTATATAACCGGAGAACAGTGACTCGGCCATGCCTAGGAGTAATCCGCCAAGCATTGCACCAGGGATGGAGCCAATGCCACCTAACACCGCACTGGTAAAGGCTTTGATACCAATCACAAACCCAATCGCAAAATCAAACGAACCATAATTTAGGGTAACCAAGGTGCCAGCAATCGCGGCTAAAAATGAGCCCAACACAAAGACTAAGGGAATAATATGATTGGGTGAAACCCCCAGTATGGAGGCCATGCCTAAGTCTTGTTGAGTTGCTCTCATGGCCCGGCCCAATCGTGTTTTGTTAATGAGTATGGACAGTGCCACCATACACAAGAAGGCAACAACAACGATTAATAACTCAACATTTGAAATGATTATTGAATTGTCTGTATGCCCTAACACGATTTTCCCCTCGATTAACGAAGGAACAGATTGCGTTCGTGCCCCTTGGCTTACACGAACAAAATTTTGTAACAATAAAGAAACACCAATAGCGGAGATCAAAGGCGCAAGGCGTTGTGAGGCTCTCAAGGGGCGGTAAGCAACGCGTTCAATAACCCAGCCATAAAGGCCTGTGATGAGCATCGCCATGAGGGCTGTGATCATCAGTGTGAGAGGGATTGAGTGAAAGCCAAAAAAAGTGAGTAGTGCAATGAAAATAGCGGTGAGATAAGAGGCCACCATGAAGATATCGCCGTGGGCGAAATTTATCATGCCGATAATGCCATAGACCATGGTGTAGCCTATGGCAATCAAGCCATAAATGGAGCCTAATACCAGCCCATTAAAAAGCTGTTGAATCAAATAAGGCCAATCCATAGTATGAACTAGTTTTTAACTTGTTGGTATTTCCCTTTGTCATCCCAAACGTACATGACATAATCCGCGGTTTTCAAGTCGCCTTTATCATCCCACGCTCTCTCGCCCATCACGGTATTCACTTTATTGGCATGCAACCATTGCGCTATTTTTTGGCCATCGATGGATTTGGTTTGCTTCATTGCATCCGCAATCGCTTGAAGGGCTGCATACGTATAGAGCGTATAGCCTTCTGGTTCAAAGCCTTTGGTTCTAAACTCAGCTAGGATATCTTTGCTTTGGGGATTGTTACGAGCGTCGGTACCAAATGTCATATAAACGCCATTAACGATTTGTGGACCACCTGCGCTGGCGACAAAATCTTCTGAAACAATGCCATCACCAGAAACAAAAGGTGCTTTCATATCTTGTTCGCGCATTTGTCTTAGTAAGGGGCCAGCCTCGGTGTGTAACCCGCCAAAATAAACTGCATCTGCATTTTTATCTTTTAGTTTAGTAACCAGGGCATTAAAATTCTTTTCACCGCGGGTTAAGCCTTCATAAAGAACAACTTTTGAGCCTAATTTTTCTAGTTCGGTTTTCATGGCATCAGCAAGGCCTTTACCATAAGTATCTTTATCGTGAATCACGGCAACTTGTTTTGCTTTGAGGTTGTCATGAATATATTTTGCGGCCACAGCCCCTTGTTGATCATCACGACCGCAAGTTCTAAACACCGTTTTAAGACCACGATCCGTAATAATAGGATTGGTTGAGGCGGGCGTTATCATGACGGCATTCGCATCGGCATAAACATCGGATGCTGGTAGTGTTGATGAAGAGCAAAAATGTCCAATGACTGCCGTTACTTTATCTTTATCAACTAATCGATGCGCTACGGAGACAGCTTGTTTGGGTTCGCAGGCATCATCAGCTTTAATAAGTTCAATTTTATTGCCATTGATGCCACCATTTTTGTTAATATCTTCAGCAGCTTGCTGTGCGCCATGCCACATTTGTTCGCCAAAAGCCGCATAAGGCCCTGAAAAGGGGCCCGCAATACCCACTTTGATAGTGTCAGCAAGTATTAATGTGGGGCACGCACTCAGAAGTGCAGCAATGAGTGTGGTTGAAAGTAGCTTAGTCATGAGACGCTCCTTGTCGTAGACAATAGGTAAATTTTTTAGGCTAATTCATAAAATGGATTAGGGATCCTTACTCTGGCTTGGGCATAACCGCCTTCTAAATCCGCTGTTTGATCCCCAATATTGAGAATGACATCAAAACCTTTTGCTGCAATGTCTTTTCTTGCAGCTATTTTAAAGTCTTGTGTGCTCAGACTATCTTTTTCAAGAGGCTTTAGGATTAATTCTTCCCAGACCGTGAAACCGGCTTTCTTAAGATTTTGTGCCGTTGCAACCACAAATTCAGGGCTATTAGGACGCGCACTAATAAAAAATACGGCCACACCTTTGTTGATGGCGTACTGGTAAAATTCTAATACTGGCAAAATGGGATCAGCATTGGCTTGTATATAAATGGCACTGATGGCAGAAGTGTTGTTAGTGAAGGAGAGTCGCTCCATTGCCCGATAATTGCTAAGCGCTGTTTCATCGATATCTAGCACAACGGCCAAACGATTAGATTGCTTGTCCTGTAGTTGTAGCTGTCTATCAAGGTAACCTTTGGCTTCAACCAGTTGCTTTTGAATGTCTTTAAAATAGTTACCTGATTCATAATACTGTTTTAGATCGCTTTGTTTTTTTGTGTCAATTGACTTATCCATCTGTGCTTTAGGCATAGAGGGATTAAGCAATTGATGTATGGAAGGTTTGTTGTCATCAAGACCTTCGGCAAAACCCGTGCTTGTGGTTAAGAAAAAGCTTAAACAGGTAACTATTTTTAATCGAGACATAGCTTATCCTTTTTGGGATTTACCAGCGTGGTTGTTGTGCAAATGCACGACGCCTTAAATCATGTAATAGGACTAATACAACTGAAAATATTAAGGGAATAAAAATGGTTTGAATAACGATATTAAGCACAGTGGCTGTCATGATGATGTCAGGTGTTTTTGCATTGATTTTGGTTAACAGCAAAATGGCACTGAGCAGCACCGTCAAAGTAAAAGTGATATTTAACAATAGCGGAACGCAAATAACACTCGTTACATGCCACCACTGACCCCACACAAGGCGGTGACTCAATGTCAGTGTTTGGAACACATTTTGGTTATCCGTGATAACCAAAATAAAAGAAAACATTAAAGAGATGGTGAATATGAGCCCTGGAATAATCAGCAACATCGTGCCACTGAGGACAATGATGCAATATAAAGCCAAAAGCAATAAAAGGGGAATGAGTTTAAATAACGCATGCGTTACAGAGCCAACGAAATGACTTGGTACGTTATAGCAAATGCAATATAAACGAAAGATGAGACCACTTAATATGGTAAAGCCACCTAGCCATGCAATGCCCATGATCCACAGTGCTACTTGGTGATGTTCGGTTTGACTATTGCTCAAGGAGTACAGAGCACTTAGGCTATAGGGAGCTATCATCAACAAGGCTGCTATAAAGGAGTAGGGTAGAGCGCTGCCAAAGGAGCGTTTATAAAGAGAGAAGCCCTGCTCTAGTATTTGTTGGCTATTTTGTGGTTCAGTTTTTAAAGTAAACATACTAATATTAGGTCTCTTTGTTTTAGTACAGAAGTATTATTGTCTATTTTGAAGTTATAATCATTAAAGTTTAAAAAGTCACTTTGCAAACAAAATAAGACCAGATATGAAAGCATTGACGATTCATGATCTCCATAAAAGATATGCTAATGGCATTCATGCAGTCAAAGGGATCTCGTTAGAAGTAGAAGCCGGAGAGTTTTTTGGGTTATTGGGCCCCAATGGCGCTGGTAAATCCACAACGATAGGTATCGTATCCTCACTTATTAATAAGTCCCAAGGTCAAATTAATATCTTTGGCCACGATTTAGATAAAACACCAGAGCTTGCTAAATCGCATATTGGATTAGTGCCCCAAGAATTTAATTTCAATATGTTTGAGCGCGTGATTGATATTTTAACGCAACAAGCTGGTTATTATGGGATCCCCTACGCTTTGGCCAAAGAAAGAGCGTATCACTACCTTAATAGATTAGGGCTGCAAGATAAAGCCAAGGAGCCAGCTAGAAATTTATCAGGGGGGCTTAAAAGAAGGCTTTTGATCATCCGAGGTCTCATTCATGAGCCTAAGTTGTTAATACTCGATGAGCCAACCGCAGGCGTTGATATCGAACTACGTCGTTCTACCTGGGCTTTTTTGCAAGAGCTTAATGCAAAAGGCACCACCATTATTTTAACAACGCATTATCTGGAAGAAGCAGAAACGTTGTGTAAGCGCATTGCGATTATCAATCATGGTGAAATTATTCAAAATATGGGGGTTAAGCAATTACTTGCGACATTGGCTCGCGAAACTCTAGTATTAGATTTGCAAAAACCAATGACGAGCCTGCCTCATGTAGAGGGCTTTGATTTTATGAAAATGGACGATCTCACTTTAGAAGTGAGTTTCCCACGTCAATCCAGTCTAAACAGTTTATTTGTTGAGCTTTTAAACCAAGGTTTTATTGTGGTGAGTATGCGTAATAAAGCAAATCGTTTAGAAGAGCTCTTTTTAGATTTAGTGAAAACGAGGAGTAACGCGTGAATCAATTAAATAGGGTGGCGCTATATACCCTGACGCGTAAAGAAATTACCCGGTTTTTTCGCATTTGGACACAAACACTATTACCATCTCCCATTTCGATTGTGCTCTATTTTGTGATTTTTGGCAGTTTAATTGGCCCTAGAATTGGTGAAATTGAGGGGCATAACTACATTGAATATATTGCCCCTGGGCTTATTATGATGGCGGTGATCAACAATTCATTTTCCAATGTGGTTGCTTCATTTTATGGCGCAAAATTTCAGCGTAACATCGAAGAGATGTACGTTGCGCCGATGTCGACTTGGGTTATTTTATTAGGTTTTACCATCGGTGGTATTGCCAGAGGGGTTATCGTCGGGCTTATCGTGACCGCGGTGGCGCTGTTTTTTACTAAGCTGAAAATGCAGCATCCAGAAGTGATATTGCTGGTGGTGTTTGGCTCTGCGATGTTATTTTCATTAGGTGGACTCATCAATGCAATTTTTTCGCGAAAGTTTGATGACATCAACATTATTCCAACCTTCGTGTTAACACCACTTACCTATTTGGGCGGGGTGTTTTACTCAATTAATATGCTGCCCTCTTTTTGGCAAAAGGTTTCTTACTTTAATCCCATTTTGTATATGATTAATGCGTTTCGTTATGGGATGCTGGGCACATCAGATGTGCCGGTCACCATTTCCCTGAGTTTTATATTATTAGCCAATGTGATTTGCTTTTTAATTGCTTGGCGATTGTTAGCAAAGGGAACTGGTATAAAGGCTTAACATCGCAAAGTGTTGGTTGGTTAACTTTTTTCGATTAAATGGACTCGTTTCTTATGTGGGGAATTGCTATAATACCACCCCTTCGGAGAGGTGTCAGAGTGGCCGATTGAGCACGCCTGGAAAGTGTGTATACGTGATGAGCGTATCGAGGGTTCGAATCCCTCCCTCTCCGCCAATAAAAAAATACCCACGTCAGTGGGTTTTTTTTATTGGCAAAGAAAGTTGGGATGAGAACCCTCGATTAGGGTTCGACAAAAATGCGAGCGAAACGATGCGTTAGCATCCGCGAGTGTTTTTGGTCGTTGGAGCTTGCGACAACGCCCGCAGGGGACGCAGGCAAGCGCAGCGAGCCTGTGGAACAATCCCTCCCTCTGGGCCAATAAAAAAATACCCACGTCAGTGGGTTTTTTTTATTGGCAAAGAAAGTAAATCCCCCCGCTCGCCGGGGCGCACGCAGTGCAGGCGGATTTTAGCTTGCGACAATGCCCGCAAGCGATCTCTTAGGCGGCATAGCCGTATACTATGATGGGCTCCGCCCCAACATGACATTTTCTAAAGTGGTGACGGCAATTTTGTTTATTTTTGATTTGAAAATATTCCAGAAACTAAAATCAGCAATATCTTGACAGCCAATTAGGTAATATTTTCCGTTATCAGCTTGAATGTGATATTTAATTTTAATTAAAGAGTCTTCTACATAGATGGAAGTGATTTGAATTTTTCTTTTAAATTCTTTGTTAAATTGCTCTAAAGCATGTTCCTTCCATTGAGGATCTTTGATTTTATGAAATTCTGCTACAATGTGCCCCATATCTAAATCGTCATTAGAGTTAAGAGAATCAATTTTGCTCCAGCCAATACTAATGCTGCTTGCATCCTTTGATACATAAAGATGTAGCGAAATATTGTCAAAATCTTTAAATCTGATAATCGGCACAACACATTCATCTATTTCGTAAGTTATGATTGTATCAGTGGGATTAATAGAAAATACTTGTTTCTTAAGTGTTGAAATGAGCTCCATTATAAAATCAATTTGATCTTTAAAGAGTTGGCTTTGAACATGATGCTCACTATTAGCCTTCCAATCCTCTCCAATGTATTCATTAAAATACCCATCAAATTCTCTTATAAATGGCAGGCTTCTCATTTTAATAACCTCAGAGGAATAAATTGTGTCAAATTACAACTAGCTATAAATTCATCATAATACTAAGTTGTAGGCTTTGCGAATGTGGTAAAAAGTGCTATTAAGGACGGGTGGTATTATAGGTCAGACAAAAGATGCTCAGAATCCAGGCTACCGCTGTCCGTACTTTATTAATATTTTAATCGTCCCAGCAGCCAAGCAGGTTGCGCTAGAATATCATCATACTGCGTGTGAGGGGGGCAAGACTTTACCTTGGCGAGAACAAAAGCGAATCTCTCACAAGCAGAAGCTGCTGAACATATGGGTGTTTCACAAGCGTATATTAGTTAACTTGAAAACAATCAAAAGTTTTTCTAAAACACTGTCTAAAGTAATACAAGCTAAAATCTCATTTCATACTCATCCTTCCTCAACCGATACAGCACATGTAATCCTAGCGGATGATCTGGCCCCAATATGGGGTGAATAAAATTATCTTCAGGAGAATGATGCAATCCAATCTTTTGCATCACCCTTTGCGAACGCACGTTGGCAGGCACTGTAAAGGAGGTGATCTCAGGGATGTTAAACTCGTTAAATGCCTTATCAAGCACCAGTTTAGCGCCCTCTGTGGCATAGCCTTTGCCCCAGTGAGCAGAGCTTAAGCGCCAGCCGATTTCAACGGTGGGTGTAAAGTGCGTTTCAAAAGCAGGAATGTTTAATCCCACATAGCCAATAAAGCTACCGGACGCTTTTTCCTCGCAAGCGTAAAGCCCAAATCCCTGCTTAGCAAAATGTGACACAATTCTATCCCTAAAGGCAGTTGACTCTTCAAGGGTAAGCAGGGAAGGCATATGTTCCATTACCAATGGATCTTGGTTAAGTGCCACAAAAGGTTCAAGATCTTGGGGGAGCCATTCTCGTAAAATGAGACGTTCACACTCAAAAATTTTCATAAAAATACTCACAAATGTACACTTCAATATTGTAACAGAATTTTAATTTGCAAGATGAGCGCAGTCAACAACGTATAAAATTAAAGTGAAAAGAGGATTTTACCAAGGTGGGGAAACAGTCGCATGCGAACAAATCTCATGAATACCAACGCCAATATCCGCAGGAATTGGCTCTAACCAAGGAGACTTTTCAATCGCGGTAAGCCCATCTTTGTAACCGGCCGCTATGCGTTCTTCAATAGAGAGCTTTGAAAACTCAAAGTCTTTTGAAGAAAGCTCAGAATGAGGTGCGGTATATAAAAATCGAACAAAATGCATCATGGTATCAATACATTCGTTTTCATAGATTTTTTTGACGTCACTACTGTTTTGTAGCTCTTTAGGCATTTTTTGATAGAGATAGTGAATTTCACGACGTAGCCGTAAAATCTCAAGAAAAGCTTGCAAGTGCATTCTATCTTGGCTTGAATACATAATGTCTTTATAGCGCTTCATGACATCGTCTAAGGTTTTTGGATTTAAACCAAAGGAGTCAAACAAGTTGGCCATAAAGCATAAGGTATTCACATGATGTGAATCATTGATAATAGCTTGAACGGGCGTATTACTTAAAACGCCACCATCCCAAAAATATTCATCATTGATTTTGACAGCGGCAAAAGCAGGAGGCAACGCGCAGCTGGCAAGCAC
Organism: Uncultured Candidatus Berkiella sp.; assembly: GCA_964606325.1. Lineage (GTDB taxonomy): Bacteria > Pseudomonadota > Gammaproteobacteria > Berkiellales > Berkiellaceae > Berkiella. The sequence continues at coordinate 27,590 of CAZSGE010000016.1, forward strand.
ATGATCTGGGGTTAAGGTTTGTGTATTGGTATCAAAAAAGACGGCCTTACCTTTTTGAACCTCAACGGCACCAATGGTAAATCGAATTTTACCACTATTGAGCAGATCCCAATCGATTAATTTTTCAAGTGTTTTACGCAAAGGCGTTGCCACATAAAAACTGATGGTGTCCGCTGAGCCATTGGTTTCTAATAGCGGGTTTTTAACTCTAGGGCTAAACATCCCGGGTTGCCCAAATAGCAAACTTGATTGCGCACTGACATAGTTAAACCATTGCCGTGTTTTTTCATCGTGCGGTGTAAAGCCTGGAATAACAACACGAGAGATCAGATCCCAGAATTCCTCAAGACGAGGTATTCGATTTGAAGGTTCATTGCCCGCGATGATAGCGGCATTGATAGAGCCAATGGAAGTGCCTATAACCCAATCAGGATGGTATTCATTTTCACTTAATGCTTTGAAGATCCCTAATTGATATGCGCCTAACGCACCGCCGCCCTGAAATACATAGGCAATGCGCTCGATAGACTTTTTACTTGCTTTGACTTTATTTTTCATGCGCTGTTTTTATTTCCAAGACCTAGTTATCACTACTTTAATATTGATCGGCTAAAGAAGTAGAGTACTTGAAGGTGGAGGCTGGATAAATATCTATTCTAATGTTCGAGAAAACTTCCATCCCGCAATGCTAAGGGTGAAAACGGCAATCACCAGCATTGGCCAGATATTCATTAGCACTTCCAGTGTGCCCATATTTTTAAGAAAAATGCCTTTGATAATGATAAAAAGATGGGTAATGGGAATGAACCAAGATACGGGTTGTAACCAGATAGGCATATTTTCGATGGGAGTGGCAAATCCAGAAAGCAACATGGTTGGCATGATAAATACAAAAGTTCCTAAGGTAGCTTGTTGCTGTGTTTGGCACATTGAGGAGATAAACAAACCAACACCAATAATTGAAATAATAAACACAACCATGCTCAAATAAAATAACAAAAACGAACCCTGAAAAGGGACGTGATAAATTAATAATGCCAATATTAATATGAAGGTGCTTTCTGCAAGTCCAATAATAAGCGCAGGTAGCATTTTTCCTAATAATATTTCGAGAGGTTGCAAAGGCGATACTAGTAGTTGATCAAAAGTGCCCATTTCTCTTTCTCTGGCGACAGATAACGCTGTTACAATTAATCCTATCACCATACTTAATATGCCAACGAGTTGAGGAACGGTATAATATAGGTAATCTAAGTTTGGATTAAACCAGCTACGGAAATTAACTTGAACACGTGGTGCTTCAATGTGTTGTTGAATGAAAATATCATTATTAAAGTTTAGTATGATGTTTTGTATATAACCTTGAACAATTTGAGATGAATTCGATTTTCTTCCATCAAGAATTAACTGTGTAATAGGTGACTGGCCCTGTGCTAATAATCTAGAAAAGTTCGATTGTATATCGAGTGCGACAATGGCTTTTTGATCATCAATCATTCTTTGCAATTCTTTATTGCTGGTTGCTTCATACACATTTTCAAAAAAGGGTGAGCCTTTAATACGTGCAATCAACTCATGACTATACCAACCCGTATCATGATTGAGATAGGCGATCGAGATGTTGCGCACTTCCAGTGTCGCAGCATTTGCAAATAAGATCAGCTGCATCAACGGTGGCATAATGAGAATGATTCTTGCTTTCTTATCTTTTAAGATAGCGAGCAATTCTTTTATCACTAACGCCTTGATGCGATGGTAATTTATCATTCTAGGCTCTTTTTACTTTTCTTGATAACAAGGTACAAAAAGAAGCTAGCAATTACTAACATGGCTAACATGTTCGGCAAGATTTCAGACCAGATAACACCCGCTAAAAAACTGGTTTGTATTATTGAGACGAAGTATCTGGCTGGCAGTAAATAGGTAACCGCCTTGATAGGTGTTGGCATTGACTGAATTTCATACAAAAAGCCAGAAAGCATATAAGCTGGTAAAAAGGCAGCATTGATGGCTGCTTGACTTGCAACAAATTGGTTTTTAGAAAGCGTAGAGATAAGTAAACCTTGACTTAGGCCTGCCAGTAGAAAGATCCCAGTAGAAATCGAAAGCAATATTATTGAACCTTCAAAGGGTACATCAAATAAAAATACGGAAATACATACGCACAAAATCATGGACGTCATGCCAAGTAGAAAATAAGGTGCTACTTTGCCAATGATAAGTTCACTAATATGAATGGGTGTAGAGAGAATAGCTTCCATGGTGCCTCTTTCCCATTCTCTTGCCACAACCAAAGCGGTAAGCAAAGTTCCGATTAGTGCCATAATGATAGCAATTGAGCCAGGTAAAATGACATTACGGCTTTTTAGTTCAGGATTAAACCAAACTCTGTTTTGTACCTGTATAACAGGTGCTGTGACATCACTTTCTTGTGCTCTAGATGCCTGCCATGTCGCGACTACGCCATTCGAATAATTTTGCACAAAGGTTGCTGTGTTGGTTTCACTACCATCTGCAATGACTTGAATAGGAGATGTTTCATTTTTAAGCAATTTGGCGGAAAAGTCTTGGGGGATAACCACAATGCCTTTAATTTTACCTGCCACGAGTTCTTCAGTCAGCTTAAGGCGATTGGTGTCACCAACCACATGAAAATATTTTGTACTCTCAAAGGCCTTAGCAATACTTCTGGCCTCTGATGCCGTATCTTCTAAGATTAATCCTATACGAATATTGTTAGTATCTAACGATACACCAAATGCAAATAAGAACATCATCATTGCAGGTAAAATAACAGCTAACATAAAGGTGCTAGGATCTCTGATGGCTTGAAGAGATTCTTTATAGGTGTAAGCACATAATCGACGCATGGAAATCATGATGTTTTATCCATGATACGTTCACTTTCAGATGTTTTAATCAGTGAAATGAAAGCATCTTCCAATGTTGGATCTGGATTGAATGAGGATTGAACTTGCGCTTTTAAACCATCTGGCGTATTAGTTGCAATATTTTTACCTCTATAAATGAGAGCGATTCTGTCGCAATACTCAGCTTCATCCATAAAGTGTGTAGTAATCATGATGGTAACGCCTTTTTGAACCATGCCATTGATATGAGTCCAAAATTCACGACGGGTTAGTGGATCAACGCCAGAGGTAGGTTCATCTAAAAATAATACATCAGGCTCATGCATCACAGCGCATGATAAGGCCAAACGTTGCTTATAGCCAAGTGGTAAGCTGCCAGCTTTTTCTTTGATGTGCTTTTCAAGATCAAATATTGAAATCATTTGGTTAACGGCATCATTGCGTTTTTTACCAACTAGTCCATAAACCCCAGAAAAAAATTGTAAGTTTTCAAGCGCATTTAAATCGCTATAAAGGGAAAACTTTTGAGCCATGTAACCGATTTTAGAACGCGCTAGAGAACTTGCTGTTTTCAAATCTAAGCCTGATACCAGCGCATTTCCTTGTGTAGGTTGTAAAAGCCCACACAGCATTTTAAAAGTCGTCGATTTCCCTGCACCATTTGGGCCCAATAGTCCAAATATTTCACCACGCTTAATTGAAAAAGTAATATCCTTGGCCGCATAAAAGTCGCCAAATTTTTTAGTAAGCTTCTGTGCTTCAATCACATAGGTGCTTTCTTTTGGTTTTTCAACGATGTGAGCAGCCAAAATAGATTGTCGGCTAAACTTTCCTTTTAAGATGTCGATAAAAGCATCTTCAAAGCGAGGAGGCGTCGGTTTCATATCAAGATCAAGAGAAGGGATATCTTTATTTGTAAACAAGACTCTTAAACTTTTTCCTTGAATAACGCCATCGACAACATCGTCACGATTAAGTAAACGTTGAAGTGTGTGACGTAGTTCATGGTCTTGAGGTTGTATATGAAAGACGCGTCCCTCAACCGTTGCCGATAGCGTTTGAGGTTGGCCATCAAATAGTATTTTACCCTCGTTGAGCAAAATGACTTCTTGGCATTTTTCGGCTTCATCTAGATAAGCAGTAGACCATAAAACCGCCATCCCATCTTGACTTAAGGTTTGCACCATCTGCCATAGTTCTCTTCGAGAAATGGGATCGACTCCGACGCTTGGTTCATCTAGCAATAACACGCTAGGTCGACTAAGCAGGGCGCAAGCAAGTCCTAATTTTTGTTTCATGCCACCGGAAAGTTTTCCGGCCAAACGATCGGTGAATTCATATAATGCCGTAAATTTTAGCATCTTTTTGAAAGTATCATGACGATCTTGTTTGTTAAGTTGATGCAAACTTGCGTAAAGATGAAGATTTTCTAAAACAGTTAAATCTTCATACAATCCGAATTTCTGCGGCATATAGCCAATGATCTCAGTGCTATTGCTATTTTTTAATATGGTGATGTTACCTGAGGTGGGCTGCATCAATCCTGTGATTAAGCGAATTAATGTCGTTTTGCCAGCACCATCGGGACCAACTAATCCTGTAATTTTACCTTTTTTGATATTTGCTGTAATGTTATCTAAGGCTAACGTAGTAGGATCTTTAAATTCCTTACTCACGTTTTCGATCTTAATCGCAGTTTCGTTAATCATGTTTTTGATTCTGGGCGGGCGGTATTTCTTCTTTTGATACTACGGAGTTTTCGTTATCAGTTGAAATAACCGCTGTGACAGGCATTCCTTGTCTGAGACACCCCTCTTTGTCATCAACAATAATTCGTAATCTATACACAAGGTCAGTACGCAATTCTTTAGTTTCGATATTTTTGGGTGTAAATTCAGCTTGTGGAGAAATAAAGCCAATTTGTCCTTTATAAGGTTTATCTGGAAATGAATCGGTGTAAACAAGGGCTGTCATGCCTGGTTTAATACGCCCCAAGTCCACCTCAGAAATGTATGCTCTCACCCAGACCGGGTTGAGCAACGATAGTGTGTAGACCGGGCTTCCAATCGATAGAATCGCGCCAGGCTCTTTTATTCGTGTAAAAATGACACCATCATTTGGCGCGATGAGATCGGTATCCTCAAGCCTTACTTGTGCTATCGCTAGTTGTGATTTTATGGCCTCTAGTTGAGCAGAAGCTGCAGCAATATCTTCAGAGCGAAAACCTTCCTTCACGAGTTTAAGGGCTTCTTTAGCTGTGTTCAATTTTGCTCTTGCTTCATTTTCAGCAGCGAAGGCATCATCATATTCTTGCTTTGATGCGTAGTTTCTTTGCAACAAATCTTTTTTACGGCTTAATATTTTTTGAGCATTATCAAATGTTGCTTGTTGTTGATTAACAAGTGAAATGGCTTCTTCAATCTCTTGAGGTCTGTTACCCTTGCTTAGCTTACTAAAATTTGCTATCGCAGCATTAACTTGGGCTTTAAGGTTATCAACGTCATGTTGCAAAGGGACTTTATCAAGGGATGCCAAAATGTCGCCTTTTTTAACAACGTCACCTTCTTCAAATCGCATCGTTTCTAAGCGGCCAGCGATTCGAAATCCCAATTCGACTTGCCGAATATCAACATTTCCATGGACGACTATTTCATTGGCGTGGATTTTTTTCTCATAGAAATAATAGAATGCTGCAGCTATTGCAGCGCATAGAAAAAGCGCTATCAGTATAGAACGTGAAATTTTTCCAGCAAAGCTATCCATGCAAGATATTTATCCCAGAGTACTTTATTTAATATTAGAATGAATCGCCAAAGTGTGTGAGGTAACTCTGAAAATCATTATGAGTACTTGTATGAATGATCAGCTTTATTAAATCTTACAGGCTAATACTCACTGAGTAATAGCCTGTAACAGAAAGATTAAATATCGTTATTAGGAAGCAACACTGGCTTTGGTTTAAATATCCATCCCTGCATTTTATCTATTACCTGCGCAAAGCCGCCATTTCCTAAGATATTGGCGCAGGTAATGACGGGATCAAATAAAATATACAAGGCTGTTATCATCGAGAGCATCTCTCCATTAAACCCTAAATAACTTTCTAATACCGGTAACATAACAAGTATCCCACCGCCTGGAACAGCGGCAACGGAAAATTTTGCTAAGACAAAATAAAGAGTAAAAATCATATAACTGATGAGCGCGGGTTCGGGTGCCTCAAAGCTCTTTAATATGGCGTAGGCTAAAATGGGAATAGCAAAGCAATCTCCTATAAGATGTACATTGACGGTTGCAGGAACGACAGAACGTGCGATATCTGGATTATTTGCATTCTTTTCGGTCGCGATGATAGTTAAAGGCATCGCGGCGGCGCTTGACATCGTGCTAAACCCAGTGATGGCAGCAGGCAGCATATTTTTAATACTTTGAAAGGTATTTGCTAAATTTGAATTAGTCATAAAGTAAATCAGAAATATATAGCTAAATTGTGCAATCGCAATCATTGCAAAGATTAAAGCATAATCTTTCACGAGAGTTAACATAACGCCATCATGATCTAATTTGACAACAAATCCAGAGACAAACACAGGAATAAAATAAGTGAAAACTTGCAGTGCTTTATGGATAATTTTATCAAGTTTATTTGCAAAGCGCTTTGTTGATTCAGGTTTAAAATAAGTGCAAATATATCCACAGAGTAAACCGCCAAACATCGCTATATTATTTGGGATTAGCTTTGGAATGTTGATTTCCCAAAGAGGCGTTAGCTCATTGCTGGTTGTTGGCGCAATAACGGATAAATCAAAATGATAAATCCATATCCCAACAAAATGACTGACAAAAGTTGACATGAAATTTGAACAACACACTCCGACTAAAATGAGAATAATAATTTTCGAGGCTTGATGGGCAAGCCCCACCATTACTTTAAAGAGCAAACCAAAAATAATAATGGGTAAAAGTGTAATAATAATCGCTTTTATACTTAAGCTTGTGGCGTAAATAAAGGATTTTGCTTCAAGTGGGAGCATACCCCCCATAAGACAAATCAATGATATCAGTGCTAGTAAGATAAAGGGCATTTTACGAAACATAATCGTACCTTTAAAAACAGTGTTTTAATTAAAAATTGGAGAAAAATTGGGTGCGAGTGTGTGTACCGGCCTAGCCGGTAGTAGTGAGGGTTGTTGTAACAGCGCAAAGAAATAGGTTCATAAACTGAAGATAGTCTATTTGCCAACAGACTGTCAACCGCAAAAACGGTATTTTGTCTGGGATATCTGGTTATACTTTTTTAAAGTACACTATTTATAGATGTGTATATTCAATAAAAAAGTAAGCAAGCCAACAGGTTGAGAAACTTTTGATGACTAAAATTTTATATGGTTCAACGATATTCCTGAGCGCATTTTTACTTTTCTTTATACAACCCTTAATAGCCAAGGCCATGTTGCCCTATTTTGGGGGCTCAGGTTTTGTTTGGATCTCCACCATCTTGTTTTTTCAAATAGCGTTGCTGTTAGGTTACGGGTATGCCTATTTTTTGGCAAAATATTTTAGGCAAGGCACACAAGCTGCTATACATCTTGTGTTTTTATGTGGTTCATTAGTGTTTATTCCTATTTACCTTCACTCCCCGGCGAGTGTTGAAGGTTTGTGGTCTGTCTGGGCTGTTTTGCTGCTTTTAACCAAGAGTATTTTAATACCTTGTATCATTATCAGTGCCTCAAGCCCCTTGTTGCAGCATTGGTATTGCCATTTGCACAAAACTACCTTTCCCTATGTCTTTTATTCCATTTCTAATGCAGGTTCATTAATAGGGCTATTGGGGTATCCTTTTTTGCTTGAACCCTTGATTGGCTTAAAAGTGCAGCGTTTAGGCTGGTCAATAGGTTATGGTGTCTATGTCCTTTTGTGTCTGTTTTGTTTAAGAAAGCTTTTGGGTGAACAACCAGAGCAGGGTAGCCTTACCAAAGATGGATATAGTCTTAGCGTCGCAAGCTGCTTAAAGTGGTTATTATTTACTTTTCTCAGTAGTGCGCTTTTATTGTCTACTACTCAATTTTTAGTTCAAAATGTGATCAATTTACCCTTACTTTGGGTCATCCCCCTTGCGCTGTACCTGATTTCATACATTGTCATTTTTTCAAATCCAAAAAGTTACAACCGTGAATTTTGGTCTACTTCATTTATGGTGTGGCTGATTTTATTTTTATGGCTTCTTTATCACGCCCAGTTGGGTGGCATCAATGTTGTTATTGTGATCTTGGCCATGTTGTATTCTGCTTGCATGATTTGTCATGGTGAACTAATCAAAATTAAGCCTCATTCTCAAGATTTAACTTTGTTTTATCTTGTCATTGCCTTTGGTGGAGTGCTTGGTGGAATTTTTTCTAATATTGTTGCCTTATTTCTATTTGTTAACTGGTGGGATCTTTTTGTACCCTTATTGGTTATTAATGTTTTGGTAATCATTTCATTAACACATCAATACCTCTTAAGCAAAAGAAGATGGGATCTGGCATTAAATGTTTTAAGTGTATTTCTGTTAGCGGGTATGATTTATGCCATCTATATGAATATTTATAATCCCAAGAAAGAAATTATTACTCAGTATCGAAATCCCTATGGTGTTATCAAAGTGTTTGATAGTAGTTCCAGCGATGCATTGTCTTATCGCGCTATTATGCATGGTATGGTTGTTCATGGTTTTCAATTTAAGGATGCCAAAAAGGCAAAACAAGCAACGACCTATTATGGGCATCACTCAGGCATTGGTGTGGCTTTTGACTTTTTAAGAGAGAATCATCGTTCTTTAAATGTGGGTATTGTTGGATTAGGTTGTGGCGTTATAGCAACTTATGGCAAAAAAGGTGATAATTTTACATTTTATGAAATAGATCCTGATGTTGAAAAAGTTGCAAGAAATGATTTCAGCTTTATTTCTCAGTCAGAGGCTAGTATTCGAATATTTGTCGGTGATGCAAGACTTGTTCTGCAAAATCATGTTCCTAAGTCGGATGCTCAGAAGTACGATTTGCTGATTGTTGACGCGTTTAATGGTGATTCGATACCCTCTCATTTATTAACCAGTGATGCCATGATGATCTATCAACAGCATCTTGCTAAAAATGGACTTCTTGCCATACACATTTCTAATACGTATTTAGATTTGCTACCTGTTACTAAAGGTTTAGCGCAAAATAGTGGTTGTGCGCATTATTTGATTCAAAGTAAAAATGATCCCAACAATGGTTTGTTTGATGCAACCTGGACGCTCATAACGTGCGAACCTAGCTTTGAAAATTGGCTAGTGCACCATGGTATTAAAGCGCAAGCCACCGAAAAGGTTAAGCCAAGGTTGTGGACGGATGATGAGAATACCATACTACCATTATTAAAGTGGCAAGGTTGAAACAATAGGGTGGACTCGCTAAAAGCTTTATCGACCCTACCCTTGACCCAAGCCTAAATTCTGTGTTTAACTTCTTAAATCAGTTATAAAGGTGCATATCACCATGAATTCTCGCCGTTATCTTGTCCTCTCTACCTGTTGTCGACCCTAGGTTGACACATACACCTATTTAATAAGACTATATATTAGCTTCTAACTTAAACTTAATTACTTAGTGGGTTTATAATGCTTAACCGACGTGGTTACTGGATGATTCTTGGCGCTATTCTTTTAGCTGTTTTAGCGGGATGGTGGCAACAGCCTCAAATCATCAAACTTTCCGAATTAGTCTCAGAAATTTTTGTGCGTCTGCTTAAACTGATTAGTTTGCCGATGATAAGCCTTTCTTTGTTAGCAACGATTTCTTCGGTAGGTGAAAATTCGCTCTCAACCTTAGGCAAGCGGATTGTAAGCTATACGATTTTGACAACCATGATTGCTGCAACTATTGCTTTGTTGTTGTATGAGGCCATTTCACCGGTCATGATTGTGACACTAGAAAATACCATAGCACCTGTGCAACCGTCTTATTTCGAAGAACTTCTCAAAGTAATACCGAGTAACTTGATTCAGCCTTTCCTTGAAGGAAATGTTGTCAGCATTATGTTGCTTTCGTTATTAATTGGGCTTGGTATTGCTAAATTACCTAGCGAACAACGTCAGCCGATTAGCCAATTATTACAAAGCCTATTTCAAATGATGATGCAGATCACCCGCTGGATAGTGAGTTTTATGCCAATCGCTATTTGGGGGTTTATGACATCCTTTTTTGTGATGATTCACGGTTCTGATGATTTAAAGTTTAAAGAATTAGGTTTGTATTTAACCACCATTCTTTCAGCAAACCTTATTCAGGCAATGGTTATCTTACCTTTATTCTTATGGTGGCACGGGGTGTCGGCTCGTAAAGTCTTCATGAAGATGTTGCCCGCTTTATCTTTTGCATTTTTCTCTAAATCTTCAAGCGCTGCTATGCCAACAGCGATTGATTGTGCAGAGAGAGATTTAAATGTTTCACCTAAAGTCGCCAGATTTAGTTTCGCGCTATGCACCAGCATCAATATGAATGCTTGTGCTGCATTTATTCTTATCACGGTGATGTTTATTGCGCAAAGCCAAGGCATGAGTTTTACAGTAACAGAAAAAATGACGTGGATACTGATTGCAACTGTTGCTGCGATTGGCAATGCAGGCGTTCCCATGGGATGCTTTTTTATCGCCAGCGCACTCTTAACAACGATGAATATGCCGTTAACCATGATGGGGATTATTTTACCTTTCTATGCACTTTTAGACATGTTAGAAAGTGCTATTAATATATGGTCTGATTCTTGTGTCACCGTAGCCGTTCAACAAAAAACGGCAGATGTTATGGAAGAAGCAACAGCCTAGACTTAAATTGTGTCAGAGGGGGCGTTCTTATCTTTTTGATTTTGATCGGCCACTCTGACTCTTTCAAACGCTGAAGCGGTTTGAATGGCGAGTGATTCGAGCAACATCATATCTTCAGCATTGAAAGTTCGCTCCGGATCTTTAGGTATAATACCTAAGACTCCATACACTTTATCACCATTGGAAATAGGTAAATAAAAACCCCTTGCGCTTGGCATGGTGTCTGTGCCAAATCCCGCTTCTTGGTTATGTTTGAAAGCCCATAATGCCACGCTTTCTTCTTTGAGTTCAGCTTTTATCCCAGGGTGAGAAATCAATTCAAGTTGACCTTCTTCATCAGGTACCCAAACTGTGGCGGCACAATCAAAAATTTCTCCAATATGATGAGACACCACTTTTGCGATTTTAGATTTTCCTGGGGTAATGACTAATTTGCGGCTTAAATCGTATAGTTCGGATGTATATTTTTCTCGCTGGCGTGTAAAAAGATGTTGTTGGCGTAATCGTGATGTTAGCGTACTAATGACCAACCCTGTGAGTAATAAAACGCCAAGCGTGACAATATCTCTTACATGATAAGCTCTTAAGTTGTAGTAGGGGTGTATAAAGAAAAAGTTATAACATAAAACTGAAAGCACCGCCGTTAATACGGCAACGCTTCTTTCAGAGCTGGTTGCTACAATAACCACGCCTGCTAAATAGATCATGAGTACTGTTTCTGGTTCAAGCCATTCTTTGGCTGGTAATCCAAAGAAAGTGCAAAGAGTTACAACAAAGATAGCATTAAGCACGGACATCCAGGTTGTATAAGTTGTATTTTGTTTTAATAAGGGCGGCGGCGGGGTTTCCTCGGTAATGATATAAACATCAATATTACCACTTTTATCAATTAACTCATTTACCAAAGATTTTGTAAACCACCTTTTCCAGCTGGGTGTAGTAGACTTCCCTAAAATAATTTTCGTGAAATGATGTTTTCTGGCAAAGTTAATAATGGCTTGTGCAGTTTGGGTTTCTTGCAATGTTTCTGTTTTGCCTCCAAGCTGCTCTGCCAATTGTAGTGTTCTTTTAATATTGTTTTGTTCTTGTTTTGCAAGACTGTAATATAGGTCGTTTTCTACGTACAGCGCTGTCCAAGGACATTTTAACTTAGATGCAAGTTGTTTTGCGTTTCTCACAAGCTTAGTTGATAATGTTCCCGGACCTACACAAGCTAAAATTTTATCTGAAATAAATTGCTTATTACTTTGATATTTTTTGTAAATATCCCGTAAGGCATCAACGCGTTCAGCAGTACGTCTAAGAGCAATTTCACGTAGCGCGATGAGATTTTCAATTTTAAAAAAATGTTGGGCTGCGCGTTGCTTTGCGAATTCTCCAAGATACACTTTGCCTTCTTCAAGGCGCTCAAGAATGATTTGTGATGGGATGTCTACAAGGACAATTTCATCTGCATTGTCAAACAACGAATCAGGTACAGTTTCTTTGACACGGATCCCCGTTAAATTTGCTACCATATCGTTTAAACTTTCAAGATGTTGTACATTGAGCGTGGTATAAACATCAATGCCACTTTCCAATAATTCTTGCACATCTTGCCACCGTTTAGGGTGTCTTGAGCCGATGGTATTGGTATGTGCAAGTTCATCCACAAGGAGGATGTCGGGCTTTTTATCGATTGCAGCATCAATATCAAGCTCTTTAATCGTGATCCCTTGATATTGAATTTGCTTTAAGGGTAGGCGTGTCAAACCTTCTAGTAATTTTGCAGTTTCAGTTCGACCATGTGTTTCAATGATCCCGGCTACAACATCAATACCTTCTTTGTGCTTTTCTTGTGCTGCAGACAACATGGCATAAGTTTTTCCTGAGCCAGCGCAAGCGCCAAAGAATATTTTTAACTTTCCACGGCTGGCATGTTTAGTTTCTTCTTTTACTTGGCGTAACAATTGTTCAGGATCAGGGCGTTCAGGTTCCATATTAAGCTCTATCAGCCTTATATAAAGATAAGTTTAATTTGACCACATTGACACGGGGTTCACCCAAAAAACCAAATTGTCTATATTCAATGGCAGAGTTTACAAATGCATAAACAATTTCTTCTTTGATGCCACGTGATTTAGCAACGCGAGGCACTTGGTAATATGCTGCCGCTATCGATATGTGTGGATCAAGCCCGCTGCCAGAAGCACAAACTAAATCAATCGGAATGGGTAAGGAGTTATTTGAGTCGAACTTTTTTAATTTTTGGATCCGCTTATTAATGTTAAGCATCAGTTGTGGATTCGCAGGGCTTAATTGAGATCCCGTTGAATGCTGGGGATTGTATTCAGGAAGCGTGGCGCTAGGCCTTCCCCAAAAATATTCGGGTTTGTCAAATGGCTGTCCAATCAATTCAGATCCCAAAAATTTATGTTCTACAATTAAGCTACCATTAGCCTGGCTTGGAAATGCTAATTGGTTAATAAACATGATAACGCTGGGGTAGATAACACCCAACAAAATGGTAAAAATAAATAATAAAGTGACTAAGGGCCTTACTGGGGTGAGCAGGGAGTTTTTTTCCATATTTTTACACCAATCCCATCATTGTTACTAATACATCAATGAATTTAATGCCAATAAAAGGGATGACTAATCCACCAACACCATAGATAAGCGTATTTCTTAATAACATTTGATTGGCCGTTAAAGGACGATATTTAACCCCTTTAAGGGCTAATGGGATTAAAAAGATAATAATTAGGGCATTAAAAATAACGGCTGATAAAATAGCGCTATGTGCGCTTTTTAAATCCATGATGTTAAAGTAGTGTAGGCCTGGAACGGTGTTGCTAAAAGCCGCAGGAATAATGGCAAAATATTTGGCAACATCATTTGAAATACTAAAGGTGGTTAATGCCCCACGAGTGATCAGCAGTTGCTTTCCTATTTTAACGATTTCAATAAGCTTAGTCGGATCAGAATCCAGGTCGATCATATTCGCTGCTTCTTTGGCAGCCTGAGTGCCACTGTTCATAGCAACGGCCACATCAGTTTGAGCAAGCGCTGGAGCATCATTAGTGCCATCGCCCACCATAGCAATCAATTGCCCATTTTCCTGATATTGTCGAATTAATTTGAGCTTTATCTCAGGTGTCGCTTGTGCAAAAAAGTCATCAACACCCGCTTCGTTTGCAATAGTTGCGGCAGTGATAGGGTTATCACCGGTGATCATGATACTTTTAATGCCCATCATTCTTAGTTCGGCGAGTCGTTCTTTTATGCCAGGTTTTATCACATCTTTTAATTCAATCGCTCCTAAAATTTGATTGCCGTTGCTAACGACTAGGGGGGTTGACCCTTGGCGCGCTATTTCGTCTATCTTTTTTAAAATAGCGTCATCGACGAAACCACCTTGTGCTTTAACCATTTCTGTAATTTTATCGACTGCACCTTTTAAGATTTTATTACCGTTAAGGTCGATTCCGCTGACACGTGTGTCTGCAGAAAAAGGAATAAAAGTGGCATTAAGTTCGCTTATCAAAGTTGGTTTAATTTGGTATTTACCGCGTGCTAGCAATACAATACTTTTGCCTTCGGGGGTTTCATCGGCAAGCGATGAAAGCTCGGCGGCGTGTGCTAATGTTTCTATTGATATTGTTGATGCAGGATAAAACGCAACAGCTTGACGATTACCCATGGTGATGGTGCCGGTTTTATCTAACAGCAAAATATTAACATCCCCAGCGGCTTCTACGGCACGCCCAGATGTGGCAATCACATTATTGCGAATGAGTCTATCCATACCAGCTACCCCAATCGCTGAGAGTAAGCCGCCAATCGTGGTTGGAATTAAACAAACTAAGAGTGCAATAAGTACGGTGATGCTGATGACTTCACCATGTCCAATTCTTTCTACGGTAAATACGGAAAAAGGGAGTAAGGTCATTACCACAATAAGAAATACGAGCGTCATGCCAGCCAAAAATATGCCCAACGCTATTTCATTTGGTGTTTTTTGTCTTTTGGCGCCTTCAACTAGCGAAATCATTTTATCAAGAAAGGTCTCTCCCGGATTAGATGTAATCCGAACAACCAGCCAATCCGATAGCACAACGGTTCCGCCAGTGACAGAATCTCTATCTGCTCCACCTTCCCTGATCACAGGTGCACTTTCACCCGTGATGGCACTTTCATCTACAGACGCAACGCCAGAGATGACTTGCCCATCACTGGGAATGATATCGCCAGGTCCAACATAAACAAGATCTTCAATTTTTAGTTCGGTCGCAGCAATGAGATCGAAATTTCTATCTTCAATGGAATTTATTTTTTTAGCTTGAACTTCGCGACGTGATTTTTTTAAAGTCTCCGCTTGCGCTTTACCACGCCTTTCCGCCATCGATTCGGCAAAGTTTGCAAAGATGACCGTAAACCAAAGCCAAAGCGCTATTTGGAAGATAAATGAAAGTGATGTGTTGTAATGGGTATATAGGGCAAACAAGAATAGAAATGTTGTAAGAAGACAGCCGATATAAGTGACAAACATTACCGGGTTTTTAACAAGATAAAACGGCGAGAGATGCTGTATTGCCGTGAACAATGCAGGAAAATAAGCATGTGTTGTGATTTTCTGCTGTTTTCCTGAATGATTCATTTTTATCATCTTTATTTCACCAATTCAAAATATTCGGAAACAGGCGCAAGCGTTAAAGAAGGAATATACGTTAAAAGCCCAAGAATAATAATGCCAGCTAGAAACACAATAAAGAGTGGGGAATGCGTCGATATTGTGCCAGGGCTGGGTTGTGTGACATTTTTTTGTGCAAGCGAACCTGCTATGGCAAGTACAGGAATGATAATCCAAAGTCTTCCTATCAGCATGCAAATGCCTAGGATCATATTATAAAAGGGCGTGTTTGCATTGATGCCACCAAATGAACTACCGTTATTTGCGACACTTGAGGTAAAGGCATAAAGGATTTCGGAGAACCCCTGTGCGCCAGTATTAAAAATTCCTGCTACACCATTATTAGTCATCACAGCAATAGCGCACCCAAAGTGCAGTGCCATTACGGGTACAAAGAGACATAAGGATGCCATTTTAATTTCAAAGGCTTGAATTTTTTTGCCTAGAAATTCGGGCGTTCTGCCCACCATGAGACCTGCGATGAATACGGTAATAAGCACAAGAATGAGAATGCCATATAATCCTGAACCTACACCGCCAAAAATGACTTCACCAAACATCATCATGATCATGGGTACAAGTCCACCTATGGGTGAGTATGAATCAAGCATGGAATTTACTGAGCCATTCGATGTTGCAGTGGTTGTGCTTGTCCAAAGTGCAGAGTTAACAATGCCAAAGCGTAATTCTTTTCCTTCCATATTACCGCCACTTTGAAATGGCGTTCTACTTTGTTCAATATTGAGCGTAGATAACAAGGGATTGGGCTTTTGCTCTTGGTAGATGGAAACTAAGGTTAGTGGCAAGTAAATGAGAGCCATGGCAACTAATAGCGCCCAACCTTCCCGTTTATCATTAACCATGAGTCCAAAGGTGTAACAAAGTGCGCTGGCAATGAGTACCATAGCAAGGCATTGTAAAAAATTGGATAGCGGCGTTGGATTTTCGAATGGGTGCGCAGAATTAGTATTAAAAAAGCCACCACCATTGGTGCCAAGTTGTTTTATCGCCACTTGAGAAGCAACCGGCCCGCCAGGGATCATTTGGGATGCGACATAATCAGTTACTAGGGATGTTCGTTTGGATTCAATTAGTTCTGTGCTCACCGGAGCATTAAAATTTTGAATAACGCCTTGACTGCCTAGCACAATCGCAAACACGAATGAAAGAGGGAGCAGTATGTAAAGTATGCCTCTTACCCAGTCTACCCAAAAATTGCCGATGTAGGCACAATTTTTACGTAGTAATCCTCTCACTAACGCAATCGCCACGGCCATTCCCATACTGGCCGATAAAAAATTCTGTACGCCAAGACCAACCATTTGGCTAAAGTAACTGAGGGTGGTTTCACCAGCATAGGATTGCCAATTGGTATTGGTCACAAAACTAGCCGCGACATTAAAAGCAAGATCACTGGGCAGATTTGGAAAGTGTTGGTGGTTTAGAGGTAAATAGGCTTGCAGTTTGAGCAAGGTGAATAAAAGCAAAAATCCGCCAAAACTGGATAATAGTACAGCTTGGGCATATTGTTGCCAGCTCATTTCTCTCTCTGGATTGATATTCGCCAGTTTGTATAAATAGTCTTCTACGGGGCCAAGGAGTGATTCTAAAAATGTTAGCTGACCACTATACACTTTGGCCATGTAACTGCCCAGCGGTTTAATTAAAACAAGACAGGTAAGCCACAGGACTAAACATTGGATGCTACCGTTGAATGATAATAGGTAATCACTCACTGGAAAATCTCCGGTTTAAGCATTGCAACTAGTAGATAAATGACAAGCAGAACACTTATTGAACCTGAAATAATATAGATAATATTCATGGTGCTACTTTAACCTCTCACATAGAGTGATTAACCCAAAGGTAAGTGCAAAGAAAATAATAGCCGTTAGTACGTAGATCACATGCTGTTCCTCTTCTTTCAAACCATATATTAAGTCTTATCACAATCCAACTCAGAAATGCACAAAGGAAAGAAATGTCTGTGTTATCTTTTATTATGTGCTATTTTTTAGTTGGTTTTTCTTTTCTTTTTGGATAATAGATGTTAGTTAATTTACAACCTAGATTATGATTATATTTCTAAACGGCACTTCATCTAGTGGAAAATCGGTGATAGCACGAGAAATCATGCATCAATCCGAACGACCTTTCTTATATTATTCTATCGATCATTTGGTTAATTTTTGGATAGATGAAAAATTTGTTGCATTTGAAGATGAGCCAAAATCCTGGTTTTTCCAACAACACGTTGTCAATGTCATTGAAACACAGCCATCGAATGTGCAAGGACCTGATGTTGATCAACTCCGTTGGGACATGATAGAGGCATTTACGGTACTTATTAAAAAAGGTTACGATCTCATTATTGACGAAGTGTTATTGAAAAGAGAAATATTTGAACATTATGCTCACGCGTTGTGTCAGACACAAAAAGTCTATTTAGTAAAAATTATCTGTGATTTGATAGAAGCTGAGCGACGTGAAAAATTGCGTTCTGATCGTTACTTAGGGCTAACCCGGACTTTATACGACAAAGTATATTTAACGCCACCGGATTATGATTTTGAAGTGAACACCTCAACAACGTCTATTGTTGAGAGCGCACATAGTATTCTCTCATTTATAAATAATAATGATTCTCCCAAGGCATTTCTTGCCTATTTACATCAATCTCTACGTTTTGAACCCCTTAAGCGTGAGCATTTTCCATTGATGCAGATGTGGTTAAACACATCCCATGTTAATCAGTGGTGGCCACATAGCAAGGAATGGACTTTAAATGATGTAGAAGAAAAATATAGCACTTATGTAGAAGGTTATAAATTAGAGCAAGAAAAGAAAAAGAGTATTCGTGGCTATATTATTTATTGCGCGTTAGCGCCGATTGGTTATATTCAATTTTATAGTGCTCATGACTTTGAAAGAGAAGGCTATAAACTTGAGAACATGCCGCCTTTACTTGCAGGGGTAGATCTGTTTATTGGTGATGCTTCTTACCTTCGTAAAGGCTTAGGGGTAACAACCTTAGTGCGCTTTATTCAGGAAATGGTTTGGAAACATTTTGATTATTGTTTAGTAGATGTTGATGTGAATAACAAAGTAGCTATTAAAACCTATCAAAAAGCGGGATTTGGGTTCGTTAAAGAATTAACGCAGCCTGCAGTGCTTATTATGCTCAAGAAGAAGGAATAATTTAATTCGTTGGTGGTTTCTTTCTCTGTGAGTTGATAAGCAAAATCACACCAACCAATACCGCTAGAATGATACCGATATTAGCCATTTTTTTCCAAGAGTCTGTGGCAGGTTTTTGAGCGCTCGCTGAAGGGAATTGCTTTTGATAATAGTGGTACACACCTGCTATACCGACACGAGCCATCTCATCATAGTTCTTTTCTTTCATGCTTTTTTTAACGTTATCGATAATTTCATTGGCTACTTGCTCATTATAAGCCGAAGCAATAGCGCTTGATGGTCTTATGACAGCGATTTGGTTTTCCAAAACGATAAGTAATAGCACTTTTTTGTCTGTGTTAGGTGAGTTCTTAGCGAGTTGCTCTATATAAGCATTCAGCACAGCTTCGGGCTGGCGATCATAAAAATTAGGTAAAATAACTACTTCAAAATGTAATCCGTCTCGAGATTCTATGTTGACTAATTCTTTATCTAAATTAGTTGCCATCTCCTCACTCACAACTTTTGCATTGTCTTGCAAATAATCGCCAGCATACACTGTGGCTGACACAAAGCAGCATAGCAAGCCAATCAGTACAAGAAAGACAATAGGAAGCGGAACAGCGCTTTTCATAGCGCCATGCGATCTATTAATCAGTACGCAAGATCTGATAAGTGAAGTCATCGTGCTAAATCCTAACAATATTTCATTCTTAGAATAGCTAATAAGAGGCATTACATCCAATTTGCTAAATAAATAATTTGCTGTAATTTCTAACAGCTACTTAAGGTTTAATCGCATTAGGACTAAATACACAATGCTATAATCTCAAGTAAAGCGCAAGGTGTGTCGCCCAAATGCAAATATCCGACTTCCGGCTTGACCGCGGGAATTCGAGAGCCTTGAAGGACAATGACATGAAAAACTCTCTGAAGTTGTGCTATGTACTAGGATGTTTAATCATTCTTCCACGGCTAGGTTTTGCGCAAGACAATGTGGCTCCAGATGTTGTTGTGAAATCTGTTCGTGTGGTAGAGCCTTTTAGGCGCAAAGTTCCTTGGGAAATTGATTTAGGTAGCACGGGTTCGATTGACATTAAACTAACAACGCCATGGGGGATGCCCTTAGTAGAGATAACCGCTAATAATCAAGGACCCTTTACCTTTTTAGTGGACACAGGCGCGGACTCCAGCATTATCTCAAACGAACTCGCGAACAAACTAAAACTCACAGCGATTGAAACAAAAAAAAGTGAGTTTCATACCCCACATCAAAAAGCAACGATTGATACAAAATTGTTTATCGTTGATGAACTTAAGATCGGGGAAGCGGTGCTCAAAAATGTGCCGTTCATTGCCTCTAATACAGCAACGGATGATTTTTACCTGTTAAAAAATCTGAATGTGGTTGGCATATTAGGTATTAATCTCTTTCACGATATTATTTTAACGTTAGATTTGCCCAAGCAAAAAATTAGTTTAAGTTCACATCAAGACAATATTAAAGGTAATAAACTTAACATCAATAAATCATTTTATGTTCCCATGATTAAAGCACAAGTGGAAAGTAATAAAACGCAAACAGAATATGATTTGCTGATAGACTCAGGTTATAGTGGCTTTATTAAAATGCCGGTATGCTTTTCTTATGAAGAAAGAGGGCAACACCCAGGCTCTATTGTCACGTATGATGTTTTTAATGAACAAGATGGTGGGTTCATTTCAGAATTAGATGGTACTTTTGTACTTGGTGAAAAGAAAATTGACAATCCCTTAGTAAAATATACGGTCGGCCATTGTGAAGATCGAAAAAAATGGGGATTAATTGGTACTGCTTATCTTCAATACCAATCTGTGAGTATTGATCAAAAAAATAGAGAAGTGATTATTCATTAGCGCTAGGATTTATTTCCGACAAATTAGCATCGGCCATCCCTTGGAGCAAATAATCCTTTGTGCCATTATAATGAAAAATAGCGTAAGCTGCTTTTTGATATAAGGGTTGCAGGCCTTCTTGAAACAAAAAAGAATCAGGCTTGATTTTGGCAGTTGGAAACGAACCTTCTTTGTAACGAAATTTAATTAATTTTTCGTTGTCAGCTAATTGTTCATTATTAAATATGCGGACAAAATGTCCAATATTCTTGTCATCAATTTTTATCACTGCCAAATGATGTTCTTTTAGTTGGTTTTTATCTGATTTGTTTATTGCCGCTTCTATCTCATATCGTAGTCGCATGTAATCACCCTGCATCATAGAGCGAGGATCAGCAGGAGTAAGTTTTAATAACACGCGTTGACCGTTGCTTAAAATAGATTCTTTTTGGTAAATGCTAAAATTAAAAATCCCTAAGATAACAACAGCAGTAATTAAAAGAATGGTGTTTCTCATGAGGCTTCATCCCACTTAAAGGCTTGAACAATAAATCGCGCCGATAATAAAATCACACCCGTTGAAACTAATAATGCTGATTTATATTCAAGTGTATAGGGAAGGAAATAATAAAATGCGACAAGAAACAAACATAAAGAAAACCCACCAATAAAGCTAATAGCTTTCTCATGTTTAGCATAACCTAAAATGAGCAACCCCATTGAAACAAGTATGCCAGGTGTAGAGGTTATCGTTAAGAGACAAACGCCAAGGCAAGCAAATACAATAGGCATTGTGATAACCCTATTTCTCTCATGTCCTAAAATAAAGAAAAGAATAATGAGTCCAATTCCAACCGCAACATTAAAAAATATTGGTGCAATGATATATTGAGGATTATCTAGACTAACGGCTAAGCCCACACCAAAATAGGGAACTAGGAAAATTGAAGCTACCAAGAGTGTTAACACTACAGCATATCCTATTGGAACCCAATGTAAGGATTTTTTGCGCCAAAGGTACAATAAACCACATATACAAATCAAAGCAATAAAATACACAAAAAGTGCTGTGTTCGCTTTGGAGTATAAAATACTGTTGCTTAGCATGGCTAGTAACAAGGCAAATGAGGATAAAAATCTGTCGATTTGGTTAGGGAATATAAAATAGGTGGGCGCTGCTACAATCAAAATGCCTAGTGTTAAAACCCAATCGCTATGGAGGATCCCTTGAAAAAAGTGTAGCTTTGAAAATCCAAGTACAAATAGCACTTTACCTACAACCATAAATATAAGGGAACATTGCAAGCCAAAGCTTTTGAGTAAAATCGTTTGATAACGTAATAAATAATAACAGCTAAGAGCAATTATTATACAAACCATGCTTGAAATTAGCATGGTTTTTGGTTGGTTAAAAGATATTAAATCTGCTGCAATGAGTAAGCCGATAATGCAAAAGCACCCAATAATCGCACCAATCCCCATTAATACGTGAATATAAAGAGGTAGTTTATTCATTGTTGAATGCGTTAGGATAAAGGCTTCTGCAAGGCGACGCTCTGTTAGATAATTTTTTGTCTCAAGCCAATCTAGAATACTTTGTACACTGTAGTTTTTCATAATAATTTTTCTTGATTGGATAAGGAATGTGATAATTTATTTAAAGTGAATGCGCCAAGCGTAAATATGGTTATGGTTAAAACAGACATCAGCAACCATTTTAATTCACTGTTTCTAATTGTTTCGTCAAACAACTTAAATCCGCCAGCACATAAAATAATGCATAACGTTATGATTGAAGCCCCAACTACCCACATATCATTATTTTTAAATCGATAGTAATAGATAAAGCCAAACAAAACGGATATGCCGAGCAAGGCGCTTAATGTTATGTAAACATCTTTAAAGTCATCAATATTAAAAATAAGGGTCATGATTGGAAATAGGCTAAGTAGCAAAATACTGATTGCCAGCAAAATTCTATGCCACCTATCCAAACACCAATTTATATTTTTGTGCTGTGCATATTCTCTTAAGGCAAGAAAGCCGCAGTCGATGGCAATCAAAATAAAAAAGAGAAAATAGGTCATGTTTTGGTTTGCACTCACGACTTGGTGCCAGTAAAGGCCAATCGCAAAATTAAGGATAACTATCCACAGAAACCATAGAGCAGGGAAACGACCAATGAGCACGAAAGGTATGATAAGCACGGCCCATATAGAAAATAGTTGATAGCTGTCAGCGCCAGTCTGGTAAATTTGACCAAAGACGGCCATAAAGATCCCAACTAAGACACATCCCGCTGTTAAAAAAAGTTGCCCGGATAATTTTGAAAGCGAGAACGCCCAGGCGCCTGCGATACAGCATATAATGCCAGCTTGAAGGGTTTGAAGTTTGTAGCTATCGGACATTCTTTCCCAATTAAACGCAAAATAAAACACTAATCCAGATATGACAAACAAGCTGCCCAAAATACCTAAAAATCTCGTGGTAAAGGCACCCCAATTCAAATGAGGATAAAGCAATTGTGATACACAATCTCTGGCTTGTTGGTTAAT
>CAZSGE010000017.1:0-48278 GCA_964606325.1 Uncultured Candidatus Berkiella sp.
CTTGCTTTGATAGATAAGTACACCCTGAAAGTGCGACGATTGAAAGACTACAGACTATTCTTTGCCACATTTTCTTTCCTTACACTACGCCCAAAAATAATAAAGCAGGCCCGCGATGCCAATTAAGCCAATGGAAATCCATGCAATGGTATCAATATATTCCAAAAAGAGCAGTTCAAATCGCTTTCCTAAACCTTTAATAATAAATACCACAACAAAAAATCGAATTGTTCGCCCAAAAATCGAGGCAACAACAAACGGAAATAAAGGCATCATCGATGCCCCAGCCGCTATGGTAAATAATTTATACGGAATGGGCGTAAAGCCTGCGACAAAAACCGCAATAAAACCATAGTGCTCAAACCAACTGACCACTTTAGCGTAGGCTTCTTGATAGCCGAACGCTTGCAGCATCGGCTCACCAATTAATTCAAAAGCAAACATGCCCAAAGCATAACCCAATATCCCACCAAAAATAGAAGCAACCGTGGTCACAAAAGCATATTGCCACGCTTTTGCAGGTTTACTGAGCACCATAGGGATCAGCATCACATCTGGTGGAATAGGAAAAACTGAGGATTCAATAAAGCTTACCCCCGCTAAATAGTAGGGAGCGTGCCTGTGTTTAGACCAATAGATTACTTTGTCATAAAGCTGGCGAAATATAGCCACATTAGTTATCGTTCTGGTTTTTGAGGATGAAATATTTTGACATAGAACGACTAAAGAAGAAATGAAGGCAAGGTTATATATGTAGTCACATCTAAGCCAGCTTCTTGCCCTAACCTATTGAATTGTTTAACTTTTATTATAACGCTATTTTGGGAACTTCATCAGGTGGTTTTTGTCAAAATATAAAGAGACTAAATAGTGGGAGCTTTTGATGAGCGGTTTATACAAATTAATACCAACAGATCTCAATGCTTTAATTAGCAACTATCTACTCGTCAAAAATAAAGATGGTGAATTAGCGATAAGAATACTGCTTGAGAGTTTAAAATCAAACAAGGCAGTTAAAGATGATGTCAAAAAAAAGCTCCTAAGCGGTAACAAAGATAATGAAATTAAAATGCTGCTCGACATTATTTCCAAAGATGTTAAGCCTACGCTCAACCAAAGCGAGGCTAAAGACGTGGTTGAGATTTTAAAAGCCCTAGGTTTTGGCCAACAACCATCCAAGCAAAATAAACCCATTGCCCAGCAAGAAGTAGCTGTTGAACCACCTACCCGAGTTCGTCCCATTCAAGCCCCGGTGATGAACCCCCCCCCTGAAATGAAACAACTAGATAGCGAGAGACAACTAAGAGAACAACAAAAAGACGAGCTTAATAAGTTTTTTGAAAACGCATTAGATGAGGCGCAAAAATTCAAATCAAAAGTAGAAAAAAATCCAGCTAATCTAGCCAAGTCCCTTTATAAAGCAGGTAAAAAAAGTATTCTTAATCAATTAGATTTAGAGCATCATGGCAAAGAAGCATTAGCGGAAACGCTCTATAGGAGACTTAACAGTTTACATCTAGATCTAAAGCATTATCAAAAAACACCAACCCAAGTTGAAGGAGAGATCAAAAAATTAATGTCTGAGATGGAAAAAATGAAACGAGTATCAACCCAAAAGAATGAATTTGCGGACGTCGTTACAAAGATAAAAGCGACTGTACCAGATCTGACTAAACATGATAAATCGCCCCAGCACAAACTTTAGAATATGGCATTATTACAGGATAATATCTTTAGCCCAAGTGCTAAGATGCTCCATCGCCTTATAATCCGTTAAATCAATCTTTAACGGCGTAATGGAAACATAACCATTCATCACCGCATAAAAATCGGTGCCAGGTCCTGCATCTTGTTCAGCCCCTGCTGGGCCAATCCAATAAATTCGATTTCCGCGACCATCGAAGCTTGGAATCATTTTTTCAGCGACATGACGATGACCAAGTCGCGTTACTTGAATGCCCTTTAGCTCATCAAAAGGCTTATCAGGAACATTCACATTTAAAATGGTATCTTTAGGTAAAGGATTAGCAATCATGCTTTCTAATAAAATCTGAGCAACTTTACCTGCGGTATCATAGTGCTTAAAATCATGCGTTGGTACATGAGTAGGACTATTTACCAGAGAAATTGCCATTGCAGGAAAACCTAAGAAACGTCCCTCGGTTGCAGCTGCCACGGTTCCTGAATAAAGTACATCATCACCTAAATTGGCGCCTGAATTGATACCCGCGACAATCATGTCGGGATGTTCTTCTAGCCAACCCGTGATGGCAATATGAACACAATCGGTGGGTGTGCCATCCAGCGAATAAAATCCATTGGATTGTTGCTTAATACGCAAAGGTAAATCTAACGTTAAAGAATTGCTGGCTGCACTTCTGTCTCTTTCTGGTGCCACCACCGTGATCTGGGCTAACTCTTTAAGAGCGTTAGCTAAAACCAAAATTCCTGGCGCATGAACGCCATCATCGTTGCTAATTAAAATTTTCACTTTGATCTCGTTATTTATTAACTAATAAGACAACCGCATGTGCAGCAATACCTAATTTTTGCCCAATCGCATCTAATCTTTCATGCGTGGTTGCTTTTACATTGACGCAATTAAGCGACACTTGTAAATCTTGGGCTAGATTTTCCTGCATAGCTAATATATGGGGTTGTAATTTGGGTGCTTGAGCAATGATTGAAATATCAACATTACCAATCTGATAGCCACAAGCATTCACTTTTTCCAAAATTAGGCGTAGAAAAATACGGCTGTCTTGGTCTTTATGTTCAGGTTCTGTGTCAGGAAAGTGTTTACCAATATCCCCTAAAGCACAAGCTCCTAGCATAGCATCAATCAATGCATGAATAACCACATCGCCATCAGAATGTGCCACAATCCCCCTCTCATAAGGAATTTTAACACCCCCTAAAACGATAGCGGATTTGGTATTGATATCTTCAAACCGATGAATATCATAACCATGGCCAATGCGCATCATGAGCAATATTCTTCCTGATTGAGTGTTTGTAACATGAGAGCTATCAACTTGAGATCCTTTTCAAACGTCAATTTGGGATTAGCATGTTTGGCCGATACTAACTTAGGATTACAACCTGCCGCCTCTAAGGCGCTAGCTTCGTCTGTTACGGTTAAACCTTTTTCTTTGCACAATAGTAGTGCTTGCAGGAGCTTTTGAAAACGAAACATTTGTGGCGTGAGTGCTTGCCAAACATTTGAGCGTGATACAGTTTGTTGAATATAATTATTCTCACCCAATTTTAAGGTGTCACTCACAGGTGTCGCTAAAATACCGCCAACATCATCGTCTTGCAAGACTTCCATTAAACGGATTAAATCCTCTACATGTAAACAGGGTCTTACTGAATCATGAACGATAACCCAATCATTACTAGCTGCAAATTCTTTTAACCATGTCATGGCATTGATAACGGATTCTGCGCGCGTTTTACCGCCCAGCACTGTTTGAATTTTGGGATGTTTGGCTATAGCAAGTTCTGAGAAATAGACATCATTCGCTGCAAGGGAAATAACTACTTTAGCAATATCGTGTCTTTTTAAAAACAAGGAGAGCGTATGTTCAAGCACTGTTTTGCCAGAAAGTGACAGATATTGCTTAGGTATACTTTCACCAAAACGAAGCCCTGAACCTCCTGCAGGAATAATGAGCCATTTGTTTTGGTGAGACACTTTAAGAATTTCCTTGCGTCAAAAACTGATAAAACGATTCTTTTTGACGAACCATACCTAAATCCGTGCGAGCACGCTCTTCCAATGCTTCTAATCGTAGTTTCAGATCTTGCACTTCAGCCTCTAGTATCTGATTACGCTCCTTGAGCATTTGCGCTTTTTCTTGCGAGAGCTTCACTTCTTTCTTTAAAGCATATACTTGCACAACAGATCCATTGCCTGTAAACAATTTGATTTGCAAGGCAATCAAGATAACGCCTAGTAAAATCATGACAGCTTTCATTTTGTTAACCATCGAGAAAAGACGCTTGCCCCTGCATATTTCGCTTTGGAGTATTCAGCTATTCTTAATAGTTGATTATATTTGGCTGTTCTGTCAGAGCGTGCTGGCGCACCTGTTTTAATTTGCCCCACATTCAAGCCAACAGCTAAATCGGCAATAAATGTGTCTTCGGTTTCGCCAGAACGATGAGAAACTATCGCATTATACTGTGCATTTTTTGCCATCATGATAGCTTGATTAGTTTCGGTTAAAGTACCAATTTGATTAAGCTTAATCAAAATCGCATTAGCAATATTCTTGGAAATGCCTTCTTTAAATATAACAGGATTGGTGACATATAAATCATCACCTACCAATTGAAGCTTTGAGCCTAATTGTTTGGTTATTAGCGCCCAACCTTCCCAATCGTTTTCACTTAAGCCATCTTCAATTGAAATGATGGGATAAGTGTTTGCCCATTTTTCATATAAATCGCAAAACTGTTGCGCACTCAGGGTTTTATTTTCTGAGGCAAGATGATAATGGCCATCTTTATATAATTCACTTGCTGCCACATCTAAACCTAAATAGACATCAGAGCCTGCTTTTAAGCCAACAGAATCTATTGCCAACATAATCATTTCTAATGCCGCTTCATTTGAAGGCAGATCTGGAGCAAAGCCACCTTCATCACCCACATTGGTATTAAGACCTTTTTTCTTGAGTACTGCTTTTAAGCTATGATAAATTTCAACACCATAACGTAGCGCTGTGGGATAATCTGGCGCACCCGCAGGGATCACCATAAATTCTTGCACATCAACACTATTATCGGCGTGCGCACCGCCATTCAGAATATTCAGCATGGGCACTGGCAACGACAATTCACTTTTCGTTAGACTATTCAAATATAAATAAAGTGGTTGATTAGCACTTAACGCAGCAGCATTTGCACAGGCCATAGAAACCGCGAGTGTTGCATTGGCGCCTAATTTTTCTTTATTTGCTGTTCCATCTAAAGTTATCAAAGCTTCATCAATTTGTGCTTGCGCTAAAACTGATTTGCCTTGCAACGCAGGGGAAATTTTGTGCGTGATGTTATCAATTGCTTTTAAAACGCCCTTGCCGTTAAAGCGTTTAGGATCTTTATCGCGTAACTCTAACGCTTCACGACTACCCGTTGAAGCGCCCGAAGGAACACACGCTTTGGAATTCATCCCATTATCTAGTATGACTTGTGCTTCAACCGTGGGAAATCCACGTGAATCTAATATTTCCCTGGCAATCACTTTATTAATTGTCGCCATGTTATCTCTCTTTTTATTGTTCTATTGTTGATTCTAGATAAGCTTGTTTTTTAACAACGCTGTCAATTTCTTTTAAAGTAATTAGCAATGTTTCCATTAAATGCAAGGGCATGGCGTTGGGTCCATCACTAAGTGCTTTAGCAGGATTTGGATGCGTTTCCATAAAAAGCCCCGAAATCCCAGCAGCAACAGCTGCTCTTGCCAATACGGGAATAAATTCTCTTTGACCACCTGAGGCAGTGCCTTGGCCACCTGGCAATTGCACTGAATGCGTTGCATCATAAACAACTGGGCATAAGGTATTGCGCATCACGCTTAAGGATCGCATATCAGATACTAAGTTGTTATAGCCAAAGCTCACACCGCGTTCACACACCATAATGGCTTCGTTGCCGGTCGCTTTTGCTTTATCAACCACGTTTTGCATATCCCATGGCGCTAAAAATTGCCCTTTTTTAATGTTCACAGGCTTGCCAGTTTTAGCAACATTTTGAATAAAATTAGTTTGACGGCATAAAAATGCAGGGGTTTGCAGCACATCAACCACCGCGGCCACTTCATTGAGCGGCGTATCTTCATGCACATCCGTTAACACTGGCACGCCAATATCTTTTTTCACACGCTCTAATATTTTCATGCCAGTTTCAATTCCAAGCCCACGAAAACTCGCGCTTGATGAACGATTCGCTTTATCAAAGGAAGATTTGAAAATAAAAGGGATCTGCAAACGCGACGTAATTTCTTTGAGAATTCCGGCGGTTTCTAAAATTAAGGCTTCGCTTTCAATGACACAAGGCCCCGCGATTAAAAAAAGCGGGGTTGTTGCATCAACATTAAAGTGGCACAGCTTCATTAATTGTGCTCCTTATCTCTTTTTTTTTTGTTAAATGAAAGGCATTGGCTGCTTTGACAAAAGAAATGAACAATGGATGGCCTTTTCTAGGAGTTGAGGTAAATTCTGGGTGGAATTGACAACCAATAAACCAAGGATGATCTTTCAATTCAATCATTTCAACTAAACTGTCATCTTTTGAGCGTCCAGCAACAACTAGCCCTGCATCGACAAGCTTGTCTAATAGGCGGTTATTGACTTCATAACGGTGACGATGGCGTTCGATAATAAGATCTTGTCCATAGCTTTCTTTTGCTTTTGTACCAGAGGACAATTTACACACCTGCGCGCCAAGGCGCATAGTACCACCTAAATCCGAATTTTCATCACGAACTTCTTTATTGCCTTCTTTATTGATCCATTCAGTAATTAAAGCCACCACAGGGAAAGGCGTTTCTTTATCAAATTCCGTACTATTAGCATGAGGCATGTTGGCTGTGTTTCTAGCAAATTCGATCAAGGCTGTTTGCATACCAAGGCAAATTCCTAAAAATGGGATTTTGTGCTCTCTGGCATACTGGCAGGCAGTCACTTTACCTTCCACACCACGATTACCAAAACCACCCGGAATTAAAATAGCATCTAAACCTTCTAAAAGAGAAGTGCCTTTACGTTCAACTTCTTCAGATTCAATATAAACAATTTCTACTTTCGTTAGCGTTTGAATGCCTGCATGAATAAGCGCTTCATTTAATGATTTATAGGCGTCAACAAAATTAACATATTTACCTATCATGCCAATTTTGATGCGCCTTTCTGGATTATTCAATCGACGAACCACTTCAGACCAATCTGACAAATCTGCGTCTTGCGCACTTAAACCCAATTTTTCAATAACAATTTGATCTAAATGTTGACGATGTAGCTCTTGGGGTATTTGATAAATGCTGGGCACATCAACGGATGTAATCACCGCCCTTTCTTCTACGTTAGTAAATAACGCAATTTTGCTACGTTCACTCGCAGGCAAATCACATTCACTTCGGCAAATTAATATATCAGGTTGAATACCGATTGATCGCAATTCTTTCACCGAGTGTTGTGTCGGTTTCGTTTTAATTTCCCCTGCCGTAGGCAAATAGGGCACTAAGGTTAAATGGATAAATAATGAGTGTAATGATCCAAGTTCTGAGCGCAACTGTCTGATGGCTTCAAGAAAAGGGAGCGATTCTATGTCACCCACCGTACCACCAATTTCCACCATCGCTATATCTGCACCATTGGCAGATTTAAGAATCCGCGATTTAATTTCATCGGTAATATGCGGAATAACTTGTACCGTAGCGCCTAAATAATCACCACGGCGTTCTTTTTGGATAACTTCGGCGTAGATACTGCCAGTTGTCACGTTACTCTTACGTGACATTGTCGTACGAACAAAACGTTCATAATGACCTAAATCTAAGTCTGTTTCAGCACCATCTTGCGTTACATAGACCTCACCATGCTGAAAAGGGCTCATGGTACCGGGGTCGACATTAATATAAGGATCGAGTTTTAAAAACGATACGGATAGACCACGTGATTCTAAAATGGATGCTAAGGAAGCGGCTGCAATGCCTTTACCAAGGGAGGAGACTACGCCACCCGTCACAAATATAAAGCGCGTCATGAATAACCTTTAATTCTGTATGAATAAATAGAGCGAAATTAAGTACTAGGACGGGAAGACATCTTAACAGAAAAGAAGTATCAAGACTATTTACAAGTTGTCTAACTTATCACCTTTTCAAACAAAATACCTTTTTCCTGGGGGGCTTGCACTAGCCAATCCTGACAAATAAAGAGTGATCCCACACCTATTAACGACTCACCATGATAAAAAAGAGGTAATTTTTCACGCTCCCAAGGTGGAATATCCAGCTGCTGCAACACTTTCTTTAGGGCTTTGGAATTTTGTTGATTCGCTAAATGGCAACGCTCTCCGCCCTGGCGGTAAGATATTTGAATGGTGTCATCCACTAATTTTGCTATAGCCACCCCCCTACCTAAGGTTGGGATGGCATGCCAACGCTGACCATTTGTTAATTGGATGGGTGATTGCAAGTGCCATTCGTGTTTCACTGATGTATCAAATAGCTCATTTGTAGACAATAAATAAATTAGCTGCTTATATCGTCTTAATTGCCAAGTTCCCCATGACACTTGAGGTTGTGCGTCCTCTTTTGCCCCTAACATTTGTCTTAAGAGTTCTTGGCACTTTCGCAAGGAAGGTAAAGACACCTGATGTTGACTTAACCAATGCCTCAATACCCATGCTTGTTTTTGTGCTGAAAACGCTTTTAATTTTTCAGCATTTAAAGTTAAGGGCTTATCTCCCAAACATTTCGCTAAATCCTGATCAAGATATTCCTCTAAAATAGTTAATGTATCTTGGCAATGCTTAGCACTTCTGGCAATGCAATGACTGCTGTTAGGGTGCAACCGTTCTAGCGGTTTTAAGATCTCACTTCTAATAAAATTACGTCGTAATTTCAGATTTTGATTGGAAGGATCTTCTATCCAAGTTAAGTGCCGTTGCTTAGCATACGTTGCAATTTCATTGCGGCTGATTGAGAGTAAAGGTCTAGCTAAAGCACCTTTACCAAAAGATTTGTTTGGCGCAATACCCGCTAAGCCTTTAACACCACTGCCACGAATTAATTGTAATAAATAAGTTTCAGCTTGATCATCGATGGTATGCGCTGTTAAAAGTATGGTATGTTCATCAACATGATTTTGCATGGCTTGATAACGATGAATACGGGCTTTTTCTTCTAAACTTTCACCAGGTAAAATCTGCAAAGATAAATTAATGGTATGTAATGGGATACCATAGGCATCGCACACATCAGAACAATGCCTCACCCATTCACTGGCAACTGCTTGCAATCCGTGATTTATATGAATTGCTTCTAATTGAAATTGATAGTGTGCTTTAAGTTTAACGAGTGCATCAAGTAGCACATGGGAATCTCGACCACCACTAAAAGCGACTAAGAGTTTATGGTGTGGTTTAGTATAAAGTTGAAACCATTTTGATAATGTGTTGGTTATAAGCTGCATTCGATTATGAAAATCCTATGCTTACGACTGATTTGGCTCCGTCATTGCGAGAAGCTTGCGACGAAGCAATCCAGTGTTGAAATAGAGGAATGCAGATGGATTGCTTCGCTTCGCTCGCAATGACGGATTCTCAATTTGAGATGTCAGTCTTCCCCAAGGGCCATCCAACGCTTATATCTCATATCGACTAATTTATCTTTAGGGATACTGTTTACAAGTTGAAGATTCTTGACCAAATGCGATTTTAATGTTTTTGCCATTTTATCAATATCTCGATGTGCGCCACCTAAAGGTTCTGGGATAATGCCATCTATTAAACCAAGGGCAAGCAATCTTTCGGCGGTGATTCCCATTATTTCAGCCGCTTCGGAAGCCTTTTCAGCACTCTTGAAAAGAATCGTGGCACAGCCTTCTGGAGAAATCGTCGCATAATAGCTGTACTGCAACATTAATACCCTATCGCCAACACCTATACCTAATGCACCACCAGAACAACCTTCCCCAATCACCACTGCAATAATAGGCGTATTGAGCTTAGCCATGTCATACAA
This sequence comes from Uncultured Candidatus Berkiella sp., assembly GCA_964606325.1. Classification (GTDB taxonomy): domain Bacteria; phylum Pseudomonadota; class Gammaproteobacteria; order Berkiellales; family Berkiellaceae; genus Berkiella. Next base: position 9,755 of record CAZSGE010000017.1, read on the forward strand.
GTTGCGTGCGATAGCTTCACTTTGGCCGCGCGCTTCAGCATCGATACCAGGATAAGCACCAGGTGTATCGATTAAGGTAATCACCGGTAAGGAAAATTTTTCCGCAAGTTCCATCAGGCGTTTAGCGCGTCTGTATCCTTCAGGATGCAGCATGCCAAAGTTACGATAGATTTTTTCTTTAGTGTCACGGCCCTTTTGTTGGCCAATAACCATCACGGGTTCATCGTTCAATCGTGCAATACCAGCTACTAAAGCATGGTCATCCGCAAATGTTCTATCCCCATGAAGTTCGTCGAAGTCTGTAAATATTCTGGATATATAATCAAGTGTATAAGGACGCAAAGGGTGACGAGCCAACTGCGTGATTTGCCAAGCAGTTAAATTTTTAAAAACACTGGCAGTTAAATCTTTGCTTTTAGCCTGTAACCGAGAAATCTCTTCGCCGATATTGATTTCAGTATCAGTGCCAACTAACCTCAATGCCTCTATTTTTGCATCCAGCTCTGCGATAGGTTGTTCAAATTCCAGATAATTAGGATTCATCTATTTCATTCCTAATGAGATAATAAGTTAGTAATTTTCAATAATTGGATGGGAAGCTTACTATTTTTGGCAAGATTTTATAACGGTAAAGATATTTAGTATAGCATTCTGGCAGCAGTCCAACCAATATAATCAAAATATATTCCTAATTTGAGAAAAAATTTCATTAATCCCTTGTAATTACGCGATTATATTGTCATATTCTTTAAATGAATACTGCAAGTAGAAATAAGTAACTTGTTTTTAACAAGAAACCTATCATACTTAGTATTCAAACTAAGTACTACTAACTTTAGACCATTCAGGAGTGTTTCTAGATGAAACGGACGTCCAAAACAGCTCTAGCTCTCGCTGCTGCGGCAGCTGCACTCTTTGCAACAGGTTGTTCCACAATGTGTGGCGAATCACATGAAGCTTTAGTTAAGTGCGCAGGTTCAAATGCGTGCAAAGGCTCCAGTGAATGTGCTACACCTGACAATTCTTGCAAAGGTCGCAACGGTTGCAAAGGCAATGGTTGGTCATACATGACCAGAGGCGAATGCACAGGTTCAGGCGGCACAATCGTAGATTGATCTGCTCTGTCCTACTAAGGCAGCAAGTTTCGGCTTGCTGCTTTAGGCATTTCTAACCCCTCACTCAAGTGATCTCACATGCGAAGTACAAAAGCAACAACAGATTCCTTTTCGTATTTAGGCTTTGGCCTTGGTTTAAGAACCGATCATTATACTGACATTATTGAGCAGCAACCCAAAATTGATTGGTTTGAGATCTTAACCGAAAATTATTTAGTACCTGGTGGCAAACCACTTTATTACCTCGATAAAATCAGAGAGCACTATCCTATTGTGATGCATGGTGTATCTATGTCTCTGGGTAGCATCGATCCGCTTAATCTCGATTATTTACAACAGGTAAAAGCATTAGCCAAACGCACGCAAGCAAAATGGGTTTCAGATCATCTTTGCTGGACAGGCGTTCATCAAAAGAACATGCATGATCTGCTTCCTTTACCTTATACCGAAGAAGCATTAAAACATGTTGTAAGTAAAATTAAACAGGCACAAGATATCCTGGGCCGACAACTTCTCATCGAAAATGCTTCAAGCTATGTAACTTATGCAAGTTCTGTACTCACTGAATGGGATTTCTTACGTGAAATTGTCACACAAGCAGATTGTCGCATTTTATTAGATATCAATAACATTTATGTCAGTTCTTTTAATCATGGTTTTGATCCAGTAGAGTACCTTGATGGGATCCCTGTAGATAGGGTTCAGCAATTTCATTTAGCCGGACATACTAATAACGGCGATCACATTATCGATACACATGATCATCCAGTTATATCTCATGTATGGGAACTCTACGCCAAGGCATTAAAACGATTTGGTAAAGTGTCTACAATGATTGAAAGAGATGACAACATTCCCGCCCTACCGGTGTTATTGGCCGAGCTTGAGCATGCAAAATCTATTGCGGCAAGCGTCTTCGAGGTAGATTATGTCAGCGCTTAAAACTCTACAGGATGAATTTCAAGACTATTTAATCACAGGAAATAATAAAGTATTACCCAGTATCGCCCCAGATGAACGAGTCTCCTCAGAGCGGCGTTTACAAATCTACTTTGATGCTTACCGTATTCGATTAAACGAAATATTAAAGCTCGACTTCCCTAAAACCCATACTTTAATGGGCGATCATGCAATGGATGAAGCTTTTGAGCGTTATATATCCCTTTATCCTTCAAAACATTTTTCAGTGCGTTATTTTGGACAATTCTTTGCTACTTTTCTCAAAAATGAAAAACCCTACAGTGATGTCCCTGTACTAGCAGAAATGGCGTTGTTTGAGTGGTCATTAAGTCACACTCTCGATGCCAAGGATGCAAGCATTATAACCCAGCAAGACCTTGGAAAAATCTCCCCACAAGATTGGGCAAATTTGCAGTTTAATTTTCACCCAAGTGTTACAAGTGACGTGTTTGTCTGGGATACCCCACAATTATGGCAAGATATTGACCTAGAAAGAGAACCTCGTGATCCGATGATTCAACCTACCCCGCTGCGTTGGGTATTTTGGCGCAAGGGTTTACGCACGTTATTCCAATCCTGCACAGCAACCGAAAACATCATGTTCGAGGCTGTACTTGCGCATCAGTCGTTTGCCCAAATGTGTGAAGCGCTAATGGATACTTTACCACAAGACAGCATTCCTATGACTGTGGCACAAACGCTTTTTAAATGGATCAATGAAGAAATGATAAGTAGCATGAGCCTTATAGACTCAAGCGAATCATAATCTGACTTTATCAAGCTAATTTCAGTCTTTAATTAACTAACTTAATATTAAAAAATAATGTTAAATAAAACACTTTGCCTTATAATGCACACTTTCCAAATCACTAAGTAATAAACTAGCATCAATGCGAGCAACTATTTTGACCTCAATCATACGCGAAGTATTTCAACTTCCTCTAAGATGGATTGATAACCAAGCAACTCCAGTACACATTGGTCCGAATAAAATTGATTGGGCAAGAATTATCCCCTTTATCGGGATTCATCTCGCCTGCCTTGGTGTGTTCTTTGTTGGATACAGTGCATTTGCATTAGGTTTAGCCGTCTTTTTATACGCATTAAGAGTGTTTGCGATAACGGGTTTTTACCATCGCTATTTTTCGCATAAAACCTTTAAAACTAATCGTTTTTGGCAATTTATTTTTGCAGTGATTGGCTTAATGGCTATTCAGCGAGGTCCTTTGTGGTGGGCTGCGCATCATCGTGATCACCATCTTGTATCTGATCAAGAAGAAGATGCCCATTCTCCAGTTCAGCACGGCTTTTTATGGAGTCACGTTGGCTGGTTTTTATCTAAAAAATATTTCCATCATAATCCCAGTCGTATTCAAGACTTTAATCGATTTCCAGAATTACGATTTCTTGATCGATTTGATGTGGTAGTGCCTATATTATTTGGTATCGGACTTTACACGCTGGGCGAATATTTAAAAGTTAACTCACCACAACTTCATACCAGTGGCCTACAATTATTTATCTGGGGATTTTGCATATCTACCGTCTGCGTGTTTCATGCCACATTCACTATTAATTCTCTTTCTCATTGTTTTGGTTCAAGGCCACACAAAACCAAGGATAATAGCAGAAACAATTTGTTTTTAGCTTTACTCAGCTTCGGTGAAGGTTGGCATAATAATCATCATTTCTACCCAGCTAGCGTGCGCCAAGGTTTTAAATGGTGGCAAATTGATATTACCTATTATCTGTTACTTGCCTTAGAAAAATTTCGCATTATCAAAGAATTGCGTCTGCCCCCAGCTTCACTTGTTTTAGAGCAGGGTACTGTTCCCAAGGGCAATGAGATCCCAGACTAATCAAAGAGTCGTTCTTCAGATGCTTTATTACTGAGAACGTGGACGAGCAGCACAAGCTAATTTAAAATCTGTAGTGCTGCTTGAAGATGCACTTTCTTGCGAATTATACCTTGGAACGTAAGTTGCAGATGACGCATGCTGCTCTGAATTATCAATTGTTCCTTCTTCTACTTGGCGCATTTTATTGCGTAACACAACAAGACGTTGCGCAAAGGCTGATGATGTACTTGAGCTAGATCCACTTGATGACGCACGGTTATGGGCATTGAATAAAACAAAACTGCCAAAAAATGAATCCACTTCATTTTCCATGCCTTGAAACATTTCATTGAAATGCTTTAAATATGCTTCTGAAAATTCAAAATATTCTCCCTTTGGAGATAAGCCCGCCTCAATTTGAGTTTGCAAAAGAGTTTGAACTTCAGTGAGCGCGGTTAGCAAATAGTCTAAAAACGTCGATTTATATATTATGTCATTATATTGCTGCTGCTTTACCTCAAGTTCTTGATTTAAAACAAGTCGTTCATTTGCGGCAATCTCACCAGGGAGACAAACCAGTGGCTTTCTGCGCTGGATTGCCGTCAATTGCTCCCACAATACCTGCTGTGTGCTTTCATATTCCGTTCTTGTGATTTCAAGCTGTTCTACACTTTGTTGCAAATGAAGATTTATGGCTTGTAGCGATTGCTGAGACATTTGGGGTAAAAATGCTGTTAGCATAAGTGTTAATTTGTTTGATTGAGCATTTTCATTTTGCAAACAAAGCTGTGCATTGTGAAAGCAAGATTTTACTAATGCGGTTACATAAGCTTGAACAGATTCTTCTGAAATCAATAGACGATAAGGCATCAGATCACCCCACTTTTAAAAACGTTTTTTATTAGCGTTTTTATCATTTCCCTGTGTTGATTCTTTTGTTTCAAGAGCAGTTTGAGTTTGTACCAACTCTTTTTCATTTTTATTAACCGTTATTTTGCCGGCATTTCCTTTGCTATTTAAAGAAGTATTAATAGCATGATAAGTATATTCACCACTTAACTGGGGGCTAAAGAGCCATTGCACTTTACTGTTCGGGTTAATAACAATACTTTGCTGGGTCATGCTCGATGTGCCTTGCATCGAATGCGTCAAGACCTTTTGACCAAAATTGCCATAATCAAAGCTGATACTATCAGTACCCTCATTAGAAATAACAAAAAGGTAATCTTGACCAACATCTAAAGTGAAATTTTGTGGTTCAAATAAAGGTGATTGCGCAGAACCAATGATTTTAACATCTATGAGTAGAGGCTGCGCAGAAAATATATTGGAAGAAAATAATGTCGCAAAAAATAAAATCCCTATTCTCATAAAACTTCCTATGGTTTTGGCGTTTTGTACTGAGCAATATCAGCAGCACCTTTAATTTCTTCTATTACTTTTTGATCTTTAGGATCAAGCACTTTGATTTTGCTGACATTCAGATCTTTTAAGGCATCTAATATAGGTTGAATATCTTTTTTATCGTATACCGTTAGTTCTAAAATCGGTGCATACATATTATCGTTTTGATAGCCACATCTAGTGCGCCATTCCTCATAAGCACCACTATAAGCTGTTACGCTCATACCGAGCGCCTTGATCGATTCAGCATTTTTGGATAGCAGATCAAAAGTTGCAGTCTCGTTATCCATTTTAATATCACAGCCATGTATTGTTTCGCCGTCTTTTTTGCTGACGCGATAATTGTTATTCGATGTATCTTCAAATAATGCTTTGTTGGGTATATCAAAAATCGGATTATTTTTTTGTTGCTCAATCAGTCTTGTATGTAATGCAACTCTTAATGCAAATAAAAATGGAATTTTATGCTTAGCATCTTCGATTGCTCGGTTACCTATCTTTATCGAGGCTGCCGGAGATTGAACAGGCGTAGCTGGTTGATTTGCTGCTACAGCTCTTCTTGCTTCGCCAACCGTTATTGAATTTGGATCCAGCGCTTTAGCGCGAGCTTGATCTTTCGCCTTAGCAAGCGCTTGTTCTTTCGCCTTAGCAAGTGCTTGTTCTTTCGCCTTAGCAAGCGCTTGTTCTTTCGCCTTGGCAAGCGCTTGTTCTTTCGCCTTAGCAAGTGCTTGTTCTTTCGCCTTAGCAAGCGCTTGTTCTTTCGCCTTGGCAAGCGCTTGTTCTTTCGCCTTGGCAAGCGCTTGTTCTTTCGCCTTGGCATTCGTTGTTTTAGCTGTCAAAGGTGCTTTGTTCGCGGGTTTCTTAGGCTGACTTTTTGGTTTCGTAGGATTTTCTTGTTGGGCTTTTGCTTTAGCAAGGGCTTCTGTACGTTTTGTCATCTGGATTATCTCGATGATTTATTGAAATTAAAGAGATTGTATAGAACTAACTTATTACGGTCAAGAATGATTTTAATGGAGCATGTAGTTGCACACTATAGATATTTCCAAGCTATCATACCCAGTAATGTTCCATAAAATGGCACTTTTACATAAGTAAAACCAAATAATTTATATAAAATATTACAAAGCGTAAGCACAATGATGGCAGGGTAAATAATCTCCATAATGGGGTGCAAAAAGCTCATGATGGCACTAAAACCAAATGTCGTAAAAAACACGGTTATCGCGACCGTAATAAACATCATCCAGTTGTAACTATAAGGGATCTTTGCCCCTATCTGGGTATTCATGATTTCAACATGAATAACATCTACCACCGCAACCGCTAAGCTCATTACCGTGGTAATACAGGCTAAAGCGATTGCCATATTAGCCACAACCGCCAACTTAGGACCTAATAGGTGCACGGCGAGTACAGCGAGAATTTGTTCAGGCACAGCATTATTTAATGCTTCATAATGAAGTGCAGCACTAAAACATAAACCAACATAAATAAGCCCCAGTAACCCACCGCCGATTAAACTGGCAACAATATAGGTGGGAACTAATTTTGTTTTAACTTCTGAGTCGCTTTCAATATTGAGTTTTTCTTTTAAAAGCATCCAAATACTCACTGAAAAGAAAATGGATGCGAGTAGATCCATCACATCATACCCTACTTTTAAGCCCGCGATGGTGGCGCTCATGGCAGAATGATGCGTTGCAGGCAGCGTGCCTGGCTCATAAAAGCTCACAGCAATAATAATGATTAACGTTAGTATCAACAGCGGACTTAAAAACAAACCAAGAATGGGTAAAATAAAGTTTCGTTTGGCGAGTAATAGGAGTGTCACCATACCAGCCAATAAACTAAATATGGGCAAGGTGAGTGTGGGAAAATAATGCTGAATCGCACCATAAGATACTATAAAGCAGCGTGGCATCACGCCAATTGGCCCAAGCAATGCCAAAATTAAAAGTACAATTAAATACCCTGGGATAGCGCCAATGCGATAAAAGAACTGCTTACAGTCCCCTTCAAATAAAACACTACCCAATAGTCCTAAAAGCGGTGCCCCAACAGCCGTGATGGTTAAACCCACTAATGCCCAAGGAACTTGCACCCCTGTTAACTGCCCAAGTAATAATGGAAAGACAACGTTACCAGATCCAAAAAACATGGAAAAAATGGCGATGCCGGTTGACCAAGCAATGGTAAAAGATGGTAGTTTCATGATGAAACAGTACAGTAAATACAAGGTCGCATACAAGGGAACATTGCAAAAGACAACGGGCAGACGCTAGGTCTGCCATTTGATTAAACTAACATCTAAGAATACCAACTTATTTTTTTGCTTTCTTAACGCCCTTATTAAGCACTTCATTAGAAGCCTTCAAGTCCACTTGTCGCTTAGCACCAAATTTCTTCTCGGTCGCTTTGCTATGCGCGCTTAGCACAACGTGCTTTTCATTTAAAACTGCAAGTTCAGGGCATTTATCGAAAATGGTTTCTAACAACTTACTCATCATCGGTTTAATATGCTTAACAATGTCCTTTTTGATCACATCTAAACTATGTACATGATTTTTTTCAATGGTTTCAATGATGCGCTTTAATGATTCATGGTCTTTTTTATCTAACTTTAGTTCAAGTGCCAACGAATCAACAGCTGATTTAAGCGAATGGAAGGTTTCTTTGACATCAATATCTTTAATCTTGCTTAACACTTTATCATTTTGAAGCAAAGCCACAATAGATTGTTGTTGCGTTAAAGATAACTTATCAAAATTGCCCATATTTTCAGCAAGCGGAATAAGACCATCATAAAGCTGAGCTGAAATAAGATCGATTAATAGCGATTTCATCTTGCTTATGGCAGGACTTTTTTCTAATGTGCTTTTTAAGGCATCGATAGATGCATATTCCTTAGCTTTGCTATAAAAAACATGAGCAATCACATCCAATTGCTGATTTTGTAATACAAAAGCTTCCAATTGTTTCGCTTGAATCGAAATGGCATCACATGAATCACAAAGCACAGCAAGTTGTTTATCGCTTGCGAATGACTTTTTAGCAGCCATTAAATTTGTGTTTGCAGATTTAAAATGTTCAATAATTTTGGTGTGCAAATGATCTTTAACATTCGCTTCGCTCATGACTTTCGTTTTAACATAATCCTTTACGCTTCCCCAGAGACTCATCTAAAACCTCACACGATTTAATATTTATAGTGCGTTGCAGTATATAGAGATCTATCGCGTAAAGTGAGACCGTACATCGGGTAAAACTGACGTCACATCCTTAAAAGAATGTTAACTTAATTAATTTATTTTCGGCTTGTTTTAAGTTTATATTGTGAATTTGATTTCACATCCGCAACTAATCGATTATATTCAGGCGTATCATCAAGATCTACAACGGTAATATCACCCAAAATCATTTTTCTTAATAAAGTTTGTGCATCATTATTTAAGGCTGCTTCAAAAGACGCATTCGCAGCATGTGTATTACCTTGGCTTTTGCAAACACGTAGTAACTGCTGTAAATGTGTTTGACGTAGATTAACGATACTTTCTTGATAAAGAGCGTCTGCTAAGTTTACCAGTTTCAATAGCCTACCAGGTAATTGCGCTTGGATATTCACTGAGTAATATTTATCATTATTGAGTTTTTGAGCATTTTGTTCCAACACTTCAAAAAGCTCTTTGATATCGAACTGTGAAAAATGCTGACAAAGCTCAACACATATAGGCCCACAAGAAACCAGCCCAGCAGGGTCTCGCTGAATTTTTGTAGTAGATACCATCACATCGGAAAAGAGTTTAGTTTCTATTAGCTTATTAACATTAGCATAAAAATCTTTATGTCGTGTCTCACCAACAGGATTTATCAACAACAAATTGTTTTGATAAATCACACCAAAAATAAAATGATTTTGCCCAACACCTGGCTCCATGGCAACAAAAATGCCAGGTCTTTGCAAATTATTTAATAACATCTTAAATTGTGTTAGCTCTTGCATAAAATCAGGATGTGTAAACAAAACTCGAACAGCATTGCTATCATTCTTTTGAAAAAACATCAAAGACTGCACAATATCTTGAGGATACCATTGCCCAAATAGGCGCAAATCATGTTGCGCGTTATTTTTACCTGTAAAACTTTTGATAACTGCAACATCTTGAAAGTTTTCCGGGCTAATAGCAGATTCATTGGATACTCTATCACTATTCATAAAAGAGGGAAGATATTGTCGCGTTTCATCAAGGATTTTTTTAGGCCAAATTGCGTCATTGCGCACTAAATTCCTTTGATTATTTTTATAGGCACTAAAATAGTTTTTAAAATAGGGAAAAAAATACCCCATAATTGGGATTGCAACAAGTGAGACAAGAACACTTTTGTATAAAATAGCGCCAACAAATAAAGCGGGCACAACAATCGCACCTAAAAGTAAGCGTCTGTCTTTTTGAATACCATTAAGCATACCTACTTCCCTTACTACAAATCTATAATAATAAACAACACAATTTCTGTTGGGGTTGGTCAATATCTATATACAGTTCAGACTTTGATTTTAATGCAAACAAGTCCTCTATCGTTGATGGTGAAATGCTTGCCAATTGTTTAGGCTCTGTGACATGTGCTTTTGAAACCAGCCAATTATTTATATAAAACAGATTATCTTCATTAACGATTTTTTCGGGATCATTTAATAGCATCGTCGGCCAGTCTCTATAAAAATCAGCATGAATTTCTTTTAAATGCGCTAGAAGCTTCATACCTTGGGCAGTATTCCACAAACCACCACCAAAACAAGAAGAAAGCAATAAACAAGCAAGAGAGCCAAAACGCGCAGCAAGATCACTATTAACTTTATAGGCTTGATATCCCACAGAGGGAGCAAATAGTGTATAAAACATTTCCGGCAAAGTATTATCTGCTGTCATTTTTTTTACAAAACTGCGATATGGAGAAATCCCATAGAAAGGAAACCAAGTTCCATCAAAATTGGAATTTGCTCCGGATGAACAATAAAAAGGCAGCCCATATATTGACGTTATTTTTCTTGAAATTGACGCATCTCTTTCAACATTTTTTAGCGTGATGGTGCTAAACTCTACTGTATTAAAATGTATCATTTCAGATCTGCTTTCTTGAGTATTAATTAATATTCTAATTCAACTTGATATTTCAACGATTCTTTAAGTCCAGTGATTGCTTTGTCAGTGGGTTTAATATTCCATTTAGGATCTAATTTAATTTGCGCTTTAGCTTGTTGATTATGATATTCAATATAGATGGGGCACTCCCCTCTTTCTTGCGCTTGCAAATAAGTTTTGAGACTATCCATTTGCTCAGGTTTTAAGGCATCAAAAACAATTCTCACTCTTTTGGCATTAAGTTCCCGAGCACCACCTAAGGTATTAATAGTTTGCACTTTAACTTTAAGGCCACCCGAAAAACTGTCGATACCGGCTAGAGCTTCAACCACAATAAGTTGATCTTTAACCAATAATTCTCTGTATTTTTGATACGGATCAGGAAAAACAGTAACTTCAAATCTATCTAAGCGATCGTCTAACATTACTACGGCCATGCGATCACCATTTTTGGTAACAAGCGTTCTAACCGAAATAATTAAACCCGCAACGATGACTTTTTGATCTTTACCACTTGAGGTAATTTCTCTGAATTTAACAACTCGCATTTTCCTTAATTCAGCATCAACCGCTTCTAAAGGGTGACCTGAAAGATACATTCCCAGGGAATCCTTTTCACCTAACAACCTTTCTTCTGGCGTCCAAGGTTTTACGTCAATTATCGGGATATTGTGTTGCGTGGATTCTTCATTTGAGAATAAATCACTTTGTCCATGAGATAAATTTTTGGATAATTGCTCAGCCCGTGCAAGTGCATCACCGAGCATCGCCATCAGATGAGAACGCTCAACACCAAAACAATCCAAAGCACCAGCTTTAATTAACGACTCAATAACACGTTTATTAACTTTACGACCATCAATGCGCTCGCAAAATTCAAAGAAATCACTGAAGGGTTTATTACGGCGCTCTTCTATAATCGTTTGTATTGCCGCCTCACCTACACCTTTAATCGCGCCAAGCCCATAGATAATTTCAGCCGCTTTATTGACGGTAAACATATATTCACTTAGTGCTACACTTGGCGGTATCACTTTGATATGGCATTGCTTGCACTCTTCTATCAGTGTCACAATTTTATCGGTGTTGTTCATATCCGCTGATAACACAGCAGCCATAAATGGACTTGGAAAATGCGCTTTTAACCAAGCCGTTTGATAGGAAACTAAGGCATAGGCCGCAGAGTGGGATTTATTAAATCCATAACCTGCGAATTTTTCCATTAAATCGAATATGTGGGTGGCGACTTTCTCTTCAACGCCTTGTTTAACTGAACCTTCCACAAAAATAGTACGCTGCTGCGCCATTTCTTCGGGTTTCTTTTTACCCATTGCGCGACGCAGCAAATCCGCGCCACCCAAAGTATATCCTGCGAGTGTTTGCGCAATTTGCATTACCTGCTCTTGGTATAAAATCACGCCATAGGTTGGCTTTAAGATGGGTGCAATCGCTGGATGAGAATATTCTACTTTTGCACGACCATGCTTACGATTAATAAAGTCATCCACCATCCCTGATTGCAAGGGGCCAGGCCTAAATAAGGCCACCAAGGCAATAATTTCTTCAAATTGATCAGGCTGAAGACGCTTAATCAGTTCTTTCATACCTCTTGATTCAAGCTGGAAAACGGCGGTGGTGGCACATTTTTTGAGTAATTCAAAAGTGAGAGGATCATCAAGTGGTATGCTTGCAATATCAATTAACGGTTGATTATCAAGTTTGAGTAATTCATTTGCATTTCGTACAGCCCAATCAATGATGGTGAGCGTTCTTAATCCTAAAAAGTCGAATTTTGTTAAGCCAATGGCTTCAACATCGTCTTTATCAAACTGAATAACCACCTGCTCAGAATCTTTTTCACAATACAGTGGTGCAAAATCAGTTAAACATGATGGTGCAATCACAACCCCACCAGCATGCTTACCTACGTTCCGTGTAATACCTTCCAGCTTTTGCGCAAGGGTAATTAAATTTCGAACATCTTCTTCTTCTTGAAATCGCGTTTGCAATGTTTGCTCTTGTTGCAACGCCTTTTCTAGCGTCATGCCGATTTCAAATGGGATCAATTTTGCTATTTTATCAACAAATCCATAAGGGTGTCCTAAAACACGCCCCACGTCTCTGATAACCGCTTTAGCAGCCATGGTTCCAAAGGTAGCGATTTGGGAAACGCTAGCACGACCATAACGTTTAGCGACGTATTCAATCACCCTATCACGGTTATCCATGCAAAAATCGATATCAAAGTCTGGCATCGAAACCCGCTCTGGATTAAGAAAACGCTCAAAAAGTAATTCATAATCCATCGGATCAAGATCGGTAATGGCTAGGGCGTAAGCAACAAGCGATCCTGCACCAGAACCACGACCTGGCCCAACAGGAATTTCGTTATTTTTTGCCCATTGAATAAAATCAGCCACAATTAAAAAGTAACCGGGAAAACCCATTTCACTAATGACAGATAATTCTGTATTCAATCTATCGTGATAGATCTGGGTTAATTCTTGCCAAGCTTGTTCTGAATAGGTTTTCTGCTTGGCTTTAAAGCTGAGTCTTTTCTCTAAACCTTCTTCTGATGCTGCTTTAAGATAAGTAGACTCAGTGAGCCCCTCGGGAACAGGAAACGTTGGTAGCACGGGTTGATCTAAAGTTAAAATCAACGAGCAACGTTTCGCTATTTCAACAGAATTTTGCAATGCATGAGGCAAATCTTGAAATAATTTAACCATTTCTTCAGTAGTACGAAAGTATTGCGATGAGCTATAGTTCTCGTAAACAGCGGCTTCTAAGGTTGTGCCTTCTTGAATACAGACTCTAGCTTTATGAGCGTCATTATCCTCTTTAACAATAAAAAGCACTTCATTCGTAGCAACAAGTGGACAATCGAACTCTACTGATAACTCGAGGGCAGCTTTTTCATAAATTTTTTCACCGGGTCGATTATTGCGTTGTAACTCAATATAGTATCTTCCTGGAAAAATCTGCATCCATTCGCCTAAACATTCTTTGGCTTTGATAAGCGAATCATTCAAAATAGCAGAGCCTACTTCGCCAAATTGGGCACCACTTAGAGCAATCAAACCGTTTTGATGTTCAATTACCCATTCTTTTTTAACCAAAGGAACATTTAAGTGTTCCCCCAATTGATAGGCTTTACTGATCAATAAGTTTAAATTTCGATAACCGTGCATATTTTGGCACAACAAAACCATTTTATGATAAGGCTGGCTTTTATCATCTGATTGCACCCATATTTCTGTGCCAATAATGGGTTTTATCCCTTTTGAAATAGCTCGTTTGTAGAATTTGACCATGGCAAACAAATTACAAACATCTGTGACAGCAACAGCTGGCATGGCATTATCTTTAACAGCGTCACATAAAGCATCTATCTGAATAATACTATCTATAATCGAATATTCAGAGCGAACATGTAAATGGACAAACTGTTGTTTCATGGGATTAACCAAGTCGTTCCTTTACAGGTGCAAAACTAACGCGGTGTATAGGCGAAACGCCATGTTTCTTTAATGCAAAGAGATGATCTTTAGTGCCATAACCTTTATGTTTAGCAAAACCATATTGCGGATAATGTTTATCAAAACAAGTCATCAGGTAATCACGGATGACTTTGGCGACAATAGAGGCTGCTGAAATTTGCGCAATGAGATTATCTCCGCCCACGATAGCTTCAACGGGAATATCTAATTGCGGGCACCTATTGCCGTCAACATACACATGATCTGGTTTAATCGGCAAATGCATTACCGCTCGTTTCATTGCTATTAATGAGGCATTCAATATGTTCATACTATCAATTTCTTTAACAGAAGCGATGCCATATGCCCAGGCGATGGCTCTTTCTCTTATTCTAGCGCTTAACATTTGCCTTTTTGCTTCATTGAGCAACTTGGAATCTTTTAAACCATTGATGCGTTTTGAAGGAAGAATTACCGCTACCGCTAATACGGGGCCAGCAAGTGGGCCTCTCCCAACCTCATCAACTCCAGCAACTAACATATTCGAAGTCATTGTTATTCCTTTATTAATTGACGAATAGCGTTGGCTGCAGTTTCTCCCGCATTTCTCTTAAGTGAATGATGGATTTGTTCATAGGTTGTCGTCAATCCTTGTTCAAGTAAAGGATCGTTTAAAAAATCTAATATTTGTTTACCCATCAATGCTGGTTGAACCTGATTTTGAATAAATTCAGGCATCACCAATTTGTTTGCCAATAAATTAGGCAAACCGATAAAAGGGACTTTCACGATACGTTTGGCAATGGCAAAAACCCATGACTTCATTTTATAGGCAATTACAGTTGGTCTTTTAACTAGCATCGCCTGTAATGACGCTGTACCTGATGCGAGCAAAATGGCATCTGCTGCAGCCATCACTGTGGTAGCCTGGCCTTGGTATAATGTTATATTAACTTGCTTGTACTGTGTCATCACCTGTCTTAATTGCGCTTCACGCGCTTGATTGGCACAAGCGCTGATAAAACGAATGTTGGGATCTTGTGATGATAGCCACAGTGCTGTTTCGATAAAAGGCGCGGCTAAATATGCTAATTCCTGTCTGCGGCTACCAGGTAACAAAGCCACTATCTTGCCATCTCGTGGCAAACCAAGTGCATCTCTTGCTGCATTTTTATCAGAGTGCATGGGTATGTCATCTGCTAAAGTATGACCTACAAAGCAAACAGGGACAGCGTTATCCTCATAGATTTTTGTTTCAAAAGGAAACAATGCCAACACTAAATCGACGGCCTTTTTGATGGTGCGAATTCGCCCTTTTCGCCATGCCCACACTGTCGGACTAACGTAGTGCACTGTTTTGATGCCTTGCTTCTTGAGTGCATTTTCTAAGGCTAAATTAAAATCAGGGCCATCAATACCAATGAAGACTGCGGGCTTTGTATTTGAAAAATGTTTTTTTAAATTTTTACGAATAGATAGGATTTCTCTTAAACGCTTTAAAGGCTCAATAATGCCCATAACCGATAGCCGTTCAAGTGGATAGTGCGAATGAAAGCCGAGTTTGAGCATTCGCTTCCCGCCAATGCCTTCAAAAATGGCATCGGGGTAATGCTTTTGTAAAGCTGCCATGAGATTGGCGCCGAGGATATCTCCCGATTCTTCTACGGCGACAAGCCCAATTCTCATTAGCGGATAATACCGCGCGTTGATTTTTTAATAAAATCGATGAGTAATTGCACATGGCTGCATTCTGGAACCATGGCTTCAATTTTATGCACCGCTTCTTCTAAGGTTAATCCCTGACGAAACAGTGTTTTGTAGGCGCGCTTTAAAATGGTAATCTCTTCCGTAGTGAACTGGCGACGTTTTAAGCCTTCGACATTTAACCCATACGCCTGAGCAAGATTCCCAGACACAGTGATAAAAGGTAATACGTCTTTCACAATCATACTGCCGCCTGCGCAAAAACAGTAGCTGCCAATATTGCAAAATTGGTGAACACCCACAAACCCACCTAAATTAGCATAGTCATCCACTGTCACATGACCAGCCAAAGAGGCGTTGTTTGAAAATGTTGTATTATTACCCACCATACAATCATGAGCGATGTGAACATAGGCCATGAACAGATTGTCGTTACCAATTTTGGTTAAACCACCACCTGATACTGTGCCTCTTGAAACGGTTGTGCATTCTCTAAATGTATTATTATCACCCACTTCAAGACGCGTTGGTTCACCAGCGTATTTTTTATCTTGTGGTGCTTCGCCAATTGATGCGAACTGGAATATTTTATTATTTCGACCAAGTTTCGTTGGTCCATTCACCACAGCATGTGGCCCAATCCAGCAACCTTCGCCAATTTCTACATCTTTACCAATGTATGCAAAAGGAGAAATCTCTACATTCGCAGCTATCGATGCACTTTTATCAACAATTGCTTTATCTGAAATCACGGAGTCAATTTCCTCATTGCGCTTAAAATATCAAGAGAACAAGCTATTTTTCCATCAACTTTGGCTTCACCATGAATTTTCCAAAAATTTGCTTTGTTGCCAGTTATTTCAACTTCCAGGTGCAACTTGTCTCCAGGTGAAACGATTTGCTTAAATTTGGCATTATCTATGCCCGCTAGAAAAAAAATATTTTCTTTATAGTTACTCTTTGTCTTCAGGTAAGCCAGTATAGCGCCCGCTTGTGCAAGAGCTTCTGTAATCATTACCCCAGGCATGACGGGATTTTCTGGAAAATGTCCCGTAAAACAGGGCTCATTTACTGTCACATTCTTTATTGCATGTAATGAGTTTTCAGTGTAATCCAACACTCTGTCTATCATTAAAAAAGGATAACGGTGCGGCAGCAACTTGATGACGTCATGTATCGATAATATCTTTTGCTGAGATTCAGGCACCCTTTGTCTCCTTTAATTTTCTTTCACATTCAAATAGGCGTGTAGCAAGCTCATCAAGTTGATGATAACGAACCAGATTTCTCTTCCACGTTTTCATGTCGGTAGTTGTGAGACCTGAGGCATATGCACCAGGCTCTGTGATCGACTGACCAACATTAGAGCTACCTACAATATTGACAAAATCAGCAATCTGGATGTGACCAACGATGCCAGTGCCACCACCAATTAAACAATGCTTTCCAATAACTGCACTGCCAGCAATACCACATGTCGCAGCAATTGCGGTGCCTTCACCTATTTTAACGTTATGTCCAATTTGAATAAGATTATCTAAAATAACGTCGTTGCCAATTTCAGTGTCTTCAATCGCACCTCTATCTATCGTCGTGTTTGCGCCGATTTCAACTCTATCACCAATCTTAACGCCACCAATTTGGCCTACTTTTAACCAGCTCGCTTTATTTTTCGCAAAGCCAAAGCCATCTGAACCAATGACAACACCAGAATGGATATGACAGTCTTTACCAATAATACAATGATGATAAATAGTAACGTGTGGGTTAATGACAGTATCATCACCAATCACACAGTCATCACCAATCACACAATTGGCTTGTAGAACAACATTCGCGCCAATAACAACGCGTTCGCCAATAACGCAATTAGGTCCGACATAAGTATTGTCGTGAACCTTCGCACTTAATGCGATAGTCGCGCTGGGATGACGAAAGGGTTGAATTCGCTCGTAAGGGTGCAATAAAGCGACGACTTTAGCGAATACCAACTTTGGATCGGCACAAATCAATGCGTTTGGTACATGAAATGCATTGGCCTCATTCGCTGTTAATATGACAGCACTTGCCTTGGTTGTAGGAATATATTTTCTATATTTAGAATCCGCAACAAATGCTATCTCATTTGCCTTAGCACTCGAAATAGTACCAACCCCACAAATGAGTACGCTAGCATCTCCTTGCAGGGTGGCATCTGTCTTTTGCGCCAAATCGCCTAGCGTGTGCGGCTCAGGTGCTTTGGCATTTGTTTTTGTCGTGATAGCTTGCATATTAGGCTTGTGGAGAAATTTCTTTGATAACTTTATCTGTCACATCAACTGTTTTCACAGCAAAAGGCACAACATCTTTGTGAATGATTAAGTCATATTTTTCTTTTTTAGCAACGTTTTCAACAACGGTGTTCACTTTATCCATCAGCTTTTTCATTTCTTCTTGCTGACGAGTTGCAGCATCTTCACGAAATTCAGCTTGCAAGTGCTGTAATTCACGCTGACTTGATATTACATCTTTTTCGAGCTTGCTTTTTTCAGCTTCGCTCATGACAGCGCTATTTCTTTGTAACTTTTCTGCTTTTTCTTTTAATGATTTTTCAGAAGCTACAATTTTCTCTTCTCGAGCTTTAAATTCTTTCTTTAATTTATCCATCGCTTCTTTTGCTTGTGGCGCATTGTTAATAATCGCCCTCATGTCGATTACGCCAATTTTAAGTTCAGCTTGCGCACAAACAGGCAAGGCACTCACTGCTAACAAACTTAATGCGACTAATGATTTTTTCAATGATTTCATGATAAATCTCCTGATTCTAAAAAACGGTTCCAAATGTAAACGAGAATTTTTGAATTTTATCGCCATCATGCTCATTGAGCGGTGTGGCCAAACTAAATACTAAAGGCGCAATCGGTGACATCCATGTAAGCGAAACACCCGTCGAATATCGTAACCCGGTTGGATTACGTGATATGGCAGGATTAACTAAGCTTGCCTTCCCATTTAAATCGTACACTTGTCCGCCATCCACAAATAATGACATGCGCACAGAGCGTGTTTCAGGACTAATGAAGTTTGGTAATACAAGCCCCATGGTGCCGGTCACTAAGAAATTACCACCCGATGGGTTATTAAATGAATCCCTTGGTCCCAAGCTGCTTTCTTCAAAGCCTCTGACTGTTCGCGATCCACCTGCAAAAAAGTTCTTATAAAATGGTAATAAGTTTGTTTGATCGTAACCATTACCATAACCCAAGGTACCACCGGTGGTGTAAATAAAGCCCCAACCTATCGTCTTATACCACTGAATGTTATAAGTTAATCGGAAATATTCTAAATCGGAGCCTGGCACTGAAGCCGTGATGCCAGCAGATTGTTGTAAACCATTTTCTGGGAAAACATAACGATCAAACGTATTGTGAATCCAACCCATCGCCAAGTTAAATTCATTACTCTGTGTACCGTATTCATTAATGAAGTTAGTAATTTCAAGTGGTATGAGCCAACCTGCTTTTAAGGTGGTTGATTGGAAGCCATAACCAAAAGTTAATCTGTCATGGGGTGACATAGGTAAACCATAGCTAACGTTAGCACCATATGCATCGGTTGTATAACTGGTGATGCTGGTTGCTTTACCTAAGTCTGTCTCGCTGTAGAAAACATTAAAACCACGGCTAATACCGTCTAAAGTGTAATAAGGATTATTATACGCTGCACTATAGGTGGTATAAGCTTTTGAATGGTTAAAGCTAAAATCAACGCTCTTACCTGTCCCTAAAAAGTTACGATTACTAATGTTGGCATTAAATAACAAGCCATCAACATCAGAATACCCCACACCGCCGCCTAATTGGCCAGCAGACGCCTCTTCTACGGTATAAATAACATCAACTTCATCAGTACTGCCGCCAACAGGACGTAAATCCACTTTCACATCGGTGAAAAAACCAGTTCGATTTAAGCGTAGTTTGGAATCTTCAATATTTTTAGTGTTAACTGGCGCGCTTTCCATTTGAATAATTTCACGGCGAATCACCTCATCTTTTGTCTTGGTGTTGCCTTCAAATAAAACACGTCTAACATAAATTCTATTGCCTGGTTCAACATAGAATGTCAACTTCACTTTGAGCTGACCTTCTTGAATTTCAGGCACTGGATTTACTTTTGCAAAAGCATAGCCTTCTTGACCAAGTCGATCAGTAATCGCTTTAACAATAGCTGCGACTTTAGCACGCGAAAATATTTCGCCTTCTTTAAGGGTAATCAATGGCAGCAATTCTGACTCGCTCAGAATCGTTTCCCCGGATAATCCAAAACTACCCAAAGTAAACTGTTCACCCTCTTCAAGATTGATACTAATAAATATATCTTGCTTATCAGGGGTAATGGACACTTGTGTCGAGATAATACGGAAATTGAGGTAACCTCTATCTAAATAGAAGGTTCGTAGTGTTTCTAAATCGGCAGATAATTTTTGCTTATCGTATTGATCCGAACGCGTCACCCAACTCAAGGAGTGTGAAGGTGATAAGGTAAAAGATTTCAATAATTCGCTGCTGGAAAATTTTCGACTGCCTATGATATTGATTGCTTTAATGCGAGCAGCCTGCCCCTCATCAATATTAATACTCACATTGACGCGATTATGCTTTTGAACATCAACAGTCGTTTCGACTTTGACTCCATATTTACCATGGCTAAAATACAAGCGCTCTAACTCATTTCGCACTTGTTCTAAAATCGAGCGATCAAAAACATAGCCTTCAGATAGCCCTGCCGTTTTAAGGGTATCCTTCAAATTATCTTTGGTGATGTCTTTATTGCCTGAGACTTCGATCTTGCCGATCGTTGGTCTTTCAGTCACTTTGATTACCAAAGAGTTGCCTTCTCTTTCTAATTCAATATCTTGGAAGAAGCCCGTCTCAAAGAGAGCTCTTAAAATTTCTGCCGTTCTAGCATTTTGTAACTCATCACCCACGTGAACAGGTAGGTAATTTAATACCGTCCCCTCTGTGATGCGCTGTAACCCTTCTACTCGGATATCTTTAATGACAAAAGGTTCAAGTGCATGGGCCGAAATGGCACATTGTGAGAGTAAACCAGCTATTCCAATCAACCAACGATTCTTCATTTTTACTATTTTACTTATTTATAGTACTTATTTTTATGAACGCTTGTTTTTAGCTTATATTCGCCTTAAAAGCGGCGCAGCCGCCATACTAACACAGCACGGAATAAATAGAAGTAGTGCATGAAAAGAAGGGAGAAAAAGACCATCATCTGCCTACGCTCAGAAGCTACGTCAGACAAGCCCTACCCGGGAGGTATCTTAGCCCACTTTCGTAAAGGGGGCGGCGATGTTAGGCAAAGCCTAACGAGCGGGGGATTTAGTTGCCAAATAAAAAAAGGCCCTGTTTCCAGGGCCTTTTTTATCGATATAGAGAAAATCAGCTGCTAAGTGACTACCAGCGTGATTCGCCTCTACGTCCGCCGCCAGCTCCGCCAGCGCCGCCGCTAGAACCGGTTGCTTTACGCTCAAGCGCAAATTTAACAACCACTTTACGGCCACCAATTTCTTGTCCGTCAAGTTTCAAAGCAGATTCAGCGCTTTTGGCATCAGCAAAAGTGATGAACGCAAAGCCACGTGGACGACCAGTTACACGATCTTTGGGGAAAGCAACATCAGTGATTTCACCAAATTCAACGAATGACTGACGTAAAGCGGCTTCATCTAATGAGTAACTTAGATTGCCAACATAAATTTTGTTTTGCATAGAAATTTCCAAAAAACATAAAGTTAACACGATGCTAAAAAGACGAACGGACCTAAATCTAAAACTGACTTGTAGGAGCTAACGTCACTTAGCAATACCATTATAACGCAGACCTACAAATATTGATAACAATTACAAGCTAAAATGATTAACGAGCGCAAAAAAACGACGGAATGCGCTTCTTTACGTCACATCAAGCGCAATAAATCGTTATAAAACGCAATTGTCATTAAAAAAATCAGCAGCACAAGCCCAATTTTGAAGCCTATCATTTGAATTCGATCTGAAACTGGCCGTCTAATAATTATTTCGGCACAATAAAATAGCAAATGCCCCCCATCCAAAATAGGGATAGGTAATAAATTTAATACCCCTAAACTAATACTTATCAAGGCTAGAAAACTTAAATAATATTGAAGACCAACAACCATGGTTGCGCCAGCACCTTGGGCAATGGTAATAGGGCCACTTAAGGTATGTAATCCAATATCGCCTGTTATCATTTTGCCAATAATGCTAAAACTAATCACAATATATTCTTTGGTTTTTTGTATTGCAGCAATAAATGCATTTAATGGATCTAAGCGTTCCTTTCGCAATAAGGTGTCAGGTAATTTTTCCCCTTTCACAATCAAACCAACAAACCCAACAATCTCACCATTGGTCATTTCTTTGGCTTTTGGGGTTACGATAAGATTAACCGTTTGCCCTTCCCTCAAGATGGTCACTGTCAACGGTTTATTAATATGTGTGGTGGTAATGTCGGTAAAATCTTTCCAATGATTAATCGGCTTTTCATTTACTGACACAATAACATCTTTAGGTAAAATTCCCGCACGCATAGCAGGACCATCCGCAACGACTTCCTGGATCCGTGGAAATATAGGCAATTCATATGGCACAATCCCTAAGCCATAAAGCAGATCAGGTCTGTCTCCTTTAAGTGCCCAATGACGCAAATCTAAAAAATGCGTTCTTGTGATACCATTTTTTTCTTTGGTTTCAATGTGAAGTACATTTTTATCGCCAATGCGACTCATTAATTGTTTTGCAACTTGCTGCCAAGTATGCGTTGGCTGATGATCAACGCTGACAATTTCTTCACCAGCAACCAGTCCAGCCCGCATCGCAATAGAATCTGGTTTAACCTCACCAATCAGTGGAATAGTGCCAGAGATCCCAATCATAAACATTAGCCAATAAGCTAAAATAGCAAAAATAAAATTGAACATTGGACCTGCAAGTACAATCGCAATTCGTGCGTAGACCGATTTTCGATTAAAAGCATAAGACAATTCTTGAGGATCAACAGGGCCTTCACGTTCATCGACCATCTTAACGTAACCGCCCAAAGGTATCGCTGCGATCACATATTCTGTATTACTTTTATCCTTCCACTTGATTAAAGGCTTACCAAATCCGACTGAAAACCGTAAAACCTTAACGCCCAATCTTCTGGCAACCCAAAAATGTCCAAATTCATGAAAGGTCACTAAAATGCCTATCGCAAGAATAAAAGCAAGCGTTGCAATAATAAAACTAGCCATTCACCGGATTCTCGCATGTTTGCACTAACTGCAGGCAAAGCTCACGTGCCAAGTTGTCAGCCTGCAAAATTTCACTCAACGTTGTGGCAGGCAGATGGGCTAATTGTTGTAAGACTTGCGCATTTAATCGCGCTATATCGTTAAATTTAATATGATTATTTAAGAATGCCTCAACGGCAATTTCGTTGCTGGCATTAAGAACACAGGGCGCGCCATTACCAAGCTTTAAGGCATCATAAGCAAGCTGCAAACAAGGAAATTTAACCATATCTGGTGCAAAAAAGGTAAGCTGCCCTACCTCTATCAAAGATAACCTTTTGGTACCAGAGGTGTTGCGAATTGGCCAAGATAAGCAGTTTGTAATTGGAACACGCATGTCCGGCACACCTAATTGCGCCAAGACTGAACCATCAATATATTCAACTAAGGAATGAATAATACTTTGCGGGTGAATAACAACGTCAATCTCATCCGCGTGATGCAAAAACAACTTGCTGGCCTCAATAACTTCTAAGCCCTTATTCATTAAGGTGGCACAATCTACTGTTATTTTTTTACCCATCAACCAATTAGGATGTTGACAAGCCATAGATGGCGTTACGTCATTTAGCGCTTGTTTGGTAAAATTTAAAAAGGGGCCGCCTGATGCTGTGAGAATGAGCTTATGTACGCCTTGAGGCCTAGTTCCAGTGATGTAACCACTAGGCATACACTGAAATAAGGCATTATGTTCGCTATCAACAGGTAATATTTTTGCACCTGATTTGTTAGCTTCTGAAATTAACAAATCACCTGCCATAACTAACGGCTCTTTATTAGCAATCAGCACTTCTTTGCCCGATTGAACTGCCTTAATGGTTGACGAAAGACCTGCCGCACCAACTATTGCGCACATCACTTTAGTGACGCTAGGTAAAGATGCTATAAAGGCTAGGCCATCTTGGCCACTCAGCACTTGCGTTGCCAAACCATGTGATGCAACCAAATCAGATAGTTGAGCCGCACATGCGGCATCGTTCATCACAGCAAAAACTGGCTTAAATCGAAGGCACTGCTCTAATAATTTTTCAACATGACGATTTGCGCTTAAAGCAACCACTTTGAATTTATCTGGATGCTGACTAATAACGTCGAGTGTACTCATCCCAATTGAGCCAGTTGCTCCCAAAATCGAAACACCGCACACAGCTTTGGCTGTCATCTGGCCACCCAAACTAAAGTTAATGCAAACATGGGCAATGTGGGTAATAAACTATCTATTCTATCAAGTAGACCGCCATGTCCAGGCAGTAAGGTGCCACTGTCTTTTACGCCTGCTAATCGTTTGAGTAAGCTTTCGAAAAGATCGCCAACAACAGCAAGCAACACCGTCAAGTATGCAAGACTTATCCAGGCTGAAAATGGCATCAAATGTGATTTTAAAGAAGTCGCGTGAAGGACTATGTAAATAAGGATTGCTAAAATAAGCGTTCCTATTAAACCGCCCCAAAAACCTTCGATGGTTTTTTTGGGGCTAATTGAGGGCGCGAGACTTGTTTTGCCCCATTGACGACCAGTAAAAAATGCAAATGAATCACAGGCCCAAACGAGGATAAATAACAACATAATCCATAAAGGCCCGTTGCTTACGCCTTTAATTACCCCTAAACCATACCATGCCACACTTAACACCAATAAACCCATCATTGCTTTGATATACTTAGAATCAAAAAGAGAAGGCATATGTTGATATTTTACAATCCAGAAACTAGGTAGTAGCCAAAAAACCACGCCCAAAAGCAGTACACTTTTACAATTCCACCAACCTATCAAGGCACATAGGAGTACAAATACGCCAACAAACAATCCTTTTTCAAGTTTGGTGGTTAATTCACATAAGGCAGACCATTCAAAAGCGCCCCAGGCAAATACCACTAGGGCAAAAGCACTAAAATAAAATGGGTTTAGTGCAATGACTGCCCAAATAACGAGTGGAATAAGAATTAAGGCTGTTAAAGTCCGTTGCCAAAGCATAATTATCCTAATTGTTCAGCGATTAAGCCAAAGCGTCTTTCACGTAATGCATAATCATTTAAAGCTAACTCAAATTCAGATTTATTAAAATCTGGCCATAAAGTGCTGGTAAAATATAATTCCGTATAAGCAAGTTCCCATAACATAAAGTTGCTAATACGCTGAACACCACCGGTGCGAATAAATAAATCTGGCTCGGGCGTTCCAGCTAACGAAAGCGCTTGACTGAATGTTTCTTCAGATATTTTCACTTTGTTGTTTGAATCGACAATTTTCTGTATTGAATTAAGCAAATCCCAGCGTCCAGAATAATTAACGGCTAGATTTAACAATAGACTATTATTATTACTGGTGAGTTTTTCAGCATCTGTAATGGCGCTTGTCAAAGCACTATTAAAAACAGATCTATCCCCAATCACTCTTAATTTAATATTGTTTTCATGCAATCTTGCAATGTCTTTACGTAATACTAAAAAAAAGAGTCTAAATAAATTTCTTACTTCATTAGATGGGCGTTTCCAATTTTCCATCCCAAAAGCAAACAATGTCAGCACTTGAATTTGCTTTTCTTGACAGTAGCGAATGACTTCGCGAACAGCTTCTACCCCTTTTTGATGGCCTTTAGTACGGCTTAAACCTCTGGCTTTAGCCCAGCGGCCATTTCCATCCATGATAATGGCGACATGGCGAGGGGTATTAGCAATATTCGCTTTAATACCGGGATGCGTTGCGAAGGTAAACAAGAACGTTAGATCTCCATCAAATCTTTTTCTCGTTTACTCATCATTTCATCAATAAGATGTATATTACTGTCGGTAAGCTTTTGCATTATATCTTCTGCTTTACGACTATCATCTTCACTGATGGACTTTGATTTAAGTAAATCTTTGATATGTTGATTAGAATCGCGGCGAATATTGCGAATAGCCACTTTTGCATTTTCACATTCAACTTTTACTTTTTTGATCAATTCTTTTCTACGTTCTTCGCTCAGTGGTGGCAACGGCACACGTATCACATCACCTGACGTTGCTGGGTTTAACCCTAAATCACCTGCGCGAATAGCCTTTTCAATTTCAGGCACAAGTCGTTTCTCAAATGGCTTAACTGTTAACATCAAGGCGCTTTCTACCCCAACACTGGCCACTTGGGTTAATGGCGTTGGATTGCCATAATAAGGAACCATCACACCATCTAGTATGCTAGGGTGTGCTCTACCTGCACGAAGTTTGGCAAGATCTTCTTCTAAAGAACGAATACTTTTAAGCATACGTTCTTTAGCATCTTTTTGTATATCACTTATCATTCTATTCCCCGTTCCACTAAGGTTCCCTCATTTTCTCCTTTGAGGATCCTAAACAAAGCGTTAGGTTTGTTTATGTTAAATACTCTGATTGGCATATTATGATCGCGGCATTGGCAAAATGCAGTTAAATCCATTACGCCCAACTCTTTTTCTAATGCTTCAGCAAAAGAAATTTTATTGTAGAGTTTGGCTTGAGGATTAAAAGCAGGGTCTGCCGAGTAAATACCATCAACGTTCGTTGCTTTTAACAAAACATTAGCTTCAATTTCTATAGCACGCAAGCTTGCAGCGGAATCCGTGGTTACCAGCGGGTTTCCCGTACCTGCGGCAAATATCACCACTCGTTTTCTTTGCAAATGATGTATCGCTTTTCTTCTATCGTAATGATCAACAAAGCCACTCATAGGAATTGCAGACATAATACGCGTTGATAATGAGGCTCTTTCTAAAGCATCACGCATGGCAATTGCATTCATGACTGTAGCAAGCATTCCCATTTGATCGCCAGAAATGCGGCCCAAACCTGCCTTGGAAAGCGACTTCCCTCTAAACAGGTTGCCTCCACCAATCACCAGACCCACTTCAACGCCCAAGCCAATAAGCTCACCTACTTCTTTGGCAATGCGATCTAACACTTTGGGATCAATCCCAAAGTGTTCATCACCCATTAAGGCTTCGCCACTGAGTTTTAACAAAATCCGTTTATAAACGGGTCCTGATGCCATTAGTTGCTCCCGCGCGCCAGCGCCACCTCTTCTTCGAAACTCTTCTTCGTCACTTCAATACCTTCGCCTACTTCTAAACGAATCATTTGAAGCAAGTTTGCATTGTTTGATTTTAACAACGCACCTACAGTTTGATCGGGATCTTTGAAAAAGGGCTGGCCAGATAAGCACACTTCTGCAAAATGTTTTTGTAACATGCCTTGAACGATTTTTTCTAAAATATTATCAGGCTTTCCACTTTGCTTAGCGCGTTCAGTCATGATTTCTTTTTCTTTCGCTACAATCTCTTGTGGCACGTCTTCCAATTTCATAAATTGAGGACGCATCGCAGCAACATGCATAGCAATATCTTTTGCCAAAGCATCATTTCCACCGGAAATAAGAACTAATGTACCAATACGGCCATTGTGAACATAACTACCAATTTTTTCGTTTGCGTTTGCATTCACATTAGCAATACGTCGCACTTGAATATTTTCACCAAGACGAACAATTAATGCCTTTCGCACATCTTCTACTGTTTGATTTGCATCCAAAATGGTGGCATTGAGTTTATCTATATCGTTGCACTTTTCGCTGAGCGCTTTGTCAGCTACTTGTTGGCAGAATTTAACAAAACTTTCATCTTTGCCCACGAAATCGGTTTCGCAGTTTACTTCCAAAACAATGGCTGATTGCGCATCACCGGCAATCACAATGCGCCCTTCGGCCGCCGTTCTAGAAGAACTTTTAGCAGCTTTTTTGTGCCCTGATTTTGCAATAATGTCTTCGGCGACACTCATATCACCATTTGCTTCAACCAGTGCTTTTTTACATTCCATCATGCCCGCACCTGTGCGTTCACGAAGATCTTTAACCATCGCTGCAGTTACATCTGCCATAAATACCCCTTACGTAAATGAGGGGGCATAGGCCCCCCTCGTATAGTTATTTAGAACTCTTCAAGATTAACCTTGGTCATGTTCCATTTCAACGTATTCACTTTCATCAGTCATTGGCTGCATGTTGCTTCTGGCATCCAAAATGACATCGGCCACGCTTGAGACATAAAGTTCAATCGCTTTAATAGCATCGTCGTTGCCTGGAATAAGATAATCAATACCATGCGGATTATTGTTGGTATCCACAACACCAACGACAGGAATACGCAAATTGTTTGCTTCGCTTACCGCAATGTTTTCATGACCAACGTCAATGATAAACAAAGCATCAGGCAAACTGCCCATGTTTTTAATACCACCTAAACTGCGCTCTAATTTTTCTAATTCACGTGAACGCGTCAGGGCTTCTTTTTTCACTAATTTTTCAAAAGTACCATCATCTCTCATGGCTTCAAGTTCATGAAGACGTTTGATAGATTGTTTAACGGTCTTGAAATTTGTCAACATACCGCCAAGCCAACGATAGTTGACATAAGGCATACCGCAACGTTCTGCTTGTTCTTTGATGATATTGCCCGCACTCATTTTGGTGCCAACAAATAAAATCTTACCGCCACGACTAGCAACACGTTTAATGAATGCTAATGATTCATGAAACATGGGGTAGGTTTTGTCTAGATTGATAATATGAATTTTATTACGAATCGTAAAAATATATTGTTTCATTTTGGGATCCCAAAAACGGGTTTGGTGACCAAAATGAACGCCTGCTTCAAGCATTTGACGCATAGTTACTGACATTTTAATTTCTCCGGTAGGGTTGGGCCTCTACGCACCCCATACTTCAACCGACTATAAGTCAGCACCCTGAAGCATGTGACGATACGTATGTGGTATAATTAACTAACTACAAAGTATGCGAAATTACACACCTTGGCGCGGTTTTATACCATACCAATCACTATAAATAAAGGAACCAAGCCTAACAGAGCGAAAAACACACCAAAATGCAGATGCCAAGCTGTATATTGGTTATAATATAACGGCTGTTGTGGCTTTAGTATGCTTTTTGCGAACAACGTAGTCATGTTTGAGCGCCTTTTTAGACGCGAGTTTACCAGTGAGACAAAAAGTATACTAAAGCACCAGCAACGACCATACTTTGAATTGTTTACCAATGGACACCCGTATGACAGCTAAATCGACTATGACCATCAAAACCAAGGAAGAAATCAATAAAATGCGCATTGCAGGTAAATTAGCAGCGCAAGTATTAGAAATGATTGGCGAGCATGTCAAACCTGGTGTTTCTACCCTAGCCCTAAATGATATTTGTCACGATTTCATTGTCAATAAACAGCATGCTATTCCAGCACCTTTAAACTATAAAGGCTTTCCTAAATCCATCTGTACTTCTGTTAACCACGTCATTTGCCATGGGATCCCTAACGATAAAGTATTGAAAAATGGCGACATTATTAATATCGACGTCACCGTTATCAAAGATGGTTATCATGGCGATACCAGTAAAATGTTCGTCGTCGGCGAAGCTTCTGTTCAAGCTTCCAGGCTCATTAAAGTGACCCGTGAATGTATGATGCTAGGTATCAATCAGGTCAAACCTGGCAATTATCTAGGTGATATTGGCTCTGTCATTGAAAATCATGCTCATGAGCATCGATTTTCTGTGGTTAGAGAATATTGTGGCCATGGCATTGGTAAAATATTTCATGAAGAGCCCCAGGTTCTACATTATGGCAAACCAAAAACCGGCTTAAAAATTGTCCCTGGGATGATATTCACTATTGAGCCCATGATTAACGCTGGCAAGAAAGAAACTCGGTTATTGCCTGATAAATGGACTGTCGTAACCAAAGATCATAGTTTATCTGCGCAATGGGAACATACTATTTTGGTGACTGACGATGGTTTTGAAGTGCTCACCAAAAGAGAAGAAGAAACCGATTTACCTTAATGCAAAATCAAGCCCTCATTTCGCTTGAACTCCCCTCCATTGTTGATACACCTACAAAATTATGCGCGCAAATTAAAGAAAATTTGCGCTTAGCTTCCCTCAACTTGAATCAACTATTTTGGCAAGAAGCCGACATAGAAAGCTTATTACAAACTCGTGCCATCTGGCATGATGAAATATTACGATTAGCTTGGGATTTTTTTGAATTAAACAATGAATCCGCCAGTATTCTTGCGGTGGGTGGTTATGGGCTGGCGCGATTACATCCCTATTCCGACATAGATATTGTCATTTTAGATTCTTCAACGCAGGATACATTTTTTCTTGAAAAAGTAGAGAAATTCATTGCCTTTTGTTGGGATTGTGGCATTAAACTGGGAGCCAGTGTCCGCACATCAAAAGATTGCTTTACACAAGCAAAAGACCTTTCTGTTTACACCAGCTTACTAAGTTCAAGATTTATTGCTGGCAAAAAACAAGAGGCGCAAGATTTTATTACGCAATTTATGTGCAGTGAGGTATGGTCTTTTAATGATTTTTTTGTCGCCAAAATCAAGGAGCGTACCGCTCGATATGAACGCTACCATAACACTTCTTTTAGCTTAGAACCTAGCATCAAAGAGTCACCTGGCGGGTTGCGAGATATTGATTTGTTCACATGGTTTTGTACAAAGAGATACCAAAGTTCGGATATGGCTTTGCTTGTAAAACATAACGATATCACCCCTCAAGACTATGAGCATATCATAAAGGCGCGAAACTACTTGTGGAAAATGCGCTTTGCATTACATCTTGTTTGCAAAACACCGACTGAACGGCTTTACTTTGAACATCAGGCAATATTGGCAAAGCATTATGCAAAGGACAATCCTTCTTTAAACCAAGCTATTTCTCAGTTAATGCAACTTTATTACCAAAGTGCATCAATGGTGCAAGAAACCACCACGCTTTTATGCCAACATTTTCAAGAAATGCTTGATGACTCAAGCTTAATTAATCAAATTCCGATGGTTGATTTCTGTGAATCCAATAATGGCTTTTTAAACATTATAAAGCCAGATAAAGTTCAAAACGGATCAGCAATAATGCATTTATTTTACATTATTACCAAATATGAATTAAAAGGATTCACTTCAAATTCCATCAAATGGATTAATGAGCAATTACAAAATAGCACTGAGCATTATTTTGACAATGTAGAATCGCATACCTTTTTTTTACGTATTCTCGCCCTGCCTCAAGGGGTCGCATCAACACTAACCCTAATGCAACAAAAGGGTGTGTTATCTCGCTATATTCCAGCATTTGCAAATATCAGTGGTCAAATGCAGTATGATTTATTTCACCTTTATACCGTTGATGCGCATACTTTATTACTGGTTGATTATCTTGAAAAAATTTACCAAACCGATCATTTTGATAAATTTTCATTTGCTAGCGTATGCAAAGAATTCACATCGAAAGATGTGCTATATTTATCAGCGCTTTTTCATGATATTGGCAAAGGACAAGGCGGAACTCACAGCTTGATTGGAAAAGAAATCGCTCATTCTTTTTGCAAAAAAATCAATTTATCGCAAGATAAGATCACCCTGATTGGCTGGTTAGTTGAAAATCATTTGTTAATGTCTAACTATGCACAAACTAAAGATATTTATGATGATAAAGTAATTCAAGAATTTGTTAGCAAGGTCACAACCCAAGAAAGGCTGTCTTATCTTTATCTTTTTACTGTCGCAGACATGTTAGCCACTAATCCTTCACTGTGGAACGATTGGCGAGCAAGTTTGTTACAGGAATTATATCTAAATGCGATGCTTTGTTTAGAAAGTAACAGCGAAGGCCCGCACCTAAAGGCCCAAAGTCATCAAAAAGATGCTTTAAGCGTTTTGCAACTATCCGGCATCAATGATACCAACCTTATTCAGGAAATTTGGCACAATTTTGATGAAAATTATTTTATTTTAGAAAGTTCTGCCAATATTGCTTGGCAAACGAATGCAATTTTGCAAAACAAACACACAGGCCTCCCCTTTACGATTGCATTAAGGGAGCACCATAATAAAATTGGCATCAATATTTTTGTTTATGCTCCTAACAAGCCGAATTTATTTACGGCTATTTGTGCCTGCCTTGAGAAAGCCTATCTGAATATTGTTCAGGCGCGCATTCATCATACAAAAGATAATTATGCCTCAATGAGCTTTGTGGCCCTAGAAATTGCGGATAAATCTCAACTGTCTATTCTGCGGATCAAGGATATTTATAACGACTTGCACGAAGTATTATTACCTATCACCCAAGGCAAAGATTATTTGCTGTCGACAGTTTCAAGACACATAGGACGCGCGCTTCAAGGGCTGAGTACCCAGGTGATAGTGACACAGCATAATGAGCAAACGGTGTTACAGGTACAATCCCCTGACTTCCCTGGCCTGCTTGCGCGCCTAGGTGAAGTCTTTATGCGCCAACACATTCTGGTTCATAGCGCTATCATCAACACCCTCCATGGGCAAGTGGAAGATATTTTCTATATCACCGACAAAACAACTGGAAAAGCACTCAGTAATGATGCGCAAATTGCTGCCCTCACCGAAGGTATAAAAGAAGCTATCAGCCATTACAGAAAGACATAAGCGCTCATTAAATTTACCAGTCCAGTCTTGATGCACCAAAAGATGTGCTCGTGTAACTACAAATTTTCTTTAGGCGAGGCGGCAAGCTTTTTCGGCACAGGAGTGTACATCACAGTACATGACTGTGACGAAAAAGCTTGCCAACAAAGCATAAAGGAAATTAGGACTTACACGAGTGGCTATGTAGCAAATAGGTATCTATACTAGGTCTTATAGGTATCTAACTTAAATCGATGCGCTTACACGTTTTCGGTTTATATTTTTTATAAATTTGTGAGGTAATTGTGTCTGTTCCAAATTTATACGTTGCTTATGTTATTAACCCTGCTCGCCAGCACGGTGGGCAAGTGCTGTTTTCGACACAAACGCTTCATTTACAAGAAAAGCGCATTCAAGATTTCATTGAACAAAATAGTGGTGATCTTTTAAAAACCTTTACCGAAAGTGGAGACGATAACCGTCACCGTCATCGTTGGCCTGCTTTAGAAGAAGCTGTTGCTTTTTGCATAGAAAACAAAGCTTGCCTTATTATTGGTGAAATCAGAAACTTAACGAATAATGAATCATTTACCAAGCAGATATTAAGACTGATGGGTGAAAAACGCAGCAAAAACGAACCTTCCATGGAACAATTTTGTGGCGATTTTTTCTGCTGCGATCAGCCGTTTATCAAAAAAGACAATTTTTTAGCGTTAGTTGAACACGCCAAAAAACAACGTGAATTGCACGGACAATTGATTAAAGCGGGTTTAAGCCGCACAACGGCTAAATCAGGGAATCCACATGCTTCTGATGTGATTAGCAAAGTGAACCGTCCTAAAATTGATAATGCCATTGTTTTTGCCTTAATGTTGCAACCTGTTATTAATAATTACCGCTTGAAAGGTTATTCTCAACGCAAAATGGTCAGCGCCTTAAATGATGATGGATTTACAGCACCAGAAGGTGGGCAATGGGTGCTTAGTCAATTGCAAAAAGTCCTAGAAAGAATCAAATTGAATGAGTCTGCACTGAATTTAGAAAAACAGTTTATTGAATACCACGCTCGAAATTTAACCAATCCCGTTATTGCTGAAACCTTAAATAAATTAGGTGTGCCCTCGCCTACTGGCAAAAGCTGGACGGAAGATTGCGTAGACAAAGTGAATGAAAGAATTAAACAACTCCATGAAATTATACGCTTTAATGAGTTTGTTATTGAACTTATGCCAATCATTGAAAAATACCATTTAGATGATTTAACCGAAGAAGTCTTTTTACATGAGTTGAAGCAAATTGGGGTAACGATACCGACACAAACGAGTAGCTTAAACCCTTAGAACGTGAGGTAATTATGTCCAAGCATGCTGAAAAAGATAAAGATTCACCTAATATTGCAGCTTTAATTGAATATTTTAAAAAAGAGAAATTAACAGCTGAAGAAGCAACCAATCGTATGCATGAAGCTCTACGTAGTTACCAAGGGCCGATTAGAGAGATATTCTTTGAAAAAAAAGCTCAAACCTATTTACCGATGCTAAATGAAGCGCGTAAAAACAACCCAACTTACAACACTTTAACGAGCCAAGTTGAACTTGCTTCAACTAAGCGTACAAACAATACAAATCGTCCTCGCACTTAAGCATTCAAAGCTTACTATTTTCGTAAGGCCAGCCCCAGCGGGTCGGCTTTAATCAGTTGACCAAAACCCGGCAATAGGGTTTAATGATTTCCGCTAAAGCACAAGGAATTTGCAGTAAGGAGTCGCGCTTGTCAGACTGGTTCAAAAAAATGTCTACGCTTATTTCTTTGCCACAAGAAAGCGTAACTACACCTTTATCTGGCAATATCTCCAACCTCCCCCATAGTAAAATTGACAAGTTACCTGACACGATATTTGAAAATCCGATAAAAGCCCATCAAAAGACCTCCTCATCTGCTTCACGTGAACAGCTAAATCATGTTATTACTAAGAAAGCATCAACGGAGGCTGTGCTTGCAGATACAACGCTTGAAAGTAGTCATGGGGACAGCAAAGTGAATGACTCGCCAGAAGACGACGACAATATAAAAGCACTGAAGCGATTACGCTCTTTGCCTAGAGGAACACAGGTGGATTCTCGTATTGCAGCAATACGCGGTTTACTGGGTGATGGCGAAATTTTCAAAACGCTAAAAATGCTCCGTTGGCCTCAAGGGGTAATATGCCCACGTTGTCATTCATCTAACGTTGTACGCCGCGATCCTCCACTTGATGCAGTTGATCAACGTCATTTTTATATTTGTTTAAATTGCAAAGGCGATGGTACCCCCAGTGAATTTGACGATTTTACAGGTTTGCCCATCGGGGAAATGCGCGCCTTAAAGCAATGGATCTTATGTTGGTATCTGATTGGTTTTTGCTCAGTAGCACAAATTGCCAAAGTATTGGGAATAAGCATTCAAGAAGTGATGCAAATTGCGCAACTGGGTAATGAATTAACCCAATTAAAAGATGACAAAGCCACCTTGCAAGCTCGCCAAGAATTAGAAGATCGCAAATTAAAAGAAACCAAAAAATTGCGCTCAAAAATTGACGAGCAAGAAGACTATACACGAAGTGATAGTAAAGCACCTTTAAAACCGGGTTATAAATCTAAGAAATAATGCTAGTGTTTGGGTTTGCTTTTCTTATCAGCTGAATATTCATTGAATACTTTATCTAGCTTTTTATCAGTTTTATCTTTATTGTTTTTTACAAAATCTTGCGCACGTTTTTCTAATTTTTCTTTAAGTGCTTCAGTATTGCCTGGCTCCACGTCGTAAAGTATCTTACCGGCTGATTCTACCTCCCTTGCTTTTGGGTGGGTCGGCGTTTCATCGGCGAGTTTACTAAAGCAGGCTAATTCTTCAGGAGAATAGGTAGTACTGGGAGTGATCGTCACTTTTTTTGTCGGGTCACTAGGATCGATTACATAAAATGATTTCCCTTCCTCTATCGCTCGATGTTTTAAAGCTTCTAGCATGGATATTGTCGTTTCTGGTTGTTTAATTTCAGGAGGCCTGTCCTTAAATACCAGAGGATTCATCTCTCCCCCCTTCATGTAATCCTCAATCTTTGCGCCAGCGGGTATCTTATCAAGCGCAGGAACGAACCCCGTCATTGCAATGAAAAGAGCGTCAGCGGTTTGTTGCTGCATTTTAGCAATGGCATATTTATCCCCCTTGAGAACATCTTTTCTATCAAATCCAAAACTTAAATGAATTACTTGGCCAAAATTTGAGTGTGATATTTTAATGTTGTGATAATTTGAAGCTGTATTGCGGTGAAAAATATTATCCGCAATGTACCTTTTTTTACTAGGACCACTAGTGTGATTCATTGATTCTGCATTAGGCCTAAATTCATCTTTACCTCTATCTGCATTTTTAACAACATGTGCCCAACGATTAACCATTTTTCCTTTGGATTGAGAGTATATCTTTCCGCGGGCTAAGGCTGAATGTTCAGTATATCGATGTACAGCCAATCCTGAAGACAATCGAGAATTAAAAAGATTTTTTTGCTCTTCCAATATATTTGTCTTGAGCAAGATCACATTCACTTTAGCCATAACTTCGGAAAATTCTTTATAACGTACATTGTTATAGTCAAGCCTAACCACTAGCGTGAGAGCTTTACGAACCTCTTCTAATGCCATTAATTTCGCCTTCACATCTGTTGGTGTCTCGCCCCCTTCTGGTGAACTCTCTACACACTCTCTTTTGGCACCTTTAATCAAAAAATCAAGCAGTTCCAAAGCTTCTTGAGGATTACTTTGTTGTAATTTTTCACCCAAATCCTCTAATGGATTTTCCATAAAGCGTGCTTGATACAGTTCATATTGACTGTCACTCATGATATCTGTTGGTTCACCAAAGCCAGCAATTCTTTCAGGCATTGTCTCATTTAGTGCCATCTCAACTTGGTTTTTTAGTTTTTCAAAATCGAGATTAGCTTTATCTGCATATAATCGCACCGATTTCACATTAAGGGCTTCCATACTAGCGAGGTGGGGATCAAGATCCCTTGTTTGGCCTGCCGTTTGATTTTCACCAATGGTAACCCCTACCATATTCGGGTCTGGAGCTGAATCTGAGTCTAGCGCTCGATCTAAATCTGAATCTATATCTGGATCTGGATCTGGATCTGGATTTGGAGTTGGA
This sequence comes from Uncultured Candidatus Berkiella sp., assembly GCA_964606325.1. Classification (GTDB taxonomy): domain Bacteria; phylum Pseudomonadota; class Gammaproteobacteria; order Berkiellales; family Berkiellaceae; genus Berkiella. The sequence goes on from CAZSGE010000017.1 coordinate 46,408, forward strand.
TTTGGGTTATTAACGACAAGCAATTCTTCTTGAGCATCCTCTTTTTGCTCCTGTGCGGCTGATGCGTCAAGTTTATTTCTTCTTTCTTCAAATTCTTTACTTTTTTGCTCAATTGATTGGGAAAATGGCATAAAACCTACCAGCTTTGGGGGCCCGCCAGACCTTTGAGGTGATCGAGGACGAGTAATCGGCTTAGCGGGAAGCGGTGGCGGTTGTGGCGGCGCAGGTGCAAGATTAATTTCTGAACCAGCGGCAATTTCTTCCTGAACATCATCTAAAGGAGGGGCACTGAATCTCACACCTTTACGCTTTATACTAGCGTCATCTTCCGTATTTTTAGTGTCGTCCTCCGTTGACTTTGGTCCTTCATCAGTGCTCATCTTACCGCCTATTAAGTTATGTCTTCATTTACCCATGTGACCATAACTAAGGCTAATAGGTTCCATTAAATAGCGTGTAATAACACCTATTGTTATTTGTAAGGCGGGATATTTTGATTGCCTATCCAGGCGCTATCGATTAAAAAGCGAATCATCAGCAAATCAAATCCTGCATAGGCGGAATTGAGCACTAAAATTCCCATGGCGAACACTTCGACTTGGATACCATACCAACCTGAGATGGTATGCAATAACAACGTTCCTAACATAAGAAAGGCTAATTTTTGGGCAATTTTACTTATTCCCTTCGCTTTGATAGCATCTTTTAACCATAAGCGGCTTACTGGGCCATCATTCAGTGGCATGTAACCGCTGGTTAGCAACGTCGAAGTTTTAAATTGCTTTAACATTTTCATAAACAGCGCAGCACAAATCATACCTAGGCTGAGCAACATCATGGCTTGCACAAAGTCAAAGTAAGCTTGAGTTGAGGTGAAATTAACGCTGGCAAAGGTTAATAAATAGACTTTTTGAATCCATATGTAACAACGTTCAAGAGGCGCAATGCCCCAATATAAATACATTATGATTAATGTAAAGGGCACAATGAAAAGCCCAACAACAAACTCGCGTATCGTTCGTCCAGCTGATATGTGTGCTAAGTATGATCCTGCTAATGGCGTCCAAATCAGCCACCATCCCCAATAGATCGATGCAAAACGAATTTCGCTTGAAATACGATTAAAATAAGCGAGACATTCGGGGCAGTTAAATTTGGCCAATTCCGGGTGGGCTTTTGCAAACCACACATTCAAAAACCCACTGAGTACAAACAAAGCTATCAAAACCAAAATCATAAAAGAGAAAAACAGGACATAAGAACGGCTTCTAACCGTGAGCCGTTTAAACAGAATTTTGCCCGGTTTAATGGCAATATAAAACATAAAAAATGACAATACCATATATGTCATTGCAGGCACTTCGAAGTGATCCATCTGGTAGTGGCTTTCAATGGCATAGCAGATGAGCAAGGTAATAGCACAAGCAACCAAGGTTAAAGCTAGCATCGTCGCCCCATTCACCGTGCTCTCGACGTATGCTTTAATCATCGGTTCAAAGCGAGGAGAAATAAAACCACGTGCAAATTGGTAAAAGAAGGGCTGACCTTTTTTGATATAGGTAACATAGCCCAAAATCAGGCCCCAAAAACCAAAAATACCCCAGGGAAATATACCCCACATCCAGCGGGTATTATCGACAATTGTATGCTCAGTAAAGGTTAAGGGTAAGCCCACGCCGATGTACTCAGGACCATGCCCAATAAATGCAACGTAAGCAGCAACAGTAAAGATGAGTAGAACAACTTGGCCAACCACTAAATTGCCAAACCAGCGTAGCAATGACGGTCCTTCGGTTACTTTTGGACCAAATATAAGATTGCCAGCAGGGGTAATACACATCCAGAGTAATACGTAGCCAAAGACAAACGTC
>CAZSGE010000018.1:0-45150 GCA_964606325.1 Uncultured Candidatus Berkiella sp.
TCCCTACACAATAATAATTAAAAAAACTAAAAAAATAATTTACAGCTCACATATTAAGATGAGGGCAAATCTCTAGTCTTCAAGAACCGCCATGATGTCTTCTTCACGCATGAAAAGAAGTTCATCTGCACCAATTTTAACTTTGGAACCGGAATATTTTCCGAAAATAACTTTATCGCCTTCTTTTACGGTCATAGGGCGTTTTTCACCATTATCAAGCACTTTGCCTGGACCAACTTTAACAACGGTTCCCCATTGTGGCGCTTCTTTTGCGGTGTCTGGTAAGAAAATCCCGCCTTCTGTCTTTTGGGGTTCATCGTCTTGTTTAACAAGAACGCGGTCCAATAAAGGAATTACTTTGATTTTATTAGCCATATCTATCTCCTCAGATGAAAACATGTCGTTATAAGTTAACTGACACAATAAACAGTGGAGTTTAGCACTCTCCCTATTTGAGTGCTAATGATAAGCTCAAAATTCACGGAGTCAATAGGGACAGTAGCCACCATGTGATTAAACAGGAAGGCCTATACTTTAGGCTAATGGGGAGAGGGGCTTGAATGAAAGTTGACAGGCTTGTTAATCACTTGCGGGACATCCAAGATACCGGGTGGAGCGACGAAAATGCGCAAGCGCTAATGAACTGCCTTGGTGATTATCTTAAACCAAGTAGCATGACGCACCCATCCGCTAGTCTCCTGGCGCAAAAACTGGAAAAACTCATAGCACCCTATTTGCTGTCCAAAGAAACACCTACTACCGATAAATTGCAGGCAATCTTGAACACATTAGCAAAGTTAAACGAAGTCATCACAGTCAATGTGCCCAATCAAGAAATCTCCGCTCTTGATGAATCATCTACAATTCGCCACACCCTATTGGTCGTATTAAAAGACCGATTGTTGGCTGAAGAAATTGCTCAACAGGTAAAATATTTTAGTTATAACTGTATTTTCTGTCAGTCTTTAGAAGAACTGTTACAAATAGCAAACACCACAGAGCAAGAAAAAATAGGTGCCATTATTCTAGACACTGCATTTTGCAATCTTACTCAAACAGAGGAACTTCAAACTGTTGCAAAAAAGATCCCGCTCATTTTCATTTCTGAAAAAGAAGATGTGGCAACGCGACTATTTGCTGTCAAAGCAGGAGGCAAAGCTTTTTTTGTCGCCCCTATTGAATTTACGACTTTGCTTGAGACCATTGATCACTTGGTAACGCCTCCCAGCGAGGCGCTTCCCTTTAGGATTTTAATTGTAGAAGATTCAAAAACCCAAGCGAGCATTATCCGCAACCAACTAGAGCAAGCGGGTATGATTGCACAGATCTTAGTTGATCCTTTACAAATAATGGATGTACTCACTGAATTTCAACCGGATCTCATTTTACTTGATCTGTACATGCCACAATGTTCAGGTATCGAATTAGCTAAAGTGATTCGCCAACAAGATCCGTTTGTTGGCATTCCGATCGTCTTTTTATCTGCAGAAGACAATACTGACAAACAACTTATTGCCATCAGCGGTGGTGGAGATGATTTTTTAACTAAACCTATTTTGCCTCATCACCTCATTGCATCAGTTATCGCAAGAGCTGTGCGCTCTAGAACATTGCGTTCAGAAATGAGTCAAGATAGCTTAACGGGCCTCTTAAATCACACTCGCATTTTAGAACAGTTGGATTTAGAAATGGCTCGAGCTAAACGTAACAAAACGCCTTTATGTTTTGCCATGATTGATATTGATCACTTTAAAACCATTAACGATTCTCATGGGCATCCCGTGGGCGATAGGGTCATAAAAGGGCTGGCAAGATTGTTAAAGCAACGTCTGCGAAAAGTAGATAGTATAGGACGTTATGGCGGAGAGGAATTTGCTATCATTTTTGCACAAACTGAAGCCCAATCCGTACTCAAAAAGCTAGATGATATTCGCCGTGGGTTTTCAAAACTGCTCCATCGTAGTAGTGACCCTTTGATTGAGTTTTCCGCTACCTTTAGCGTTGGTTTGGCTGAATTATCTGATGAACTAGATACACTTGATAAGCTCGTGAATGCTGCCGATAAAGCCCTGTATCTTGCGAAAGAACAAGGCCGAAATCAGGTGGTTTTTGCAGGTGAAGTAAATCAAAAATAAGTCATCTGTCGCTTACTCAAGACAAACTCCACGCACTTTTAACTGTTAACCACATCATCCACCCAATTCAAATATTGGCTATTGCCATAAATAATCGGCAGCGCAATAAATTCTGGGAACTGGTAGGGATGCAAAGCGACAATGGCTTTTTCTAAGTCAGCAAGCTTTTCTTGACGAGTTTTCATCATCATTAAGACTTCTTCACCTGTGGTGACCTTTGCTTCCCAAAAATAAATGGAGGTGAGTTGCGGCACAATGTTGGTGCAAGCAACTAATTTTGATTCTGTTAGTTGATGAGCAATGCGTTCTGCAATAGCTTTATCAGGGCAAGTACAAAAAACCACACAATATTCTGTTGACATATGCGCCTCTAATTGCTCTGATCCATAGTCTCTATTATTAGGTGTGATGATGCCCAAGAATTCTACCAAGCACAACTTAGTTATCTATTTAATTCTGATGCTATGTCTATTAATGACACAAAGGGCACCAGCATCGAGCTTAACAAAGCTTGGGATCCCCAAAATTGTACCTCTTGAATCCGCTTTTGTATTGGATGTCACCTTTGAAGGCAATGTTTTAAAAGCCAATTGGAATATAGCTCCTGATTGTTATCTTTATCAAAACAGCATCAAATTCACCTTGAACGCATCTGACAAAACCGAGCACTTGCCAATAAACTCTTTTCCCGATGGGATTGAAATAAATGATCCCACTTTTGGCAATCTCATCACCTATCAACATGCTCTCAGTTTGAATGTCGATCTGAGCAAAGCCTTACAAAAAACAAATCAATCTTTATCCATTTTAACGATTGAATATCAAGGGTGCGCTAAATCAGGATTTTGTTACCCACCCGTTGTAAAATCGTTTGATCTCAAGATAAGTGATCACCAACTAACGTCGATAGCAATCACCACCGACAAGTCATCTAATACAACGGCTGATCACACCAAAAATGAGAGTAAATCCAAGTTAATAGATGATGCAAAGTTGGCACAGCCACCAGCGACTACCGTTGGATATTTATCCTCAATTGGTACATTTTATTTGCTTGGTTTGTTATTAACCTTCACACCCTGCGTGTGGCCAATGATTCCTATTTTGGCTGGTGTCATCGTCGGTCAGTCTCATCTTAATACGCGTAAAGCATTTTGGTTATCGCTTTGTTATGTGTTAAGTATGGCTTTGAGCTATGCCATTGCAGGGGTTATTGCTGCATCATTAGGTAAAAATTTACAAGCAAGTTTGCAGCATCCCGCCATTATCATTTCATTTTCAATTTTGTTTGCGTTGCTTGGCTTAATGCAGCTTGGAATTATTCGCATTAATATGCCACCCCATTTTCGCTTGAAAGATATTTTACATGCCTTGCATGCTAAGCAAGAAAGTGGCACCTACATTGGTGCTGCTATCATGGGAATGCTGGCCACAGTGATTTCCTCACCCTGCGTCACGCCAGCATTGATTTTTGCTTTAGGTTATATTTCTCACAGCGGTAATGTATTGCTAGGTGGGAGTGCATTATTAGCCATGGGTTTAGGGATGGGCAGCATTTTGCTTATCATTGGCACATTGGGTGGAAAGTTTTTACCGCGTTCTGGGCCTTGGATGCACCATGTCAACCAAGTCTTTGCCATCATCATGTTTGGCCTGAGTATTTGGACGCTCGACAGGTTTTATCACCAACCTTGGACCTTAGTACTATGGGGCATATTATGTTTGTTTATTGCTTGGTGCATGAATACATTTAGGAAAAGCGCCAATGTCAGTGCACGTTTTGGCGTGCTATTTGTTGTGTTGGCATTATGCTTTTTCTATGGCGCCTATCGAGGCGACAAAGATCCACAGGCAGTTTTCGCATCCTTTGCGGGACACCCTCAAGAAATCAGCAAGGATAAATTTCAAACTATCACCACCGATAGCGAGCTAAACGACTTACTTTCAAAGGCTCGACAAGCTTCAAAGCCCGCACTGGTGGTGATTTATGCTGATTGGTGTGTTGCTTGTCAGCATATGGAGCATGAAGTCTTTTCGTCTTCACAAGTCTTAACTCAGCTACAAAATTGGGTGCTGATCCGCGTAGACGTTACTACTTTTAACGCCAATGCCGAAACTATATTAAAGAAGTTTGATCTAATAGGTCCGCCCGCTGTATTATTCTTCAGCCCTGATGTTGCTGAGTTAACAAAATATAGAATTATCGGCGGCGTACCCAAAAAGCAATTTTTAGCACAACTGGCTCTGGCAAACAGTGAAATCCGCTAAAATTTGGCAATTGTAGCGAACTTCTGATATCTGGTTTTTAAAATTCGCGATCTTGCTCAAAGCTGCTATCGAATGCGAGAGATAGGTAACTTTTATTAAAAGACGCTAAAATTCATCATCTTGCTGGTATTTTTCATTATCTTCGGTTATTGTGCGCAATCTTGCTGGAAAAGCAACAAGCGCCAATTATCATGGCACTTAACGATTCAGCGGCTAGAAAAAATCGTCTCACGCTTGCAAAAACAAGCTATCTTTCATTAATTGACGCTAACGTGCTGGCATCGTAGGTTAAAATACGCCATCGTGATTATAAATTCTAATGTATGCTCAAAATGAGTGTACACCGGGATTTTGAAGGGAATAGCAGCTATTAGGCGCTATCTTGCGCGATCTTGTCGCCATTATGCGCGATCTTACAAAATAGATACCAAATCGTACCTCTATATATCTTATTTTTAGCTAAAAATCGCAAACTAACGGGAATTAACGAGATCTTGCAGCTATTGGCTCCTATCTTTCATTAATTTGCTATTATCTAATAGACATAGTGGCTATTATCGTCCACAATACCCCCAACTATTGATAGAGTGGCAACAATGGCAAACATTTTAGTTATTCATGGACCAAACTTAAATCTGCTTGGCACCAGAGAGCAAAGCCTTTATGGTAAAACCACGCTTAAGTCTATTGATCAGCAATTAAAGCGCCTTGCCAAAGGACACGATCTAGAATGTTTCCAATCTAACGCTGAGCACGAGATCATCGACAAGATTCACGCGGCTAAAAAGCATAAAGTGGATGTGATCATCATTAATCCCGCAGCGCTAACCCATACGAGTATTGCACTGCGAGACGCCCTGTTAGCGGTTGCGATTCCTTTTTATGAAGTCCACTTAAGCAATATTCATGCTCGTGAAACATTTAGACACTTAAGCTATTTATCAGATATTTCACTTGGCGTTGTCAGTGGCTTTGGGCCTCAGGGCTATTATGGAGCCCTTGCCTGCGCAATTGAACACACTTCCTAATCCTTAACCAATTTGAGTTGTTACAATGGATATTCGAAAGATTAAAAAATTGATTGAAGTGCTAGAAGAATCTGGCATCGCGGAAATTGAAATCCGCGAAGGTGAAGAATCGGTGCGAATTAGTCGCAAAATGGAGAGCGCTGCACCTCAATATGTGATGGCACAATCACCTGCTCCGGCATCTGTCACTGTCACCACCAATCAACCTGAAGCACCAAGCACACCTGCTGCACCAGAGGGACATATCGTCACATCTCCAATGGTGGGTACGATGTATCGCGCGCCTGCACCTGATCAACCTCCTTTTGTTGAGATTGGCAAAACAGTGCAAGTCGGCGACACACTTTGTATCGTAGAAGCCATGAAAATGTTGAACCAAATTGAAGCAGATAAAGCAGGCACTATTACTGCTATTCTTGTTGAAAATGGTCAACCCGTGGAATTTGGCCAACCCCTGTTCGTGATAAAATAATGGTGTTACATGTTAGATAAGGTTGTCATTGCCAACAGAGGCGAAATTGCCTTGCGTATTTTGCGTGCTTGTCACGAGTTAGGCATTAAAACGGTTGCTGTTTATTCTACGGTTGATAGAGATCTCTTACCAGTGCGCTTAGCTGATGAAGCCATTTGTATTGGTCCTGCACCGTCTCCTGCAAGCTATCTGAATATTCCCGCCATTATTACTGCGGCTGAAATTACCGATGCCGTTGCAATTCATCCTGGTTATGGTTTTTTAGCAGAAAATGCTGATTTTGCAGAGCGCGTTGAAGAAAGTGGATTCACGTTTATTGGCCCCAGACCAGAAACCATACGCTTAATGGGTGATAAAGTGTCTGCGATTAAAGCGATGAAGGACGCTGGTGTACCTTGTGTGCCAGGTTCTGATGGGCCTTTAGGTGATGACGATAAGCTGAATCTGAAGATTGCCCGTGACATCGGTTACCCTGTTATCATTAAAGCAGCGGGTGGCGGCGGTGGTCGTGGTATGCGTGTGGTGCATAGCGAAGCGACCCTGTTAAATGCTATCTCGTTGACACGAACAGAGGCGAGTTCTGCTTTTAACAATAGTACCGTCTACATGGAAAAATATCTTGAAAGGCCAAGGCATATTGAGATCCAAGTGCTTGCCGATGGTCAAGGCAGTGCTATTCACTTAGGTGAGCGTGATTGCTCCATGCAACGGCGCCATCAAAAAGTGTTGGAAGAAGCACCCGCTCCTGGCATTACAGAAGAGCAACGACAAAGAATAGGTAAAATCTGTGTCGATGCTTGCTTACGTATTAATTATCGGGGCGCTGGTACATTTGAATTTCTATATCAAGATGGCGAATTCTATTTTATTGAGATGAATACGCGTGTTCAAGTTGAGCATCCGATCACTGAAATGATCACAGGCGTAGATATTGTAAAAGAGCAATTAAAAATCGCCAGCGGTGAAAAGTTAAAGCTCACTCAAGCTGATATTCGTATTCAAGGCCATGCCATTGAATGCCGTATCAATGCCGAAGATCCAAAAACATTTATTCCTTGCCCTGGCAAAATCTCTTGGTATCACCCGCCGGGTGGCCCTGGGATCCGAATTGATTCTCATATCTATAGCTCTTATCAAGTGCCTCCCAATTATGATTCATTGATAGCAAAAATCATTTCCTATGGGAACACGCGACATGACGCTATTAGACGGATGCGTAATGCATTAAATGAAGTAGTGATTGATGGTATCAAAACCAATATTCCACTGCATCAGGACTTGATTCAAGATACCAATTTCAAGCAAGGTGGCACGACGATTCATTATCTTGAGCAGAAAATTAAAAACTAAATCGCCATGATCTCTTGAATGAATGCGGGCTCAGTCATCAACTGGTGCGCAATGTTAAATTGAGGCACATGCGCCACATCCATCGGCTGTGTTTGGTTTTGATCAAGCACAGCTGATTGCGCATCACTCACAATGCCTTTCACATCAACATGATAGTCTTCAAAAGCACTGATCACTTCTTTATGGTCCGGGCTGGCAGCCATTTCAGTTATTGCTTCTTTAAAGTCACTCATATATTTATTCGACATGAGCACTGTATCGACTAGCTTTTGCGCATGCGTAAAGTCTTTAGCAGAGGACTCTCCTTGGTGAAGACTAGCCCAAACATGCATCATCGCATCTATGCCCAACAATGGATGATGTTCCATATATTGATCAATCAAATAATTCCCATGGAATAAATCCCATGCTTCATAGCTTTCTTTTGCCATCGGTAACGCTTGCTCCAGCGGAATATTTCTGTTGAGCAACTCGATGACTAAAATGCCTTCAACGGCATCGCGATGACTTTCCCAGCCACAATTACCAAACTGTTGATCTGGGTTATTTATTTCAAATAGTTTGTTGAGCAATCCATATTTCATGGGCTGCTCAAACTCTAAATGTTGAGCAGAAGTATTGTTGATTGTATGGTTAATAAAATCTTCATCAATAGAATCTGGCTCGGCGAGCTCATAAAAGCTTAAGCCTGCATTATCACCAAATTCAGTTTTCTCTAGCCCTGCTAGCGGCTCTTCTCCAGTATATCTGTCACCGCTATTGGCCATCGCATAAGTCGCTTGTTGTTTAGATAAAATCACATCCACAAAATGACCATGCCATCCTGAGGGTAACAAGACTGTTTCACCCTGATGATATCGCACAAGCGCATCCGCATAAGTTTGCGGTTGCTCGGCATTTTCACAATAGATTGTCGCATGCTGATATATCTTATGCAATTCACTAAAAAGCTCTTTTTGTAGTGCTAATTTAGGTTCCTGTAGGCTCGCTACAAACGCACCTAAAGAGTCTCTAGCAAGCGCCGTTGTAAACAAACCATAATGCCCTTCTGAGGCTAAAAATGCAGATTCCTTGGTATTAAAGTTAACTTCATACGTCTCACCAGTTGGAAAACGATGCATTAAATTTAACGCATGCAAATACCCCTGATGAGAAGTATCTACAAGCGAAATAGCGTGGGCTTCGTGTAAAACTTTATCTCTTATTTCAATATTGGGTGCATTGGCTGCTGTTAATCGTAAGATAGTTTCAACTGGCATAGGGGTATAAAGTGATTGCCCTCGTACATAACTTTTTTCAGCGCTTGTAACATAATCCCCATGACAATGTTCTAATGCAACAGACAGTGTTTTGAGAATTTTATCAATGTTATTGACATTTGCTTTTTGAACTTGGACATTCAAATCAGATAGCAAATAGGACAGCGCATCTTCGCCTTTGGCATTGAGTGCTTGTGGGTTTGCTTTACCTTCTTTGAGCAGCATATTGGCAACATCATAATGATGTTTTTGTAATGCCCAATGTAACGGCGTGTTACCTTTGTAAGAGGTATCATGTACATCTGCGCCATGCTTAATAAGCAGCATCACTGCCTCAAGCCTTCCATTAAAAGCAGCGTGATGTATAGGGCGAGCACTATTTTTATCTTCAGATTCAATATTAGCGCCATTTTGAAGTAATTTACGAATAAGCTCTACTTTGCCATCTCTTGCTGCATAGTGTAGTGCCAAGTCTTGTTTTGTTATTACAACCGGTGAATGGCCTGAATGCTCAATAGAACTATCCGCATCTGTTGGCTCAATGTCATTTATCCATTCAATCAATTCTTCAATGGATTGCTTGCTTGTCTGATTGACAATATCTTCATCGAGCACCTCTTTAAGGCTATCTTTATCTATCAAATGCTCATCAATATTTAAAGTATCCAACTCTTGCGGCAGTATATATCCGGATATCTCGAGAAACGGCATGCTCAATTTCCAACATATTTAAGAGAATATTGACGAGTATTGTATTGAAAGGGAATATTTAAACAATGCGTATTCGATAAAGCGTTGACTAACAAGATGAATACCAAGATGTTAAGATAAACGGGCTATATAGGCCGATAAAATCAAAACTCTTTTTTATTTTTCACATGCCTTTTGTCCGAAAAATCGTGACATTCTAAAAGCAAAAAATTATCATGGCTCGACGCATCCTTATCGAGTTTTCTCATGGCAGAATTTACAGAATATATTCAAAATGAATTTAAGACTAAAAATGCAGTAAAGTCTGATTTCATTACCTATATTCATAAAGTTCGCGCTATTGACAATAATTCCACGATGAGTACTCATTCTACGCTGTATAACAGGGATATTGAATCTGGTATTAAATTACTAGTCAATCAAAGTGCGTCGCTCAAAAATACTTGTGCCGTACTCCCTGTATTCATAGAATATGCCATTATTCATCCTACCCTTGCCACCCAAAATGCTTCACAAAAATCTTGCTCAACATCTTTAGCTCACATCGATAAAAGCTCTTCATTAAGCTGGTTTTTAGAAAGTAACCTTGAAAACCGTTCTAAGATATTTAAGACAAGTTTGTCAAAATATGATCAATGGATTATTCCCATGCTTATCAATGAGCATTTTACAGTGGCGGTGGTAAAGTTTGATAAAACCAAAGAAAAGCTTGCTTTAATTCAATATTATGATTCATACGCTGATGATTTAAATCCCCATTTCCAAAAGCAATTGATCTCATTTTTCAAAAATCTTGGATATAAAGTCAAATATCTGTGCGTATCTGAAAGTGAACAAAAAGATAATTATAACTGTGGAATTTTTGTGACATTTAAAGCGATTGATATTGCTAATAGCAATATTGGCAATCCTGAAAGATTATTAAAAAAATCTAAAAATGCTTATGACTATCAACAAAATTTGAATGCTTATCGCTACCAAATTGGGATGCTATTAAAAGATCATGGCAAGCATGTGGTGATTTCAAAAAAGTTACAAGAGCAGATGGACAATATTGAAAAAATTAGCTTTTAAATCCCCAGCTGTTTAGGCTGGGGATTTAAATCGACTTTACTTCTTCATAAACTGAGGTGCTGATGCTTTGGTTCTCGTTCCAACGGTTGTTGTCATTTTAGCTTCTCGTTCTTTAGCTAATTGTGCAATTCTACCTGAACGTTTTTCCACTTTCTCCTGTTTCTCGGCGCTTGGCTCTTTAGATTTCTCAAACGCGGCTAGCAACGTTGCCACATTGGTTTTGGATGGCTCAGGTTTATCAACTGTGGTGAATTTGGTCGATACCTCTAAGTTGTTTTGATAATGTGCGGCTTGCTCTATAACTGTTGGTTTAATGCCTGCATCAACAGCAAATTTTGCTGGGTCTCCTTGCGCTAATTGTGTTTGCAAAGCCATTAATTTTTCTACTTGAAGACTAGAAGCACTTGGTTTAACACCATGGTCTTTACCATCACCATGCGTAAACATGTGAGCATCTTCATGCTGCTTCTGTTGCAAGGCTTGTTCTTTTTGCTCAACCTCTAATCGATGTGCTTCATTTTCTTGTTTATGCTGTTGTGCTTTTTCATTAAGTGCCGCAAGCGCTGCCGCACGTTTATCCAATTCTGCTTGCGCAATCGTATGAATAGTGTCTAATTTAGGCATAATGGCAGCCGCCGCTGCTTCTGCAAATTGTTCTTGAACATATTTTGCCGCATGCTCAGCAGCAAGGCGTGCTCTTTCTTCATCTTTAAGACGTTGAACATGTTCTTCAGCGGTTTCCGTTATCTTTTTGACTTCGCCATCAGACGTGACGACCTCATGCTCTCGTAATTTATTTTTTGCAGCTTGAAGGCTTTCTTCTTGGTGCTTTTGTTGTGCTGATTTACGTGCTTCTTGCTCTTTTAAATCCGCTTGTGCTTTTAATTCATCTTGCTCGTTTTGCGCTTTTTCTTTATCTAGAGCTTCTTGGGCAACTGCGGCAATTTCAGGCTCGACTACTTGCGCAATTTCTACTTCTTCTTTGACTGTTTCAGGATTAATGGAAGCACCTGTCGGTGGAAACTCAGGCGTAGTTGGTTCGTGAGATGAGTTTGACGCTTCAAGACTAGCTTCTTCTTTTTTGATAGTAAAACCTAATGACATAAAATCCCTCACATTTATTCAGACAACATTGCGTAATACTAAACACGCGAGGAAGTTTAACAAAAATTCTTGTGAATAAAAGCGAAATGCGATTTATTTGTTTGATAATATGAATCAAGAGATCTAACAACGGCAGGAAATATAAACAGATTTGTTAGCAACCCGATTAAAACCATCAGTGATGCGCTGCATTAAGATAAGATGTGCGCCTACATGATAAGCGCACTAAATTAATATTAAGCATTTACTTCCACAGCTGGTGTAACAAATTCGGTGTGTGTTACAACGATTTGATCTTCAGGAAAGAAGTAAGAATCAGCAGCTTTAGCAACCATCATTAAACTCGCATAGCCCGCACCAAAGGTTGCACCAGCCCAAAAACTTCCACCTAAAACGCCACAAATGACACCAACAAATAAACCGTTAGAAAGTATATTGGAAAAATTATATCCATCATTGGCTTTCCCACCAGAAATTTCCAGTACTTCGTTTACTAATAATTCTCTCATTTTTATTTCCTCAATTTTATTGAATTTACCAGAACTTTGGTGAAAGAAGTTTCTCTTAGCTAGGAAATAAGAAACAAGTATGTTGCCTGCAGCTTATCGGCTCTTTATAACCCTTCATAGAAAAGCGATAGCTGTAGCGCTTTAGGGAAGCAAAATTGCTATTAAAAACGAAAAATGCAAAAATACCGCAAAATCAATAAGGTGGCGAACTTATATGTCCTGGGTAGAGATCTCTTTTGAAACGCATCAGTCGCAAGCACAATCTTGGTGCGATAAATTAGAAGCACTCGGCGCAGTTTCTGTTTCGTTTTATGATGCGGGGACCGTCCCTATTTTGGAACCGCTCCCTGGCGAAACCCCCTTATGGGACGCGGTTAAAGTGGTTGGCCTATTTATGGCGGCCGATTACACCATCTCACTTAAAGCATCTTTGCAGAAATTACTAGGCAATATCCCTTTTCAAGCGACCGAATTAGCAGAACAAGATTGGACACGCACCTGGCTAGAACATTTTAAACCTATACAATTTGGGCAAAAACTCTGGATTATACCGAGCGATTCTGTGCCCCCTGAGCAAGATGACGCCATCATTGTAAAACTTGATCCCGGCCTGGCTTTTGGCACGGGCACGCATGCCACGACAGCATTATGTTTGCGTTGGCTGGATGCGAATCCTCCCTTGAATCAAACGGTGATTGACTATGGTTGTGGCTCAGGGATCCTGGGTATTGCCGCTTTAAAGCTTGGGGCAGATCACGTTGTCGGCATTGATTATGATCCGCAAGCACTTATTGCAACCCATGAAAATTGCTTACGCAATGAAATTCCCTCTAGCCAATTAACAATTTGTCTGCCTGAAAAGCAACCTGATGATCTTCAAGCTCAAACAGTGCTTGCTAACATCTTGGCAAAACCGCTTATTTCTTTGGTATCGGTTTTAACGCATCACTGTGCACCCAACGGTAATTTGGTCATGTCTGGTTTACTGACTAACCAAATAGATGAGGTCCGTGCAGCCTATGAACCCTTTTTCCACATTGAGGCAGTGCAAACCGAAGATGAGTGGGCTTTGTTATGGTGCATTAAGCGATAGAAAGGGCTGCATGATGACTGGCTAAGAGTTATAATTGCCGTCCCTTGTTTGAGATCTATCATGTCAGAACCAACATCACCCGAAAACAAGCCAATGAACTTAAAAATTGGCCCTTATGAATTAGAAGCGCCGCTTATCTTAGCGCCGATGGCAGGCGTGACCGATCGGCCCTTTAGACAGTTATGTAAAAATTTAGGGGCCGGCCTTGCGGTTTCTGAGATGGTCGGTGCCAATTCTTTGCTTCATGGCAGTGAAAAAACCAAACGTCGTGCCAACCATGAAGGAGAAACGCGTCCCTGCTCTGTGCAAATAGTTGGAGCTGATCCTTTGATGATGGGACAAGCAGCCGCTTACAATGAAGCCGCAGGTGCAGAAATCATTGATATCAATATGGGTTGCCCTGCCAAAAAAGTCTGTAATACACTCTCTGGCTCTGCTCTCCTTAGAGATGAACCGCTGGTTGCTAGAATTTTAAGTGAAGTTGTAAAAAGTGTGAAAATTCCAGTGACACTTAAAATCAGAACAGGTTGGGACACAAATCACCGCAATGGCGTGAACATTGCCAAAATGGCACAAGATTGTGGCATTCAAGCTTTAGCCATTCATGGACGCACCCGTGCTTGTATGTTCAAAGGCGAAGCAGAATATGAAACGATTGCTGCCATAAAACAAGCGGTATCTATTCCAATCATTGCCAATGGCGATATCGATACACCTGAAAAAGCAAAATATGTCTTAGAGCAAACTGGTGCAGATGCTGTGATGATTGGGCGCGGCGCACAGGGGCGTCCTTGGATCTTCAATGAAATTATGCATTATTTGCGGACGGGTGAGCATTTGCCTGAACCCGATGTTGCCACCATTCGGGATATCATGATCAACCATATGAAAAATTTATATGCATTTTATGGTGAAGAGCGCGGCGTATTAGTCGCTCGCAAGCACGTTTCTTGGTACAGCAAAGGGCAGCGCAGTGGCGCCGCTTTTAGACATGCCTTTAATCAAATTTTAAATGCTCAAGATCAGCTTGAGTCAGCGAATGCTTTTTTTGCGAATTTAATGGAAACCGCGCAATGACACACACGCCTACGCCGCCTCTCAAGGAAGTAATTGCTAGTATGCTCGTGGATTATTTTAGTGCACTGGATGGGCAGCCAGCGAAAGAATTATATCAATTAGTTATTAAAGAAGTGGAACTTGGGCTTTTTAAAACGGTCTTAGATCATGCCGGTGGCAACCAAAGTAAAGCGGCCGAATGGCTAGGTCTTGCCAGAGGTACACTTCGTAAACGTCTTGCTGAATATGGATTAGAATAGTTATGCATGAATCAACTGTTATTCAACGCGCCTTATTAAGCGTCTATGACAAAACCAACATTATTCCCTTGGCAGAAAATCTACACCTACATGGCGTTGAGCTTATCTCAACTGGTAACACTGCAGCCCTTTTAAAGGCTCATGGCTTACCCGTTATCACCGTTAATGAATATACCGGTTTTCCAGAAATCATGGATGGCCGCGTAAAAACAATGCATCCCAAAATTGCCGGCGGTATTTTAGGACGCCGTGATATAGATGCGGATATTATGGTAGCACATGGCATACATGATATTGACTTGGTGGTCGTTAACCTTTACCCCTTTGAAGCCGTAAGCCGTAATAAAGACGCTTCTTTTGAAGATATCATAGAAAACATTGATATTGGCGGCCCTACTTTAATTCGTTCTGCGGCAAAAAATCATGCTTGGTGCACCGTCTTGGTTGATCCTCAAGACTATGCGGCATTTACCAAAGAGTTTGAAGAAAATAAAGGTATCATCCAAGAACCATTACGCATACATTGTGCCGTTAAAGCATTTGCACACACCGCAGCTTACGATGGTATGATTGCAAACTACTTTGGACAAGTCATCGATAAACAACCCTTAGAGGGATTTGGACAAAATCTTTCTTTAAATTATCAACTCAAAGAAAGATTGCGTTATGGCGAAAATCCACAACAACAAGCTGCTTTTTATGTCGCCAAAGATGCGCCCAGTGATAGCATCAGTTGTTCTCGTTTACTTCAAGGTAAACCACTCTCTTATAACAATATTCAAGATACTGATGCCGCTTTGGAATGTGTTAAAGCATTGAAAGAAGCGGGTTGTGTTATTGTGAAGCATGCCAACCCTTGTGGGGCAGCAATTGAGTCTAACGCTAAAAATGCCTATCTAAAAGCTTATCAATGCGATCCCACTTCCGCTTTTGGAGGTATTGTTGCCTTTAATACGCATGTAGACGAAAACCTTATTAAAACGATTTACGAAAATCAATTTGTTGAAGTCATTATTGCTCCTAGCTTTAGCGAACAGGCCATTAAGGATGCGACCCTTAAAGAAAACTGCCGTTTGTTACAATATCGAGCATCAACTTTTCTTCAAACATCCCCTGAAATTCGTAGTGTCAACGGTGGCATTTTAATTCAAACTTCCGCCAATTTTTCAAGCAAAGAAATTTCCTATAACGTTGTAACCAAACGTGAGCCTAGCGCCGAAGAATTGGAAGATCTTTTATTTAGTTGGCAAGTGGTAAAATTTGTTAAATCCAATGCCATTGTATTTGCTAAAGGGGGTCAAACATTAGGTATTGGTGCAGGCCAAATGTCGCGGATTTTTAGCACCCAGATAGCCGCAATGAAAGCAAAGGAAGCTGATTTAAATTTAAAAAATGCTGTCATGGCATCAGATGCCTTTTTCCCCTTTAAGGATAATGTTGAAAAAGCACATGAATTAGGGATTAGTGCCATTATTCAACCAGGTGGTTCGAAGCGAGACAATGAGGTCATTGAATGCGCTAATCACTTCAACATAGCAATGATTTTCACTGGGATCCGCTGCTTTAAACATTAAGAGAATGACAATGAAAGTACTCGTTATCGGTAATGGTGGCCGCGAACATGCTTTAGCATGGAAATTAGCGCAATCTCCTTTAGTCCATCAGGTATTCGTTGCCCCAGGCAATGCTGGCACTTATCGTGAGCCTAAAGTAGAAAATGTGCCATTAACCCCTTTACAGTTTGATGCTTTAGCCGATTTTGCCATTCAAAACCAAATCGACTTTACGGTAGTGGGGCCTGAAGCACCATTGGTAGCAGGGATTGTGGATTACTTTGAATCTAAAAATCTACTTTGTTTGGGGCCAAGCATGGCTTGTGCCCAATTAGAAGGCTCTAAAGTTTTCTCTAAAGACTTTATGCTTCGACATGGCATACCTACTGCAAAATCACGGGTATTTACTCAAGCCAGTGAAGCGGATGCTTATTTAGAATCTGTTACATTTCCCGTTGTGATAAAAGCAGATGGCTTGGCCTCTGGTAAAGGGGTTGTGATTGCCAATGATATTGAAACCGCTAAAATCACGGTTTATGAAATGTTATCGCAAAAGCGATTTGGCGATGCCGGCGCTCAAATTATTATTGAAGACTTTATACAAGGCGAAGAGCTGAGTTTTATTGTCCTTTGTGATGGTGAACACTATATCCCACTTGCAACGTCTCAAGATCATAAAGCACGCGATGACAATGACAAAGGCCCCAATACTGGTGGCATGGGAGCTTACTCACCGGCTCCGATTGCTACGCCTCTTCTTCATGCAAAGATTTTATCCACGGTGATTGAGCCAACCTTGCAAGGTCTTGCCAGTGAAGGCACTCCCTTTAAGGGATTTCTCTATGCTGGTTTAATGATATCGCCCCTTGGTGATATTCATGTTTTAGAATACAACACCCGTTTTGGCGATCCTGAGACGCAGCCTATTTTAATGCGCCTTAAATCTGATTTCGCTCAATTATGTTTGGATGCCTTGCATGCTAAATTAGATACCTATCAACCAGAATGGGACTCTCGAGTTGCACTGGGCGTTGTCTTAGCTGCTAATGGTTATCCTGATAATCCTAACTTAGGAGACGCTTGTCCAACCTTGAATAACATTGGCCCAGGGGATGAATATAAAATTTTTCATGCAGGAACCAAAATTGATGATGGTCGCATTGTAATCAGTGGTGGTCGTGTATTATGTATCACCGCATTAGGCGAAACGGTCAAAGAGGCGCAAGATAATGCCTACCGCGTCGTGAAAAAAGCGGCATGGGATAGTGTCTTTTATCGCAATGATATTGGATTTAAAGCGTTAAAATAATATGCCTGAGTTACCCGAAGTTGAGACGACTTGTAAAGGTATTGAGCCTTTTATCGTTGGCAAGACCATAAACAATGTTATTGTTCGTGAAACCCGTTTACGCTGGCCTGTACCAACAAAAGCTTTGCGTCATAATCTAGCAACAACACCAGTACTGAATGTCACTAGACGGGCTAAATATATTCTAATCAACCTTCCTAATGGTTGTTTAATTATACATTTAGGCATGTCAGGTACTTTACGCATTGCCTCAAAAGCTGAGCCATTGAAAAAACATGATCATGTTGATTTTGTCTTTCATGACAATACCATTTTACGGTTTAACGACCCACGTCGCTTCGGTTGCGTACTCTTTGCTAAAAATAATGAAATGCCTTCCATGCTATCTCATCTGGGGCCTGAGCCATTAGACAAATCATTTGATGGTGAATATTTATTTAAAAAAGCGCATAAACATCGCACGCCTATTAAAACCTTTATTATGAATCAACGGATTGTTGTCGGTGTTGGGAATATTTATGCAAATGAAGCTTTATATTTAGCAAAAATTCATCCTCACCACCGCACCCATAAAGTTTCCAAAGCACAGTTTGATAATTTAGCCAAAGTTATCAAAAAAGTATTAAAGGCCGCGATTAAACAAGGCGGAACCACGTTAAAAGACTTTCGTCAAAGTGATGGCAAACCTGGCTATTTTAGCCAAGACTTAAAAGTTTATGACAAAGCAGGTTTAGCCTGTAATGAATGTCAAACCCAAATTGAAAGCACTCGTTTAGGTCAACGTTCAACTTATTTTTGCCCCTCTTGCCAAAAAATTTAGCCAATCGTCGGGTTTTTTTAACTTTGTGCCGAAAAGACTTACCATCCCAATTTAGAATCTGCTAGAATTTTGGCGTCACACTTCCTTTTTATATTCGGAAAAATCATGAACCGCTCTTTAATGGTTGGTTACATCGCCCTAGCTTTAGCGCAAGCAGGGATCAGCATTAACGTTGTCACTAGCAAATTCTTACTCGACTTCATGCCAATGTTCATGTTGTTGGCGGGGCGTTTTTTGATTAGCTCTGTTCTGTTAGCTATTTTGTTAAAAGCAACGAAGACGCCCATTAAGGATCCTAAACATCCCACAGGTAAATTGAACTTTACGGATTGGTCATATGCAGCCCTTTCTGGTTTTTTTGCTGCGTTCTTATTTAATGTTTTTTTTGTATGGGGCCTACAACACACCACTGCAACCGCGGCTGGCATTGTAGGTAGCACCTTACCTGCCATTATCGCTATTTGTGCTGTATGGATGCTCAAAGAACGACTTAATTGGCCTAAAATAATTTCATTAGGCTTAGCCATGTTGGGCATACTAATTATTAACCTGGATCACTTCGAAGGGGATCTTAATCTAGAACATACCTATTTTGGTGATATGTTAGTGTTTATTGCAATGATCCCCGAAGCGATGTATTCCATTTTAGGCCGAAAACTTGCAGGTAGAGTCACACCGCTTGGCGCTTCCTTGATTGCGAACGTGGTTGGCTTTTTAACCTTACTTCCTTGTGCCATTTTTGCAGATGCCATTGATTTTAGTGCTTTTGCATCTTGGGAAGGCAGTCTAATCATGGTTGCCGCAATCAGCAGCTTAATATTCTTCTGGGCATGGGCTTGGGGTTTAACGTTTATTCCAGCCAGTACTGCTGGCATCTTTGGCGGCGTAATGCCGGTTGTCACAACCTTGCTCGCCATACTTTTTTTAAATGAACATCTTCACTGGTATGATTTGGTCGGGATGTTATTAGTGTTTGCATCTATATTTGTAGGAACGGGATATAGACCGGGGTTCTTACAGAAGCAGGCACGGATCTGAATTGTCGCGATAGCGACAAAGATCTCCCCTTGTAAAGGGGAGAGGCGCCGTCAGGCAAAGCCTGAAGGCCTAGAGGGATTCTTTCTTGATAGAATCTCTCTTGACGCTGTCGCGTCGTCTCTCCTTTACAAGGAGAGATAAGCTTGTTCGCTGCGCGAACTACCTTAAAAGCGTTGAGAGTTTTCCAATCTCACAAACCCAATCCCTGCTTCGCTATTCTCCAAAATCTTCAATGCTTGAGCATCACACGCATCAATCGCTTTATCTACCTGTGATAGCACGCTCTCCATGTCACTGATATCCGTTAAGTGAATAGGCTCGCCAATATAAATTACGGCCTTGGCAAAGGGTTTAGGTAATTGGTATTTATCCCATGATTTATTAAATTGCCATTTGGAAGAGTATGCGATGCCTAAAGGCAACAAACCTATACCCGCTTTATAAGCAATATAGGCTGCACCACTTTTGGACTTATGATAAGGTCCACGCGGACCGTCGGCAGTGATGCCTACCGAATAACCTTCTTTGGTAATATTAATCAGATTCACTAAGCCACTCAGCGCTTTGCGGCTTGAGGAGCCACGCACCAATTTGTAACCAAGGCGCTTTAACCATTGCGCTAACATCTCACCATCGCCGGAGGCGCTGACAAAGCAGGCATGTTTGCCTTTGCCTAAAGCAGATTTATTAAGCAACATGATAGGAGCAAATTGTTTATCATGCCAAAAGGCATGGACATATTGATCTTCTATGGTAACTTTTGGATGAACGCGGATATCCACTCTTAAGGATTTAACCAAAAGTTTGCTGATAAAGTGCCCTATGGCACCGACAACATTAGGTGACAATCTAGCCATATTTAAAAGAAAGACGTTTAACTTAGTTTAAAGCCAAATTATACGTGAGTCTTTTCTTTTTTCAAAGCCTATACGTAACATCATCCCTTAAAACAACTCCGGTGCGGATCGACAACGTCTTTTGCAAGAAAAGGTGCAAGGGCCACCAATTTTTTATGCGCTTCAACCCACATTTGCGTTGAGCGTTGGGAATATAGTGAGAACCTAGTAATGTGATGAGTGGCTTGATTATAGGACTCATGCGTTCTATCAATCATGTCTTTCCAGTATTGCGCCGTTTCATCTTTATATCTTTTTGCTTGCTCTTCAAAAGCGTGTAGTGCATTTGCGAGTTCACTACATTTATCATTCGCTGTAGCTAAGCTAAAACCCACTGGATTCCATGCGCTATAATACCAACTTGCCTTAGGATAATGTTGGTAAGTAGCAATCTTAACTAATCGTTCTACTAGATCTTGAGCGGCTTCTTCATTGATCGCTCTTAATGCTTGTTGCTGCTGAGTTTTATTAGGAAATAAATCCACCATCGAGCGCTGTTCTGTTTTAGCGATATGATCTTGTTCATTGGCTTTTTGACAAAAAGTTACAAACTCTTCGACAACTTGTTTACAAATCTTAATCATGCCTTCGGTTTCACCTTCTCCTTTTTCAATCGAAAGTGCACCGAGTGAGACTTTGGCATCGCGAAGCACCATTTGACACAACTCTAAGGCTTCTGTAGCACATTCATTGATCATCATTTTTAGCCAAACATCGACACTATCATTAAATGTCATGGCACCTTTAGACACATTAAAAACTTTTTCTCGTTCGATTAGAACCTGAGTCGCATATTCAGATAGCAATAAAAGTTGTCTTTTAAAACGTGCTAAAATACACATTTTATTAAACGTTAAATCTTCCTTAGCTAACGTTGTTTTTAATCGACCTTCAAATTCTGCTTTTGTTGAAGTCACAAGTTGTGAAAAAGTAATCCCAAAATGTAATATCGTGTCATCTGTCCCCTTATCGATTGAAGGAACCACTTGCCTTAATAGGGCTGAATTTGGCTTCTTGAGAATCGATGCAGGCGGTAACGATAAATTTTCAACAACAATCCCATGTTTGGCTAAAAATTTTTCTTCATTTATTTCAACTAATTCTAGCGCAGCTAGCTGTCGCAGTAATTCTTCAGAAATATCATCTTTAGGAGCTGCCGCTTGAAGTATTGGTCCCAACCCATCATTGGAAGGCGCAGCTTTTAATCTTAAAGCGATTTGCATATCAGAGGAACCATTGGGATTCATACGTCCTTTTAAGCTGCTTTCAAGTTGATCTATTAAATACTTTATGGCTTGAATCAGTAACATGGTTCGCTCCTTGACTGCTGTCGAGATTAGTTTCGAATGTATGTCACAAAACTATAATCATACAAATGTTTTTCATCTTTTTTGAAATTTTCACATGAAATTTCTTGCCATTCATTTATATCAAAGGCAGGGAAAGCCACGTCACCAGGTAAAGTAGTGTGAACATAGGTAATATGCATGACAGAAACAAGCGGCATAAACAATCGATAAATCTCGCCGCCTCCAATAACCATAATCTCCGGTGTATCTTGCGTGATATCTAAGGCTTCATTTACCGAATGCACCACATCGCAACCTGGCAGTTGCAAATAACGCGCATTAGTTAAAATAATATTTTGGCGGTTAGGGAGCGGTTTACCAATCGATTCATAAGTTTTGCGCCCCATAATAATCGGCTTGTTTAGCGTGAGGGCTTTAAAATGTTTTAGATCATTAGGAAGATGCCATAGTAATTGGTTGTTTTGACCAATCATGCCGTTATCAGACATTGCTACAACAAGCGATATTTTTTTAACCATGTACCCTTCCCAGATGAATTCTCGGCGTTGTTGCTACGCTCTCTCACACCCAGTCACGTACAAGCGTACGCACATAAAGATTCGTTCGCTTACGCATCATCTTGCTTTGGGTATAATTAAACAGCAATCGGCGCCTTAATCGCAGGATGACTTTCATAATCTTTTAACACAAAATCTTCAAAACGAAAATCATTTATTTTTTTGATATCTGGATTTAAAACCATTGTCGGTAAAGCAAATGGCGTTCTTTCTAATTGTGTCTTCGCTTGTTCAATATGATTCGAATACAAATGTACATCGCCAAATGAATGTACAAAATCACCTAATTTCAGGTTAGTGACTTGGGCTATCATCATGGTTAATAGCGCATAAGATGCAATATTAAATGGAACGCCTAAAAAGACATCCGCACTACGTTGATAAAGCTGACAAGATAATTTGCCATCCGCCACATAAAATTGAAATAAACAATGACATGGCGCTAAAGCCATTTTGCTTAAATCTGCCACATTCCACGCACTCACAATTAAACGACGTGAATCGGGATCTTTTCGAATTAATTCAATCACATTATGAATTTGATCAACAGCTTCTCCGTTAGGTGTTTCCCAGGAGCGCCATTGCTTGCCATAAACAGGACCTAAATCACCTTGCGCATCCGCCCATTCATCCCAGATCTTAACGCCATTTTCATTTAAATAATGAATATTGGTATCTCCCTTGAGAAACCAAAGCAGCTCATGAATGATGGATCGCAAGTGACATTTTTTAGTTGTTACCAGAGGAAAGCCTTGATTTAAATCAAATCGCATTTGATAACCAAAACAGCTTAAGGTGCCAGTTCCGGTTCTATCACTTTTATGGGCA
Organism: Uncultured Candidatus Berkiella sp.; assembly: GCA_964606325.1. Taxonomy (GTDB): domain Bacteria; phylum Pseudomonadota; class Gammaproteobacteria; order Berkiellales; family Berkiellaceae; genus Berkiella. The sequence continues at coordinate 22,631 of CAZSGE010000018.1, forward strand.
CCATTATCAAGGACGTGTTGCAATAGATTTAAATAGGTTCTCATTATTCACCCTAATTTGTGCAAACAGGATTTATGGGACTGACCGTAACAGATCATCATATAAAGGCCAAATACAATCATGGGAATACATAACACCTGTCCCATGGTCAGCCAGCCAAACGCTAAATAGCCATATTGAGGATCCGGTTGGCGGAAAAATTCTTCAAAAATTCGAATGCAGCCATAACCTAATAAAAACAAACCGGCAATAGAGCCTGTTTTACGCGGTTTAGCACTGTAGAACCACAAGATGATGAACAACAAAAAACCTTCTAATAGAATGGCATACAGTTGTGAAGGATGACGTGGCCATGGACCAGCATGTGGGAAAACCATGGCCCAGGGAACATCCGTAATTCGGCCCCATAATTCACCATTGATAAAATTACCAAGACGACCACACGCTAATGCCAGAGGCACACCCGGTGCAATAATATCTGCGACTTTCCAGTAGGGTTCTTTCATATGTCTACAGAAAACCCATGTCGCAATAAAAACGCCAATCAGACCGCCGTGGAAAGACATTCCACCTTGCCAAATTTTAAATAATTCAGAGGGTGAGGCAAACCAATCAGGTAAAGCGTAAAACAACATATAGCCAATGCGACCGCCCAAGATAACTCCGATTGCGGTATAAAAAATAAGATCATTGGCCTTGTCTCTTTGCTCCCAACCTGGCAGAGCTTTAGAGCGATAACGTATAACACACCAGGCGAGCATAAATCCCACAAGGTACATCACGCCATACCAACGGATCTGAAGTGTTTCAGTTATATGTAAGATGACTGGATTGATATTTGGATATTGCAGCATAATGGCTCAAGTTTAACACTGAGCAATAATAATGTCCTGGGTCACGTTAATATCATCCGCACCGCAATACCCCATAGTACAACCCCAAAGAGCCGTTTGATGGTATGAACAGGTAAACGATGAGCCAACTTTACGCCCAAGGGGGCACTTATCATACTGGCTATCCCTAGTCCTAAAGCCACTGGCCAATAGACAAATCCCACACTATGTGATGGCAGCCCTTGAATATGCCAGCCAGCTATCACTGCCATAATTGCGCCAGCCAAAGATGTCATAAACGCACAAGCTGCGGATGTCGCACTTGATTCTTTCATTGAGAAACCAAACCACAGCAAAAATGGGATCAACAAAATCCCCCCACCAATACCCAACAAGCCTGCCAAAATGCCAATGAGCATTGCGCAAATAAAAGTAAAAATGGGGTGCAATGAAACTGGTTTCTTAACAGTTGTCGCTTTTGAACCTAATATCAAATTAAATCCAAGTAAAACAGCAAAAATGGCAAAAATGATTTGCAGCACTTGCGTATCAACATCTTTAGCAACCCAAACCCCTATTAACGCTCCCATCACAGTCCCAGGAATGAGCAAACTTAGCATCGACCAACGCACAGTACCGTGCTTTTGGTTTGCCCAAGTGGTCATGAGTGTCGTAATGATCATCGCAGAAAGTGATGTTCCTGTTGCCAATTGCATCAGATAATTTCCGCCATAATGATGACTATCAAATATAGCCACCAAGGCAGGAACCATAATAACGCCACCACCAATACCTAAAAGGCCAGACATAATTCCAGTAATGAACCCAACAATTAGGTAACCTATATATTCCATGTCATTGCTTTTAAAGGGAAAGAAGAAAAGATTATAGGGCTTAGTGTTTAAATGCAATCACTTGTGCACTATCTTCATAGAGTTGAGAAGTAAATTCATCTTCTGTTAAAGGTAGGCTTATATAATAACCTTGAAGCTCATCAACCTCATGTTCAATTAAAAAACTTGCTTGCTCTTTGGTTTCAACGCCTTCAGCAATCGTTTTAATGTTAAGCCCTTTCGCCATTGCAATAATCGCTTTAATGATACTATCTTCTTCGTGATCTTTTAAATTAAACACAAAAGATTTATCAATTTTAAGCGCATCAATTGGGAACCTGCGCAAATAACTTAATGAAGAGTATCCTGTGCCAAAATCATCTATAGAGATGGTGATCCCCATCGACTTTAAGACATCTAGCATCAATACATATTTTTCAGTGTTTTCCATTAAAACACTTTCAGTTAACTCTAAATCAAGAGAGTAAGGTGCTATTTGAGTTTCCCATAATATATTGGCAATGTCTTCTACTATATCGCCTTTTTTAAATTGGTGAGCCGATAAATTGACCGAAATCTTAAGATGAACAAATCCCATTTCATGCCATCTTTTAATTTTTTGACAAACCGTTTTTAAGACCCAATGCCCCAAGGGCAAAATTAAGCCACTCTCTTCAGCAATAGGAATAAAAACGTCTGGTGAAAACCAACCTAAATCAGGATGGTACCAACGCACCAGAGCTTCCGCGCCGCAAATGCGGCCTGTTTTTGTGGATACTTTTGGTTGAAATAATACGGTAAATTCATTATTAGCCAACCCTGCACGCAACAACATCTCCATATATCTTCTGGCTTGAAGTTGATGTTTCATGTCATCACTGGTTAAGCCTGCAATATGCGTAGATGACTTTTGTACATCCGTCATGTGCCTGTGATTAATTGAATGACGCGAATCAATGTGGTTTATTTTTTGTAAATGATATTGAATCTCTGAGTCATTCATTATCATTGTTTGTTCGGATAAAGCGATCGCACCTACCAAAATCAAACAACATGCAACAAACCCCAATGCACACACCAACAAAGTTGCATTTAATAAACCATTTATAAAGAAAAAAGATATCGCTCCCAGCACACAAAGTGCACTGATGACCACTGGGATTATCAATAACTGTATTTTTTTGCTAAATGTTATTTTAAACAGCTTCATACGAGCTTATAGACCATAAAGGCAAAATGACCTTTATAAAGCATGGCACCTTCCGGCAGATCCCGCTAATAAATCGAGAGGGTTATGGTCATGAATGAAGTCATGTTGGGGCGCCTTCTAGGCGTGAGTTTACGTAGCGAGCAAAAATAAAACTAGAAAAACTCAAGGACAACGACCATAGCTATCTAACCGCGCGCACTAATCCACCCAAACCGGCATCATCTAAGGCCTTTTCAAAAAGCTGTCTAATGTCTTTAGCATGGTGCATTTGCAAAGCTTCTTGTACCAGATTTTTGGCATTTTCCATCGTAAAATTACGAATTACCCATTTTACACGAGAGATACTGTATGCATTCATACTGAGCATATCAAAACCTAGCCCTAACAAAGCAATGACAGCGACTGGCTCTGCCGCCATTTCTCCACAGATAGTGACACGTTTATTATTTTTATGCCCAGCATCAACAATAATTTTTAATGCCTGCAACACAGCCGGATGTAGGGAGTCATAAATATTAGCAACATGTATATTATTTCTATCTACTGCCAATAGATACTGCGTTAGATCGTTACTACCCACAGAAAGAAAATCTACTCTCTTTGCTAATTCATTTGCAAGATAAACTGCTGAAGGCACCTCAATCATGACGCCAACTTCTGGAAAATGGGTGTTTGCACCTTCGTCAACGATCTCTCGATGTGCTTGCCGCAACAAACGAAGTGCTTCTTCTACCTCACTGATGCTAGAAATCATAGGGAACAGCACCCTTAGATTTTTTAATCCTGCACTAGCACGAAGCAGTGCCCGCAGCTGCACCAAAAAGATCTCCGGATGATCTAGCGTAATTCGAATACCGCGCCAACCCAAATAGGGGTTATCTTCTTTGACTGGAAAATAAGGTAAGGATTTATCACCTCCCACATCCAGCGTGCGAATCGTCACAGGCTTTGGCGCAAAGGTCTCTAATAATTGGCGATAAATTAAATATTGTTCTTCTTCACCAGGAAAGCGCTCTCGGATCATAAATGGAATTTCGGTACGATATAACCCAATGCCTTCAGCACCCGCTTGTAATGCAGGTCTCATATCTGCTACTAATCCCGCATTTGCGCATAATGGAATAAGGGCCCCATCAGGTGTTTGCGCGCGTAACTCTCTTAATTCATCTAAACCTGCATAAAGTTCTTTTTCTTCTTGCGCTAAACGATAAAACTCTACAATCATCTTGCTTGAGGGTGAGGAGAAAATTTCACCGTTATAACCGTCAACGATGATTTTTTTACCCTCTAATTTATGCGCAGGCAAACCACTGACGGCCATCACAGCGGGGATCCCCATCGCTCTTGCCAAAATAGCGACATGGGCATTAGCCGAACCCTTAGCAGAAACCACTCCCAGCAATTTACCTTGTGGTACTTCTGCTAACGCCGAAGCTGACACTTCGTCACCCACTAAAATAGTGTCATTTGGAAATTCTTGTGAAGGAAGATGTTCTGATTGTAAATTACTCAGTACACGACGCCCCAGATCACGTAAATCGGCTGCTCTTTCACGTAAATACATATCTTCCATAGCTTCAAATTTATGTACTTGGCGCTTAATTATTTTGCGTAGCGCCCAAGGTGCCCAATGACCTTCTTGGATGATCGAAATAATATCTTGCTTAATGCTTGGGCTATCTAAAATGCTTAAATAAGCGTCAAATAAATTTTGCTCTTCAGGCAATAATTTTTTATCAAGACGTGTTTTAAGGCTTTCTATGTCTTGACGCGTCAACAGTAAAGCTTGCGACAGCGCTTGAATTTCCGCATCAATTTCTTCAATCTGAACTTCTCTGTCTGGGACCGCATCTAAATCAGTCGTCAGCACAATGACAGCAGTACCAATGGCTATCCCTGGCGCACCTGCACTACCTTGCAAAATGGTTCCTTGATTTTCAGCACAGGGAAGATCTGAAATCATGCCCGCAGTTTGAGCATGGACTATATACCCTGCTAGCTGAGCACAGATCGTAATGAGAAAAGCAACCTCACCCTCGTCAAAACGTCGAGGTTGTCTCTGTTGCACAACCAAAATACCCACTAATTTTCGTTGATGAATAATAGGGACACCCAGAAACGCTTGGTAGCGCTCTTCTCCCGTTTCAGGAAAATATCGGTAACTTGGATGATTGGGCGCATCATCAAGATTAATGGGTTCTTCTCTTTCTCCCACTAAACCAACAAGCCCTTCTGAAAAACGAATGGTAACTTTGCCATCAACTCCCTCTAAAAATCCAACGGAAGCTGCTAACAAGTAATGCTTTTCTTGATTATTTGCAAGATAAACGGAACAAGCTTCTACCCCAATAGTTGCAGAAACGCGTTGTACAATGATGCGCAAGACTTCATTTAAGTCTTGAGCTTCGTTAACTTCCTGTACAATTTGCCGCAAGACACCTAGCAATTAATTTCGACCCCTGTTAACTGTCTAAAGGATCCAATGTCAGCAAAGGTTCTTTCAGTGACATCACGATGGGCGCAAACTCAATCAGTGCTTGCCGGTATACTTCACGTTTAAAAGAAACCACTTGAAATAAAGGAAACCAATAGCTTACCCAACGCCAATCATCAAATTCTGGTTTTATTGTCGCATCTAACTTGATTTTTTGTTCATCCAAAATCCGCAGCAAAAACCATCTTTGTTTTTGACCGATACACATAGGACGGGTATCACTTCTTACCAAACGCTTTGGCAAACGATAACTTAGCCATTGTTTGGACTCAGCTACAACCGTCACATCTTTAGCTGTCAAACCAACTTCTTCTTGCAACTCTCTGTACAAGGTCTCTTCTACTTTTTCATCATCATGAATACCACCTTGGGGAAATTGCCAAGCATCTTGGCCTACTCTGCGCCCCCAAAATAGTTGTCCTTGCTGATTAGTTATGATGATGCCAACATTTAATCGAAATCCATTTTCATCGATCACTGAACTCTCTACCCAATTAAGCTTTTGATGTTATTTTTTCATATCCGTGCGCACCTGGGCAAACATAATTTTTGTATGTTGACCACCTGGATAATAATAAATTAGGCAAAGCGCCACTGCGCTTCGCCCTATTATGAAGAGAAAGATCACAAACTAAAGAAAAAATTAGAACGGGAAGTTGTAGACCAATGAAGCTTTTACTGTATTAATGCTTTGTTGGTTGCTCACCAGAATCAATGTCATATTATCATTCGCAAGCCCAGCTGTATCTACCGTTTTACCTTTTGAATGGTAGTTCCATTCCGTTCTGAAAGTCACACCATCAAATACGGGTACTGGCACCTCAGCTCCTAAACCTCCCACAAATCGATAGGACTGGATACGACCATCGTTGGACGCAATCAAGAAAGGCGCACCTGTTGGCGTAAAGAGATTAAAGGTAATTTTATCACGACTGGTTTCAGCACCTGCGCGAATATAAGGGATAAAGAACGGGGAAACTTCGTAGCCCATACGTCCTGTCAACGCTACAGCATAATCACGATGAAAATTGGTATTGCCAGTCCAACCACGATTGGGCGTATTCGCATCAGTGAAGGCAAAATTATTACTATCGCGGTGAGTATTATCTATCCAATCAATGCTAAGCTCACCACCGAGAATCCAACCATTACATCTTGCCTGGTAACCGCCAAGCAACCCCCAGGACCAATTATCATTATCATCACCGGTTTCGGCATGTCCGAAATTAGTCACTCTGCCTGTTGTGGCATGAGAAATGGTTCCCTCAAAATCATCATTGTTATTCCAGTTATAGTTTCCTGAAACACCCAATAAAAAATTACCTTCCCACTGCTGCGCTTGAACGCTTGTGGACACTAAGGCGCCTACACACAAAGCCCATGCTATATTTCGCATTTTTTCACCCTAAACAATTTAAATCATCCTTGAAAAAAGCAAAGCGCGTTTGACCGCGCTTTGCTAATGTTCGGGGCATTTATCATTCAACAATTAGCCAGGGAAGTTGAATACTAAAGAAGCTCTGGCTGTTTGTTCATGACGGTCGCCACCACTGACGCTGAGAAGCGTAATGTTGTCAGAAGCTAAAGCAACGATATCGTTGTCATTATGGCCTCTGCTATGATAATTCCACTCAGCTCTTAATGAAAGACCTGCAATTACTGGCACTGGGAACTCAGCACCAATTCCGCCAACAAATCCCCAATTGTTATTGTTGTCATTGTTGGAGCTAGCAGTAATAATCGCAGCAGGTGCAACGGTTGTCACAGTGAAATCAAAATCTCTGTCACCATGATCAACACCTAAACGAATGTAGGGCATGAAATAAGGAGACACTTCATAACCTAAACGACCTGTTAAACCAACAACAACATCTCTGTCATGATCAACAAATCCTGTAACGCCTGTTGGAACGCCAGCAATATCTGCTGTGAAGGCAAAACCATCATCATGGTGACCGTCATTTCTCCAGTCAACGTTCAATTCAGCGCCTAATAACCAGCCATTGCAACGTGCTTGGTAACCAGCTAAGAAGCCCCAAATAAAATTACCATCATCATTGTTATTGTTTAATGTGTAGCTATTTGCAAAAGGAGCTGGGCCACCTTGAGAAACAGTTACTGTCAAATCGTCGTTGTCATGCCAAGCACCACCAGCTGACACGCCTAACAACCAGTTACCTTGCCATCCTTGGTATGATTGCGCGCTTGTCGCTAACAAACCGGTTGCAACTAATAATGCTAATTTAACTTTTTTCATGATTTTCACCCCAAACTTAATGTTAGTTAAGTAAACACAATTTAGGTATAAGCCCTATTAGAAAATTTGTCAAACTTCGTAAATAATTTCAAATTTATCGTCAAAATTCTGACTTTTTTGTATACAGTTGCACATTCTATCGTCATTTTGAGCCAATCTTCTGTCGAAAGGCTGACGCATAAATACTTATACAAAATTGAAGACCAATGCAAATATGAATGTATTCGCTTTAGGTCTTGCACTAATAGTTGCAAGCGATTCGTCATCATCTGCTAATTCAGTAGCAGAGATAGAGCCTGCTCTTGCGCGAAAATTATATTCTGCTCTTGCAGATAACCCCATTAAATAGTAAATGGGCATTTCAGCACCGAAGCCACCGGTTAATCGATATACCCGACGTGAAGCTTCCAAGTCCAAGCTATCTTCTAAATCAGCGCTGACAGCACGTACGATAAGCTTATCTTTGCTCGATTGTACACCAAGACGAACATAAGGCATAAAATTAGGATACATTTCGTAACCAAAACGTCCTGTAAATGCAACCACCTGACGTTGACTATAACTCGAACTCGCATTGTATCCAACATTTAAAGCATCCGTGAAGGCAAAACTTTGCTGACGATTGACTTCTTGCCATTCTATATTAAGTTCACCGCCAAATAACCAATCATGACAACGCGCTTGATAGCCACCCAGGATGCCACCAATTAATCCATTGTCTTCTTGCTTAAGATTGAGGCTGGTAATCCGGTTTAACGGATGATTAACAATAAATTCATTATCTGCTTCTCGTAAAGCATAGCCACCAGATAATCCCAATAACCCATTCGTTTCCCACATAGCATAAGCAGGCAGGCTTAGCGATGATGCTAAACAACTACTTATCATTATGAGAATACGCTTATTGGTAGTCATCTTTAGGTTTCTTATATTTTGGGGCAGTTGTGCTGCCCCGTTAAGAAATCAATGCCAGGTTATTTTGTAACAAAATTATAAACAAGTGAAAGAAAGATAGTTTGGGTATATGGCTTAAAGCTTGCGGATGCCCATTCTGTGCTTGCTGCTGAGGTAGAAACTCCTGTTGCCTCTACACGTCTACCTTTGTCATGATAATCGTATTCTGCTCGTATACTGAGACAGTTCCAGTTTGATATGGGCAGTGGCATTTCAACACCTAAACCAGCAAACGCGCGTAATGAATCTTGGCTTTCACTTGCGCTCACATTAAAAGGCGCTGCATTATTTAAAAATTGTGTGTAATTGAGTTCATCATCGCTGTATTCAAGACCAACTCGACCATAAGCCATTAACCAATCTGTAACGCCATATCCGAGACGGCCAGACAATCCTAACACCCAATCACGGTCATAGTCAGAAGTAGCGCTCCATCCACGGTTATTAGCATCGGTGTATGCAAAATCGTTATTGCCACCACCATTGTCATACCAATCTAAATTTCCTTCGATGCCAAGTAGCCATCTATTGCAACGCCATTGGTAGCCCGCTAATAAACCTAAAAACCAACCATCATCCTGGAATCGTGGAGAAACCACTGTTTGCCTCAAACCAAAAGGCGAAGCATTTAAAGTTGAGCTTGTGGTTACATTTAATTCGCTTCGATCATGGGTTAGACCACCGGAAAGACCAACTAACCAGTTGCCGCTTGAATGCCATATCGCTGTAGCCTGTGCGCTGGAGCAGGCCATCAGAGCAGAAGTAAGACACAATGCAGTCGCCAATTTTTTCATGATTCGCACCTTAAGCTAGATTCAGTTATTAAAAATATCGCTATCTTTCGGTATAAGTGCTTCTTGGGTTTCTGTCAAACTAGTTTTCTTTAAAACTTACATCCGTATAGACAGACGTCAAAAAAATGACGAAGTTATCTTATTACTTAATATCTACAACTTAAGAAAAGTTACTGACAATCGCTAATATAAATGTCTGTGTCTTTGGTTGAAGCTCTGAATTGGTAATAGGATTGATGATCCCATCGGTATAGATTTTATCAACCTCAATAGTTTTGCCTTTGGAATGAAATTGATATTCCATTCGAAGGGCTAATCGGGTACAGGTCACTGGGATCTCAATCCCCGCGCCACTTAAAAAGCGCCAAACCCATTTTTTATTTGCCGGGTATAAAATAGGTACATTTGGAACATTGCTTGCAAGTGTTACCTCATAAATATCTTGTCCGGTTTCAATACCTAAACGAACATAGGGCATAAAATAGTCGACAAATTGATAACCCCCACGAAAGGTAAAAGCTGTCATCCAATCACGACGGTATTGTGCGCTACCTTGCCAATTGAACAGCCCAGCAGGATCACTAAAGGCAAATTGATGTATATCATTTATGGGGTGCCTTTCTAGGCTAAACTCCCCACCAAACAACCACTGATCGCATTTTCCTTGATAGCCACCTAAAATCCCATAGATAACGCCCAGATCGCTGATATCTCTAACAACATCTGCCGATACTAGATTTGGAAACGCACCATAGTTGACTCTGGTTACGGTTGAGCCGTCTTTGTCTGCATAGCCACCAAAGACACCGAGTAAAAAATTCTTATCCCAACGTTTTAACCAAACATTCTCTGGCCAGTTGGTGCGCCAAGGGTGATCTGCCCAAATACTGGTTGAGCACAATGAAAACACAAAGAAACACAAAAACGCACAAATTTTTTTCATGTGAAGTTCCATTTCAAAACATCATTAAATATTCCATACCACTGATATTTTCGCGATATGTGTTTTTGGATTTATTTTATTCATAAAGAAAGGATTAAATCCTGTATTGTCATAAATAGTGCCAAGCGCTTCGATGTTTTTGGCACGTGATTGAAAGTTATACTCGCCTCGAAGTGAAAGAAATGGTATCAATGGCACAGGGATTTCAGCTCCCAAGCCAAGCAAATATCGCCACTGCGGACCTTCACCTTGGGTAATCGTGTTAAAATTGTAGATAGCGGGATCACCCGCAAAAGCGACGGTTAATCTATCAATGCTTCTGGCAATACCTATTCTTCCATAAGGTCTGAAGCAGCGCGTTATATCATAGCCGATGCGCAAACTACCTGCATAAGTCACATCTCGTTCATAAACGGCCATAGCGGCATATCCAAGCCCAGGTGTGACGTACACTTGACCATTAGCATCTGCAAAGCCAAAGAAATGCTTTCTATCTAAATAATCCCAATCCACACTAAATTCTGCGCCCAGCACAAAACGATTGATATAAATCTGCATACCAGCAAAAGCGCCAGCTAAGTAACCAGTATCCGTATATTTTTCAATATAAATAGAATCGGGAATGGTATTGGCAGGTGCAGTATAGAATACGGTGACATCGACGTTATCAAGGCGTTCACCACGTCCACCTGACACACCAATAAGAAAATTACCATCCCAAGGAAGCGGCGGCCATAAATGTGCTTCCGCACTACCCATAACACTCAGCAAGCATAGCGCTAAGATCGATCGGAATTTATTCATATGGTCCTTAATACCAGACAGTTCTTTAGCACATAGTACTTAATACGATTAGTTGTAAAATGCGCCACTGTCAAAAGTAAGTCAGTAAATTAATAAAAATTCCACACAAAAGATAACTTGCCCGATTGCGTTCTATTATGCATTTCGCTAGTAAAGGCAAATGCAGGCGTTACAAGAACGCCACCCGCTAATAATCCCTGAGCGCCATTGGCAATTAATGGTCTGCCACGAGAATGATAGTTATATTCAATTCTCACTGTCATTGGCGTGCACCACAAGGGCGTTTCTACCCCAACACCCGCCAGATAATGCCAATTCCATCGGGAATCTGACACAGTAATTGGATTAGGCGTCACAAACGAATTTCCGCTAATCATGGTTACATCAAGTGAGTCATCGCTGCCTTCGACGCCTAAACGAATGTAAGGAATAAAATACGGTGCCATTTCATAAGCCATTCTGCCGCTCAGCGCAGCGATAGGCTCTCTTTTATAAAGAGATTTTGCATCCCAACTTATTAAAAATGCAGCATCGGTAAAAACAACATCTCGCGCTTGACTAATGTCATGCCAATCAACACTGGCTTCAAGCCCCCAAGTCCAGCCATCTTTTTTTAATTGATATCCCGCTAATAAACCCCAACCAAAACCTTTATTGCTGTAAAGGTTATCTGTTTCCAATATCGGAAAAATCGGATTTACGGCGTAACGCATGCTCGCATCGAATGTACCGCGTCGCTCAGCATATATACCTGACCCACCTACTAACCAATTGCCCTTCCAGGAATCATCGGCCATGGCTTGTTGGCCGGATATGATCATTAAAGTTGTGAGTACTACTTTTCTCATTAATGGCTCCATAAAAAAAAACGCCAAGTTGAGTTTTCAACTTGGCGTTAAGGACTTTCCCATAAGGAATTTGTTACATAAAGTTCCAAATCCAAGCAATCTTACCAATATGCGTTTCTGGGTATTTGAACTTATGATTACCAATAATCGGGAATGCATTATCTTCAATAATGACACTCTCAGTTTTAGTGTAATTGTATTCAAATCGGATTGTCGAAGAACCGATATAGGTGGGGAATTCCGCACCAATACCGCCTATCAATCCATACACATCTTTTTTGCGTGAGCTAAAATCAGGCGCAGCAACACCAGGAGCACCTGGTACATTAACAAGCGCTTGATAGCTTACTTCATCACGACTCATTTGAGCCCCTAGACGAATGTAGGGCATAAAAAATGGGGTGACAAAATATCCGGCACGTCCGGTAACAGAGAAAATATCGCCACGATCGTAAAGTACTGTGCCCACGATACCTTGATTAAAGGTATAGACATCTAGGAAGGCAAATTGACGATCTTTTTCATAGCTATTGAAATCAACGTTTGCTTCCGCACCTAACAAGAAACGGTTGCAACGCCATTGCCAACCGCCCAACACGCTAAACATCACGCCTTGTTCAGTGATTCTTTCGCCATGATCACGATAGTTACCAGGCGCTGCCGTTATAATAGGAGATATACCAGTATATCGTGTTGTAAATTTTTCTTGCTGAATGGCATAACCTAATGAACCACCCACCAAAAAGTTCCAAGAAGGAATTTCTTGATAAACATCACCTACATGATAATGATCATGGAAGTGATCATGATGATGTTTATCATTAGCATGGTGATGTCCACGATGATGGTGGTGTCTCTTATGCTTATTGTGCTTTTTATGATGAGCATGTTTTTTATGCCCAGTCTTTTTTGCCTGCGGCGCTGCAGCAGTTTCATCTGCGCTAGCAGGTGTCGCTGCAACTTCAGTAGCTTGATCTTGTACTTTTATCGCAGTCGCTTTGGTCGCATTCGTTTGCTTTGCAGGTCTTGCATCTGCAGCATAAGCAACGCTCGCTAAAAAGGTCGCAGCGGATAAAGCGGTAAGTGCAAAAACGGATTTCATACGCATGGGGAAATCATCCTTAATAACCATGAAACTTTTTTATTTAAGTTATCAAGTTTATCTTGTTAATTATGCTTTTAACATGCTGTCTCTTTGAGTTTTTTACGATGCAGTCAAATGTTGCAATGCACACCCAATCCAGAACCGTATCAACCCACAGAAGCAATCTGCTAATCGCATAGCTCCTTAGCCTTTTAATGGCTTCAAGCCATATTAACTGAAAATAAAGTTAATGCCAAACACCCTATCGCACATCTTTGCTCTACTGCAAGTGCGAGATCGACTTGTCGTTATTGTGGTGCATTATTTTTAGCTTTGTACACCAATTCTAATTGACGCGCAGCCTTAACTTCATCTAATCGTTTGCAAGGTAAACGACTTGGAGCGTTGCGTATTTTATCAGGATGATGATCGATGTCCTCTTTGATTTGTGCCATAGCATGTATAAATAAATCGATAGCCTGTTTTGACTCCGTTTCTGTTGGCTCAATCAGTAAGCATTCTGGCACCAAGGTTGGGAAATAAGTTGTAGGCGCATAAAACCCAACATCCAATAATGCTTTAGCAACATCCATTGCATTGACACCTTGTGCGTTCGCTTCTTTTTGCATCGTGACAATAAACTCATGGGTTGCAAAACGCTCTGGGTACGCAAGTGTATAACCGCAAGCCTCTAATTTTTTCATCAAGTAATTTGCATTTAAGGTCGCAAACTCGCCTACCCGTTTTAGCCCTTTCGCCCCTAAAAAACGGATGTATATATAAGCTCGCAGCAAGATACCAACATTACCCATAAAGGTGGATAATCTACCAATAGATTTTGGACAGTCTTTTTGCGTTAGCCAAACATATTCTTCATTTTTCTTACCTACCATGGGTGTAGGTAAATAGGCAGCAAGTCGCTCATTTGCAGCTAAAGGACCGCTGCCAGGCCCGCCACCACCATGAGGTGTTGCAAAAGTTTTATGCATGTTCATATGCATAACATCAAAACCCATATCTCCGGGTCTTACTTTTCCTAAAATGGCATTTAAATTTGCGCCATCATAATAAAGCAAACCACCCGCACTATGCACAATCTTGGCAACTTGCGTAATATTGCGCTCAAATACCCCCAGTGTAGACGGATTTGTTAGCATGATCCCGGCTGTTGTTGGGCCAACCAAGGTTTGTAATATCTCAAGATCAATATCGCCTTGTGATGTGGTCGGTACTTCTATGACATTAAATCCACAAATTGCAGCTGTGGCTGGATTTGTACCATGAGCAGCATCTGGCACTAACATATCTATACGTTGATTTTGCCCTTGATCACGATGATACGCTTTAATCATGGCACACCCTGCAAATTCCCCTTGCGCACCTGCCATTGGGCTTAACGCTACGGCTTTCATGCCAGTAATTTCTTTTAAATAATCTTGCAACTCAAATAAACATTGTAAAATACCTTGTGAATAAGCGCATGGCGTTAATGGATGGTGATTTTTAAAGCCTTCTAGCATCGCAAGATGTTGTACGCCACGAGGATTATATTTCATGGTGCAAGAACCAAGTGGGTAAAAATTGGTATCAATACAATAGTTTTTCTGTGAAAGCTGAGTGTAATGGCGAACTACTTCTAACTCAGATAGCGCAGGCAAAGTCGGTTCATCCGTTCGAAGTAGATTACTATCAAAGGCAACCTTGATTTGTCTTTGGAGAGGGAGTTGCGCACTAGCACATCGAGTTGGTTGGCCTTTATCAAATATCACCATGATGCTTTCCTATGATTTGTTTCAAACAAGCCACATAACCCAAAATATCTTCATCTGTTTTGGTTTCGGTGACACAGATTAATAAAACATTTTTTAAATCAGGATAGTGACTATCTAGAATGAAACCTGAAGCATAACCCTCGGATGCCATTTGTTCTATAACATGCTGAGCATCAAGGGGCAAGGCAATAGGTACTTCATGAAAATAATCACCTGCAAACAGCGGTTTTAATCCAATTGTTGCTAACTGCTTGATTAAAAATTGACAACGTTCATAGCAACTTTGAGCAATACTTTTTAAACCACGTGCACCTAATAAACTCATATACACCGTGGCAGCAGTCACTAAAAGACCTTGATTAGTGCAAATATTGGAAGTGGCTTTTTCTCGCCTGATATGTTGTTCTCTTGCTTGCAAAGTTAATGTAAAGCCCAAGTTACCATCTTTATCAGTAGTTTTTCCGACGATACGGCCTGGCAACTGGCGTACATATTCCATTCTGGTGCACAAAAATCCAAAATATGGCCCACCGCAACTTAGCGGGATCCCCAAGGGTTGACCTTCACCGCAAGCAATATCAGTTCCTTTTTTTCCCCATTGCCCTGGCGGTTTTAACCAAGCACACGTTATCGGTTGGGCAACACCTATCACAAGCGCATCATGTTGATGGCCCCAATCACATAACACATTGACGTCTTCAAGTAATCCAAAAAAGTTAGGTTGGGTCAAAATGAGCACAGAGCAAGTGTTTTTTTCAACTAAAGCATTCAAAGTATTAATGCTTGTTTTGCCCTCGCTATGCGGGATCTCTATTAGCGCAATGTCTCTTACTGCCAAGATCGATTTAAGCACATGGCGATAAAAGGGATTCAGTGTTTGTGGGATCCAAACAACCTGTTCTTTTGATTTTTTTTGTACTCGACAAGCCATTAATACAGCTTCTGCTAGTGCTGTTGCACCATCATATAATGATGCGTTAGACACTTCATGTCCCATTAAGGATGCCATCATGGTTTGATATTCCCACAAAAGCTGTAGCGTCCCTTGACTGGCCTCCGCTTGATACGGTGTGTAAGAAGTAAGATACTCCCCCCGCATGGTTATATCCCATACTGCTTTGGGGATATGATGCTCATAAGCACCTGCGCCAATATAGCATTTATCCAAAGTTGAGCTTTTTGCACGTGATTGCATTAAGCGCGAAACTTGCATCTCATTCATGCCTTCTGGAATAGCTAAAGCATCGACCATCAAATGTGACGGAATTTCTTTAAACAAATCGCTGATGGCATCAACCCCAATAGCAGATAGCATTTGAGAGACGTCATCTTCCGTATGCGGAATAAACGGCATTACTGCGCCTCCTTCAATCTGATAGTGTGGGTTTGAGTTATTTTATTTATCTTTTTCAATTTTATGCTCATATTCTTCGGCATCCATCAATTCTTCATATTGTTCTGGGTCATCGGGTTGGATCTTAATTAACCATCCTTCATGATAAGGATCCGAATTGATGATGCCTGGATTTGTGGTGAGCTCTTTATTCACTGCAATCACTTCGCCATTAATAGGGCTATAAAGATCTGACGCCGCCTTGACAGATTCTATCACCCCGAATTCTTCACCTTCGTGTACTTGAGTTTCAATCTCAGGTAATTCAAGGTAAACAATATCACCCAGTAATTTTTGCGCATGGTAAGTGATACCGATGGTAATAACATCATTCTCATCTTTACTTGCCCATTCATGTGTTTTTGTATATTTAAATTCAGTGGGAATGTTACTGTTACTCATGTCAACTCCATATACCGATTTACAGAAAATTTGCTTTTCCTTTTTTAACAAAAGGAGGTTTTATAATTTTTGTGCTCACTTTTTTGCCACGAATATCAATGGTTGCTTGAATGGCATTTCCTAGTGAGAGCCTTGCTAAACCAATACCACAAGACAATGTCGGCGAGAATCCACCACTGGTTAAAACACCGTGCTCACCTGTTTGCGATATTACTTTCATACCTGAGCGACAAACCCCCTTATCTAACAAAACGACGCCTTGTAATTGTTGTTTTAACCCTTGAGCAAGCTGTTTCTTTAAAGCAGCTTTGCCGATAAAATCTCGATGTTCATCTTTGAAATCAATTGTCCACCCTAAGTTCGATTCTAGAGGAGACGTTGATTCGTCCATGTCTTGTCCGTATAGATTTAATCCCGCTTCTAGTCGCAAACTATCTCTTGCACCCAGCCCTACAGGTTTGATATCGGCTTTGATTAATCGTTGCCAAAAATCAACAACCTCGCTTTGTGGTAACATCACTTCCATGCCTGCTTCTCCGGTATAACCTGTGTGCGCAATAACCCACTTATCACAAGTGACAACATGAAATGGTTTTAAACCTTGTGTGGTTTCATTTTGTTTTGCGCTAAAGACAGTCCTTACCTTTTCCCAAGCTTGCGGACCTTGAATAGCCAAAATACTAAGATCATCATGTAGCGTAATGACTACATCAAAAGGTGTTGATTTATCCAAGATCCAGTTATGATCTTTTTCCCGCGTCGAGGCATTAACAACTAAACGATAATCATTATCACCCAAGCAATAAATAATTAAGTCGTCCTTAATCCCACCTTCCTCATTGAGCATGCAGGTGTAAAGAGCTTGGTTTGGTAGAATTTTTTGTACATCATTAGCAACTAAATAGCGCAGGAAGATGCTTGCTTCATTGCCTTTAATATCAATAACAGCCATGTGGGAAACATCAAATACCCCTGCGTCATGACGCACTTGGTGATGTTCATGTAGTTGAGAACCGTAATGTAAAGGCATCAACCAACCAGCGAAATCGACTATTGATGCGCCAAGTTGTTCATGTTGATCATACAAAGGCGTCTTTTTTAACATCGTTCATCCTTTGAACTGGTTTCTTTGCCAAATGAGGAATAGGACCTAAGGTGCCCAGCGCCATTTTGGCAAAAAGTTGTTTAACACTGACTTGTTTATTAACCCAATTTAAACCAAAATTACGCAAACGTTGAACCAGCGCCAATTCAGAGCCAAACCCATTTTTAAATAAGGTCATGGCCCAAATCATGATTTTGTTATGCATTTTTCTCGTGCGTTCATAACGTTTTAGTACTCTCAATTCTCCAAGCGCTTTATTATTCTTGACGCAACTCAAAACTTCAACAAGTGATGCAACATCCAATAGTCCAAGATTAACTCCAAGCCCCGCTAAAGGGTGAATCGTATGCGCTGCATCACCCACTAAAGCACAGCCTTCACTGACGTATTGTTTTGCATGTTGCGTAGCTAAAGGAAATAAAAAACGTTGTGATACCAGGCTCATCTCCCCCATCACACCATTTATTTGATGCATGAGTTCTTTTGCAAAATCATTTGCAGTTAAGTTGACAAGCCTACTTGCATTTTCAGGTGTGGTTGTCCACACAATCGAACTCAAATTTTTATCACTCAATGGTAATATTGCTAAGGGTCCATCTTGATCAAAACGTTGATAGGCTGTATCCCCATGCGTTTCGCTACCCTTAACAGTTGCGACAATCGCTGTTTGTTGATAGTCCAAAGTCAACGTTTCAATGTTGCAAAGCTGCCGCATTTTAGATTTAGCACCATCGGCTCCTATTATTAAAGTCGCCATTAACACGACATCCTCATCCAGAATAAGCGTGCTTAGACCTTGATGATAGTGCCAATGCTTCACTGTTTTACCAAAAAAGTAGTCAACGTTTTGTTGCTCTTTTAAACCTTTGTACAAGGCACTCACAATCACTTGTTGTTCAATGATATGCCCTAAATTCTTTTCAAAAAAATCAACTGCAGAAAACGAAATGCGACCATCTAACACATTATCCCAAACTGTCATATGTTGATAAGCACAAGATCTTGCTTGGACTATCGAAGACCAAACATTCAGATAGTTAAAAAAATGTTCTGAAGCACGTGTAATGGCGACTACTTTTGTATCATGTAACTCATCGTTATAATCTTGCTTGGGATTTCTTTGCGCTTCTACCAAGGCAATCGTGAACCCTTGTTTGCTTAATGCCAGGGCTGCACTTAGGCCCACAATGCCAGCACCGATAATCACGATATCGTAAAATGGTTTTACATTTGTCGAAGTATTCATTGAATTCTCTTTTGCTTTAAGGCAACCCCATGGCAAGGTGAACAAATTGCTGCTTTAGCGGTGTCACACAATCAAACAAGGTTATACCCATCGCACGTAATGACGGAGGTAAAAGCCTTCCAGACATAAATCTGGCAATCTTATCTGTGGCAAAAATGATGCGATGTTGATCTGTTCTGCGCGCATTAGCGTATTCTTGCAAAAATCTCGCGTCGCCAAGATCACAGTGCGTTTTTGATTTAATTAGTTGAGTACGAAGCTGCCATATATCGCGTAAACTCAAATTAAAACCCTGGGCGGCAATCGGATGTAGATTATGAGCGGCATTTCCCATCAACAAAAATCGTGCCGCTACTTGGCTATCCGCCAAGGTCATAGTGAGAGGAAATACATGTCGCTTGCTTGAACGCGTTATTTTACCCAAACGTTTACCAAGCTGCGCTTGGCATTGTGCTAAAAATGTTTCTTCTGGAAGTTCTTTCAACCTTAATGCTTCACTTTCACTGGTGGTAAAGACACAAGTGGCTGTATTTTTTTGCCAAGGTAACAAAGCAATCGCACCTGTTGGTAAAAATCGCTCAATCGCTGTAAATCGGCTTAAGCTGGGAATTTCAAGATTGGTTATCAACGCATAATGATTATAATCTAGTATTTTTGTGCCTATTTGTTGCTCTTGTCTTAACTGTGATTGTGCACCATCTGCCGCTATCAGCAGTTTACAAAAAATTGTTTGTTCTTTTCCTTCTACGCGCAATTGCCAATGTTCATCAGTACTTTGACGCGAGAGCAAACGTGCATTATTGAGTATTTCTACATTAGGCATCGATGAAAGTGCGTTGATTAAAACCTGTTCAAGCGCAAGGGCGCCCACAACATAACCCAATGCATCATAATCGCTTGGTGTTTCTAAACGACTTATTCCATATTGCCCCTTCACAGAGACCATCACCTTTTGAATAGGAACAACCATCGAGGCTAAATGTTCCCATACTGCCAAACTTTCAAAAATGCGTTTACTGGCGTAAGAAAGTGCAAGCGTTTTGGCTTCAAAGTCTGCAGGAACGATGGTTTCTTTACGTTGCTCAATTAATAAAACGCGATACTGTTGTTGTGACAACGCAAGAGCGAGACTTAACCCCACGGCGCCGGCACCAACAATCACTACATCTACGTTCATACATCACGCTCTTTTTTGCATTAACTTTTCGATATCTTCCACTGTTTTCACAATATCTTTTGTGAGGACATCATAACCATTTTGTGTGATCACCACATCATCTTCGATTCTCACTCCAATACCACGCCATTTCTCATCAACCTGGGTATTGTTTTGTGAAATATAAAGGCCAGGTTCAACAGTAAAAACCATGTTTGGCGCAAGAGTGCGCCATTGATTTTGCACTTTATATTCACCTACATCATGCACATCCATGCCCAACCAATGCCCACTGTTATGCATGTAAAAAGGCAAGTAAGCTTTTTCTTCAATAAGTGTTTTGAGATCACCCTTGAGAATTTTTAAATCAATTAAGCCCTGGACAATTACTTGTAAAATTTTATTTTGCATCACATCCCATGTTACGCCTGGTTTTAATTCATTCAGGGCAGCAAGTTGCGAGGCTAATACTAATTCATAAATCGCACATTGTGCGCCACTAAACTTGCCATTGGCCGGAAATGTACGCGTGATATCAGCAGCATAATTCTCATATTCTGCTCCAGCATCAATCAATACCAAATCGCCGTCTCTTATCTGCATATTGTTTTGAGTGTAATGTAAAGTGCACGCATTATTTCCTGTTGCCACAATACAAGGATAGGCGGGATATCGCGCACCTTGGCGACAAAATTCATTCAGCAAAACGCCTTCTAAAACATATTCATGCATACCAACTTGGCAATGTTCCATTGCCAGTTGATGAGCCCTTGATGAAATAGTTGCAGCTTTTCGCATCAATTCAATTTCTGCACTTGATTTTATCAGTCGTTCTTCATCTAATATTTGTCTTAAATCAAAAAATTGATGTGGAGCATTAAGTCCTTGACGTACTTTTTTGCGCAGCTTATCTACCCACGAAAACAAAGTGTTATCAAATTTTTTATCTAAACTTGTTAAAAAATAAACACCATCAGCATTGGCAAGCAAATTAGGCATTTTAATGTCTGCCTCACTAATAGAGAATGCGACATCTGCACCATAAATTTCACAAGCACCATCAATCCCTGCTCTCTTACCTGTCCATTGCTCTACGCTAGGATCTTTATCTTGACAAAATAATGTATATGTATTTTTGCCTGATTTTTTACTTAAGACAATTAACGCATTCGTTTCATTAAAACCACTGAGATAATAAAAATAACTATCTTGTCTAAACGGGAATTCGGTGTCACTGTTTCGATGTAAAAGCGGGGCAGCATTGAGCACAGCGACGCTATTGTCTGACATTCTTTTAAATACATTGTCTCGCCGTGCTTTAAACAAATTCATATCCCATCCCTTAATGTAATCGCTTGGCTGCTATTTGATTCTGTTTTGCTTGTTCATAAATAAGCAAAACACTTACGCGTATAAATTCAACCACTTCAACATAATCTTTTTCATTTTCTTCATTGTCTAACACATCCGTGGACACTGATTTAATACGTTCAATATCAGATAACACTTCTTTGACGAGGGGATTGTTAAGAAATTGCTCCGATAAATTTGCTTTATTGACGCCATCTAAAAACCCTTCACACCAATCGATAAGCGCTTCTATTCTTATCGCAATATTTTCATCGTCATGGGGTAACATAAACGTTAAGGAATTTTCTGTTTGTGCTAAGCCTGCCGCAGAATTAGATAACAGTGTGTTAAATAACGTATTTATTGTGCCTTGCGCGAGTGTTGGGATATCTGTTAGCAATTGCGCACCAATCTCTTGCCATGACTTCCCTCCGACGCAGAGTAACGCTACCATCATCCCATGAATATACGCCCCTGAAAATGGTGTACTTGCGACAAACAATTGATGATCGAATTCGTCATAATCTGGCCAGCTCTTTTGCGGTTCTTTCATACTTAAGGCTCCAAAAGCGTCGTAGAGTGATAGATTAACACAACTTGTATTGACCCCATGCTCTTGCCTCCCTATCATAAAAGATGGTTCAACCATTTTGGAGCACGAACTAAATATGAGTATTGGAGAAAAGGGCATCTGTGTTAGAATACTAGAAAAGGAATTTCGAATTGCTTGTCCTGTTAGCCAGGAACAAGCTTTGCGTGATGCCGCTCAATATCTTGATAAACAAATGAGACTCATTCGTCAAAGCGGCAGAGTCATTGGCATGGAGCGTATCGCAGTTATGGCTGCGCTGAATATTGCGAATGAATTACTTGCATTGAAAAATACGGCGTATGAACCTGATGAAGCTTTTTCAGAAAGGTTAAAGTTACTACAAGATAAAATTGATAGCGCACTTGCAAGAGAAACGAATGCAAGAGAAACATTATTTGAACAGCGTAGCCAACTTTCTTATTCGCAAAAAGAAATGGCAGAACTTGAAGT
>CAZSGE010000019.1:0-45031 GCA_964606325.1 Uncultured Candidatus Berkiella sp.
AATATCTATATAGTGTCAAGCGTTTTCACCTTCTCTCATAATTCTCTAATGTTCCTCCCCCACTCACCCCGCCCGCCGTCTGAGTGCTGGCGTAAAGTGTTACCGAAACGGTAACAAAACGGGCGACGGTTAAGGGATTAGGCAATTGGCTAAAGATGCCTGTCCCATTGTGAAACACCTTATCGGACTTACCATGCTTTTGATACTTTGCCCTAACCACCTTGCCGCCACAGGCCTGAGCTATTGCTTGATGGCCCAAACAAACACCTAAAATAGGTATGCTTGCCTTAAAGGTCTCAATTAAACTAAGAGAAATCCCCGCCTCAAACGGTGAACAAGGGCCAGGGGAAATAATGATATGGCTTGGCGAAAGCGCTTTGATATCTTCTAATGAAATGGCGTCATTTCGATAAACCACCGCTTCGAATCCAAGCTCAATCACATACCGAGCCAGGTTGAAAACAAATGAATCATAATTATCGATAACCAATATCATTTAAGGCTAACCATCTTTTGTTAGTTTATATACTAAATAAGCGCACACCATCGTAACAAAGATTGCTACAAATGTTCAATTCCCTTACAGTAGTATTTAATCTACTACTTAGAATTCAATAACTTAGCATGACTTGGCATAAATGGATTTTAACTGCCTCAGTTCTTGGTACCCTACTTTTAGGGTCTACTGGTATATTGGCTAATGCTCAATCACAAGATGAATTAACCACACAACGCAATATCTATGTTCGCGCTGAGCATGCCTTTAAAAAACATGACTATGTAAACTTTGAAAAACTTACCCCTAAAATAACCACTTATCCGCTTTACCCTTATCTTATATACGATGATTTAAAGCGAAAAATTGCGAACAGCTCATCAATGAGCTTAACTAATGAGAAAATTAAGGAATTCAAAAAAAACTTCCCTGATTTCCCGTATCATAATGCCTTGAATACACTTTGGTTAACCAAGCTGGCCAAACATAAGCAATGGGATACTTATGTTAAAAATTATCATCCCAGCAATAATGAAGAGCTCGCTTGTTATTTTCATTATGCCAACTACGAACTCACAAAAGAGGAAAAGCACCTCGATAATGCTAAAGCACTTTGGCTAGTGGGATATCCCCAAGCCACAGGTTGCGACAAATTGTTTTCAGTCTGGAAAAAAGAAGGTGGTTTAACCCAAAGCCTTATTTGGCAGCGCTTTAAGCTTTCTATTGAAGAAAAGCATGAGGACCTAAGTAAGCATTTAATCAAACAAATGGGCACGCAAGAAAAACAAGCGGCCAATGCATGGTTAAAGCTTGTGAAAGAGCCTCAATTGGTCACGAGCGAAAAATTTCAAACTTCACTCAAAGCATCAGATAAAATTCAAGCGCAAATCATGGCTTATGGTTTGCAGCGTCTTGCCAGAAAAGATCCCATGAGAACGCTGAAATGGTGGCAAAAACACTCAAACAGCTATAAATTTACCAATCAACAAAAAGCCAGTATAGAACGTGATATCGCCGTTTATCTTTGCCACCAAAGAAGCACACATGCTAAAGAGTGGCTAGCTTCTTTACATGATGACACTTTAGATAGCGTTGCAAGAGAATGGCGTGTTCGATTAGCAATAGGGGAAAAGGATTGGTCTCATGTATTAAAGTTAATCAATGAATTACCACAAGATCTTAAAGATGATAAAAGCTGGCGCTACTGGCAAGCACGTGCCCTAGAAGCAACGGGCAATAAAGAACAAGCGATCATTATTTATAAAGAGTTAGCGAAATCTCGTAATTATTACGGTTTTGTTTCAAGCTTAAGATTAGAACTACCCGTTTCTATACAACACAGAGAATCACCGATCGAAGCCGCCACCATGGAGCGCATCCATCAACTTCCCGCTATCAGACGCTTTAAAGAATTAAATCTTTTAGGTAAAGAAGCGGTAGGTCGCGTTGAATGGTTTCGTGCGCTAGACAAAATGAGTGAAGAAGAAATTATTGCTGCTGCAAAATTGGCGCAACAACTTGAATTTCATGATATTGCCATCTTTACCATGGCAAGAGCAGAGTTTAAAGATGATGTGCCTTTGCGTTTCCCCTTGGCGCACCGTCAAGAAATTCTTAAAAATGCCAATCAGCATAATATCGATCCAGCATGGATATTTGGCATAGCTCGCCAAGAAAGTGCTTTTTTCAACGAAGCTGTTTCACATGCCGGTGCCAGAGGTTTGCTACAGCTATTACCCTCTACCGCCAAAGTGTTGGCTAAGAAGCATGAGATTCATTATGACACCGAATACTCACTTCATGAACCTAACACCAATATTCAATTAGGCGCAGTTTACCTAAACCAGCTTAAAAAAATGATGCACAATCACACTGTGCTAGCGACCGCCTCTTATAATGCAGGCCCAACTCGCACCTTGAAGTGGCTGCCCCCTCAAACACAAGAAGCAGACATCTGGATTGAAACAATCCCTTACAAAGAAACACGTGAGTATGTAAAAAATGTACTGACCTTTACGGGCATTTATCGCCAGCGCTTGGGGTATCCCCCTGCGTTTGCTTTGCTTATGAAGCCTATCCCCAGCAAGGCCTAACACGCTTGCCAATTTACCGTGATACTCCGTTGGCCACCTTTTTAAAATGCTATAATTTACAAAATAAATACCACAAACTGGCAGGCAGGCATTGTCTAAAAAAAGCTGGATCCGCACTTTAACTAACCCCTGGGATAAGCCTGAAAATGCGCTTATAACGCCCACAGAGCTTAAATTTCCGCATTTGTTACAAAGTTACCATTTTTCATTTAAAACATTGGAAGAAGCTGCCATGTTGGCTGAATATCTTTCCAGCCTATATCCAGCTCATCGGCAAAAAATAATTGAGTTAGGGTTAAATGAGCTTTTTTTAAATGCGATTGAACATGGCAATTTGGGTATTAACGCTAGTTTTAAATCACATTTAAAGGCAATAAATTCCTGGGAAAAAGAAATTATTCATCGTCTTAATCATGAATTTAATCAACACAAAGATGTATCGGTAAATCTTGAGATCACCCCGGATTACCTTTCTTTAAAAATCACCGACCAAGGGGATGGTTTTGATTGGCGAGCGTTTATTGAATCACATCAACATTCACCCACAGCTCTTCATGGCCGCGGTCTACTTATGTGCAAAGAACTTTGCTTTGATGAAATGACCTTTTCTGAAAAAGGCAATGAAGTGATTTGCACGGTTTACATTTAATTTATTCTTGATCTACCACCACCTAATTTGAAATAGGTCGATTTACTATCACTTTTTACCGGAATATGATTAACGTATTAAGTAAAGATTTGGTAGGGTAGTTACAATGAATAAAATACTATTTTTGATAAACAAATCACTTAAAGGCCTTTTTATATGTTTATTTTTAGTTCCTGCACTAGCATGGGCTGCGCCTCCTTCAAATGCTGACATTAAAATTGTCAGCTTTAATATTTTGGCGCCATGCTGGGCTTCCCCTAATCTATACCCTCCAAGCAGTACACCTTTATTAGATCGGGTTATTCGACGTGACAGGATAATTGCCTTTTTACAACAACAAGCCTCTACAACCCCTATCGTGGCTCTGCAAGAAACTACCGAAGTAGAATTAGGCTATATCAAAAATGCATTAAAAAACCAATATGATATGTATGCGGCATATCACTCGCCGTCTTATTGGTCAAACTGGATCACGATTGATCCGCCTTGGGAAAAAAATGGAGTTGCCATTTTAGTTAAAAAAGGGTATCTCACCAATGTGACATTCCAAGATATTGCCCTATCCGATAGTGGTAATCATTCAGCTTATCTTCAAGGTAAACTCAAATCTAATCCTCAAAAAGCCATTCGAATTGCGAGTGTGCATTTGGATAGTGATAAATCCTATAATCGCGACAGAGAGCTAAAAGCTTTATTACAAATAATGACTCCTGTCCCTGGTTCAATTGATATCATTGCCGGAGATTTCAATTTCGAAATTAACAATGGTAATCTCAAAACTGATCTCGTTGCCGCAGGTTTTAAAGATGTATTAACGACTTTAGGTATTGACGAACCTACACACCCTTTTTCGTCTACCTATTACAAAACATCCAACTTCACTGATATTGATCATGTGTTGGTACGTAACGCAACGCCTGTGGCTGGACAAGTATTTAACTTTAATTTATGGAACTTATACCCTACAAATGAAGAGGCTAGGATTAACGCAAACTTTACCATCTCCGGTTCTGATCACTTTCCTGTAACAGGAACGGTAAGATATTAATTAAGATTCTGGATAGATCTTTTGAAGGCAGACGCGAGTGTCTGCCTTTTTTATATCTTCCAAGTCTTCCCTGAATGTAATAAAGACTCTAACGAAGCATTGGGGATCTGCGCTTGTGATTTAGCCACTTGCTGAGCTACTTCTTCTTCATAGATAGGGCGAGTGATAGCTCTAAAAATGCCTGTTGCTACAGGGAATTGTGGATGAGATAATTCATTTAATTTAATCGCCATCGCAATCGATTCTTCATTTTGATGCACATAAACACGTGATTGCGCATCAGGCGCATCCATGGAAATAACTTCAAATTCACCGTTGTTAAAACTTAAGCCTTTTTCGTTTTGCGAACCAAATACCACAGGGCTGCCAGGCTCTAAAGTGACCGTGTTATTTGCACGCACGCTTCTATCACTGATGGAAGTAAACGCACCATCGTTGAAGACATTACAATTTTGATAGATTTCAACAAAAGACGTGCCTTTGTGTAAAGCGGCTTCTTTGAGCACCCATTGTAAATGTTTGCTGTCCACATCTATGCTTCTGGCCACAAAGCTGCAACCTGCGGCCAATGCCAAATGCACAGGATCAAAAGGATGATCAACTGAGCCATGGGGTGTGGTTTTGGTCTTTTTGCCTTTTTCAGAAGTCGGTGAGTATTGCCCTTTGGTTAAACCATAAATGCGGTTATTAAACAAAAGAATTGTCACATTCACATTTCTGCGCATTAAATGCAGCAAATGATTGGTGCCAATACTTAAGCCATCGCCATCGCCTGTGATTACCCAAACGGATAATTCAGGGCGAGCTAATTTTAAACCGGTCGCAACGGTCGGTGCTCGACCATGGATAGTATGAAAGCCAAAGGTGTTCATATAGTACGGAAAACGGCTAGAGCAACCAATGCCTGAAATAAAAACGGTATCTTCTTTTTTGACGCCCAATTCTGGCAATACCTTTTGCACGCTAGCTAAAATGGCATAATCGCCACAACCAGGGCACCAACGCACTTCTTGATCGCTTACAAAGGATTCGCGATCGAGTGGCTCATCATCTTCTTTTAAATCAACAGCGATAGACATTCGCTTAGCTCTCCAAAAAGGGCGCAAGGCGCTCTGTTAATTCAGCAACGCCAAAAGGCTTGCCTTGCACTTTAGAAATACTTTTTGCATCAATTAAAAATTGCGCACGCAGTAACTGGCATAATTGTCCGGTGTTTAGCTCTACCACCACAACATGATCAAATGATTTCATTAACTCTGGCAAATCGGCCTGAAAAGGATATAAATATTTTAAGTGTAGTGCGCTCACTTGATGCTTTTGCGCTTGTAAACTCTCAACCGCCGAACGGATAGAACCATAGGTGCCGCCCCAACCAATCACCAATACCTTTCCTTTACGCTCGCCTAATACCTCAAGCTTTGGTAAATCTTTCGCAATGCCCGCAATTTTCGCTGCACGGGTTTTAACCATGTTCTCATGATTTTGCCCATCGTAACTGATGTTACCGGTTTCATGTTGCTTTTCTAAACCACCTATACGATGCTCAAGTCCTTTGGTGCCTGGAATGGCCCAAGGTCTAGAGAGCGTTTCTTTGTCACGCTTATACGGTAAAAACCCTTCCTTTTCTTGATGAAAATCAAAAGAAATTTTAGGCAGTTCCTCAAGGTTAGGAATTTTCCATGGCTCAGCACTATTCGCTAAATACGCATCGCTTAATAAAATAACGGGGGTCATGTACTTGGTGGCAATGCGAAACGCTTCCATGACCATAAAGAAACAATCACCTGGTGTGCTTGGCGCTAGGACAGGAAGTGGACATTCACCGTGACGACCAAACATCGCCGTTAATAAATCAGATTGCTCAACTTTAGTAGGCATACCTGTTGATGGGCCTGCGCGCTGTACATCCACAACCACTAATGGCAGCTCGGTCATTACGGCTAGCCCAAGCGCTTCGCTTTTTAGATCCATACCAGGGCCACTGGTAGTGGTTAAGGCTAATGCGCCGCCATAAGCTGCCCCAATGCTGGCACCCATAGCTGCAATTTCATCTTCTGCTTGAAATGTCTTAATACCAAAATGGGTAAACTTGGCCAACATATGCAAAATATCGGATGCAGGCGTAATAGGATAACCGCTGACAACCAAAGATTTACCCGCTTGATGTGCCGTGGCAATGCAGCCCCAGGCAAGCGCTTGATTACCGGTAATTTGGCGGTAATCTCCTTTAGGTAATTGTGCTGCTTTAACGGTATAGTGCTCTGCGAATAATTCAGCAGTAATGGCATAATCATAACCTGCTCGCAGTGCAATGTTATTGGCTTTTGCTATCGCTTCTTCGTCTTTAAAGCGTTCATTTATCCAAGCGTTAGTGTCTGCCAAATCACGATGATACAACCAATACACAACCCCCAATGCAAACATGTTTTTGCACTTTCTGGCACTTGAGCGAGACATCTCAATTTCCTCAAGCGCTTTGAGGGTTAGCGAGGTCATCGGTAAACGGATAACGCGAAACGCGCTTAAGCTATCTGAATCTAATGGGTTTTCGGTTAACCCTGCCTTTTTGAATTCTTTGTCGTTAAATTTATCTTCATCAACGATTAATATGCCACCCTTTTTAAGGGTGCCCTGCGTTACTTTCAACGCAGCTGGATTCATAGCTACCAGCACATCGTAGTTATCCCCAGGGGTATGGATATGTCGCTCAGAAAAGCTTAATTGGAATCCGGAAACGCCAGGCAAGGTGCCTTGGGGCGCCCTTATCTCAGCAGGGTAGTCTGGAAATGTGCGAATATCATTTCCCAGCGTGGCGCATGATTGGGTAAATTGCATACCCGCTAATTGCATCCCATCCCCTGAGTCACCTGCAAAGTGAATAACGACCGTTTCAAGCGGAATACGCTTTACTGTCAGTGGGATTTTGGTCGTGAATTTATCAATTTCTGCCATATCTGCGTGCCTACACGTTTGTGTGCCCAAATTATATCATTATTTAAGTGACTAAGTCTTCCGCCTACGCTAAACGCTTCGGCGCGTCACGCACATTTTTCGGTCAATTCTTCAAAGCCGCGCCGTAGTTTTACGAAGGCGGGACGAGTGTGGCATCATAACCTATTGGTATTGAATATCAATTCGTATTAGTTAGTTATTACACTATTGCAGGGAGGCTTCATGCGCAGGGTCATATTTAACCAAAAGGGTGGCGTTGGTAAATCTACCATTACCTGTAACCTTGCTGCTATCAGTGCAGACAAAGGTTTGAGAACCCTGGTTGTTGATCTTGATCCCCAGTCTAATTCCACGCAATATTTGTTGGGTCGAAATGCGAGCAATTTCCTCCCCACCATCGCAAACTATTTTGAAGATGTATTAAATTTTAAATTTATGGCCAGCCAAGCCAATCAATACGTGCATGCAACCTCTTTTAAGAATCTTTACATTTTACCTGCAGCACCTAGCTTAGAGCCGCTTTTAAATCGCCTGGAAAACCGCCATAAGCTTTACAAACTCAGAAGCTTATTCGATAAATTAGATCATTTCGATAATATTTTTATCGATACCCCCCCTGCGATGAACTATTTCACGCAATCAGCACTGATTGCCACAGACACATGCCTTATTCCCTTTGATTGCGATCTTTTTTCACGTAACGCAATTTATCACCTCTTTAGAGGGGTAACCGATATTCGTGAAAAATATAATGCGAAATTAAGAGTAGAAGGCGTGATTGTTAATCAGTTCCAACCCAGTGCGGCCTTACCTAAGCGCCTCGTAGAAGAACTTTCAAACGAAGGCCTTCCCATTATCTCAACGTTCTTAACTTCCTCGATTAAAATCAAAGAATCGCATGATGCGACTTTGCCCATGATTCATTTTGCACGGAATCATAAAGTCACCTTAGAATTTTTAAGAATATTCCAAACCCTACAAACCAATGAGATTACCCTACCCGATGCATTCAGAACTGTAGATTTTAGCGACAAAATGAAAGTAGAAGAGGAAGTAGAAGCTTAAATTTTACGCTAAACGAAAAAAAAATAGCATAAAAGATTACAAACGTAGTTAGTTATGGTAATATCTTTGCATCTTAGGTTTGATAAATCAGCAGGAAAGATATGACGATTCAAGGCGCAAACAACAACGAAGATCAAGGTCCCGGCGAATTACCAGACGATAATACACGAATAACAACAATTCGAACGGAAGAAGAAGAATTGTTTGCAAGAATAAAAGCACAACCAAGTTACTTTGAAAAGCAAAATATGATCAATGGACTGACTCGTCAGCAAAAAATAAAATTACAAGATTATATGCGAAAGAATGTAGAAGATGCGCCCCCCATAGCATTCCGCGTAAGTCCACGAAGACACCCCTCCGTATAGAAACTCTCAGCCTTGTGATCAGGCAGCTTGCAAAGTGCCTGATCACACTAAAAATTATGTCATCCTAAAAAATTAACTGATTATATATAGCGTAGATACCCACTATAGTGCTTCGCTATACTTCCTGCATTTCATCATTCACATGATTAGCAGGGAGCATACTATGTTACAAGCAATGTCTTTATACGAAGATCTCGCATTAGAAGGTGGCGGCGCAAAAGGCGTCATTTATTTGGGCGTTGCAAAAGCATTACAAAAGTTAGGGGTTCTAAAAGATTTAGATGCAATTTCAGGAGCCTCTGCCGGTGCCATCAGTGCGCTTGTTTTAGCGACGGGCTGGTCTTATGAAAAAATGAGAAAAATATTAGATGGACTCGATTTTGAAAAAATGGCAAGTGGTGGCTTTTTTGAAAGACTAACGGCGCCTATCACTGGTTTAAGAGAATTTGGTTTGCACGATGGTGACGCCTTCTATGACTTTTTCAAATCCATCATTAAAGAAATTACAGGGAATGAAAACGCCACTTTCGAGGATTGGCATAAATATAAGTTGGCACATCCTGAACTAGGGTTAAAAGATCTATCTGTTCAAGCTTGTAATTTAAATACCAGACAAAATGAAACATTTGCGTGGGATTCTAAAAACGCCAGGGTGCCAATCGCTGATGCCGTACGTGCTTCAATGGGTTTTCCTGGCTTTTTCACGCCATGGAAAATTAAAGATCCCGAATCGGGTGTCGTTTTTTTATATTCAGATGGTGGTCTTCAGAAAAATTGTCCCTCTGATGTTTTTGAAAAAGTACCCGGGCAATTTAACCCTAAAGTATTAAGCGTTAAACTAGAGACCTTTGATCAAATTAAATACTTTGATAAGGGGATCCCTCTTCCAGCTAAATCCATCAAAACACCTCTGCAATGTGCAGTTGCCCAATTTGAAGCAGCATTAAATGTGCAAGATAATTATTTCTTAAGTAGCCCTTACAAACAGCACACCATTTTATGTGACACATTAGATATTGGGACATTACAATTTGACTTAACAGACAATCAAAAACAAGCGTTGGAAGCGTCTGGTGAATATGGGGTGATACGTTATTTTTATCAACTTCATCCAGAGTTAGTAGAGAAAAAATATGCTGACGAACCTGAGACTTTAGCGAGAATAAAAGGTGCTAACTTCACTGAGTGTTTTTCAGAATTTCTAAAAACTCAAAAACCACCAGCCGAACCCAGAAGCGCTCGAGGTGAAATAAAATTTGGAGATACCCCCTCAGTTTTTCCGCTTCCTGATAATGTGGTAGCTTTACATCCACCTAAATCAGCCACACCTTTGTTTCATCAATGGTGCAATAATGAGTCTTTAAAACATGAATGTGAGAGATTAGCAACGCTAGAAGCTTGTCACACTGATAAATCAAAGAAAGTTCAAATACGACATTAAACAGTTGCGCTAACAAGAATATCCTTGTTAGCGCAGCCCTACTACAATTTGAGCGAAAAAACACCACATATATCATCATTTGAATTTGATTCATCATCATCTTCCGCTGATTTTTCAGCCACTAGATCATCCTTTGGAGCTTCGGCTTCGGCTTCGGCTTTAGCTTCGGCATCAGCCATAGCTTTAGCTTCCAGTGACTGCGTAATTTTAAGCCGAACTTTTTTCCTTTCACTACCAAATGGTGAGCCAACGACAAAAGAGGTACCCTCAACGGCACTCACAGGCGCAGAATGTGGCCTCATACTTTCAAAACGTGTCAGCAGGGACGGTGTAGCATCTATAGGTATAGCCTTAGAAGGTTTCGGCAAAGATGCAATAGGTTTTGCTGTATCTGAATTACTTCTTTCAAATTTAGTAAAGCGAGGGCCGTTACTAGACATGCGTTTTCTCCATCATAATTGATAAATAAATTATTTTTTCTTGCGAAAATTTTGTTTGTAAACATTGGTGTCAACACTTTGAGACAAACCTTTACCGCGATTTTTACTAGAAGGTAATCTTTCAGGTTGTTTATAAATATGATTATCAGCGCTTTGCATTGATGTTAAAAATGTTTGCGGCGTTTTGAGATCTTCAAATAACTTCTGTTCGCAGTCATCAGCACTATCACGTAAAAGCTCTTCGACCAGTGCTTTTCCACTGGCGCTCAGTTCTGGTCGAGCACGGGTTTCTTCATCAGATGCGTCGATTAATTCTTTAGAGTCCGCAGCAATAGCAAACGGTGCCGAAGCTTTCGGTTTAGGTCCAGGTTTCATGGGTATCTCACAAATTTACAACTGCAAAGTTTTTACAACGAATTGAACAATAATCAGAAATAAAAAAAGTGTCAGCTATAGCCAGCGAACTTTTGAATGGCGGTGTGTAAGGTGAAATGATTTTTCATCTAAATAAATACTGTCTAAGTGTTTTAATTAGCTCACTGCAATAAGTCAGCATTTTAAGTGGGAGGAGGGAGTTTGTCAAATTGAGGCAACAAAGCTTGCCGGGAAGACTAAGTAGCTGCTCGTACTGTGATTCTTTAATTTCTACAGAAGAAACAAAGCCAGATTCGTTAATATCTTGTAGGGCTGAGGCTCGTATTTGCCCCCTCTCAATTATGTTGGCTTATAAACAATTTCCGTAATCTAAATCTTCTAAAAACTATGTGCAACTGCATTAACTGCAGCTTCTAAAACCCCAACAATATCGCCATGGCAATTAATACACGCATAACTTCCACCACTACTGTCTTGAAATATAGTAGTACCATCTGCTAGCTTCATGAATTCACTACCAATTGCAGATAAATAGCCGGTTGAGCTTGAGTTTGTTCCCTTAAGATTAGAAAAATCAATATTACCAGTGTCACCATAAAGTACATCATTTAGCTTAAGCTCTAATTGAAGATTTGAATTATTATAGTTAACACTTTTGATTGAGGGTGCTAATACAGAATTCATGAAACTATCAATAGTTATAGATTTAAAATAACTGTTTACAGCGTCTACCTTTGCTTGATAAACAACCTGATTCCAATAAGGATTATACCAATTAATATGACTAGGAGAATTGAAGGCTTGCGGATTATTATAAATGGTATCAATCGTTGATATATGATCATAGTGACCTGCTGCATCTAGTATTCGCATAGTTAATGGAACACCAGTGGATTTATCATACAAAAAAGGGAAGGTGATACCACGCACTTCACCATTTGGTTGATGATAGTGATACTCTCCATCATCATACAATGCCAAATAGGTTGAATTGCTTAAGTAAGATATATTTGGATTCCATAACGCGGTGCCCCCATACAACGGGGTGCGATGATAATTAGTAGAAGCCCATAGTTCAGAAATATCATGTGCAATCACTTCATAGTTTGGATTTATTTTCAGAAAAACATCTAATGGATCTAAACTGATTTTTACAATTTCATTTTCGCCGGCAATAATGGTGGAGAGAATGTTTTGAACGCTATTTTCGTTAGTGACTTTTATTGAAGGATCTTGATTGGTATCCGAAAGCTCAATATTTTCTAGATATATATTACCAGCTTGAACGTAGTTATTCTGCTCTTGGAAATGTTCGCCATATGCAATATATTTAACTTCAAGATCAGCGATCATTGATTCTCTCTGTTCATTTATTCTTTCATAACCTTCTTCTTGTGTGAGTATTTTAAAATACTCATCAAATACCTTGCTAAAATAAGACATACGTTGCTCATAGGATGAGAAATCATATCCATCAGTGGATATATAGTTATCTAATATTTTAGCACCTGCCCACTCAATTTTATTAGCGATTAATTTCTGAACAAAACTGACATCATTTAAAGTTTCACCAACTGTTAATCCATTTTCATAAAACAACAACTCATACATTGGTTGAACAATTGTTTGCTCATGTTGCACAAGCAAAGTTGAAGCTTTTTTTAAAAGGATAATATTTTCATGTTGATTTAAAATATATTTTACAACTTCGATGTGGTTGCTCGAAAAATTAAAACTTTTAGCATACTGGTTAGCTTGCGCCTTAATTTCAGAATATATTTCAAAAGCTTTAACGGCTTCCTCCGAAATATATTTTTCTGTTTCATCTAATTCTTGTAATTTTCGTAGCCCTTCAACACCATAATCTTGATATGTGTTATACAGCGCTACAATGTTATTATGAATTTCTTGGTTACCATACGAAAAACCTAAAGAAATAGTATTTATACTATCAAAATGGTTTAAAGGAATATAATTTACTAATGAAATTGCTTTTCCTACTTGAATGGATCCTAGAGTTGCAGCTGAAAACCATACAAATAGCGGATCATTTTTATAAATTTGTTCGTATGATAGGCTTACACCAATATTTCTATCCTGACCTGTAGTTCCATATTGAGACAAATATTCTTGAGCCTCATTCTTATTATGCAGAAATATCTCCATAATATTTTTCTGTTCTGCATTTCTCATTTGGCAAGTCCTTCTGCCTTTTTAATTACTTACTTTTAGATTCAATTCTTAAAATTAATTGAAAGAGCTCATGTTCACGAGGATGAATTTCTTTAGGAGTATTTAATTTTTTTGCAATAAAAAAAACTTTGTAATGCACCAGTTCATATTTGCTAATTACCTCTGCTTGTTCGTTTTCAAAATGCTTTGTTGTTAAATTATTCAAATCAAATTCATAAGAGTTCAGAGATTGGTTTTTAATAGGAGTTAACGTCTCTTTTATTTGATTGATATGCTCAATTAATTTTGACAAAGTCAACCAATAATTAGTAGGTTCAAAATACAATTTAACGGATTTAAAGTTATTATCAAAATATAAAAAGCTTTCTTGTATCCCTGGGATCATAATATCTTGTTTCTCACCAAGAAGAAGAACAGAAAAATGTCCTTTACCATGAGATAGATAATCTGAGGTTTGGTTTAATTTTATAGACGATTCTTTAATGATCTTCTCTTGCGGATAAGCATAACTTATGACTAAAGTCTTTTTACTATCCATATTAGACTCACTTTGATTAGCAACTGCTAAAAGACAAAAAAACGCTATTACAATTCCTATAAATCCTTTGATATGAGGCATAAAAGCACTCCACATTCGTAATTAATACTCTTAATGAAGCAATCGTGAAAATATGAATATAAAATGGTGCAATTTTCAAAACCAGATGTAATTA
The DNA here is from genome assembly GCA_964606325.1 of Uncultured Candidatus Berkiella sp. GTDB lineage: Bacteria > Pseudomonadota > Gammaproteobacteria > Berkiellales > Berkiellaceae > Berkiella. The sequence continues at coordinate 13,834 of CAZSGE010000019.1, forward strand.
GTTACCAAACATCTTCTAAGTTGCTTTATTTAGAAATATTATATTTCAACCTATTTTCGCAGAGTACAATATTAAACTTATGTAAACAATATTGAAAGAAATTATTATTTGCATTTCGCAATGAACATCTATTGGTAGGCAGATTCAAGGCCGATCTACTGTGATTCTTTAATTTCCAACGATAAAACTAGTCCATTTTCGTTAAGATCCTGTAGGGGTAAAACTAGGCTGTCATGCGAGGCATGATTAATATGTCGAACACCTCGCTACCGTGAGAAGTTCATTACTTTTATTAAAATAAACATGGATATTCTAAAAATTAACCCACCCCCCACGTCTTCCTCCCCAACCTGCTTGCCAAAATGGGCGCTTCACAATATTTCTGAGAATGCCTTGTAGATATAAAAACTTGGGGATTTTTATCTAAAGGTTGATTAAACACAACAACGGGTGGTGCACAATCTTGCATCGGCACACTATTTTCTTTGAACGGCAACAGCGGAATAATTTGTTGCTGCTCACCTGAAAAAGCATCATAAATACCAACTAAATTGTTGTGAATAACGGCTATGACATAGCCTTGCCATAATAACGGTTGCCCAAAACTCAGGCTGTTTTCTAATGTATAGAAATGATGGATATTTTTTTTGTTTTGCGTTAACACTTGGATTGAACGTTGTTTATTTTTTTCAACTAAGCAGTAAAGCAAACACCCTTTACCTTGCGGATGCCTTCCTAAAATTGGCGTACCAATGATTTCCCCCTCAACAAGATCTTTATGAACTGTCATTTCCCATTCGTCCACAAAAGGTGAGTCCATTGAAATGGTCACAAGTTCGCTTTTTTGAGTGCCTACATAAATACAATCTGCTTTACCCTTTGATTGGGTATCGGCAATAAACAATTTTGAAGATAATTTCCCTTCAATGGTAAATGTACGAACGATTTCAGCTTGAGGAAATCGTACAAATGCAAGCTGCGTTGTTTTATTGTCATTTTTTGAGAATGCGACTAATAATAAGTTATGGCTCGAGTGTGTTTGTATTACTTTTACATCCACAATACTATCGGCGTTCAAATTATTAATATAGTCCAACTTATCATCATCCATTACACCTATTTCTTCTATTTGCTGGTTCCTAACACAAAATGTTGACATTAATTGCACAAAAGCACCGCTTTCATCTTGCTTGTTAACAGCAATACGATAAAAGTTAATACCTTGTGATTCACCAAAAGCCAGTGTGTCAGGCACAAACTGCAAAAATGTAGCTTGTGGCGTTTTCACCAGAGCTGCTTTTGAAAATTGATTTTCTATATTAATTATTTCATTTTCAGCCTGTGTTTTAACATCTATATGATTCTTAAAATTAATGGCCATTTTAAGTTGCAAATATCCAACTTCCATCGCACCTTGCGCAATAACAGCTGTTATTAAGCAAAAGACCAAAACAATAATTAATATGGCTCCTTTTGATTTACCAATCATTATACTCAAGCGCTTCCTTTGATAGTCCATTCAAAATGCCACCATTGTTTAAGCAAATTATCTACGCTGTCTGGCTGCTTATTTATAACAAGCGTGTCTTCAATTGACGTGAGCAACAAAGATACGCGAACTTTTACAATAGCCAACCAATCTGATACATTTTCCTGAGTGACATAGTGAATTTTATTCCCATCAGAAACACCATACAGAATTTTCATCTGCTCAACCCCTTCGACCAACTCAAGGGTTCTACCATTGAAATCACTCATATAAAGTGCATCCACTTGCTGTCCATTTGAATTCACTCTATGCGTATTTCCAATGTAATAAAGTTGAGAAGCAAGTTCACCTATTGTAATATTTTTTGAAAATGACAGTTGTTCAAGTTCATTGGTAAGAGAGGCAAAAGAAATAAACGTTTTTCCTTTTTGATGACTCACCGCTTTTGCCTTCGCAAATACACTATGAGCGCAATCAGAGATAACCATAATCTTGTCTTTTTCATAATCAAATTTACCCTTAATCGTCACCATGTTTTGCTTTGGATCAATTGAGATGACGGGTTGCAATTTATCGACGGATTTAATGGCAACAAGATTGCTTTGAGGGCTTATTCGAGCCAATATCAGCTGCGGCAATATTGACTCTTGAGCAATTCCAAGCACCCTTGAGCGCGGCAATAACAGCATTTCTTGCGCATTGATATTATTAGCAATGGCAATACTATGCTCTTGCGCAAAGGTGGTACACCCCAAAGAACCACTCGCTTCTATGGCTTCTCCTAGAACTATTGCTATCACTCTGGCGTTCTCTTGGATTCTGGCTATCGCATTTTGCTTTATAAACAGTTGTTTTGTTGTTAGAAATGCTTGGATGCAGGCGCTCGAGAGCACAACACCCAGCACCAGGCTTATCATTAGCTCTACTAATGTCACACCTTTAATTTTAGGCGGGAGTGCTATTTTCATAAAAATGCGATTGCAAAATTTTATGTGTTAGACGTAAACCATCCTGAGCAAGTTTGAAGCTGTGTAACGTTAAAAAACCTGCGCCAAGCAATGCTGTTGAGAAGATAGCCAAGGCAACTAGCATTTCAATTAAACTGGAACCTTTCATATGCCTATTCATCCATGAACAAAAAGTGCGGCAATTATGAAAATAAATGACTGCAAATTGCAAGACATTTCGTATGCGCTAATGCATTATTTTAGCTTATGTTTCTGAATTATTTTGAGTGTTATAATTTAGTTAGAATATCACGGACTAAATTGGGACCTTGATATATTAAACCCGTATACAATTGCACCAATTTTGCCCCTGCAGCCAATTTTGCTTGAGCTTGCTCTACAGTTGAAACTCCACCGACTGCAATAATAGGTAAGGCCTCACCCACATGTTGATAAATTGTTTTCACGACTTGTGTAGATGGTTCAAAAACAGGCTCGCCACTTAATCCCCCTGCCTCTTTTATCGCTTTTCCATGCAATGAGGAAGGTCGTGATATGGTGGTATTAGTTGCGATAACACCATCTATGTTTAAAGTAATGAGCATATCAATAATTTGTTTAATTTCATCGATATTCAGATCAGGTGATATCTTCACCAAAACAGGCACTTGCTTTTGAGTAATGTCAGCGAGTTGTTTTCGTTTCTCTATCAGAGGCGCCAATATATTTTTAAGTTGATCACCATGTTGTAAAGATTTCAAACCTGGCGTATTAGGGGAGGATAAATTAACGGTTATGTAATCCGCAAAAGCATACACTTTTTCAAAACAAATCAAATAATCTTCAAAAGCGCTTTCAAGAGGCGTATCTTTATTTTTACCTATATTAATGCCAAGCGGAATATGCCCACGATTATCCTTGACTCGCTCAATGAGATAATCAACCCCTTTATTGTTGAATCCCATCCGATTAATTATGGCTTTGTTTTTGGGCAAGCGAAATAATCTAGGTTTAGGGTTACCTTCTTGAGGTTTTGGCGTTACCGTCCCTACTTCAACAAACCCAAATCCTAATGAATTCCAAGCAGGTATACATTCCGCATTTTTATCTAAACCCGCTGCTAATCCAATCGGGTTTGGGAAGGTAATACCAAAACAATTGACAGGTTTTTGATGTGTGGCAGGTGAGCTCAGTTTATAAAATGTTTTAAGGTAACTTAGCGTAACATTATGGGTAAATTCTGCGTCAAGACTGAATAAAACTGGTTTAATAAGGTTGTACAACATCTCTTATTTTTCTTATTTTTCTTTAATGACTTCTTGATACTGTACTATGCATGCATTCACAAAGACCCTCACCCTAGCCCTCTCCCGCAAGCGGTAGAGGGGATCGGAAATGGGAAGAACAATTCCCTACCCTCTACCGCTTGCGGGAGAGGGAGTACGCCAGCGTTAAGCGCTGGCGGACGGGTGAGGGTGTTTTGGGCATGCCAACTTGTTTATGTTTAAGCAATCTTCTTAGGCTGCTGCAGCTGCGACATTTCCACCGAACTCATATTTGCCAACTCCATCAGCTCTCTGAGCGCCACGGAATACATGGTAAATTCGCGTTTAGTCAGTGTTTTCAGCTCAGCTATCATATGTTGCCAACGCTCAATCATCACTTTATGTTGCGCCATCCAAGCATCAATTTGTGCTTCGACATCTGCCGTTTCAGGCTGCATCAACATAATTGCAACGGTGAGGTTGCGCTGCTGTCTGTCTAAATCATCACGAATAGCTGCTCTTGCGAGAGAATCCCAATGGTTAGCCACAGGATGCTGTTTAATTTGCTCTCTAAACCACCCCAGTTCTAACCTTGCGCCCACAGCGTAATAAGTGATGGTGACATTTTCTACCGGCATATTGTGGGTGATAGCAGCATCCACAATATCCAATGCTGAGAACATCGCCCCCATTTGGGCAGTCACAATCGCTGTTTCTTCTGGCACGTTCTCTGCCATTAGTTCATTGGCAAATTCTAATAAATATTCTTCAGAGCTTCCCGACAATGCATGTTGAAGACCTTCTTTAACCAACTGCATCTTAGGCGTGAAGTGTTTAATAACTTCCTCAACATCAAGCGAACCGATACGATGGCGCAAGAACCATCTTGTACCACGACGAACCAATCGATTTAATTCATGCAACATTTTAATTTGAATGTCAGCGGGAACGATAAAATCTAAGGCATTCACCGCTTCTCTAAACCGACTTGCTCTGAAAATTTCACGCGCTGCTATATAGCCTCGGATAATATCTGGAATGGAAGCACCCGTTTCATCTTGTAAACGATGGATAAAACCTAACCCCATGTCGTTTATCACTGCATTTGAGATCTGCATTGCAATAATTTCTCGTTTGAGACGGTGCGAAAACATTTCCTTTTCATATTTTTCGCGCAGCACTTCTGGAAATGCCGTTACTAAGTCCATAGCTATATATTTATCTTCTGGCACATCAGAAGCGAGTAATTCGCCTTTTAACAGTGTTTTACAGTAAGCAAGCAAAACAGAAAGCTCTGGTCTTGTTAAACCCTTGCCTGTTTGTTGACGTAAGAATAAGTCTTCATTTGAGGGCAAAAATTCCAAGCTTCTCACCAAGTTTGCATTTTGCTCAAGATGATCAATCAATCGACAATGCATTTGAACATTTTTTACAGCATTGAATTCGGCAACGCTTATCGCTTCTATTTGACTTCGATTGTTTTCAAGAACTAATTCCGACACTTCATTGGTCATTTCACTTAGCAGCGCATTTCGTTGCTTCTCGGTTAAATCACCAGATTCAACAACACCATTGAGTAGAATTTTGATATTCACTTCAAAGTCAGAGCAGTTTACCCCACCAGAGTTATCAATAGCATCGGTATTAAGCTTTCCACCATTAAGGGCATATTCCACACGTCCCAATTGGGTAAATCCCAGGTTACCACCTTCTGCTACCACCTTGGCGCGAAGTTCTTCACCGTTGATTCGTAAGCTATCATTTGTTCTATCACCAACATTCATGTTGTGTTCGAATGAAGCTTTAACATAGGTACCAATACCACCATTGAACAGCAGATCAACTTTGGCTTTTAATATTGCTCTAATTAATTCATTGGCAACAATTTTTGGTTTATTAATTCCTAAGGCATCTTGTACTTCTTTGGATAAAGTGATGAATTTACTAGCGCGAGAGAAAACGCCGCCACCTTTTGAAATAAGTTTGGGATCATAATCTTCCCAAGTGGAACGCGGCAAGTTAAACATACGCAAACGTTCATTGTAACTTACTTCAGGATCTGGATTGGGATCTAAGAAAATATGCATATGGTTAAAAGCGGCTATCAGTTTAATATGGCGCGACATTAGCATGCCATTACCAAAAACGTCGCCAGCCAAATCACCAATCGCTACCACTGTGAAATCTGTTTTTTGAGTATCAACGCCAAGTTCTCTAAAATGTCTCTTGACAGACTCCCAAGCACCTCTGGCCGTGATCCCCATCTTTTTATGATCATAGCCAGATGAGCCACCTGAAGCAAAAGCATCATCAAGCCAAAAATGAAACTTTTTAGAAACACTATTTGCGATATCAGAAAAAGTTGCCGTTCCTTTATCTGCAGCAACAACTAAGTATGGATCGTCAGAGTCGTAGCGCACCACATCTTCTGGTGGAACGACTTTATTATCAACCAAGTTATCAGTTAGATCTAATAAGCCATGAATAAAAATCTGATAACAGGCAATCCCTTCAGCCATAACTTGATCGCGCGTTGCATTATGCGGCATGTTTTTGGGAACGAATCCACCTTTTGCGCCTAGTGGCACAATCACCGCATTCTTCACTTGTTGTGCTTTCATTAAGCCCAAGACTTCTGTTCTAAAGTCTTCGCGTCTATCTGACCAACGCAATCCACCGCGCGCAACTTTCGCACCACGTAAATGAACGCCTTCCACCCGTGGTGAATAGACAAAAATCTCATACATGGGTTTAGGTAATGGCAGTTCTGGAATGGAAGAAGGATCAAACTTAAATGAAATATAAGATTTAAATTTTCCTTCGGAATTTTTTTGGAAAAAGTTTGTTCTGATGGTTGCCAAAATGACTTGAAGATATCTTCTAATGATTCTATCTTCATCAATATTTTTAACTTCTTCTAGATTATCTTTAATTTTGGCACGCAATTCATTTGCCGTTACGTTTCTATTTTCCTGAGAAACACTGGGATCAAAACGTATTTTAAACAACTCGACCAAATCTCTGGTAATAACTGGCACACCATAAAGCACATCTTCAATATAGGCTTGAGAAAAGGTGAAACCTATCTGCCATAAATATTTTGCATAAGCGCGAAGCATAGCTACTTCACGCCAATTTAAACCTGAACCCAGAACTAAACGGTTAAAGCCATCTCTTTCTGCTTCTTTATACCAAAGGTGATAAAAAGCTTCTTGGAATATTTCTTTGATTTCATCAACATTCAATTCTTTAGAGGTATTTGAAACCATTCCAAAGTCATTGATCCATATTTTTTTGCCGTTTTGAAGTGCAATTTCATGAGGTCTTTCACTGATTACCCGTAGGCCCATACATTCTAGCATAGGTATAATATCTGATAAAGGAATCGATATCTCAGGGCTATATAATTTAAACCTTAATATCCCTTCTGGCTCATCTAAGGGTCGATAAAAGCTCATTTCTAAAGGATCAGTTTCAGATAACTTCTCGATATGATTTACGTCATAAACTGCCGTACGCACATTGAATTCTGAACGATAGCCAACAGGAAATGCACCATGATACAAGTGAAATAATCGATTACCTTTTTCTTCACCAAAATGCTCTAAAAGTGAATCTCTGAAATTGTCTTCCCAGGTCCGTGCGACTTGAATTAATTTTTGCTGGAGTGATGGAGCATCAAAATCTTTGGTAAGATCGTCTTTGAACCTAACAATAAAATGAATACGCGCCAAACCAGATTCAGAGAAACGCATGCTAAAATCAACTTGGTAACCACCAAGCTCTTGCAGCAAAATATTTTGCATCTTTTCTCTGAGCTTTGAATTAAATCTCTCTCTTGGCACAAAAACCAAACATGAATACACGCGGGTGAATGAATCTTTTCTGATAAACAACCTTATGCGTTGTCTTTCTTGCAGATGGAGAATGCCCATCGCTAAATCATAAAGTTCATCTACGGTGGCATGAAAGAAATCATCACGAGGAAGCGTTTCAAGGATATTTGCCAAGGCTTTTCCATCGTGGCTATCATAAGTTACCGCGGCACGCTCAAGGATTTGTTTCACACGTAAACGCAGTAAAGGGATCCCTTGTGGCGAGCGATTATATGCTGCTGACGTATATAAACCGATAAACTGATGCTGCCCTATTACCTTTCCTTGGTCGTCAAATATTTTAATAACAATAAAATCGGTGTGGGTTGGTCGGTGAACCGTTGATATTTTATCTGTTTTACCTAAAATAAGTGGGAAAGATGATATAGCAGATTCTTGTGCAACTTTTGGCATATCTTGAAATGACTCAAAATATGATTCTGCATTTCTACGCAAAATACCTAAACAACTATCTTTATCTATTAAAAATTGATAATTGCCTTTATTGGTGATCAACTTACGCTGACAATAACCAAGATAGGTAAAGTGGCTTTTATTTATCCACTCAAGAAATTCAACAATTTCTTGATCTAATTCTTTTTTACTTGATTTGGCTAATCTTACCTTCGTTTCTTCAATCACTGACTCCATTTTTTGAGTCAGATTATGCCAATCGTTGACAGTTAGAGTAACATCTTCAATTACGTTCTCAATAGCTAAGCGAATTTCTTCTAAAACGGCAGGGTCGCTTTGTTTATCGATTTCAATAAACATTGGCGATTCACTAACCAAATTGGCATCTTTTTCATGATTAGTATAAATATGCTTAATAACCCCGTCGGTGTTTCTTTCAATTTTCACACCATTTAAATGTAAAATGAGGTGAACATTTAAACCACGCTGGTTAAGCACCATGCGAATAGATTCAATCAAGAAAGGTTTATGCTCATAAACCACTTCAATCACAGTATGTGTAGATTGCCAACCATGTTGCTCAAAGTGTGGATTGTAGACTCGCACTTTGGCTTCTTGAGGTTTTCGTTGGTGAATAAAGTGCCAATGGGAGACCATCGCGCCAAAAAGATCGATAACTTTTAGTTCAAGTAAATCTTCTGGAGCAGCACTTAAGTAATATTGCTTTACAAAAATCGTTAACAGATTCGCTTCATCTTTAGGAAGCTTATCGTTTATGAGAGCTATAACGCGTTGAGTTAACTCATCACGTGCCTCTTCTTGACGGCGCATAGCACACCTCTTCCCTCAAGTTGGTATTATCAAATGGTCTAATTTTACAACTTAGATCTGAGATTAGATACCCTCATTTATCCTCATCCATCGTGCGTAAAGGCGACATGTTTATCCTACCCCTACCCATTCAAAAGTAGCCGTCCCTGCTTAAATCCCAGAACTATTCAGACTAAATCATTGTGCTTCATGTTTTTACCTTAAGTCTGATAAAATTAAACTTACTATTTTTACAGAGCAAGTCATTCCACATATTTTAGCCCATCATATTAAGTCGGCTTACTTTTTTAAAAGCATAGCCACTTGATAATGGTATAATCAAAAACACCTGAAGGTGAGAACGATGCGTCGACAGTCACAATTTTGGACACTGGTTATCCTATCACTACTAAGTGGTTGCGCTAAGAATCCGGTAACTGGCCATACAGAATTTCACCTGCTGAGTCAAAAGCAGGAAATCAAGATGGGTGAGAAAAACTATTTGTATGGACAGCAATCTGGTGGCGGACAATATGCCTTAGATCCTGAATTAACGACTTATGTTAATGAAGTTGGTAAAAAATTGGTCGCTGTCAGCGATAGAAAAGATCTGCCCTTTGAGTTCGTGGTGCTTAATAGCTCCGTACCCAATGCCTGGGCAATGCCTGGTGGAAAAATTGCTGTTAATCGTGGATTACTTACCCACTTAGAAAATGAAGCTGAATTGGCTGCCGTCCTGGGCCATGAAATCACCCATGCCGCCGCTCGCCATGGGGCCAAATCGATGGAACGACAGGTACTGCTTTCAACAGGGTTAGCAGCAACCAATGTAGCTATTGCCACGGCTACCAAAGACACTACTGCTGCAAAAGTAACAGCAGGCGCTATTGGTGCAGGCGCCGGTGTTGCCGCTAATTTAGTGTCAACTAAATATAGCCGCGAAGCAGAACTGGAAGCAGATAATTATGGCATGAAATATATGGTTAAAGCGGGCTATGATCCCAGCGCTGCGGTGAGCTTACAAAAAACATTTGTCAAACTTTCCGATAGCAAGTCGCAAAATTGGGTTGAAGGTCTTTTTGCTTCCCATCCCCCTTCACAAGAACGCGCCGATGCCAACTTGCAAAGAGCTTTGAGTATGCCTAAAAATCTCACCTTGGGAAAGGAACGTTATCAACAAAAAATTGCCCACCTCAAAATGAGAGAAGGCGCCTATGCTGCTTATGATGAAGGTATCAGAGCGTTTGAAAAAGGTGATTTGGCAACGGCACTGACACTAAGTGACAAAGCGATTAAAGAAGAACCCAAAGAAGCATTATTCTACGCACTCAAAGGCGATATTTTGGCAAAACAATCTCAAAAGGAAAAAGCACTTCAGGCTTACGATCAAGCAATAGCCCAGGATAAAAACTATTTTTATTATTATCAACAACGTGGGCTATTGTTTAAAGAAATGGGTAGCAAAAGTGAAGCCAAAGCCGATTTTGAACACAGCCAACAATTATTCCCCAATGATGCTGTAGCGAATCATCTTAAACAGCTTGGTTAACGATACCTGCCAAAGCCTTAACCCACAACGGATGTGAGTTAAGGCATGGATTCAAATGAAGCGACTTCCCACCCATCTCTATCCATGTTTCCTTTGCCCTCATCCCTATTTCTTCTAATGTTTCTAAACAATCTGCCACAAAGGATGGGCACACCACCGTTAAATCCTTCACCCCTTTGGCAATCAGCGCAGCAAATGAGGATTCTAGATCAGGGCCCACCCATACGGTTCGTCCTAATCGTGACTGAAACACAACAGTATATTGATCAGCATGTAACTGACACCGTTGCGCTATTTGTTTTGAGGTTTCGAAACATTGCGCCCGATAACAATATTGTGTGTCTTGCATTATGTTGGGACAAGGCGAATTTTCAAAACAAGTTTTTTGACACGCTTGTTTGCTCTTGTGAATTTGTCGAACAGGTAAACTATGATAGCTAAAAATCACATGGGATGTAGAATCAACCACCAATGAACTGCTTAAAGCTGCTAGGTAAGCTTCGTTATCATAAAACTTGTCGATAATGGTTAATGCCGGAAGATTCCATTTTTTTGCATAGTTTTTAAGAACAACTTCAATAGCCGAGCCAGTTGCTGCACTGGAGTATTGAGGAAATAATGGAACTGCAATAATTTTATGACAATTGGATTGAGTTAACTTTTCGATGGCACTCTCAATACTTGGGTTACCATAACGCATCCCAAGTTCAACCTTAAACTCATCGCCAAGTGTAATTTGTAATTGCTTGGCTAAATCCTGCGAATGAAACAAAAGTGGGGATCCCAGCTTTTTATCCCAAATGGCTTGATAGGCTTTTGCCGATTTTGGTGATCTAAAAGGCAAAATAAAACCATGCAATAAAACCTTGCGAATCAGCCATGGAATATCCAACACACGCTCGTCTGACAAAAATTGCTTTAGATAACGTCGTACGCTGGACACATCCGGATTATCCGGCGTGCCAAGATTAATTAACAAAACGCCTGTTTTACTCATGATTGCCCGTTAACGTATAATTTTACCAAGTATGGCAAAATAAGTTATGTAAATAAGTTTAATGTGAATAATAATGCTATTGTAACGGCAAGAATCGATCCGCCTCAAGCAACTTCCCTGTTAGTCATGATTTTATTAATGATCCCTCTAGAATTACCACTGGGATTAGCGCTTGATCTCTATCTACCCTCTATTCCTGCCATGACCTCGGCGTTAAACACTTCAGGTCATATGATTCAATTAACCCTCACCTTATTTATGTATTGTTTTGGCTTTGGTCAACTTATCGCCGGCCCCATAACCGATAGAGTGGGAAGGATGCCTGTCTTAAGGGCTAGTATCATTTTATTTACTATAGGTAGCGTGCTGTGCACTTTTAGCCAATCCTTATCACTGCTACTGCTGGGACGTGCGCTGCAGGGCTTTGGCGCATGTGGAACGCAAGTCGTGGCTTTTGCGCTTGTTCGAGATAAATTTGATGGCAAAGAGGCCACCATTATTTACACCGCGCTCAAAGGCGCCATGACCATTGCACCGATTTTTGCTCCCATCTTAGGAGCCTTTTTACAGGTGAGCTTTGGTTGGCAAGCCAATTTTGCCGTGCTAAGTATATATGGTGTTGGTATTTTCTTGCTTTGCAAGTTTGCGATTAAAGAAAATTATACTAAAGAAACCGTTGCCACCAAGAGTTTTATCAAAAATATTGCTCAAAGTCTCGCCCCCTACAAACAGATTCTAAAGAACAAACAATTTTTATATTTTGGTTTATGCGGACTTGCCACCCAAGCTGCCATGTTTGGCTATTTCTCACTCTCTCCACAATATTTTGTGAAATTGTATGGATTAAGCGAACCCGCTTTTGCCAAACTTTTTAGCATTAATGCTTTTTCATTTTTAATCACCAGCATTTTTGCTGGCAAAGCGATTTATAAACTAGGATTTAGCAAAAGCACGTTGCTAGGTGGCGCGCTGTTATTGTTAAGTGGCACTTTAATGATAATAGGCCATTTAAACTTTGAGCATCCTTATGTTTTATTTTTGCCAAACTTGATTGCCTCCAGCGCAGCTTCATTTTTGCTGGGTGCAGCAGCCAGTGGCGCCATGATGCCTTTTAAACAAAATGCCGGTCGTGCTGCGGCCCTTTTTGGTTGTTTTGAATTTGTGGGTGGCGCATCAATCGGTCAACTAGCAATTTGGGGTGACAATATCTCAGTGCTTCCACTTGCCATAATGCTCATGTTATTAAGCGCATTAATTGTCTTAAGTAACCTCCTTTTACTTCAACGCGTTGTTACAAAAGTAACAGATTAATTTTAATAATTGTCATATTTTTTACTACAACGATGATGCCGATGTTTCAACTATCATCGGCAAATGGTACTAATTTACTAAAAACAATAAAATATATTGACACAAACACCACCTTTGTTAGTATCCCACCTTCTTAAGTCTTTCCGCTGGAGTTCTCATGTTAACCATGCCCCACCCTTTTGAGGCGTTTTCACAATTTTTAACTCAAATCAGTGTGAGCGTGGCGCAAAAAGATATCGATGGGGTGAGAACGTGTGTAGCAAAATTACAATCGCAATTTCCCAATTCCATTTCATTTAATGACATATTATTGCTAAATAATTATAGCGACCCTCTTGATGTTAGATTGGCACTTTTCACTGGCACTATAAATGCGAATTGTTTAGAAATCTTCCAATATTTCAATCAAGAATTAGGAATAAATTTTACAGATATCGCAAGCAATTTATTGTCTTTGGCGATTTTGGACTCTCATGATATTGCCATTTTTATACTACAAACTAATATTGAAATTACAAATATCAATTTAGGTATTCTTTACGGCACTGCGTTGTCTACCGATAATGAACAAATTCAAAAGCATCTTTGGGAACGCCTATGTTCTGAAACGTCAGCAGAACAACACGCGCAAACTCAAAAAGGATTTGATGATAAAAAGGAAAAGGTCAAAAACGAAATTAATGCCGTTGCTAAGTTATTAAATGATGATATAGAAAATCTTTCTCGCCTTGCTACACAAATAGATGAAGCAGTTGCTGCTTCTAACCCTCTTTGGGGAGATTTACTAAGAAAGATTTCTCTCGAAGCAAAAAAAACCTATACACTGTTTCAATCAAACCATAAAAATCCAGTTATTCAAAAAATACAACTGGAAATGCTGATATTCCGATTTAAAGAACTTCTGTCAGAATCAGATAAAAAAGAAGATAATTTACCTCAAGCTCTCAAGGAAATACTGACTAAAATGATAATGCTAGTCAATCATTCTGAGAGAGAATTCAGATATCAATCTTATTTCACCACAATAGATTTAAACGATATTCTCATCAAAGAATTTAAAAGCTTATTTGAGAATATAAAAAACGAAAATACTGCTAATTTTATTAACACATGGGAATCCTTAAAAACAAAGCCTAGGTATTGGGAGGATTTATACGACTTCTACCTTTTATTATTTAACACCAATGGCGACACTATTCCTTTAGCCTTTATTGAAGATGCCCTAAATTATTCAAACTTTGAATTATATGATTATCTTGTCTGCCAGTATCCAGAAATTTCACCAGAGATTTCTGCATTAAGTTTGTCTGTCGGCGCCAAAAGAAATCATGTTTCCCTAGTACAAGATCTGCTGAAGAACATAAGTTTTTCAGAACAAATATTGATTTTTTCACACAACACCGCCTTGGCTTATGGTCACGATGAATTAGCAAGCATCATTGGTGATGCACTAGAGGCCCCCATGGCAGCAACACTCTCTCGATTAAGACATGAACTGAAAGAATATGCTCAAAATAAAGTAGCCACTCAACAAAAATATGCTTTAGAAAAAAATACTGCTCTATTAATTAAACTCAATGAATTAAAAGACACGTTTAAGAATAAGAATGAAGCTCAAAATCTTTTGCAATCAATTGACGAATTGATGTCGATTTTAGAATCGATAAACCAAGATATGCGCATTGGGAATGGCTTATTCATTTCTAAAGTTTTATTAGCACAATTGTTAGCCCTAAGATTAAGCACTATAATATATCAGGATATTGAGCATGCATTACAAGTGCCACTTATCACAGATATCTCTCAACAACTCAACATGCATTCTTATATTTCAGATATACATTCAGCCAATCCAATTACTGATTTAAGCGAGCTTCCTGAAGGATTGCAGTTAGAGTTGCTACGTGGGGCGAGTGAAGACGCGATTGCGCCTCTCACTAGTGAAGAGTTTGGGTTGTTTCATGAAATAAAAAAGAAATATGAACAAAAATTTAATCTGATATGCAAACGTATTGAGAAATCCGAAACATCGCTTTCTTCTCATGATGCAGATATCGTTTCTGATACGCATTCCCAAACAGATGCAACACCTAAACAACGAGAACAAAGCGCCCCATACACGAGATTACCTTGCTATCCTGTTTTAAAAGACTTAGAAGAATTTTTAAAAACGCAGTTTAGCAAAGATAATTTAAGCGAAAAGTATGATCCCAATTTGTCTATAGCAGAGCTTGAAAAATATCATACCCATCCCTTTCATACCGCATGGCGCTACCTTTTCTGTAAACCCAACCCTTGGTTATTTAAAGGATCGAAATGGGCAAAAAATGGCGCAAGTGCCATTCCTGATGAAGATTATGAACGTATTGCTTATTTTTGGTTAGCTGTTTCTGATGAAGAATCACCTTGCACACAAGGCTTCACGCTAGATAAAAGAAAAAGTTTTTTTGTAGATATGCTTGCCTCTTTTGGTAGAGAATATAGCAAAGACACTTCCTCAGGCGACGATCCTACCTGCGATTTAGCTGTGCGTAAGCGACAAAATCAATTATTAATTGGTCACCCTATACTTGATGAAGTCAAGGAACTCAAACCGGAATACATTCTGCAATTGATAAAACAATATTTTATTGCTCAAAATGACTCCTGGAAAACGCTATTTAATGATTTATCTACTTTATCATTAAAAGAGTTAAATCAGCTAAATGATGCATTAACATCTTGGATAACAAATTGTGGTGATGTTGGCAGAATTGATTCTTTGATTTTAAACATCTTGAAACTCGATGTACCTGTATTAAAAACAGCTAATAACGAATTTGTAGCGCAACTTGAAAATGAATTTGGTTTTGAGCGTTTAACCAAAATTAAAGTAACATATCAAGCGGAAAAATATGATAGCTATGATGATTTTATTCAAAAAGTTGGCAGCAATTTGCTGAAATTTTTTAGCGCTGAAATTTATCAACATGTAAATGGCCTTCTTTGCAAACGAGAACCACAGATCAAAAATTCGTCCGCGCCTCTTACCACATCATTTGATAACTTTAGAAAAATGACGAGCCCATCAGATCATACCTATGATACTGACGATGAAATTGATCAAGACGTATCCTTAGTAGTTAATAAGGCTAAAAAAAGCAAAGCTAACACGCAACAGTAACATCCACATTTAGTTGAGTAAAGAAAATAATTTTATTTTAAGCCTGAAGAATCCTAATTAATTTCCCTTGGTCAGAAAAATGTACCTCAAAACGGCCATGAATGCCATTTTGGGTAACAAAGGATCGCAATGCACTCGCAGGTAATTGCACACGTTCGCCACTATGAGCCTGAACAACGACAACTTGTGCAACACCTTGATAGTATTTTAGAAGCTCGCTTGCTGAAATGGCAATATCAAAAGTCAACACCGCCATGTTATTGTAAAGATTTACTGACAATTTCAAAAACATCTTCCGACAAATTCTCGGTAGCCTCTATTTTTTGCAAGGCTTTTTTCATTAATTCAGAATGGGTTGCATCCAGACGTTTCCATTGTGTTAAACCTTCCAACAAACGTGCCGCTACTTGCGGATTACGTTGGTTTAATTCAATCACCCGATCAGCTAAGAACATATAACCTTTACCTTTTTCATCGTGAAAACGCTCAGGATTCGCCATCGCAAAGGCATTGATCAACGCATACACTTTATTGGGGTTAGCAATATCAAAGCCTTCATGGGTTAATAAAGCCTGAATGTTATCAAGTACGCTAGGCAAATCTGCGCAGGCCTGCAAGGTTAGCCATTTATTAACAACTAAATCATCTTGCTTATATGTTTTGTAAAAATCATCGAATAAAGTTTGACGAATTTGCGAAGTAGAATGATTAATGGCATTTAGCGCTCCCATTTTATCTGTCATGTTGCGCGCTTTTTCATATTGGGTTTGTGCTAAGCTCAACCATTTTGAACTTGCTTTAACAAGATAATAAAGGCAAGTATTTTTCAGTGCACGATACCCCATGCTGGCACCATTGAGCGAACCGTCATCTTTATCATTGGCGAACGTATAGACTTTTGCTAAGTCATCTTCTAAATTTTGCGAAAATTCATCAATCAAAGCTTTTCGAGCAGAAACTAATGCGTCTACATCTACTTGCGTAAAATTCTCAGCAACATATTGAAAAGAAGGAATAGCCAATAACTGTGCAAGGAGTGCTGGCTCTGGAATATCTTGTCGCATAATTTCTCGATAGGCTTCAATTAAAATGACAGGCACCATCAAGGTTTTATTTTCGGCATAATCCTTCATTAAGGATTTAATGGCCTTCGTACCAAGTCGTTGTGATGCATCCCAACGATTAAACAAATCTTCATCAGATGTCATTAACAACACCAATTCAGATTCTGTGTAAGGATAAGAGAGTTTAACAGGAGCTGAAAAATTACCTAACAAGGATGGAACTGGTTTCACCGGTACATTTTCAAAAACAAATTCATTAGTATCTTTGTCTAAAATCAAAAATTGCCCATCAGCTGTTTGATGAATGGGCGTTTGACTCTCTATCGCTATTTTATCGCCTTTGTCATCATAGAGTGCAATTTTGATAGGTATAACATAGGCACTTTTGGTTTGATTATCTGGTGTTTTCGCGCATTTTTGTGTGATGGTTAGTTTAAACTGCTTGAGCTTAGGTGAGTATTCTTCTTTCACCGTAACTTGCGGGGTGCCAGCTTGATTATACCATCTAAAAAATTGCGTTAAATCTTTCTTGTTCGCATCACTTAAGGCTGCCACAAAATCTTCAATAGTAACGGCTTGTCCATCAAAACGATTAAAGTATAAATCCATCCCTTTACGAAAACCATCTGCACCTAACAGGGTGTATAACATTCGGATAACTTCAGCGCCTTTGTTATAGACAGTTGATGTATAAAAGTTATTGATTTCGATATAAGAGTCGGGTCGCACAGGATGCGCCATAGGGCCGGCATCCTCTGCAAATTGTCGGGTTCGGATAATTCTAGCATCGTTGATTCTTTTAACGGTTGGCGAGCCCATATAAGCTGAAAATTGTTGCTCTCGAAATACCGTTAAACCTTCTTTTAAGCTTAATTGAAACCAATCACGGCAAGTGATTCTATTGCCTGACCAGTTATGAAAGTATTCATGCCCAATAACGGCTTCGACATTTTGAAAATCAGCGTCGGTTGCTGTTTTTTCACTGGCAAGCACATATTTTGAATTAAATATGTTTAGCCCTTTATTTTCCATCGCACCCATATTGAAATCATTAACAGCAACAATCATGTAAACATCTAAATCATATTCTCGACCATAAGCTTTCTCATCCCATTGCATTGAGTTTTTTAAAGCCTTCATTGCATAATCAGTTTTATCTTTATTTTGCGCTTCAACGTAAATTTCTAAAGCAACATTTCTACCTGAAAGCGTTTTATAACTGTCTGACAACTTAACCAAATCACCTGCTACCAGTGCAAATAAATAACTTGGTTTTTTGAAAGGATCTTGCCATTTAACATAGTGACGATTATTGCTTAATTCACCTGCCTCGATATTGTTACCATTAGATAATAAAATGGGATATTTGGTTTTGTCCGCGACAATCGTTGTCGTGAATAATGCCATCACATCAGGTCTATCAAGGTAATACGTTATCCTTCTAAACCCTTCTGCTTCACATTGAGTGCAAAACATGTTACCCGAACGATAAAGACCACTTAAAGTTGTATTTTTTTGTGGGTAAATCTCAGTGACCACTTCAAGCGCAAATGCATCGGGTACTGATAAAATTGTCAAGGTATGAGGGGAAATCTGGTACTCATGCGTCGCCAAAGGCTTGTCATTTAACCTTAGAGATAACAATTTTAGTGACTCCCCCATTAAAACTAAGGGTGTAGCACTTTCCTTTTTGTTATTTCTGACGATATTAATTAAAGAGTGGACAATGGTTTTGTCTTCTTGGAGCTCAACGTGCAAATCAATGCTCAAAACAAAATAGTCTGGGGTCTGGTAATCTTTGAGGTAGGTCGTTTTTAGTTTCGCGTTTTGCATTTTCATATTGCTCGTTGGCGCCTATGCTTATTAATAGAAGATAACGAACTGTCATCTTATATATTAGTCTATCCCTTAAAAATGCTGGGATCCAGGCCAGTGGTAATAAGGCAGTTTTCTAAGAAAAGGAGTCATAATGGACGTATTTAGTAACTTCAAGGATCGCTTCGATGGCAGATTTAAAGAAGAAGAATACAGTCTGCAAGAATACCTCCAGATCTGTAAGCAAGACAAAATGGCTTACGCCAATGCTGCTGAACGTTTGCTCAGCGCGATTGGGGAACCCATTTTGGTTGATACCAGCAACGATCGTCGATTAAGTCGGATCTTCTCAAACAAAGTTATAAAACTTTATGATTCATTTGAAACTTTTTATGGCATGGAAGAACCCATTGAGCAAATCGTGTCATTTTTAAAACACGCCGCGCAAGGTTTAGAAGAAAAGAAACAAATGCTTTACCTCTTAGGTCCTGTGGGTGGCGGTAAGTCTTCCCTCGCTGAACGCTTAAAGGCATTAATGGAAAAAGTACCCTTTTATGCGTTGAAAGGATCGCCAGTACATGAATCACCGCTTGGCTTGTTCAACCCTGATGAAGATGGTCCGATCTTAGAAGAAGAATTTGGCATACCACGTCGCTATGTTGAAAGCATTATGTCTCCTTGGGCAGTTAAACGCCTTCATGAATTCAATGGCGATATTAATCAATTTCGCGTGGTCAAGGTTTGGCCTTCGCGCTTACGACAAATTGCCGTCGCTAAAACTGAACCAGGCGATGAAAATAACCAAGATATTTCATCCCTTGTGGGTAAAGTGGATATCCGCAAACTTGAACAATATGCACAAGATGATCCAGATGCTTACAGCTACTCGGGCGGCTTATGCAAAGCAAATCGTGGATTACTCGAATTTGTGGAGATGTTCAAAGCGCCTATTAAAGTGCTACATCCCTTGCTTACCGCCACTCAAGAAGGGAACTATAACGCAACCGAAGGTTCTGCCTCTATTCCCTTTGACGGCATTATCATGGCGCATTCCAATGAAAGTGAATGGCTCACTTTTAAAAACAATAAGCACAATGAAGCCTTTTTAGACAGGGTTTATATCGTGAAGGTACCTTATTGTTTGCGCGTTACAGAGGAAATTCAAATATACAAAAAATTATTACTCAATAGCTCGTTAAAAGAAGCGCATTGTGCTCCTAACACTTTAAAAATGTTAGCTCAATTTTCTGTCCTCTCAAGACTCAAAGAACCAGAAAACTCAAGCATTTTCTCTAAAATGCGCGTATACGACGGCGAAAATTTAAAAGACACCGATCCCAAAGCGAAATCCTATCAAGAATATCGCGACTATGCTGGCGTTGATGAAGGGATGACAGGTTTATCAACGCGGTTTGCGTTCAAAATTCTCTCCAAAGTATTCAACTTTGATTCTACAGAAATCGCTGCTAACCCAGTCCATTTATTATATGTGTTAGAGCAGCAAATCGAACGCGAACAATTTCAGCCAGATGTCGCCGAACGTTATCTTTCTTACCTCAAAGGTTACCTCTCACCTCGTTATGTTGAATTTATTGGTAAAGAAATTCAAACGGCCTACCTTGAATCCTATTCTGAGTACGGCCAAAACATCTTTGATAGATATGTTACCTACGCAGATTTTTGGATCCAAGATCAAGAATATCGCGATCCTGATACTGGTGAAATCTTAGACAGACGTTCGTTAAATGATGAACTCGAAAAAATTGAAAAGCCCGCAGGGATCTCTAATCCAAAGGATTTTAGAAATGAGATTGTTAACTTTGTATTGAGAGCACGCGCCAATAACCGAGGCAAAAATCCAAGTTGGACCAGCTATGAGAAACTGCGTGTTGTGATAGAAAAGAAAATGTTTTCAAATACAGAAGATCTCTTACCCGTTATATCCTTTAATGCGAAAGCTTCCGTCGATGAAAAGAAAAAGCACCAAGAATTTGTCGATCGCATGGTTGATAAAGGATATACAGCAAAGCAAGTGCGTTTATTATGTGAATGGTACTTACGTGTGCGTAAGTCCTCATAGGAGAAGGCCTTGTCACGTTTTATTGATAGGCGACCAAATGGACGACATAAAAGCGCGGTAAACCGTCAGCGTTTTATGCGTCGGTTTAAAAAACAAATTCAAGAAGCTGTTCGGCAAGCTATTTCAGGTCGCTCTATCAAAGAAGTAGACGAGAGCGGTGAAAAAATAGTTATCCCCGCCAAAGATATTTCTGAACCCAGTTTTTCATATGGCACTGGCGGTGTTAGAGACATCATATTACCTGGAAATAAAGATTTTGTACCCGGGGATTTGATTCAGCGCCCACAAAAAGGACAAGGCACAGGAGGCTCTGCTGCCAGTAATGCAAAAGAAGAAGGATCGGATGATTTTATCTTTGAAATTTCTAAAGAAGAATTTCTCGATATCTTTTTTGAAGATTTAGCCTTACCCAATTTAGTCAAAACGCAAGTTGCCAAAATCCCTTCTTTTAAAATGGTGAGAGCTGGCTTTACCTCTGATGGAACACCCGCCAATATTAATATCGTGCGCTCAGTTAAAAATGCAATGGGTAGACGTATTGCATTAACATCTGCCAAAAGAACAAAAATTGAAGCCCTTGAAAATGAACTTGCCATGCTTCTCAAAAATGATCCTAAATCGGCACGTATCGCAGAAATCCAACTTGAGATAGAACATTTAAAGCAAAAAATTGGGACTATCCCCTTTATTGATCCTATTGATTTAAAATATAACTATCGTGTAAGACGAACTATTCCAACAACCCAAGCTGTCATGTTTTGCTTGATGGATGTATCAGGCTCAATGGATGAAGCCAAAAAAGATATTGCGAAGCGCTTTTTTATTTTATTATATTTATTTTTAACGCGCACCTATGAAAATGTTGAAGTTGTTTTTATTCGACATCATACTTCTGCGAAAGAAGTCAATGAAGAAGAATTTTTCTACTCTCGTGAAACAGGCGGCACAGTTGTTTCCAGCGCCTTAGAATTAATGAAAGATGTGATGCAAGCGCGGTTCCCTACAACAGATTGGAATATCTATGCTGCCCAGGCTTCTGACGGTGATAATTGGAATAATGACTCGCCTCGTTGTCGCGATATTTTAGTGAACGATATTTTACCTCTTGTTCAGTATTTTGCCTATGTTGAAATTATGCCGCGCCATCATCAAAGTTTATGGGAAGCCTACCTAGGCGTTAAAGAACAATGCCCACAATTTGCCATGCAAAATATTGAAGATATGAAAGACATCTATCCTGTCTTTAGAGAACTTTTTAAACGTCAAGAGAGCGCAGGATAAGGATTTTGTATGCCCAAATCAAGCATCATATCAAGCTCTTCAGAATGGACGCATGAATTATTAGAAAAATACGATAAA
This sequence comes from Uncultured Candidatus Berkiella sp., assembly GCA_964606325.1. GTDB lineage: Bacteria > Pseudomonadota > Gammaproteobacteria > Berkiellales > Berkiellaceae > Berkiella. Next base: position 35,972 of record CAZSGE010000019.1, read on the forward strand.
GAAATCAAACGTATTGCATGCTCATATAAACTTGACACCTATCCTAATCAAGTCGAAATTATTAGTTCAGAGCAAATGCTTGATGCTTATTCTTCTGTCGGAATGCCATTGGGTTACAGCCATTGGTCTTTTGGTAAACAATTCTTAAATGTAGAAAAAAGTTATAAACGTGGTTACATGGGACTGGCTTATGAACTCGTAATCAATTCCAATCCTTGCATTTCTTATCTAATGGAAGAAAACACGCTAGCGATGCAAGCACTCGTTATCGCCCATGCTTGTTATGGCCATAACTCCTTTTTTAAAGGAAACTACTTATTTAAAACCTGGACAAGTCCAGATTCAATTATAGATTATTTATTGTTTGCTAAAAATTATGTCGCGCAATGCGAAGAGCAATACGGTGTTGATGCTGTTGAAGAAATTTTAGATGCTTGTCATGCATTGATGAATCATGGCGTTGATAGATACAAACGTCCTAATAAAATTTCCTTACAAGAAGAGAAATTACGCCAATCCAATCGCGAAGAATATTTACAAACCTTAGTTAATGAACTTTGGCGCACATTGCCTACTTCCAAATCAAAAGATGCCATCGATGATGAAAAGCGCTTTCCAGAGGAACCACAGGAAAATATTTTATATTTTATCGAAAAGCATGCTCCGCTATTAGAAGGATGGCAGCGAGAGTTAGTGCGCATTGTGCGAAAAATGGCGCAATATTTTTATCCTCAAAGACAAACCAAAGTCATGAATGAAGGATGGGCTACCTTTTGGCATTACACCATTATCAATCATCTCTTCACTGAAGGCTTGGTAAATGATGATTTTATGTTAGAGTTTTTGCACAATCACACAAATGTCATTTATCAACCCCCGTTTGATAGTCCTTATTATTCTGGTATTAATCCTTACACACTGGGTTTCACTATGTTTATGGATATTCGCCGAATCTGCGAAAACCCAACAGAAGAAGATACTCGATGGTTTCCTGATATTGCAGGTAGTAATTGGATAGAAACTTTAGATTTCGCCATGCGTAATTTCAAAGACGAAAGTTTTATTGCGCAGTTTCTCTCACCTAAGGTGATGCGGGATTTAAAGTTATTTAGTATTTTGGATGATGATAATCGCGAAGATTTTGAAGTCATTGCGATTCATGATGAGAATGGCTATAAAAAAATACGCCAATTGCTTAGTGAGCATTTCAATATTGGTAATCAAGAGCCTGATATTCAAGTCTATAAGGTAGATGTCAGAGGCGATCGCTCCATGACCTTGCGCTACACACAACGCAACCGTCGGCCTCTTTCTGAGCAATCACAAGAAGTTTTAAAACACCTTTACACGCTGTGGGGCTTTCCTGTTAAATTAGAAACCCGCAACGATGAAGGCGAAATTCATCTGCTTTATCAGTGCCCAGCAAAAGAAGAGCCTAAAGCTTCTTAGTACTCACTTTTTGTCATCCTGAGCGCAGCGAAGGATCTCTTCCGTTAAACTGAGATCCTTCGCTGCGCTCAGGATGACAGCCTAAAATACCTAGCTTGCTAACTTTAAATATATTGACGCCATACTCTCCCTTCCGTAGAATCTCGATCCTCTGCGATCACCAACAATGAAGAAGTTACATGCTAGACGAATTTAAAAACCTGCTTTCGTTATACCTTCTTATTCCCCTTGTCGCCGTTGTTGGCATCGCCTTCTCCTTTAAATTTCGTTTTGTGCAATGCACACATATGCTCACCGCATGGAAGTTTTTTATTGGGGATAGAGACGCCACTGGTAAGCGCTCTAGCTCCTTTAGCGCCGTTTCAGCTGTACTTGGCGGCAATTTAGGGACAGGTAATATCTCTGGTATTGCCGTAGCACTCGCCATGGGCGGCCCTGGTGCCTTGTTTTGGATGTGGGTCATGGCAACCTTTGGCGCCATCTTAAAATTTGTGGGTTGTGTGCTGGGCGTATTATATAGACAAAAAGATGAAAGCGGCCGATTTGTCGGTGGCCCCATGTATTACTTATCAAAAGGCCTAGGACTTAAACGCACTGGAAAATTGTATTGCGCCTTAGCAATATTAACTGCCATCACGGTAGGTAATTTAGTGCAAATGAATTCTTTAGCGCTCCCCTTAACTCAAGCAGGCATTCCGCCTTTAGCTTCTGGGATTGGCATGAGCATCATTGTCGCTGCCGTTATATTAGGCGGCATGCAACGCTTCTCAGCAGTTGCCTCATTTGTCGTACCCTTTATGGCTGTCGGTTACATTGGCTCTTGTTTGGCGATCGTGCTGTTTAACCTCGATAAACTTATCCCCGCCCTTGATCTCATTGTTGGCGCGGCCTTTTCACCTTTAGCCGTTACAGGTGGTGTAGCAGGCTTTGCTGTCTTACAAGCAATGAGAGTGGGATTTGATAGAGGCCTATTTGCAACCGATGTGGGTGTGGGAATCGATGCAATTATCCACTCTAGCGTAGAAAGCAAAACTTCAATGACCGAAACTGCTCTTACTCAAGGATTGATAAGCACTTTATCCCCCTTGGTTGTAATGCTGGTTTGCACACTCACAGGTCTTGTATTGATCATGACTGATGCCTGGCAAGTGGTTGGTTTAGAAAGCACAAACATGTGTATAGAAGCTTTCAAACGTGGCTTCTCTTTACCTTTTGCTGGCCATCTTATTACCATCACGTTATTCTTCTTTGCATACACAACGATTTTGACGTGGTCATTTTGTGCAGACAAAGCCATTGAATTTCTCTTCTCAAAGAAGTTTATTCGTCCATTTCAATTTCTGTTTGTTGCGATTATTCCACTTGGTGCCTTCATTCATGTAAAAATGGTATGGACCGTCGCTGATATTTTCATGAACTTGATGCTGATCATCAATGTCGTAGGACTCATTGGCCTGGTGAGACATGTCGCGTTGCTTTATAGCACACCTGAAAGAAAGCGTGTTTATTTAGAAAGCAATTAGGATTCAAGCATGGTTCCTCATGGAACCATGCTATCCTACGTTTAAATTAGCCTTGGTTTATTTCGCAGCTATCACATAGCCACTGTGTTTACGGATATTCAGCACGCCTATATCAAACATTAAATATTGACCTTTAATGCCTAATAACGTGCCCTCAATGATATTTGTTTTATCAAAAGAAAGAGAAGAAACTTTGGTGGGATATTCAAGGATAGGATATTGAAGTTGAACAATCTGCGGATTTGGGATGAGCTTTATCGCATCTTTACCAAACAATTCATAAATGTGTGTGAAGTCATTTTCTGATTTCATTAATATATTTTCACGCTCTTGTAATAAATCAATGGTAGCGTCCTCACCGGTTAACATTTTGCGCCAATTGGTTTTATCGGCAATATATTTTGTCAATGCAACTTCAACCAAACCTGATACACGACGTGAAGACACCTCATATAATGAAAGTGCACTGATAGCACCTTGATCTATCCAACGAGCGGGAATATTTGTTTTTCGTGTGATCCCAACTTTTATGCCTGAAGCATTTGAAAGATAAACAATGTGCGGCACCATACAATGATTCTGCCCCCACTGCGGCTCACGACAAGTCCCTAAGTGAAAATGACAGCGCTCAGGCTTTACAATACATAAATCCGCTTGTGCTAATTTTTGGGTGCAAGGGAAACAATAACCATCTTGGTAACTTTTTTTGATAGGGTTAGCACAAGCAACACAATTTATTTTTTGCATAAACTGTAATTTGAGCGTTTTACCCAAAAAACCATTTAAAGGGAGCAAGTCACTATTGAGTGGTAAGGAATAAGAAACTGGGGTAGAAGCCTGCACCACCATTTTAGAAATATTTCCAACTAACATCAGGGCAACCCATGTTCAAATTATTTGCCCCATAGTAACAGAGAGCGACTCAATTATCCCGCAAGACCTGAATTAGGAAGACGGCGTTTCTTAGATTTAATCACATCTTTGGTCAGATTATTATCCACCAAGGTTTTTGCCCCCATCACACTATTTCTGCCTAATTCTTTGGCTTCATAAAGTGCGGCATCCGCGGCAGCGACTAAAGCTTCACTTGCAAATTCACCATCAATTTTCGAGCAGGCAACCCCCACACTGATAGTCACCACCCCTAAAGGCGCTCTTTTGTTTTGAATTTGAAGGGCCTCAACGCCCATTCTTAATCTATCAGCAACATGCATTCCACCTGCAAAAGGTGTATCAGCCAATAATATCGCAAATTCTTCACCGCCATAACGTGCAGCAAAATCAGAAGCACGATGAATGCCTTGTTTTAACACCTGCGCTACTTGCTGCAAGCAGTAATCACCCGCTTGATGGCCATAGGTATCATTGAAAGATTTAAAATTATCAACATCTATCATTAACATGCAAAGTGGTTCATTGTCGCGGATAGCGGAACGACAGTTTCTCGACAGAGTTTCTTCAAATGCGCGACGGTTACCCAAACGTGTTAAAGGATCTTTGAGTGATAATTCAGACAGAAGTTGGTTTGAGCTCAGTAATTTTTCGTTAACCTCACGTAACTGCTTACCAAAATCTATTAAATTTTCACGCATCGCGGCTAAACGACGCATCGCGTGTATCTTCGCGCGAAGTACTGCAGCCGAAACAGGTTTGGTGAGATAATCATCAGCACCCGCCTCTATTCCCTTAACGATGCTATCATCATCAATGAAACTGCTGACAAATATAATAGGCGTCCACTGGGAAAAGTCGTAACATGATTGCCTTATCGCACGAGTTGCCTCGTAGCCATCCATACCTGGCATCTCAACATCGATCAGGACTAAATCAGGTTCATTTTTTGTGAATAATTCTACAGCTTGCTGTCCATTATCAGCATAAATTGCTTTATGCCCCATTTGCTGAAGATATCCCCCAATAATTTGACGATTAATTACTGAGTCATCGCATACAAGTATTTTCATGATTGTATCTTCACACTTCTTCAATTTAAGCGCTATGTTTATCCAGTAACACTGCTTCACCAGTATCTAAAAAGCATAGAACAAAAATGCTTAAATTGTTGTTTAATTAATGAGAACGTTTCTTAACATAATCTCCAGGTGCATCTTGCAAGATAGGTAATTTTCCGCTGCCTGGACATCTTGGTTCAATTTTCTTTCCAGCAGACTTCGTTAGCCATGTCACCCAATGATTCCACCAAGAGCCCGTTGCCGTTTGCGTATTAGCCCGCCATTCATCGGGAGTTTCAAATTGTTTAATATCACGATCCGAAAAGTGGTAACTATATTTTTGACTAGAGGGGGGGTTAATAACACCCGCTATATGGCCAGAGCCCCCTAAAACAAAAGTAGTTGGACTATTTAAAAAAACGGCCCCCATGAAAATTGATTGCCAAGGCGCAATATGATCTTGCTCTGTTGATAAAAAATAGGCAGGAATATCTATTAGCGAAACGTCAATATTTACCCCATTGATTTTGAGCCTATCTTTTTGGATAAGAAAATTATTCAGATATAAATTTCGCAAGTAGAAACTTAGCATTTTTTCAGGTAAATTTACCGAATCAGTATTCCAATAAAATATGTCAAACGCATGTGGAGCCTTGCCACATAAATAATTATGGATATAGTATGACCAAAACAGATCGTTTGCACGAAGCATATTGAAAGTCGTCATAAGTACGCGACCATCCAAATAGCCATCTTTATGCATTTTTTGTTCTAAAGCGGATAATTGTGGCTCATCAATAAATACTTCAATTTCTCCTGGATCAGTAAAATCAATGAGTGTGGCTAAAAAGGTGCTGCTCACAATACGATTATCATGTTTAGCTTTCATGTAAGCCAAGGTGGTCGCCAGCAGCGTACCGCCAATACAAAATCCTAGCGCATTGACCTGCTGCTCTCCGGTTGCCTGTGTGATGGCATCAAGCGCTGGCAAAACCCCTTCTGTAACATAATCATCGAAAGTGATTTCTCGATAATTTTCATCCGGGTTTGCCCAAGAAATCATAAAAACTGTAAATCCTTGGTCGACTATCCATTTCACATAGGAGTTCTTTTGATTAAGGTCCAAAATATAGTACTTATTAATCCAAGGTGGAATAATCAAAAGTGGTCGCTGATAAACTTTTGTGGTAGTAGGTGTATATTGTATCAATTGAAACAATTTATTTTGAAAAATCACTTTTCCCGGCGTTATCGCAAGATTCTTGCCTATCTCAAAAGCTGACATATCTGTCATTTTGATTGCAAATTGACCACCACCATCAATAACATCGTCCAAGAAATTTTGATATCCCTTAAAAAGACTTTCACCCTTTGTATCAATTATATGCTTGATGACATCAGGGTTGGTGAAGATGTAATTGCTTGGTGACAAAGCATCTAAAAATTGACGGGTAAAAAAATCAACTTGCCTTGCTATCTTAGGGTTACTACTTTTGTTATCTTGAATGAAGCGCATGCAATGTTGCACCATCAGTAAATAACTTTGCTGCAAATAATAAAAATAGGGCTCCTCACCCCAAGCAGAGGATCGAAAACGCTTATCTTCTGGGGCCGGCACTATCAGAGGTTGGAGTTTTTTACCCAGTGAAGCTTCTTGCATTGATAAACATAATTTAAAATTGTCGTGCAGGTAATCAAATTGCGCTTGGCAAATTTTGCTTGGATTACGTGTTAGCTCACTGAGCCATATTTTATAGATATGCTCTAAATTGAATATATCTTGCCAATTGGCATGAGGAACTTTATTGTTAGCGCTCATCACCTGGCAAGCATTAAAATACGAATTCATGAGCAATGATGCTGATGCTAGGTTCTTTTGTGATTCTTCATTTTCTTTATGACGATTCATGCTAGCGCCTTTAGCTTTTGCCTTTAACGATGCAAGGATATAACAGTGCAATCATCTGAATTACGAATTGAACTGCTTCAAGCATTTGATGAACTTACTAATGCATTAACCTTATTGTGCACCGCAATATTAGGGGAGCCTCATTTGATCGCATGGTTGCATGACACAGATTCTCAAACCGTTCAATCACTACCTCAAGCGCGAGAAAAAACTTGCCACATCCTGACTCAACTGCAATATCACAATCTTCAAGCGCCAAGAGAAATCATTCTCTGTCCAGGCTTTATCGGAGCATCACCCTCTACTTTAAAACTAGCAACGCAAGTCAACGAGTGCAAAGACAGATTCAAAAAAACGGTATTAGCGCTAAAAGCTGATAAGTTGATCACACACCATCCGGAATTAACAGAAAAAATCAACAGCATGATGCGTAATCTTTCGCTAAGCAAAACACTTCACAGCAGTGGTCTCTCGCGATTACATCTGAAACAATGCTATCGTAAAATTCCCATACTATTAGCAGCCCCTCAAAAGATCAGCTGGACCTGGGCTCACACGCGATCAATAAGAAAAATCTCGATTTCTAAAGCACAAGAACTACTGATTAAAAAAGGCAATGATGCTGGAATTGAGATTCAACTGGCGAAACTTGGCATGCTGGCGCCAAATGAGTCTTTGGCAATCGTTCAAGAATTAGCGCCCCACTTAAGGGCTAATTTGGTGTATAATCAAAACGCGCAAGTTACTCGTGCCATGATAAAAGGGCCTATTCCAATCTTTTTCCCCAGCGATGAAAATACGCCCTATCCTCAATTTACGCCGCCCAGTGAAAAATGTGATAAAGATAAGAATCGCTCAAAGCGATCAGATGAAAAACTTGATCCAGATGTTTATTTACCGGCCATTCGAGCACACAGATATCTTGTAAATACATAAAGACCTAATAATATGTGCCTGAGTTTTTAATATCAACGAAAGATTTTGCTTGTTTTGCAGACTCCGTATTAGGGAAAGTTTCCACTAACCATTCAAGCAATCTATCTCCATGAACTTTGTCCTTTTTGAGTAAATAACAACGTGCTAATAATAATTGTTCTCTCGCCAACACCTCAGACAACATATCATCATTATTGTGCTTAATCAGAACTTTTAAAATTTTCTCAGCATCATCATAAAAACCTGCTTTTCTAAAACGCGAAAGCAAACTAATAAACGTATCGACATCAAATCTGATAGTAGGTTGTGCCCGACGAATGTAATTTTTAAATACTAAATTAATCATCGCTACTGTTGAACGTGACGAATCTTTAATTAAAAATATTTTTTGAGCAATATCATGGTATTCTTCACTGGCCGGATTTGACTTAACAATGTTAAACAACTGAAAATATATTTCTTTATTGGCAGGATATTCAACAAGCAAAGGATATAAAATCTTTTTAGCCTCATTGTAATTCATTTGCGAAATTTCTTTTACAGCATCATTTAATCTCGATTGCAAATCTGTAGGTTTGTCAGCATGCTTTACTGTTTTAAGCGTGGAATGTACTAATAATTTTTGAAGCATCATCGCTAATAATACGCCGACCAAAAAAGCAACCAACTGTGATATATATCCCACAATATCAAATGCCGTAAAATATACCAAACAAAGCTGACAAACATTCCAAAATATGAAAATACCAACACTGTTGATTGCTTTAGTATGGAATTCACGCTTGTTAAAATATAGGATATTCACGTTTCCAAGCTTACTAAAAACTAGCACCATTCCTATCAAGCCTGCGATCCCACCACTTGCACCACTAACTGCTATCAAACTGAATGGCGTCAACAAACAATAAATAGATACCATCGATAATCCACAAACAAGATAACTCATTAGCAAACCAATAACACCTATTTTCTTCTCAACAATTGCGCAAATTATTAAAATGAAAATAAGATTAATAACAAATTGATACAAATCAGGGTTAACAAACAAATTCGTTATGATGTTTACAGCCGAGGGGTCGCCAGGTTTAAAACCATATTTATGGAATGATATTTTATCAAGTAGATGTAAATACTCTCTACGTTTTTCTTGCCAGTTTAAATACGTCAGTGTATTTGCAGTTAAACACTGATCCGTGTTTAAGCAAGATTGAAAAAAGGGATCTGTTCTTTGAATCCAGTAAAGCTCCATGTCAGTCATTTTACCATTCGTAATATTCTCAAGCTGATGATA
>CAZSGE010000020.1:0-43203 GCA_964606325.1 Uncultured Candidatus Berkiella sp.
CGTGGGATGGTCTTCAAAGATGATGATGAAGACGAAGTGCCACCACCAGAAACAACGACCTCTGAAAAGGGATCTGGCGGTTCAAAAGGTGGCAGTGGCAAAGGCGGCAAAAAAGGTGGCAGTGGCAGACCTAATTTAACAGTTGTGAAATAACAAATTTTCAATATCCTATCGTCTGTGCGATATCCCAATTTTCATTTATGTCATCCTGAGTAAAGCGAAGAATCTTCTAAGAGATCCTTCGCTTTACTCAGGATGACATAACGCGCGAATGAATGTGTAGGTGGCATGCATCTACACCTTTGACCCATCTCGATACATAGTTATCAAGCTCAAAATTGTATAGAATAAAAGTATGCCCCTCATTTTGGAGGCGTTGTCATGAAAAGACTCTTTATTCTCGTGCCTGATCTTGATGAAACAGCGCATATTGCTCATGAGCTCGAATCACTTGGTGTAAAAGACGGTCAAATTCATGTGTATGGTGGCATTCCAGAAGATCTAGAGCAAGCGCATCTTCATCGCGCAGGTGTTGTTTATACCTCACATTTAGGCTCCGCAATTAAAAAAGGTCCCATTGTAGGATTGGTATTTTTTCTGTTTATTCTAGCGTTATTTTCTTTTGCTTTACCTGCCAATGTTCATATCAATGCTTTTGCCTATGTTGCCATGTTAATTTTTGGCATTGTGATTGGTATATGGGCAACGGGTTTAATTGGTATTGGAGTAAAAGATGAAATCGTCGAAAAATATGAAAGTTATGTAAAGGATGGTCATTTTATGATAATGGTCGATACCAAAGAAGATAAAGAAAGGGAAGTCACAGACAGTGTTTTATCTCATCACCCCAATGCTAAATACGCTGGTATAGAAATTCACTAGTATAGGCATTTCACCGCAAAAACGTGCCTTATTGGCACGTTTTTTTTGATACGTCTAACTTTTCTGATGTTTTCAAGCAATCAGTGCGTATAATCTGCAACTAAATCAGGTGATAAATTTTATATCTATTAGAAAGAGGCCAAACTTTAAGGTTGAGGTAAGTCTATATGTTATGGCAATTTGAATTGTTTAAAGAGCGTGCAAAGTACTACGTTGAAACAGCGCAAGTGCACAGAAATAAACCACAGTGGACGGAACCAAATGTAGAGCATAATGACCTAAGAGTGAAAAGCCCAATGCAAGCGCCAAGACCAAGGCCGCCAGGATATTGGAATCCATATAGCCGATGATGAAGGCATATTCATGAAAATTGATCTGACCAAAACACAAGTAGTCAATAAAGGACTGGCTATTCCTACAAAGCTTAGTGCTTTTATAGGGATGTTTTTAAAACGTCATCCTTTATCGCTTTTTACGTTTTCATTGTTTGTACTCTTTGAAGCGTCTTGGGCAACGGCAAATGCTTATTTGCTTAAACTTATTATCGATGGTGTGATAGCAACTGGCTCCAATATTGATTTACTCTTTGCCGCAATTTTAGTGCCCGCCATATTGTATGCAACCATACAGATTGTGATGAACGTGCTTTTTACGGCGTATCGTTATGCTCATCTGCAATTTTTTCCTAAAATTAAATCTGATATTGCAGGAACTGTCCATCATTATCTATCTGGGCACTCCTATCGCTATTTTGGTGAGCATTTTTCAGGTAGTTTGTCTAAGAAGATCTTTGATTTGTGCATGGGCGTAGAATCAATCATTCAAATTTTGGTGCATTCATTATTACCTAAAACATTATCGATTGTGGTTTCATCTGCTATTTTATATACAGTCCACCCATTATTTGGTTTGGTGCAATTTATTTGGGCGATTGCTTTTGTCAGCACCTCTTATTGGATGTCTAAACATTCTGAAAAACTTAGCTTTGCCTTAAGTAAAGCTGGCAACAATATGAGCGGCAAGATGGTGGATAGCATTATCAATATTATGAGCACAAAGTTGTTCGCCAACAAAAAGTACGAAGAAGATGTGGTTTTTAACTCTATTAACCATTTAATGAAGGAAGATAGAGCTTTAGACTGGTATATGCTCAAAGTGAATTTTATCCAAGGCATTTGGATGTTATTGCTCATATCGACAATGCTAGCAGGATTAATCTATGGAAGAATGCACGACTTAGTAACGGTGGGTGATTTTGCTTTAGTGATCACTTTGTCTGCCGCTGTGTCTAATAGTATTTATGGAGTTGGTCAAGAAATTCTAAGATTATCAAAAGAGGCAGGTAATTGCCGACAAGCCTTAACCATCGTTAATCAACCGCATGAAATTCAAGATAAACCCGATGCTAAAGAGTTAAAGGTAACTGCAGGTAAAATTGTTTTTGATAAGGTGCAGTTTAACTATCAAGGGACCGAGCCGCTATTTGAAAATAAAACAGTTACCATCTTGCCAGGTCAGAAGGTGGGTTTGGTTGGACATTCAGGCAGTGGAAAATCGACTTTTGTAAACTTAATTTTAAGATTATTTGATGTAAACCAGGGACGTATTCTAATTGATGATCATGATATAAAAGAAGTCACGCAGGATAGTTTGCGCAAAAATATCGGTATGATCCCACAAGATCCTTCACTGTTTCATCGCAGTTTGTTGGAAAATATTCGTTGTGGTCGCATAGATGCTTCTGTTGAAGAAGTGATCGAGGCGGCAAAATTAGCCAATGCCCATGAGTTTATCGAAACATTAGCGCTTAAATATGATTCTTTAGTGGGTGAACGTGGCGTTAAGCTATCAGGTGGTCAGCGCCAACGCATAGCGATTGCTAGAGCTTTTTTAAAAAATGCACCCATTCTTATTTTAGATGAAGCAACAAGCTCCCTGGATTCAGTGACAGAGCAATATATCCAGATGAGTTTGTGGCAGCTCATGCAACATAAAACCACCATTGTGATTGCCCACAGACTTTCAACTTTGCTTCATATGGATAGGATTTTGGTGTTTGATAAAGGCAAAATTGTTGAAGATGGTACACATCAGGAATTACTTAGCAAAAATGGCATGTATGCCTCATTGTGGAAAGCACAAGTCGGAGGTTTTTTGCTAGATGACGAGGAGCCCACATCATGAGAGAAGATAAATATGAATTTGAAATCGGCGAAAAAGGCCAAGAGGGCCTAGATATTTTAGATGTGATGTTTAACGATAATACCCAACAAGCGATTAAGCGCGTTATTAAACCCGGAATGCGGGTATTAGATATTGGTTGTGGACGAGGCGCCATGAGTCTCTGGTTGGCAAACCAGGTGGGTAGTGCGGGTAAAGTTGTTGCGATTGATAATAGTGAAAATCAAATAAAAGCAACGATGGAATTAACCAAAGAAGTTGCACCTTCTTGGCTAAGCTTTAAGGTGCATTCGGCATATGACATTGACGCTTTAAATGAAACATTTGATCTTATCTATTGCCGATTTATTCTGCATCATATTAATAATCCAACTCAAGTGATTGAAAAAGTATTTAATCTATTACCTCAAGGCGGATTCTTTATTGTTGAAGAAGGGGTGGTGAGTGCTGCTTTTTCCTATCCAAAAGTAGCTGCTTGGGGTTTTGAACGAACAGATGATCGGTTCCCGCGCGAAAAAGAGGGGGAAGATAGAGATGGTAATTTTGGCATGAAATTATTTCATCAAATGAAAACGGTTGGATTTGATGTCTTGCATGCCGGGCTTTTTCAACCCTTACTTTACACCGACAAACAAAAGCAATTGTTAGCAGGCACTTCCAGAGAAGGCTATAAAGAATATGCTCTAGCGCATGGGGTAAGTACAGATGAGTGGGAAAAACGTGCCAAAGAACTGGATGATCTCATTGCTAATCCTGCGGGATGTATTGGGTTTTATCAAAGTTGTTTGGTGGTGGGGAAAAAGATTTCTTGATGAGATGATTTCGGTTTAAATATCCTTAATGGATTGATATCCACAGCAATATCAGTAAAAATGCAATAACACAGTCTATTTATAGTATTTTATGCCTATTTTAGAATTCTCCGTCAAAGGGTACCGTTCACTGCAAGACTTATCTTTGCGATTAAATCATATCAATGTGATTACAGGGCCCAATGGTTGCGGAAAAAGTAATTTATACAACTCAATTTGTTTGTTGGGAAAAACCTCTGATGGCAATTTAGCTAAGACTTTGGCTTTAGAAGGTGGCATGCCATCGGTATTATGGGCTGGAGAACGTAAGAATTATACCCGCACCAAAAAACCTGTTCGAATGACACTAACGGTTAAAACCGATGTATTTTCTTATGAGCTTTCTTTAGGTTTGCCGCTCGCGGGCCTTACGCTATTTGGTTTAGATCCTGAAGTCAAAGAAGAAACTGTATGGCATGGAAAAGAGCGGCGTTCTGCCACCACTTTTTTAGAGCGTAAAGCACAAGCAACGTGGGTGACAAACCAGGAAGGTGATCGCGTACCTTATCCTATAGCTTTAACACAGACAGAATCGATTTTATCTCAATTACATGAGCCGCATTTGTATCCAGAATTATCTGCTATAAGAGAGTCGATGCGTCATTGGCGGTTCTATCATCATTTTCGCACAGACAGCTATTCTCCATTAAGATTGCCTCAAGTGGGGGTTCGCACACCTGTGATGAGTAACGATGGGGTGGACTATGCTGCGGCTTTACAAACGATTATTGAAATAGGCGATGACAAGGCTTTATTTAGCGCCATTGATGATGCTTTTCCTGGGTGCCAACTCATCATTAAAAACGAACATGGTCGATTTGAAGCGTTGCTAAAGCAACCGGGTATATTGCGCCCGTTAGAAGCACGAGAATTATCTGATGGTACCTTGCGTTATTTATGCTTGATTGCAGCGCTGCTTAGCCCAAGAGCACCAGAATTTTTAGCCATCAATGAACCAGAGATGAGCCTGCATCCAGATTTAATTGAGCCTCTTGCTAATTTGATTCAGAAGGCGAGTAAAAACTCACAGATTTGGGTAACAACCCATTCGCAACGTTTGAGCGAATGCTTAACCAAGCTATCCGGTGAAAGTCCTATTGTGCTTGCTAAAAATGATGGGTGCACTGAAATAGTGAGCTAGGATCAGAAGGTATTATTGCAGATTTTTTTGAATAGACTCAGTGCAAATACATGATTACCTTTTGCCGTATCAAATCTACCGCTAAGTTGCATCAAACCTTGATATACCGATTTATAGCTACATATGACTTATAGTCATACTAAGAAAGAGATACGCTATGTTAGCGCCTATATTTCTATCACTCGATATTTTAAAAGATCTGCCTATGGTCGATGGTGCCATTGATTTGGGCAAACTCATAAAGTTGCCAGGTGGTGGGACACACGATATCTATAAGCTCAATGACAACCCTACCTTTTTATTAAAAGTCATCAGAAATTCACTTGGTAATGATAAGGTAACACTTCAAAGGCGATTGGATGAGTTGACAAGTAAATACGCCAAACTATACGAAGTGTTTGGATATGAAAGATGCTTGCTGGAAACGCGCAGTATTCAAAAAGTAAAGCAAACGGATGATATTGATGTGAAAGATGCCATCATCTCCCTTGTGGCATTTGATGATTGTTTTCAGAAAAATGAAAAATTTGGATTTAATACGCAAGCCATTGAGACGATAGAATCAAAACTCAAAGCAGATCCTTCAAAATATCACAAAATGAACCTCTCTTTGTTAGGAAATGAAGCTTCGGGGGAGGCTTTCAATCAAGAGGATTTTTTATTTTTTCATCAATCTCTTAGCCCCATTTTTGAAAGACTAGAGAAAGAAGCTAGCCTAAGAGCAGTGATGAAAGATTTTTTAGTAAAATTCAAAGATTATTATCAACAAACTGATCAACTTCTAGATTTTACGGGCCAGGATAATGTTGTTTTCTATAAAAACAGTGATACTTGGCAATATAAAGTCGGCAGCGTTATCAAGCATGAAACAGGAAAAAGAGCAGTTAGCACGCTGCGAGCGATCGATGGTAATCCTGAGATTGTGGATAAAAGCTTTGAAGATTGGACCTTTATCTATTTTGTACCATCGTGGTTAAGAATGGTGAATGCAATAGGTGCAAAGCTGGGCATGGGGCAAATTATTGAGAACGTACCTATCTCAGCAAGGGACAGCGAAAATCTTTCCAAAATGTATGAAAGACTACCCCCACATACGCGTGCTATTAATGCTGCTGAAGATAATGATTTTGAGAAATCGCTAGACTTTTTTAAACAGCATGCGCATACAGAGAAAGATCATGACACTCGAGTCAGACACCTAATGTGTAAATGTTATGCACAGGCAGGCCTGCCAATGCGCCCACGAGAGGAGATTGTAACGTTTGTAAATTTGATGTTGGATCCCAAAAACGAATTTCCTGAACCCTATTGGAACGAGGTTCGAGAAGTACTTTTAAAACTGAATGAAAAATTAGAACAACATGGCCCATTAGATGCACAAACAACCATAAAATTGGATGCGACTCTGCGTAAGGTAGGCCATAGTGAAACACCTGATATGCCAGTTTTGTTGGCAAAGGCGATGAGTGATTTTGAGGCTGTGGCCGTTACCTCTAAACAAAAAGAGGATATGATCCAACAACAAAATCCAGTGATGACATCTTTAAGATTGCTTGAGGCAAAGTCGGCACCCTTACAGATGCCAGCGCCACAAGATTCTAATAAAAATCAACCCATGTTTGGTAAAAAAATGAAATAGATGCTTGTTTTTACTGCTGGCATAGCTGCAAATGCACGCATTTGTTGAACTTTTACGAGAAATATCCAATTTTCTTGCCACAATCTGTGCAAATAACAAGGTTGAATTACACCTGACAATAATTAAATCGTCCTTAAGTACCCTATATTTAAACCGCAATTTAGGTACATAATATAAAGGTAATTCCAATTATTTTGGGGGTACTGTCACGTGATTCAAGAGGGCCCAACGCCATCGCAAAAACTAATTAAAAATTTGATGTTAGGCATGCGAGATCCAGACCAGAATAAGGGGCAATCACTCCCCTTTACGAATGAAGATCTTAGCAATACCGCCATGGTCATTTTTGCAAAAATTCCTCCAAAGCAATTTTTTGAAGAACTGGATAAGGTTTATGGGGAGTTAAAATCTGATTCTGAAAAGCGGAAGTTTCTAGTAAACGCTGAATATTTTGTTAAAGAACTTCTTAGAAAAGATGTTAAACATCAATTTCATGAAGAAATTGTAACAGGAACTTTAGCTTTTGTAGCGAAACATCAACTTCCCGTAGAGTTCTCTCAAAGCATTAAGCAAACAGCACTACAAGTAATAGCTGAAAAAGCACGTCAAGATGCCATCATTGCAATGCCTCTTTCAAATGGTCAGTCGAACTTGAATGATGTTGTTAACGTAAGTTTAAACCAAAATCCGAGTGAAGTTCATTTTGATGATCCAGTTGCTGCGATGGTGCATGATTTGCGCCAGATTCAGTTGGCGCAATATAGAACGCTTTCACCAACAGATTTTCACAATAGGAAATGGGACAAGGACAAAGAACAAAAATTAGCCATTAGCCAAATGATTAAAAATTTTGATGGTCTTGGCGTAATGGTTGTTAGCGATATAGTTTTAGCTGCACAAAATAAAGATCACCAAAAGTCAATTTTTGCATTTTATACAAAAGTAGCTGCTAAGTGCATCGAAACTGGTGATTTGCAATCGGCTGCGGCTATATTTGGTTCGCTTAATCATTCAGCTGTGCGTAGATTCAAGTACTTAGTTGATGAGCAACCTGAAATAGCTCAATTGACTAAAGAGCTTGATGTGATTTTCAGCCCAACTAAGTCTAACAAAGGGCTCCGAGATACCTTGGCTGCTAAAAAAGCTGAAGGATTAGAAGTTATTCCCTGGGTTGGTATCCCAATGCAAGATATGTTTATTACTGAGGAAACTGCCACTGCCAAAGAAAGCGAAGATAAACTACAAAATCTTAGCAATGCGATGAAGATCATTTTTGATGCACAGTCCAGTGTCGCTTTTTCGCATAATCCTGAGCCTCTTGCGACCAATTTAGCTGAAAGAATTAAACAACATGAAGCACTCAATACAGAAGATGCTAAGGCAAAACAGAGGGTATTTAATGCGCGTACTTTGGAAATTTTGCCAAGAGGAGAATCAGAACCTCGAGCTGCTTATTTTTCTAATCCTAAAGCTTCAGCTTTAGCTAAAGAATTAACAGATCGTCACGGTGCCTTAATGATGAAAGTTGATCCCCAAGAAGTTAAAAAATGGGTTAAGACACCAGAACAAGCACCAAACTTTGTTGCTTTAATCAATGATTTGCAAAATCTTGAAAATATGGTTCGAGATGATATCATGATGGCCACATCTGAATCTGCGCAAGCAGAACAGTATGAATTCTACGTGCAATTGCTTGTTGAATGTGAGCATGGTAAAAATTATGCAGCAATGAGAGCAATTTCTGCAGGATTAAATTCCGAGCCAGTTAGCAGATTGCAATATTTGCAATCTGTGCCTGCTTTTGAAAGATTCCAAGCCCTTACGGATCATGAAAATGGCTTATTATCTAACAAAGGTGATAAAGCCAAAATGAAAGCAAGAATGGCTTCAGAGGAGGGATTTTGTATTCCAGACATAAGCATTACGAAATTCAAAGTTGAAATTGCAGGAAATTATGAAGGTGAGGGGAAATCAGAACGCGAAAAAGCTGCACTAGATGAATTTAAATCCTGGCAAGATCGTACTGGAATGAACTATGAAGTTAATTCCCCAATGCCACAAAGTTCACTGGATGAGAGATATCAACAATTGCCTTTAGATAGTGATTTTGCAGTCCAAAGATCACACCAAATATATAAGCCAAATGGCATTCCTTTTGAGAATGCGCCAGCCACGTTGGCAGGCATAATCTTAGAGAATGAAAGTGTAGTGCTCAACAAACTGTTTGAAACTGTCAGAGATTCAAACAAATCAATTGAACTGATAGTCAATAAATCAACACCTGATAAACCGTTTTGGCATGAGGATTCAGGCAGGCGATTGGAACAAGTAAAAAGCGCATTAGACAAGGCACGGAAATTACAAGCGTCAACTACTGACGAGAAATTAAAAGTTCATGCTACTAAATCAATTCAAAAACTTGAAGCCAATTTAAATAAACTTGAAGAACTTAAAGTTAATACACTGCGACCACTTATGCAGGAAATTAGAGAACAGTTTGATGGTATAGCCTATCTTGCCAGTGGGGATATTGAAATATCTGATATAAAAGGTTATCAGGAACCTTCAGCTAAATTTAATGCACTCATTGAAAAATTAGTAAACACAAATCTCTCGCATGTTCCTGAAATTTCAGCGCTACTAAATGAGGCCACAACCTTAAAGATAAATTTGGATTCAATGATGTCAGCGGTAACGTCTCTTCCCCTTATGAAAGAAATTAAGGAGCAGTTTGATGGGATCAATTACATGGCACAAGGGCTGATGGAGCAATCATCTTTAGAGGGCTATAAAGAAACAAGAGATAGTTTTAATAGTTTAATCGAAAAGCTGCAAAGTGATAATCCTAATCCACATCCACAAGTTGCTGCTCTCCTACAGGAAGCAATAGCGGTAAGAGATAATTTTGATAAAAATGTGGCTGCTGTTATGGCCTTACAAGCTGCGAGCCCCTCACAGCCAGCGTCTTCTCCTGTAGCACAAGTCGCTGCGCCTTCACAACCAGAGTCTTCTCCTGTGACGCAAGTCGATTTAAATGATAAAGGAAAAGAAGAGCTCTATCCATTTCCTGAGCCCTCACAGCCAGCATCTTCTCCTGATAAATTAAAACCACCGGAAACATCAAATTTGATTGATGAAGTATATGATATTTTAGAAAAAGCGGGTGAAATTGCTAAGATGAAAGCTTCAGTAAAAGCCAAGATTGAGTTATTGGTAAACGACATTAAAACCCATCTAGCACCTAATAAAGTATTCGAACTTATAGGCCCTCAAGTTCGGGCTAACGAAAATGGAAGAGCTTTTTTAGCGTTTAGACTTGATAAAGAGCCTAGAGCGCAATCATTTTGTGAAGCGCTAAGAGCAATGGGTGTTGATTGCACCGCGCCCAAAGATTTAAAAGATAAAGGGGTGCAAGTGATTACCATGGATGCGAATCAGCTTTTAGCGATATTAAAAGATAAAAACGGCGCAAGTTTACTCAAAGGCAATTACGAAAGAATCATGGATGAAAAAGGCGCCAAAAACTTGCTCTCACCCCGTGCAACCCAACCTCAGCCTAAACCTAAACCACAAGTTTCGTCAGCGCCATCTTCGCCGCTTAGTCTTGCCCAAACTAAGCCGCCGATTACTTTGCCTAAAGCGGGGGTTTTACAAGCAGCGGTAGCTAAAAAACAAGAGCAAGCACGAAGTGAGCGCACAAACAATGCCTTGGATCTAACTGGCGGCTCTCAAACACTTCTCATAAACGGCAGCCGTTTTAAAGCTGGACGATTCACCGGTGAAAAGCAAGATGCCCCTAAAAGAACGGCTCAAGAAATTGCACAGACTTATCTCACTCCGAATCAAGGAAATAGTCAAACGCCAGGCGCTAAAAAAACCTCAGAGATTCCACAGGGGGTTGTATCAGAACGCATGAAAGCATTTCAGCGTCCCAAATAAAATTAGAGTTTAGTTTTCTCAAACCTTGATTGAAGATCGTCCATTAATGGATTAATGGGCACTACTTTTAGGCACATTTCTTTTAAACTGGGTATTCTGTGCGATTTTAAACGATCACTGAATTGGAGTGCATCTGCATTTCCTGCATATAATGCGAATTCATCTGCCATAAAACCTTGAGATTTACTTCTAAAATTAACTTTAGCATCTGATAACATCAGTAATATACGCTCAAACGTGTCAGCATCCATTTCCTGAGCAATCGCTAAATCATGAGCAGCAGTGGCACCATCTATATCAGTTGCCTGAGGATTAGCCCCTGCTTCTAATAACTGAAAAACGCAATCTTCATGAGCATGTAAACAGGCAATATGCAGCGGCGACCATCTTAAAACACCCGTTTGAATATTCACATCTGCGCCAGCTTTAATTAACAAATGCAAGGCCTCTTTATTTCCTTTTAAACTTGCTAAGTAAACACTGGTAAATTGCTTATCGACATCGGGAACGTTTTCACTGGTTAATAGGTTAAGATTAATTTTTTGCTTATGTTGCGTTAAGAATATTGCTAATAACTTGTAATGATTATATTCCGCCATAAAATGCAATGCACTATAACCTGCAGAATTTTGTGCATTTAAGTCGGTATAAGGGTTATTGATAAGTAAGGTGAAAATTTCTGGTGTTACACAAGTATGAGGCAAGCATACAGCGGCATGTAAAGGCGATATGCCATTTTCCGTTGCCAAGCTACACAAGTAGGGTTTATGCGTTAATAAAGATTTTGCCGTATCGTCATCTTGAAGTTGCAGTGAACGCAGTAATGTTATGAAATCGGATAAGTCTTCTACTGTTAACTCAGACGTATATTCAATAGGACCTAGCTGCATATGATTTCCCAACAAAAATTTACACTCATTTTAAGGCGTTGAGCTAAAAAATGCCATCAATGAATGACAACTTGTAGGATGAGGTTGATGGATTAATGCAAAGTTTAGTGTAGCCTCACTAAAGCGGAAAAAACTTTCCCGGATTCAAAATATTTTTCGGATCAAATTGCGCTTTGATATTCTTCATCAAGGCAATAGCACTAGCAGAAAGCTCTTTGTTTACATAATCGCGCTTTTCTATTCCTACCCCATGTTCGCCCGATAAGCTACCCTGTAAGGCTACAACCTTATCAAACAATTTATTGAGGCACTCTTTGGCTTTAGGGCCTTGGATGGGATCAAACGGATCAATCAATAAATTCACATGAAGATTACCATTGCCAGCATGGCCAAAATTGACAATCGTAATATTGTATTCTTTGGCAAGCACTTGAGTATAGTTTAAGAGAGCTGGGATGTTGGATAATGGTACTACCACATCTTCGTTAATTTTATGAGGAGAGAGGCTTCTGAGCGCTTGAGATAATGATTTTCTAATCGCCCAAAGTTTTTCCGTTTCTTCGTTTGTGTTGGCAACGGCCCATGAGATGAGGCCATCATTGCTGCAAGCTTTGTGCATTAATTCAATATCGGCTGATAAATCCTCTGATGAGCCATCCACTTCAATCATCAGCATGCTGCCGGCATTGTCTGGTAAATCTGCATGCGCATGTGCCCGGATCATTTGTATAGCGTTGCCATCAATAAATTCACACCCACAAGGCGTGATGGGTTGGCTCATCACTTGCGTCACGGCTAAGGCGGCGCTATCGATATTACGGAAAAACGCGCGCATGGTGCGTTTGGTATGGGGCAGGGGCGTTAACTTCAAAATGGCTTTTGAAATAATACCAAGTGTGCCTTCAGATCCAATCAGCAACCGTGTTAAATCATAACCCACCACACCTTTAGTGGTGTAAACACCACATTCAATGGTATCACCATTACCAATGACAGCCGTTAACCCTAACGTATTTTCTCGGGTGGTGCCGTATTTTAACGAGCGAGGACCTGCGGCATTACAACTTAAATTTCCGCCAATACAGCAATAAGCGGCGCTGGTAGGATCGGGAGGCCAAAAAAAGCCAGCATCAAATGCTGCCTTTTGAACTTGTGAATTTAAAACACCAGGTTCAACCACCATCACGCGATTGGCAGCATCGACTTTAATTATTTTTTGCATACGCTCAAGCGACAATACAATGCCACCCTGTAAGGGAATAGCTGCGCCGGTTGTGCCGCTAGCCCGCCCACGGGCGGTAAGTGGCACGCCATGCTCATAGCAAAGTTTTACAATGGTGACTATGTCTTCGTGTGAGATAGCAAAAACAACGGCTTGAGGTAGGGCATGGCCTCGTGAGTTATCATAACCATATACCCAGCAATCAGCAGGATCGGTGTAACATTGCTCTTGTCCAAACGCCTTTTTGAGTTGATCTAAAAAGGCGATGGGTAGCGTACTAGGTTCTGTCATATTCGAGGATTTTGACAACTTTTTTCACACCTTTGACATGTCTTGCAATGTCCACCGCAATTTCTTCTTCGAGTGGTTTCACAATACCCATTAAGTAGACGATGCCATTTTCAGTAACCACCTTAACGCGGGCTGGGTTAAAATCTTTGGTGACCGTCATTTCGCTTTTGATTCTAGTGGTGATCCAGCTATCGGTTGAGCGTTGTAATAAAGTGCTAGGCTCGCTGAGCACAATTTCATTATGCACTTTTTTTACTTTTTCAATATTTTTAACACGTGAAATAATTTCTGCTCGAATTTGATGTGTGGGAGTCTGTCCTATTAATAAAACTTGGTTATTATAGGAAACAGCGGAGACATGGATATTGTTATCATCTCCGGCGACATCGCTCACCGCTTGCATCGCTTTAATTTGGATGCTTTTATCTTCGATTATGGTGCCGGTGGTGCGTCTATCATTTGCAGTAACGATCGCGCTTGTGGCAGCGCCACCTACGACGACTGCCGCACAACCTGATAACAAGCTAAGCGCTGTCACTGTGAGAGTCATCAATTTAATTTTAGAAAAATTTATCTTACGCATGTTTGGGGTCCAAATTCTGAATCAATATATTCGCATAAACAATGTATAACGAGCAGATGAACTTCTTGGATTCTCGCCGTGGATTGTGCCGGCACCCTTAATTCAATGTCTTCTGCTTGTAAGATTCTTGCAAGCGGTCCGCCATCTTTTCCGGTCAAAGCAATAACTCTCATTCCTTTGCTGTGAGCGGCGTAGATAGCATTTAATATATTTTGAGATTTACCGCTGGTGCTGATGGCTAGTAATACATCGCCTTCTTGCCCTAAACCTTTAATTTGCTTTGAGAAGATTTCATCATAGCTATAATCATTGGCAATGGAGGTAATGGTAGAAGAATCGGTTGTCAGCGCAAAGGCAGGTAAACTGATTCTTTCTTTTTCAAATCGATTAAGTAATTCTGCCGCAAAATGTTGCGCATCGGCTGCTGAGCCGCCATTGCCACAAACTAAAATTTTTCGCTTTTGATGTAATGCGGCAACCATGCACTCGCTTGCACGAACAATCTCTGGTGGCAGGGTGTCTAATGCCGCTAATTTTGTATCAATACTATCGTTGAAGAGTTGACGAACTTTATCTTGTTTACTCATGGGTTATCTAACTAAAAATGCGCTCAGTGTTGTGGTTAATAAGGCGTTTATTCTACTCCAAAAGCGTTTGGGATCCAGGTTATTTTAGGGTTGAGTTGGTCACCTATAATTGAAACGACGTCAAATCTGGCCGTAAAATCCGCCGTCCACGAATGACTATTCAAATAGCATTGGGCTGTCAGGATGAGTTTTCGCTGTTTAGCGCTATTGATGCTTTCAAAGGGTTCATAAAAGGTGCTTATCCTCAAGGAGCGTACTTCCACAAAAACAATCTCGTTGTTTTGACGCATAATCAGATCGATTTCACCCATTTTAGATTGAAATTGTACACTAACGTATTTTAACCCCTGTTTTTTTAAATACTGCAAAGCAAGCTTCTCTGCCTCATTTCCTTTTTGGGTGGAGTTTTGCTTTTTTAGCTTTAAGTGCGTACCCTTTAGGGCTGATTTGATCTCTTTAAACATGCCAAACTTGGGGTTTGATAAATGGTGATTAAAGGTAAAGTAAATAATTTTGAAAAGCACCCTAAAAAGACATTGGTGATCCTATTTGTCATGCTTTCGCTAGCGATCTATGGCGCCGCTTCGATTAAATTTTTGAATAACAAGTATACTGAGTTTGAAAACAAAAGTATAAAAAAAGTGATTCATCAAAAGTACGTTGCCAATATCATTGATAACAATATCGGTCGTTTTATTAAACTGCGTGAACATCGCCCCAATCAAGAAAAATTTGAAAGACCTTCTAGAAACTACATCAAAAATATTGCACCCAATAAGATCGAACGCAAATATTATCGTCTTGCAACCGATAAAGATGGATTTATAAAGCCTTCTGATATTCATGAAAACCCCGATCTGAAAATTGTATTTTTAGGGGGATCAACAACCGAATGTTTATACATGGAAGAAGAGGAACGCTTTCCCTATTTAGTGGGTCGTTTACTTGAAAATAACTTAGGTAAAAAAGTGAATAGTTATAATGGGGGGGTATCGGCAAACGAATCGATGCATTCGATTAATATTTTGCTCAATAAAGTGTTACCGATGCAACCAACGATGGTTGTATTTATGCACAATATAAATGACTTGGTGATTTTGCGCTCACAAGGGAGCTATTGGTATCAAGATTCGCTTAAAAGCCATGTTCAAACCTCGAAAAATGTTTTTACGCGCTTTGAATTTCCGCCGCATGAAGAAACTTTTAATGAAGAACACATTAGTGAAGAATTTCGCCGTAATTTGCTAACGTTTATTGCCATTTGTAAAATTAGAGGTATCAAACCTGTTTTAATGACACAAGGTAATCGCGTGAAAGATGATGATTTATATCATCAGTTTAATCAAATTATTCGTGAAGTAGGGCAAAATGAATCAGTGACAGTGATAGATTTAGCTAAGCTTATTCCACCAGAAGCAGTCAACTTTTATGATTCTTATCATTACACTGCAAAGGGTGCCAAATTAGCAGCAGAAAAAATAGCGGATAAGCTGCAAACTGTGATTTAAGGAGAGGTTATGGCTCACTATATTTTGATTCACGGTGCATGGCATGGTGCTTGGTGTTGGGAAAAGATAGCACCAATGCTACAAGAAAAGGGCCACACGGTTGTTACGCCGGATTTGCCAGGACATGGTAAAGATAAAACCCCAGTTAAAAGTATTACGTTTAAACATTATCTTGAATGTATTGAATCTCATCTTTTGGCAGCGCCGCAAGAGGTTATCTTAGTGGGGCACAGTATGGCGGGTATGGTGATTTCTGCTGTTGCAGAACGTCAATCTCAAAAGGTGAAACGCTTGGTGTATGTGGCAGGTTATTTGCCGCAAGATGGCGAATCTTTATATGAAATTGCCTCCCGCTTAGCACCTTCACGTTTTGTTAAAACGATGAAACCAGATAATGAGAAGAATCTCTTTGATTTTCCAGCGTATGCTATGAGAAATTTTGCTTATCAGGATTATCCTGATGCGTTATTTGCCCGTTTGTTGCCATTATTTTGTGCTGAGCCTTTGGCACCTTTACAAACACCGGTTTTGTTGACGCAAAACTTTGCGAATATTCCCAAAGATTATATTGAATGTCTTAGAGATCATGCCATTTCGATTCAAACCCAACGGCTAATGCATCAAGCCACGCCTTGCCGTGTTTTTTCTATAGATTGTGATCACTCTCCTTTCTATACAGCGCCAGGTGCCTTAGTCGACTTGCTACTTCACGCTTAAACAGTATATTCCCAAAGCAGGGAAGAAAGGTAGCGAGCCTAAACGATGAACGGTTGGCCAAAAGCTTTACTATTTCTATGGATTTAATATATTTAAATTAGTTACCTAATTTCAGACAATGCTTTGCTCAAGGATAGAGGAAAGGAAGTAGTGAAAAGGAAGGGGCTAGTTATTTTAGTCTTGTCAGGGATGTTTTCGTTCATGACGGCGCCGTGTTTTGCAGAGCAGCATGCTAAAACGCCAATGGACTATCACGCTAAGAAATACCAAGAACCAACACCAAGACGCACAAGTCACATCATTATACCCACCAAACGATTAACGCATATATTCGACAATCTGTATCATCATCCAGAAATGTTGGTAGAAAAAGACAAGTACGGTGATTGGAAACACTACAAAGAAAAATTGCGTTCATTAGCTGCCGTACACTTTACCGATAATATTCAAGTCGGTTTTGATAGGGTAAAAACAGGGCCTAATAAATATGCCAAAGGTGAAATTGTGGATGTGAATTCGCATCTTGCGCCTAGAATGGCAGGAACAACATCACGTGGTTTTGGCTTGCAGATGAAGGTTAAATTAGATTAGCGTTTTTTTGCTTGTTTATTAATTTCTAGCACTTTATTTACAAAATTTTGTTGTTTCTGATTGGGTGCATTAGGTGATGTTTGGTTCTCTTTGTTTGTTGGTTGCAAGCTGGCTTTTATATTTTTATCCGCATCATCCTTACGGAAATTTTTAAAGAGGTCTAAGAATGGCATTTACTACCCCCACCCGCTTATAACATAGAACAGCTCACCTATAAGTTATAATTCTAACACCATTTTAGAATATGTGTCTATTTACGCTTAAAAAAATTTAAAATCCTAATAAACCCCTAGCAAATTCGGCCTTTTTTTCATCATCAACCCTGGCTTTTGCCTGTGCTATGGCGGCACTTTCGATTTGCATTTTGAGTGTATTTAAACGCATTTGCGCTAAATAATATCGATTTTGGATTGGTGCTTCCATCAAATAATCCGCCCCAGTCAGTTGCTTTGAACCACTGCTGTGGCGCAGTTCAGTAGGGCATGTTACGTCTCGGATGGCTTCAAAGTAGGTATAGCGACTATTGCCATCGGCTAGAGATCGAAGGGTTTGTTCGGGTTTTGTTTTGGCACTATCAAAAGCCGAAACAATACTTGTACAAGGTTCGATGATAATCATGTTTTCATTCCACTATTTTTGTTGGGCTAGTGAAACCATGGGGGCAATGTTGAGAGATACAATCAAAAGGGCGATGGGTTAAGATAAGCGCAACGGTTTAAATGATGAAAGGGCAACGTGCTAAGAAAGTCTTAGCACGTTATGGAGATTAATTAATGCTAGAGGGAATCCCGTCAACAATTTTAGCCCAAGAAAGTTGACGCTGAATGTTGTTGTTATTAAGCGATAACTGACCTGTGGCACCAATCACATTGCCGCCTGATTGTAAGCTATTAAAGCTGGTGCTGATTTGATAAGCATCTGCACCCATGGCAAACAATCGGTTGTATTGATCGGATTGGTTTTCTGTTTGGGTTAAGAGTTTTCGTAAGTTGCTGCCATGCTGGGCATCTAATAACCAGGGCATATCACAGAAAACGACGCCATTCATGTCTCTGTCTCTTTTAGCATTAGGGTGTCCCGTATAAACACTACTGGTAGCATAAACCGGCACATCTTCTGCATAATAAAAATCAAATAAAGGCTTTAATTGACGAGCTTGATCGGGAGGTGCTGCCATCACAATCACATCAAAATCTTTTCGTCTGCGTGGCTGAAAATCCACTTTTTCAGTCAGAAGTGATTTAATTTGGTTTGCACGTTGTTGACTTTCATCAATCCCAAGCAAGCGTCGCACAGGTGCCGATTGATCGTGTTGGGCATTGGTATGCACGGTGCGAACAACACGTCCACCATGGTGTTTCCATTGATCACTAAAGGCACTAGCAATACGTTTGCCCCATGCATTATCTGGCACGATGAGCGCAGCGCTGCGATATCCTTTTTGCCAAGCTTTATCTGCAATTTGCTGTGCTTCTGCTTCTGGCGCTAACGTGTATTGTACAAAGTCTTTTACGTTTGCGCGCACTTCTGGATGATGATTCAGCGCCAGTACAGGTGTTTTAAAAGAAGGCATTAAGCTTAAGCGGTGGACATCTTCTTTGGACAAGGGGCCAACAACAAAGTCTGCACCTTCATCAACGGCTAAGTGATAGACACGTTGAACATCTTGTTCTTTGGTGGTGTCATAGACTTTGACAATCGGTTTATTACCCGTTTGTTGATAATAACTCGCCAAAAAGCCTTCTCGGATAGCTTTGGCAGAATCCGCATGTTTTCCCGTCAAGGGAAGCAGCAACGCTATTTGCTTGGTTGGACCAGAAACATCGCCAAAGGTGCGCTGTTTAGGGTATTCTTCCTGCGTTTGTTGTGCTTTACGCTCGAGTCCCAAAAAGGCAACTGATGCAGATATATTAAACAAATTTAGCAATAAAACTAAAATTGAGTATTTAAAAAATAATGAACTTTGATTTTTTTTCATATTTCTTGTCTTTCCTACGATGAGGGGGCTGTATGCAACAAGAGAAGGGTAAACTTTACGTGGTTGCTACCCCCATTGGCAACCTTGATGATATCACGCCAAGAGCGCAAGCCATATTGAGTCAGGTAACTTGGGTGGCAGCGGAAGATACCAGGCACAGCCGTGGCTTATTAGATCACATGCATATCTCAACCACGTTGGTTTCATATCATGATCATAATGAATCAGAACGCACACCTGCACTTATTGCACAAATTTTGCAGGGTGAAACAGGTGCTTTGATTTCAGATGCGGGTACACCGTTGATAAGCGATCCAGGCTATCAGCTCGTCGCCGCTGCTCATGCTGCGGGCATTCAAGTTGTGCCTATTCCTGGGCCCTGCTCTTTGATTGCGGCGTTAAGTGCCGCGGGACTGCCTACTGATAAATTTTTATTCGAAGGTTTTTTACCGGCAAAAGACAGTGCCAGGCGCAAACGACTCGAAATTTTGAAGGATTTTGCGCACACCATGGTCTTTTTTGAAGCGCCTCACCGTCTAGCTGAATTGATTCAAGATGCGCATGATATTTTTGGTCCCCAACGGCAAGCCACAGTCGTTAGAGAGTTAACTAAGAGATTTGAAACGATCAAAAACGGGACTTTTGAATCTCTTTTGGCAGAAGTTCATTCAGGGATGGTTATCAAAGGCGAGTGTATTTTGGTGGTTCAAGGCGCACAAGCGAAAGAGAATCAAGATGAAGATGCGCTTGAAAGTAAGCGAATTTTAGAAATTCTCTTAGAAGAAGTTTCTTTGAAACAAGCCGTACAAATTGCGGTAAAAATCACCAATCAACCTAAAAATGCCCTCTATGAACTGGCAATGAAGTTAAAGCAAAAAGAGGATTAGACTTGCTTGTTAGTAGGTGAACACGTATCCTTTGACGCGAGAGTTGGCTAGGCAATCGCTATATGCATTTTTGCATATGGAGGAAAGTCCGGGCTCCATAGGGCAAAGTGCCAGGTAACGCCTGGGAGGCGCGAGCCTACGGAAAGTGCAACAGAAAATAAACCGCCTAATTCTGAAAAGAATAGCTATCTTGCAAATGAACTTCGGTGCAAATGCAAAGAAAAGGGGTAAGGGCGAAACGGTGAGGTAAGAGCTCACCGCGTTGGTGGCAACATGCAACGGCACGGCAAACCCCA
The DNA here is from genome assembly GCA_964606325.1 of Uncultured Candidatus Berkiella sp. Taxonomy (GTDB): domain Bacteria; phylum Pseudomonadota; class Gammaproteobacteria; order Berkiellales; family Berkiellaceae; genus Berkiella. The sequence continues at coordinate 20,184 of CAZSGE010000020.1, forward strand.
CTTGGAGCAAGACCAAATAGGAACCCACGTTCACGAAAGTGGACATTGTGTGGCCCACATAGGGTTCGGGTAGGTTGCTTGAGGCATGTGGTGACGCATGTCCCAGATGAATGATTGTCCGCGACAGAACCCGGCTTATCGGCCAACTCTTCTTTATTTGTTTGTTAATCAACTTTCGTTGACAAAATAGGGCCAGCGAACCTATAGTGGTGACTGGTTATCAATCAATACTCCCTATGACAACACTACAACATCATCCTGTCATGCTAGACGAAGCACTCCAAGGGCTCGATATTATCCCCGATGGGATTTACATCGATGGCACTTTTGGTCGTGGCGGTCATAGCCAAGGTATCTTAAAACACTTAAATGCTAATGGCCGACTGCTTTGTTTTGACAAAGATCCACAAGCGGTCCATTTTGGCAAACAACGTTTTGAAGATGACAAGCGGGTGACTTTTTATCAAGCTTGTTTTAGCGATATGTATCGTATTGCTAAAGAGCAATGTATTGATAAGAAAGTGAACGGTATTTTGCTTGATTTGGGCGTTTCCTCCCCTCAGCTAGAAGAAGCAGAGCGCGGCTTTAGCTTTATGCGTGAGGGGCCTTTAGACATGCGTATGGATCCACTGACAGGGATCTCTGCTGCGAAATGGTTAAATTCAGCGTCAAGTGACGATATTATCATGGTGTTGCGAAAGTATGGTGAGGAATCTTTTGCTAAAAAAATCACCCGTAATATCTTAGAGGCGAGAAGCAAAAAACCCATATCAACCACGTTAGAATTAGCCAATATTGTTGCAAAAAGTGTTCCCTATAAAAAAATAGGGCATCATCCTGCAACTAAAACTTTCCAAGCCATTCGGATTTATATCAATCAAGAATTACAAGCAATAGATGGGCTATTAAATGACGCTTGGTCATTGCTTGCGCCTTTGGGGCGCCTAGCTATTATTAGCTTCCATTCACTGGAAGATAGAAAAGTAAAACAGTTTTTCCGTGAGCATTCTCGGGTGAGTGTACCAAAAGGATTGGCTATCCCAGAGAAAGATTTGCGATCTCCCTTTGAATGGATTGTGAAACGCCAGCGACCAAGCATGGATGAAGTTGGACAAAATTTGCGTGCTAGAAGTGCTACATTAAGAGTGGCCAAAAAGCGCCAATAACCTAAAAACAAGGATGTCAGATGGCCAAAGCAAATGATGGTAAATTGCCACAGATAGCAAGCCCTCAACCTTTGTGGCGGCTCATTTTTCTAAGTGTGCTGGTATTCATGTCCGCGATAGCGGTGGTTTACCATAAACATCAAAGTCGGCTTTTGTTTACAAAACTCCAAACCTTGAACCAAGAAATTGAAGCCCTTCAAGTAGAGTGGGGGCAATTACTCTTAGAGCAAGGGACCTGGTCTGCTGATGCGCGCGTTGAGCGTCTCGCACGAGAACAGTTGCAAATGGTGGTACCAGAGCCCAGTAGCGTTGTCGTTATTCAAGAGGCTCCTTGAGTAGTTGCAATAACGCATAATCGTTGTTTTGACCTTGAAGAAATCAATCACCTCAGAGAGAAATTCCTGCTAAGTTGTTAGCGGGAATTTCTGAATATGGTGGTACAATTAAGTGGCCTGGGAAGGGAAACCCATTAAAAGTTAGCTAAAGAACAATATAATGAAGTTACAACAGCTTTTACAAGATTTGACTGAATATTCTGTACCACAAGATTGTGTTGTGGGCGGATTATCGCAAAATTCCAAGAAGCTTCAAAAGGGTGATTTGTTTATTGCTTTAAACGGGCAGCACACAAATGGCAACGCTTACATCCAAGAGGCGCTAGCGAATGGGGCTGTTGCTGTTCTTGCGCAAGAGCAATTGCCAGAGGTCATTACCGATGGTACACCAGTTATCTATGTGGATAACTTGTCTGAGAAGTTGAATATCATCGCAAGCCGCTTTTATGGAAATCCAGGTTTAGGTTTTAAAGAAATTATTGGCGTTACCGGAACAAACGGAAAAACCACGACCTGTTATCTTTTAGCGCAAACCTTAAGTCGTTTAGGCAACCCCTGTGCTTTGATAGGTACGATTGGTACGGGTTTTGTGTCGTCATTAGAAACCAGCGGTTACACGACACCTGAGCCCATTTCATTACAAAAATATTTGAAAAGCTTCATTGAACAAGGCGCACAAGCGGTTTGTATGGAAGTTTCATCGCATGGTTTAATTCAGCACCGCGTCGACAGCGTAAATTTTTCCAGCGCGCACTTTACTAATCTGACGCAAGATCATTTAGATTATCATGGCACAATGCAAGCCTATGGTCAGGCTAAACAAAAGTTATTCCAGTTTCAGAGTTTACAACGAGTTGTTGTGAATGCTGATGATGCCTATAGTCAAAAAATGCTAAATGCACATCAAAAAGAAATACCATGTGCAGCCTATACGTTGCATCACAAAATGACAGGCATTACGGGTATAAAGCCTGCCTTATTTTTTCCCATTACAACCAAAGCGATTGAATTGACACAAAAAGGGATCAGTGCCGTTGTGGACACCCCTTGGGGGCAAGGAAAATTACATTCGCCACTGTTAGGACGTTTCAACCTCAGTAATATTTTGGCTGTCTTGGCTGAGCTGTGCTTACAAGGTTACGAATTTAAAGCAGCAATAGACGCGATTAGTCATGCACATGCAGCGCCTGGACGCATGCAAAAAATGGGTACGCCGACTTCACCTCAAGTGATTATTGATTATGCACATACGCCAGATGCTTTAGAAAATGCTTTGCTTTCTTCGCGAGAACATTGTCAGCGTCGCTTGTGGTGCGTGTTTGGTTGCGGTGGTGATAGAGATAAAGATAAACGCGCCAAAATGGGCGCGATTGCGGCAAAGCTTGCCGATCGTGTCATTATTACCAATGATAATCCTAGAACCGAAAATCCTCATCACATTATCGAAGCCATTTTACAGGGCGTGAGCGCCCAGTTAGGCGAAAAAGTGATGATCGAAGAAAGCAGAGAAGCTGCCATACAATATGCTTTCTATCATGCGCTGGCCGTTGACACCATTTTAATTGCGGGTAAAGGCCACGAAAATTACCAGATTATTGGAGAGTCAGTTTATCCATTTAGCGACGCCCAAATCGTCGATACCCTATTAAGAGAGGACAAGAGTGAAGCTGTCAGAAATCGCTAAAGAAATTGGTGCCCAATTATATGGGCCAGATGGGGAGTTACCCACCATTGCTATTGATAGCCGTAAAGTGCAACCCCATGATTTATTTATAGCGCTCAAGGGTGAAACATTTGATGGGCATGATTTTATCGAAGCAAGTATTCAAAATGGTGCCAGTGCGATTATAGCAGCACGTGCCCCACAAACGAGTGCGCAAAAAAGCGTTAGTTTTTTACAAGTTAAAGATACCACCATTGCACTAGGTGAAATTGGTTCGATTTATAGACGGTTATATCCTATCCCTATGGTTGGATTGACTGGCAGTTGTGGTAAAACCACTGTTAAAGGGATGATCGAATCTATTTGCCAACTGATGGGCAAAACATTGGCGACTAAAGGAAATTTCAACAACCATTTTGGATTACCTTTAACCTTGATGCGTTTGGATGCTTCATACCAATATGCGGTTATTGAAATGGGCGCCAGTGGTGTCGGAGAAATTCAATATTTAGGCGGCATTGCCCGGCCCAATATTACGCTCATTACGAATGTCAGGCCAGCCCATTTACTGGGGTTTGGTACGATAGAAAACGTGGCCAGCGCTAAAGGGGAAATTTATGAAATTTTACCTAAAGATGGTATAGCCATTTTAAATGTCGATGAGCCCTTTAGTAACTCATGGCTTCCCTCGATTAAAGACAAGCGTACGATTACCTTTGGACTTAAAAACAAAGCGATGATCACCGCAAGTGATATTCAATTACAACCCTTTGCAGTTGAGTTCACGTTACATATTGAAAATAAATCTGCCAAAGTAAGTGTCTGTACACCTGGCGAACATACGATCATGAATGCATTAGCTGCTGCTGCTGCAGGTTTTGCGCTCAATATTCCACTTGAGCGGATTATTAAAGGGTTAGAAAGTTTTCAAGGTGTACCAGGTAGATTGCGACGTTTCAAAGGGTTGCAAGATGCTTGGATTATTGATGATAGCTACAATGCTAATCCCGGTTCTGTTAATGCTGCTTTAGATGTTTTAGCGCATTGCCAAGGTAAAAGGGTATTTGTGATGGGAGATATGGCAGAGCTCGGTGAAAATGCCATTGAATATCATGTAGAAGTTGGACAAAACGCACGTCAAAAAGGGATTGAGCGTTTATTGGCAGTGGGCAAGTTATCCGAACACGCGGTCAAAGCCTTCGGCGAGGGAGCCACGTTTTTTTCCAATAAAGATGATTTGGTGGCAGCTTTAAAAACTACGTTGAATGCACAAACGATCATTTTAGTAAAAGGTTCGCGCAGTGCAAAAATGGAAGTCGTTACTAATGCCTTGACTATCCGTGAGGAAGCATAAAAATGTTATTGTGGCTTGCTGAATACTTATCTCAGTATTTTCGTACTTTCCACGTCTTTGAATATTTAACCTTACGCACCATTTTTGCAGCATTAACCGCATTGGGTTTTTCTCTTTGGTTTGGTCCTCATATGATTCAATGGTTACGCGCCAATCAAATGGGACAACAGGTGCGCACAGATGGTCCACAATCACATTATAGTAAAGCGGGTACACCGACGATGGGTGGTGCCATTATTTTAATTGCGATTAGTGTGGCTTGCTTTTTATGGGGCGATTTATCTAATCGCTATCTGTGGGTGGTGTTATTAGTCACCTTAGGATTTGGTGTCGTAGGTTGGGTAGATGATTACCGTAAGGTTATCAAAAAGAATACTAAAGGTTTGCCTGGCCGATGGAAATATTTTTATCAGTCACTTATTGGTTTAGCTGCAGTGACGTATCTTTACTTTACAGCGGCAACCCCACAAGAAACGAATTTAGTGTTGCCATTTTTTAAGAACGCACTTATCCCATTAGGTGTTTCATATATCGTTTTATCTTATTTTGTGGTGGTCGGAGCCAGTAATGCGGTGAATCTCACCGATGGTTTAGATGGGTTGGCCATATTGCCTACCGTTTTGGTTGGCGGTGCGCTAGGTGTCTTTGCATATCTTGCCGGTCACGCTGAATTTGCAACGTATTTAGCCATTCCTCATGTGTTAGGTGTTGGAGAGCTGTGTGTATTTTGTGGTGCATTAGTGGGTGCTGGATTGGGATTCTTATGGTTCAACGCCTATCCTGCACAAGTATTCATGGGGGATGTCGGTTCACTTGCCCTAGGTGCAGCACTTGGCATCATTGCTGTGGTCGTTAGACAAGAAATTGTACTTTTCATCATGGGAGGGGTTTTTGTGATGGAAACCATCTCTGTGATTTTACAGGTCGCTTCTTTCAAATTAACGGGACAACGCATTTTTAGAATGGCCCCCATTCATCATCATTTCGAGCTTATCGGGTGGCCTGAACCCAAGGTGATTGTGCGTTTTTGGATTATGACTGTCATATTAGTCTTAATTGGATTGGCAACGTTGAAACTGCGATGAATAAAACAAATTTACATGTGGTTATAGGGTTAGGTTTTACAGGACAATCTTGTGTTCGCTTTTTGAAAAAGCAACAGCTCCCTATGGTTGTCATGGACACTCGGGCGTCTCCTCCTAATTTAGCGGAGTTTAAAAAACAACATCCGGATATTGATGTTTATACCGGTAACCAGTGGCCACAAGAAATCTTAAACACAGCAAGTGCGTTAATAGTGAGTCCAGGGGTTGCGGTCAACATTCCCCCTATTCAGCAAGCCCGCGCCAAGGGTGTTGATATCATTGGTGATATAGAATTGTTTGCTCGCTTTAACAAAGCACCGGTGATTGCTATTACAGGCGCAAATGGTAAGAGCACTGTCACAACACTTGTCGGTGAAATGGCAAAGGCTTGCGGCAAAAAAGTGGCCGTGGTCGGTAATATCGGAACACCCGTATTAGATATTTTTGATGAAGACCTAAGCCAACTTGATCTCATCGTGATGGAGTTGTCTAGTTTTCAATTGGAAACCACAATCAGTTTAAAGCCGCTTGCCGCCACTATTTTAAATATCACGCCTGATCATCTCGATCGTTACGACAGCTTTGAAGATTATGTTGCCGCCAAGCATCGGATCCATACATTTGCCAAGCAAGTAATTATCAATAAGCAAGACTCTTTAACGAGTAGCAAATTAATTCCCACTCAAGCTAAAAAATGGTTTTTTAGTACGTGCGTACCTCAAGCAGGTGAGTTTGGTTTGATGCCAATTGAGGGAAAAATCTGGCTGTATTTTGGTGAGCAGGCCTTGATTTGTTCTGATGATCTTAAAATTGTAGGTTTGCATAATCTGGCCAATGCTTTAAGCGCGCTTGCACTAGGACATGCCGCAGGCTTATCTTGGGAAGGCATGTTAGAGGCACTGAGATCCTTTCCTGGTCTTGAGCATCGCTGTCAATTAGTAGCCAATGAAAATGGTGTTCGTTGGATCAATGACTCCAAGGGAACCAATATTGGCGCTTGCCAGGCAGCCTTAGAAGGAATTGGACAACAATTAAGCGGTAAAATAATATTGATTTTGGGTGGCGATGGTAAAGGGGCTGATTTTAAAACACTCGTGCCTTTTGTCTCGCAGTATTGTCGTGCCATCATCGTGATGGGTAAAGATGCTTCTCTTATTTTAGAGGCTTTTGATAACATGATACCTGCGCACTGCGCGCAAAATATGGAGCAAGCTGTGAATCTAGCCAAGGAAAGTGCACAAGCCCAAGATGTGGTCTTGTTATCGCCGGCGTGTTCAAGTTTAGATCAATACAAACACTTTGCGCATCGTGGCGAAGTGTTTATGAATTGTGTGCATCAAGCTCATATGCGAAGCAAACGTGCTTCTTAGTGCAAGGCGCAATATTGCTGATGCGCGTTTAGATCCTATCTTATTAGGCACCATTGTTGCGCTATTTGCTTTAGGGCTAACCATGGTGACCTCCGCATCCATTGCGGTGGCAGAGCGCCAAATGGGAAATCCTTTTTATTTTACTCTCCATCAAGGTGTTGCTTTATTGGTTGGGTTTGTTGGCGCATCCATCGTTTGCATGATGCCGATGAAAACCTGGTATCGATTAAGTGCGCCCATGATGCTTGCAGCCCTTGCTTCTTTAGTATTGGTATTGATTCCTGGTATTGGCAAAGAAGTGAATGGTAGTGCGCGGTGGTTAAATTTAGGCGTTACCAGCATACAAGTATCTGAGTGTTGCAAACTCGCTGTGGTAATTTATATCTCTAGTTACGTTGTACGGCATACACAAGCATTAAAGCATGAAGTGGCAGGTTTCGTGAGGCCAATGGCCCTACTATCAGTTGTCGGTGCTTTATTGATATTAGAGCCCGATTTTGGTGCGACAGTGGTCATATTAACCACTTCCTTAGCCATGCTATTTTTAGCGGGCGTACCGATGTGGCAATTTATGGCATTGTTAACCGTCGTGGCAGGGGTCTTGGGCGTGGTGGCGGTTTCTGCTCCTTATCGCTTAGCGAGGCTAACTTCCTTTTTAGATCCTTGGTCAAGACAGTTTGATACAGGTTACCAATTGACCCAAGCGCTCATTGCTTTTGGTCGTGGCGAGTGGTTTGGGGTAGGCCTTGGTGGTAGCATTCAAAAGTTATTCTACTTACCTGAGGCGCACACGGATTTTGTTTTTGCCGTTTTGGCAGAAGAATTAGGGTTAATCGGTGCCCTAGGCACGGTGGGTTTGTATATCCTATTTGTTTGGCGTGGTATGATTGTTGGTTTGAACGCGCAAAAGCGCGACGATCGATTTGCCGCCTTTGTCAGTTATGGCATTAGTCTTTGGGTTGGTTTACAAACACTGATAAACATAGGCGTCAACACGGGGGTATTGCCCACCAAAGGTTTGACCTTACCGTTTTTAAGCTATGGTGGTAGTAGCATTCTTGTGATATCTGTCGCAGTCGGTTTATTAGTTCGGGTTGATTATGAGAATCGGCTAGCCCGGAGCCGGGAGACCACCGTTGGGCGCAGACCTAAGAAAAACTAGTCAACAAAAGTCACCAAAAAAAGTCATGATTATGGCAGGTGGCACCGGCGGGCATGTCATGCCTGCGCTGGCTGTTGCCCACTATCTTCAAGATCAAGGTAATCTTATTCATTGGTTGGGTACGCAAAACGGTTTTGAAGCGCGCTTTGTGCCGCAAAATGGTTTCGCTATTTCCTATATTGATATCCAAGGATTACGCCGTACCAATTTCTTATCTTGGCTACTTGCACCTTGGCGGATCACTAAAGCGATTATTCAATCGTTGCGTGTGTTATTGCGGGAGCGCCCCGATGTGGTGCTCAGCATGGGGGGCTATGTTTCGGGCCCTGGCGCACTTGCCGCTTGGTTGCTTCGTACGCCGTTAGTGCTACATGAACAAAATGCCATTGCCGGATGGACGAATCGACACCTTTCCCGTTTTGCTAAACGTATTATGGTGGCCTTTCCTCAAGTTTTTTCCAATAAGCCCAAAAAGGTGGTGTTTACCGGTAATCCTGTACGCCAAGATATTTTGGCGTTAGCTTCGCCGCAAGAAAGGTATGCCGCTAAAAGTGAAGTGAATATTTTGGTATTGGGTGGCTCACAAGGCGCTAAAGCTTTAAACGAAGTGGTGCCGCAAGCCTTGGCATTATTGCCTAAAGAAAAACGTCCCAATGTATGGCATCAAACGGGCAAAAATAATCTTGAACAAACAAAAGCCGATTATGCTAATGCTCAAGTGACAGCAAATGTAACTGATTTTATTCAAGACATGGCAAAAGCTTATGCTTGGGCTGATATTGTGATTTGCCGAAGTGGTGCGCTGACCGTGGCTGAGCTTGCTCAAGTTGGTGTATGTAGTATTTTGATTCCTTTCCCTTATGCTGTTGATGATCATCAAACCTATAACGCAAAATATTTAAGTTCTACAGATGGCGCCTTTTTATTACCGCAATCACAATTGTCGGTAGCATCGCTGCATGCATTAGTACAAACATTAATTGATAACCCCGAAAAACGTCTGTCAGTTGCCATGGCATGCAAGCTTTTAGCTAAGCCAACGGCAACGCAAGATGTTGCAAAGCATTGTTTAGAGGTAAGTAGTGATTCATAAAAATACTCAATTCACGATTCCAGAAATGCGCCGCATTAATACGATTCATTTTATTGGCATCGGTGGCGTAGGGATGGGTGGCATTGCTGAAGTATTGTTAACCCAAGGTTACCGCATCACAGGATCCGATCCTTCTAATAATGCGCTGACTGCACGCCTAAAGAGTTTAGGTGCCCACATTACACATCATCATGCTAAAGAGAATGTGATTGGTGCCGATGTGGTTGTGGTCTCTACAGCGGTCAAAGAAGATAATATTGAAGTTGTTACTGCAAAAGCAGCACGTATACCGGTTGTGCAACGCGCAGCCATGCTGGCGGAGCTGATGCGTTTTCGTTATGGCATTGCGGTTGCCGGTGCCCATGGTAAAACGACAACGACGAGCTTCATTGCCAGCTTGTTAGCGCAAGGAGGGTTAGATCCTACTTTCGTGATTGGCGGTAAACTCAATAGTGTGGGTACCAATGCCAGATTAGGTGCAAGCCGTTATTTAGTCGCAGAAGCCGATGAAAGCGATGCTTCATTTTTGCACCTTCATCCCATGGTGTCAGTGGTCACGAATATCGATAGAGATCATTTAGAGAGCTATGATAATGATTTTTCGAAACTAAAAGATACCTTTGTACAATTTCTACATAATTTGCCGTTCTATGGATTTGCTGTTGTTTGTATTGATTGTCCCGTTGTGGAATCCATCTTGCCACAAGTCGCACGTCCGATTATTACTTACGGATTTCACGAGCGCGCAGATTATCGTGCTGTGGATTATCAACAAAATGGAATCAAAACCAGTTTTACGGTGTATCGTCCTCATGGCGCCCCTTTACAAGTTTGCTTGAACTTACCCGGTAAACATAATGTGCTTAATGCACTTGCCGCAATTGCTGTTGCACTTGAAGAAGGGGTGTCAGAAGAAGCCATTGAGACAGCTTTGGCTGAATTTGCGGGCATTGGCAGACGATTTCATATTCATGGAGAATACCTGGCACCACAAGGACATGCTTTGGTCATTGAGGATTACGGGCATCATCCTGAAGAAGTACGCGTGACAATAGAAGCCGCGCGCGCCGCTTGGCCAGATAAAAGATTAGTCATGGCGTTTCAACCTCATCGTTATACCAGAACCAGCATGTTGTTTGACGACTTTACCAGAGTGCTGTCTGAAGTGGATGTTCTGGTGATGTCTGAAGTCTATAGCGCTGGCGAAGAGCCTATTGCCGGTGCCGATGGTAGAACGTTGTGTCGCTCAATTCGTCAGCGTGGAACGGTTGATCCGATTTTTATTCCAGGCATTGCTGAAATGCGTCAAACCTTAGATAACGTTTTACTCGCGGATGATATTTTATTATTGCAAGGTGCGGGCAATATTGGTCAAGTGGCACTTGAATTAATTCCTTCTCAAGCCGCAGCAACGCCGATAACCGCTGGTAAAAAGGCTGTTTAGGATGCTACAAGAAAGTCACGAAGGAGAAGAGTTTTCGCTACCCACTTTTGAGGGCGAGCAACTCAATTTTCCTTTAGCACCACTCACAAGTTGGCATATTGGCGGTCAGGCTGAACGTTTTTATTTGCCGGCTTCCGTGGAAGCACTATCAAATTACTTAGCGTTGTTACCGCAGGGAACTAAACTGACTTGGCTGGGGTTGGGTAGCAATGTGCTCATCCGAGATAATGGTATTGCTGGCGCGGTGATTTGTACCAGGAAGTGCCAAGAGTGTTATCAGCGTGAAGACGGTACATTTTATGTTCAGGCAGGGGTCACTTGCGCAAAATTTGCGCGTTTTGCCACCAAACTGGGATATGCGGATGCTGCTTTTTTTGCTGGGATCCCTGGAACGATTGGCGGCGCATTGGCCATGAATGCGGGTGCTTGGGGTGCCGAAACTTGGGAATGGGTTCAAAGTGTTACACTGATAAATCGCCAAGGCATCATTCTTGAGCGCGCGCCGAATGATTATGATATTGCTTATCGCAGTGTTCGTGCTAAAGAACACAACCCAGACGAAGCTTTTATGAGCGCGGTATTTCGTTTTCCTCATGGCTCTATAGATGGGATGACGAAAATCCGAGAGCTTTTAAAGAAAAGATCAGAAACACAACCTATTGGTACTTTTAATTGTGGTTCGGTTTATCGTAATCCACCGGGTGATTTTGCAGCTAGACTTATAGAGGCTTGTGATCTAAAAGGATATAGAGTGGGTGATGCAATTATCTCTGAAAAACATGCCAATTTTATTATTAATTGCAATCATGCAAGCGCGCAAGACGTAGAAACATTGATGACTACGATTGAATCAGCCGTCTGGGCGAGATTTAACATTAAACTACAAGCCGAAGTGAGAATTCTCGGATAATGGGAGCCATAGTGTCAAATTTAATACTAAATGAAGGGATTTATACCGAACAAACCTATGTGCGTAGACCACAAGATTTGCACGCATCTGCATTTGGCAAAGTGGCGGTGCTTTATGGTGGACGTTCCTCTGAGCGCGCCATTTCCTTGCAAAGTGGAGAAAATATTTTAAATTCACTGTTGCAACAAGGTATTGATGCTCACGGAGTAGACGTTGACGAAAATTTAGCTAATAGACTTGTCGATGAAAAGTACGATCGCGTTTTTATTGCACTGCATGGTAAAGAAGGTGAAGATGGTGTTGTTCAGGGGTTGATCCAAATGTTGGGGATCCCTTATACCGGCAGCGGTGTTGCTGCTTCTGCCTTAGCCATGGATAAAGCCCGTGCTAAATTAGTGATGAATGGTCTTAATATCCCAACGCCTATTTTTGGGGTAGCCAAAAATTTGGATGTGGCGCACGAATTAGCACAAAAAATTGGTTTTCCTATTTCCATTAAGCCAGTAGCGGAAGGTTCAAGTATTGGCGTCACGCGTGTTGCCAAAGCGCAAGATATTAAACTCGCTTTTGAGAAAGCCGCTCATTATGGCGATGTGATTGTTGAAAAGTGGATCGATGGTAAAGACTTTTTTGTAAGTATTTTGGGCAATAATGTACTGCCTTCTGTAGAAGTACATACGCCAGGTGGTTTTTACGATTACCAGGCAAAATATGAATCTCACGAGACCCAATATTTGTGTCCTGCGCCAATAAGCGAAGATCAAGAACAAATCTTACGCTCTTTGTCTTACCGTGCTTTTTGCGCGTTGGGGTGTCAGGGCTGGGGGCGTGTCGATCTTATTCGAGATCACGAGGGTAAATTTTGGGTGCTAGAGGTCAACACCATTCCTGGTATGACGTCTCATAGTCTTGTGCCAATGTCTGCTAAGGCAGCAGGCTTAAGTTTTGATGAAGTAGTGCTGTCGATTTTAGCGTCGACTTTGTCGGTTGATCAGTTTTCTAAGATAGTTGGCGAAGTTGCACAACAGGCATAAGGCTTCTGAAATGTCATTGTCCGGAAAGTATCGCCGTTATCTTGGTCAACACAAGAAAAAAACGAAATCGCAACCATTGGGGGTGAAACGTTTTTTTCAAGTATTTAGTTGTGTATCTGTATTTTTCGCAGTTGGCTATGGTGTATTTTGGTGTTTAGATCCGGCTCATTTTCCTATCGGTTCTGTTAGATTTAGTGGCCAAAGGCATTATCTTTCCCAAGAAGAGCTCAGAGATGCTATTTTACCTGAAATTAAAGCAGGTTTTTTTAGATTAAAGGTTTCTTCATTGCAACATCACTTGCTATCATTGCCCTGGATAAAACAGGCTGATGTGAGAAAAGTCTGGCCAGATCAGTTAGTGGTCCGATTTGAAGAGCATACGCCTGCTGCGTTCTGGAGTGATAAGGGGATTATCAGCGATGTAGGCACGCTTTATTTTCCAGATATGGCAAAGACCCAAGGATTAGAGTTGCCCATATTAGAAGGGCCTCAGGGTAAATCGACCTTGGTTTGGCAGCAATATGTTGCAATGGGAAATATTATAGCGCCATTAAATTTGAAGATTACTCATATTATTCTGGCCCCTAGAGGGGCTTGGCAAGTAAGGCTTTCAAATGGTATTACCGTGGTGCTTGGAACGAATGATATTCTAATGCGATTAACACGATTCGTCAGTGCTTATGAAAAGTACATGCAAGGGAATGAAAAAAAGATGGCCTATGTCGATTTGAGATATACAAATGGTATGGCCATTGGCTGGCGCGCGTCATGAGAATAGGGTTTTTTAACAAATTAGTTTATGCTTAGAAAGATATCGATAGGGAGATAGGGATTCAATGTCTAAAAAAACCGACAAAAACCTCATTGTAGGCCTAGATATTGGAACTTCTAAAGTTGTCGCAATTGTCGGTGAAATAACACCCGAAGGCAATGTGGACATCATTGGTGTAGGTTCGCACCCTTCAGTAGGGATAAAAAAAGGCGTGGTCGTTAACATTGAATCGACAGTACAGTCCATTCAACGTGCAATAGAAGAAGCTGAGTTGATGGCAGGTTGCCAGATCCATTCTGTCTATACCGGTATCGCTGGCAGCCACATTAGAAGTTTAAATTCACATGGTATTGTGGCTATCAGAGATCAAGAAGTTACCCAAGCAGACGTTGATCGTGTGATTGAAGCAGCAAAGGCAGTTGCCATACCTGCAGATCAAAAAATACTTCATATCTTGCCACAGCAATTCATTATCGATACACAAGACAGCATAAAAGAACCAGTTGGAATGTCAGGCGTTCGACTTGAAGCAAAGGTTCATATGGTGACTGGTAGTGTTAGCGCTGCTCAAAATATAATTAAATGTGTGCGACGTTGTGGACTTGAAGTTGACGATATTATTTTGGAGCAATTAGCTTCAAGCTACGCAGTATTAACGGAAGATGAAAAAGAATTAGGTGTTTGTCTTATCGACATTGGTGGTGGCACCACAGATATTGCTGTGTTCACTCAAGGCTCTATCCGGCATACGGCTGTCATTCCGATTGCCGGCGATCAAGTGACAAATGATATTGCTGTTGCCCTAAGAACACCAACTCAAAACGCAGAAACCATTAAAATTAAACATGCTTGTGCCTTAGTTAGATTGGCAGATCCCAACGAAATTGTTGAGGTAAGCGGTGTATCTGAAAGACCTTCCAGAAAATTATCTCGTGCTACTTTAGCAGAAGTAGTTGAGCCTCGTTATGAAGAGTTATTTAACTTGGTTCATGCGGAATTGCAACGTCAGGGCCTTGAAGAGCTGATTGGATCTGGAATAGTGGTCACAGGGGGCAGCGCGAAGATGGATGGTGTTATAGAATTAGCAGAAGAGATCTTTCAAATGCCAGTCCGACTTGGTTTGCCAAGATACGTTACTGGATTAGTTGATGTCCAACGCAACCCGATTTACTCTACAGGCATTGGTTTACTGCTTTATGGACGCCAGCAGCAGCTTGAGAGGCAAATTGATACAAGCTCTAGTCATGGTTTGCCAGGACTATTTGGGCGTGTAAAACGTTGGTTCCAAGGGAATTTTTAGATTAGATTTTAATATTATCAAGCTTTCTCACTTTTGAGTGAGTCTTGCCTAAGGAGACACAATGAGCGATATGTTTGAATTGATGGATAGCTATCCACAAACGGCCGTTATCAAGGTTATTGGTGTTGGCGGTGGTGGTGGCAATGCCATCGAGCACATGGTCTCAGCTGATATTGAAGGCGTGGAATTTATCTGTGCTAATACTGATGCGCAAGCATTACGCAATTCTTCTGCTCGTACAGTATTACAATTGGGTACCGATATTACCAAAGGCTTAGGTGCTGGCGCGAATCCTGATGTGGGTCGCCAAGCTGCTTTAGAAGACATTGAACGTATTCGTGATGTATTGCAAGGCGCAGACATGGTCTTTATTACTGCCGGCATGGGCGGTGGTACAGGTACCGGCGGTGCGCCAGTGGTTGCTGAAGTTGCCAAGGAACTTGGCGCTTTAACCGTTGCAGTTGTTACAAGACCTTTCCCTTTTGAAGGTCGTAAACGTATGTTGCTAGCTGATGAAGGTATTCGTCAATTAAGCCAACACGTTGATTCTTTAATTACCATTCCTAACGAAAAATTACTGACCGTATTAGGCAAAGGCGTAACGTTGCTAGATGCGTTTCGTGCAGCAAATAACGTCTTATTAGGTGCTGTGCAAGGCATTGCAGAATTGATTACCCGTCCAGGTTTAATCAATGTCGATTTTGCAGACGTTCGTACAGTAATGTCAGAGATGGGCATTGCTATGATGGGAACAGGCACTGCACGTGGTGAAAACAGAGCGCGTGAAGCAGCCGATGCTGCGATCTCCAGCCCATTGTTGGATGATATTGATTTGGCCGGTGCTAAAGGCGTGCTCGTGAACGTAACAGCAGGCATGGATCTTTCCATCTCTGAATTTGAAGAAGTGGGCGATGCGATTAAGAATTTCACTTCTGATAATGCAACAGTCATCGTGGGTACCGTCATTGATCCATCCATGACAGATGAACTCAGAGTAACCTTAGTTGCTACCGGCTTAAATACCGGCGGCACACCTTCTTGGGCTGAAGAAAAAGAAAGACCAGAGTCACGCGATAACTTCCGTGTTCAGCGTCCAATGGTCAGAAAGGCAGTTTCATCAGCAGTAAATACACCTTCTGCACGTGGCAAAGAAACAGCAACGACAGAAGAGTTGGATTACCTCGATATACCAGCATTTTTACGTAGACAATCTGACTAAGTTGTGAGGGCCAGGCACGGTGCTGGCCCTATCTTATTTATGAGTTGTTGGCATTTTTCTGAATAATGTAGTATATAGCCTTCATGTAATACGTACAGCCATATCTGTGGTTGTACGTGTTGCATTTTTTTAGGTTAACCAACTGAGTGCTTATTTGCCTAGCAAACACAGTTCGGACACATTAAGGAATCAGGGCATGCTTAAGCAACGAACGTTAAAAAATGTAATCCGAGCAACTGGCGTTGGCGTCCACACCGGTGAAAAAGTTTTCTTAACGTTAAAACCTGCTCCCGTGAATTCAGGTATCGTTTTTCGACGAACCGATTGTAACCCGCCTGTGGAAATCCCTGCTAAAGCAGAATACGTTGGTGATACCACATTTTGCACAACTTTGGTCAAAGATGGTGTGCGAATTGGTACCGTAGAGCATCTCTTATCTTCATTGGCAGGTTTGGGTATCGATAATGTGATTATCGAAGTCAGTGCGCCTGAAGTGCCTATTATGGATGGTAGCGCCGGACCCTTTGTATTTTTAGTACAATCAGCAGGTATTAAAGAACAAACTGCGACCAAGCGTTTTATCAAAATACTTAAAACCATTGAAGTGAAAGATAACGATAAATCTGCGCGTATTGAACCCTATGATGGTTTTAAAATTGATTTTACAATCGATTTTGATCATCCAATTATTCGTAATGGTGGACAAGAATCCACTCTCGACTTCACGTCCATGTCATACATAAAGCTTGTTAGCCGTGCTCGTACATTTGGTTTTCTGTCTGATTTTGAATGGTTGCGTGAAAAGAATTTAGCATCTGGTGCAAGCCTTGATAATGCCATCGTATTAGACGAGTACCGTGTTCTTAACGAAGATGGCTTACGTTATGACGACGAATTTGTTCGCCATAAAATTTTAGATGCTGTCGGTGATTTATATTTGCTGGGTCACCCGGTTATTGGGGCGTTCCATGGCGTGAAATCAGGCCATACCCTGAATAACAAATTGATTCGTGCCTTATTGGCCGATCAAACCGCTTGGGAAATTGTCAGCTTTGAAGATAACGTTAAAGCGCCGATTACTTATGCATCTCCTGAGATATTGGGCGATGGTTTGGTGATGGCATAGAAATCTGGTTCCCTCTACCGCTTGCGGGAGAGGGTTAGGGTGAGGGTCTGTTAATAAGAGCCCTCACCAGCTGCTAAAGCAGCGTCCTCTCCCGCAGGCGGGAGAGGGAAATTTATTCGCTACGCTCACCTCTGAGGAGTTCGCGAAGCGAACTAAGATCTCTCTTTGTAAAGAGAGAGGCTGCGAAGCAGCACAGAGGGATTTAGTTTCTCTTCCTCGCAATCCTCTCTAAACTCTCCACAATTTTTTCCATTCCTGGCGTATCCTTTAACGAATCCGCCAAATCTTGCATTTGTTGTGCATTGGCAGTAGAAAGCACCGGCGGCGGAGATTTGTCTATCTCGGTTGTCTCGGTTTGAGTGACTGGGCGTTGGGTTTGCACTTTGACTTGAATTGAACAAAGGCCAGCCCAAGGTTTTTTGGATCGTAACTGACTTAAAATGGTGGGAATGCTATAGCGTAAACGAGTTGCAACCCCAGCATTGTCAGCAAATAATGTTAATACGCCAGATTCATAGCAACCGACGCGGCAATATGGTATGAGTTCATTATCCAGGATGGAAATAAAGGTTTTATGTAGCGCCTCGATAGCTTGAGCTTGAGAAATTAGCTTGCTAAGTTGAGTATCTGATTTGCCAAACAGCGCTTGAATTGGTTTACTGCCAGAGGACATAAATGTCTTATAGTGCCTTTAAAGGAATTAGAGTGCCTAAACAATGAAATTAAATACGCTTTCGAGAGCTTTCGCAACAAAAGGTAGCTTTGCGCTCAGTTATAATGTGGCAACAGCTCTTTTTTTTGGCGTTATTGCGTCCATAATATTATCCGTTTGGGGTGGTTATCGCCTCGCGGATATGAAAAAGCATGTTAATTCAGATTCTTTTCTTACCTACTCAGTTAACACCCCACAAAGAGAAAATTCAGCTAATTTAGAATTGCAGCAACATATAGCTGTGTTAACTGAACACATTGGACGTATCGAAGCAAATTTGATGCGGATCAATGCACTAGGTGAACATCTGGTGCAAGTCGCAGGGTTGGATCCAAGCGAATTCAATTTTTCAGAAGCTGTGCCAGTTGGCGGCCCTGAGGTTCTTACTGAAAAAGAAGATCTTCTTAAAACAGTCAAAATATTAGATGGCGTCGTTGCCAAGCGGCTAGATCTCGTTAGTGCTTTGAACGTCGCTTTACAAACCCATATCGGGCACAAAGAGTTATCCTTATTCGGACCAGGTAAATCAGCAACAAAAGGGTGGGTATCCTCCTTTTATGGGCATCGACATGATCCCTTTACTGGCCGTAAAGCATGGCATGCGGGAGTTGATATTGTTGGCAAAGAAGGGTCTGATATAAAAGCCCTTGCTGGTGGTATTGTAAGTTATGCTGCCCCCAAAGGTGGGTACGGTCATCTCGTTGAAATACAACATGCTAATGGTCTTTGTACTCGTTATGGCCATAATAAGGCCATTTTAGTACAACCTGGGGATCTGGTGAAAAAAGGGCAAACGATTGCACTTTTAGGATCAAGTGGTCGCTCTACAGGTCCACACCTTCATCTTGAAGTACACCGTAATGGTGAAGCTGTTGATCCTGGCGAGTATTTTCCCGATTTAAGAAGAAAATAAGTTAAGTTTCTCAGTTTTCGTGTTTTTGTCCCCAAAATGGGGCAAATTATGGTATTATCCCCTTAATATAACCTTATGAGGCGTAAGTGAAATTCCTATGTTTTCTGGAATAATAAAGACTCTCTTCGGAAGCCGTAATCAACGTCTGATAAAACGTTATCGCAAGACTGTTGAAAAAATTAATTCACTCGAACCCACGATTGAAAAACTCAGTGATGATGAGTTGCGCGAAAAAACAAATGAATTTAGAGCGCGTTTTAAAAAAGGTGAAACACTTGAACAATTATTGCCAGAAGCTTTTGCTGTTGTGCGTGAAGCTAGCAAACGTAGCATGGGCATGCGTCACTTTGATGTTCAGCTCATTGGCGGTATGGTCTTACATAGCGGAAAGATTGCAGAAATGTCCACAGGTGAAGGCAAGACGCTCGTCGCGACACTGCCCGTTTACCTTAATACGCTATCAGGAAAATCTGTTCATGTGGTGACGGTCAACGATTATCTTGCCCGTCGAGATGCAAATTGGATGTTACCATTATATCGCGCATTAGGACTCACCGTTGGCATTGTTGTGCCTAGAATGCGTCAAGAAGTGAAACGTGAAAGTTATTTGTGCGATGTTGTGTATGCCACAAATAATGAATTAGGTTTTGATTACTTAAGAAATAAAATGGCGCATTCTCAAGAAGAATGCTTGCAACAAGAACTCAATTTCGCCATCGTCGACGAAGTCGATTCTATTTTAATCGATGAAGCCAGAACACCTTTGATTATTTCAGGCGCTGCTGAAGATAGCTCTGACCTTTATATCAAAATGAATGATATTGTGCCTGCGCTGAATGTGCAAAAAGTCAAAGATGGCCCTGGTGACTATTCTCTTGATGAAAAATCTAAACAAGTTCATTTAACCGAGGAAGGTCATCTCAAGGTAGAGGCATTGTTAGTTAAAGAAGGTCTCTTAACCTCTGGCAAGAGTTTGTATGATCCCATGAACATTGGATTATTACATCATTTGAATGCCAGCCTTCGTGCGCATGCTTTATATAAGCGTGATGTTGATTACCTTGTCATGAATAATGAAGTGGTTATTGTCGATGAACATACGGGCCGCACAATGCCGGGTCGACGTTGGTCGGATGGGTTACATCAAGCAGTGGAAGCCAAAGAGCGTGTGCAAATTCAAAGTGAAAACCAAACATTGGCATCGATTACCTTCCAAAACTTTTTCCGTCTTTATAACAAACTAGCAGGGATGACAGGAACGGCTGACACGGAAGCTTATGAGTTTCAGCAAATTTATAACTTAGAAGTGGTTGTTATTCCTACCAACAAACCTTGTGTTCGCATAAATAAAGCGGACATTATTTATCTCTCCAAGCAGGAGAAATTTGAAGCGATTGTTGAAGAAATAAAAGAATGTATCAAAGCCAATCGTCCAGTTTTAGTAGGTACCATTTCAATTGAAAACTCTGAATTGTTATCGAATATCCTCACGCAACATAAGATTAAGCACCAAGTGCTCAATGCTAAATTCCATGAACAAGAAGCGCAAATTGTTGCAGAAGCAGGACGACCTGGTGCAGTAACGATTGCGACGAATATGGCAGGTCGAGGTACCGATATTGTTTTAGGGGGGTCGCTAGACGCTGAAATTCGCGCACTAGAAGAGCCAGTGACCAAAGAACAAGTGGATGCTATTCGCCAACAGTGGAAGGAGCGTCATGATATCGTGGTTAAGGCTGGTGGTTTACATATCATCGGTACAGAGCGCCATGAATCCAGACGAATTGATAATCAATTACGTGGTCGTGCAGGCAGGCAAGGCGATCCGGGTTCATCCAGTTTTTATCTTTCCTTAGAAGATAATCTGATGCGCATTTTTGGTTCAGAAAAAATGGCAGGATTAATGCGTCGGCTGGGTGTTGAAAAAGGTGAGGCGATTACACATCCTTGGGTATCACGCGCCATTGAAAATGCTCAGCGCAAGGTAGAAGGTCATAACTTTGATATTCGTAAGCAATTATTGGAATACGATAATGTGGCAAACGATCAAAGACGAGTGATGTATGATCAGCGCGATATCTTAATGGCATCCACTGATATTTCTGAAAACATCAAAGGGATCAGAGAATCCGTGATGGATGCGGTAGTCTCAGAATTTATTCCACCGCAAAGTGTGGAAGATATGTGGGATATTGATGGACTAGAAAAGACCTTAGACTCAGAATTTGGTCTTAAATTGCCCATCAAACAATGGCTAGAAGAGCCTAATGTACATGAGGATGTGATTAGGCAACGTGTTCTTGCTGCTTCTGTGAAAGACTATGAAGATAAAGAAGCAGCCATAGGATTTGATGCGATGCGTCGCTTCGAGAAATCAGTGATGTTGCATTCTCTTGATCTGCACTGGCGGGATCATCTGTCACAAATGGAATATTTACGTCAAAGTATTTTCTTGCGTGGATACGCGCAAAAAGATCCTAAGCAAGAATATAAACGAGAGGCATTTAATCTCTTTACTGCGATGTTGGATAGTATCAAGCGTCAAGTTGTGAGTTTATTGTCTGTTGTAGAAGTTCAAGCAGCCACGGACATTGACGAAGCTCAAGCGATTGAAGAGCAGCGACGATTGGCAAGCAATGAATCCATGATTTTCCGTCATGCTACCGCCAGTGCGTTAGAGGGTGAAGATGAGCAAATGGCGATGGAAAATGAAAGGATGAGTGCTGCCGGTGGTGGAACTGTATCTCGTGTTGCCCCTAAAGTTGGGCGAAATGATGTATGTCCTTGTGGATCAGGTAAAAAATATAAACACTGTCATGGAACGTTGTCATAATCTATGCGTAAAAGAATTGATGTTGCTGTAGGTGTTGTCATCAATGAGAAAGGGCAGGTGCTTATTGCCAGACGACAACCTCATCAACATCAAGCAGAGTGTTGGGAATTCCCTGGTGGCAAAATAGAGCCCGGTGAAACAGTTCCCGTTGCTTTAAAGCGGGAATTATTTGAAGAAGTAGGTATTACTGTGCTGGGGCATGAACCCTGGCTTGAGATAGATCACGATTACGAAGATAAATCCGTGCGATTATGTGTCCACAAAGTGACAGCCTTTGAAGGTGAGGCCCGGGGTCTTGAAGGACAATTAATTGCATGGTACCCGCCAGAATTATTGCCAGAATTGTTGTTGCCTAAAGCAAATGAATTGATTGTAAAGGCGTTGATTCAGACCAAATAAAATTCTCCCTTATTTAGCGAAGCTAAATGCCCCTTTGGGTTTAAAATCATTTTTATCATGCTAAATATGATCTTTTAACTCTTTAATTTTATATTACGACGGATGGCCTGACAGGACGCTGTCTTAAATATTATTTTTCAAAAATTTAATCAGTATATTTAACTCTTCGGAATTATTCGCAAAATTATAAAGTAATTTTTAATTTAAATTAAGTAGAGGTTAAATATGTCATTGTCCTTTAAAGGTAAAAATCAGTTAGAAACAGATAAGCTCAATTTGTTTGCTCTAGCATCACAGGGTGATTTTACAGCTGTTAAGTTTATGCTTACCAAAAAGAAAGAATTGGCAAAACTTGTGGATCCATTTGATAATCAATCTACTTTGTTGGAACACGCATTAAGAGCTAAAAATAACTCCGGATCTCTAGAATTAATATTGCCTTACCTTGAACGTAATCAAACTATCAGAGAAGGCGCGATGATTCAATTAATTGAAAGAGGGCACTTGCGAACACTGAAAATGCTATTGGAAAACAAAATAATTGATCCCAATCATATTTACTTCTCTGGACGCACACTGTTAGATCTTTTAGAACTTAAAATTAAAAAGAATGTAATCCATAGTAACAAAAGATTTTTATGTAAAACATTTAACTTATTAACAGCGCAAGAAATCCAAGAAGTCCAAGAAAAGTCACTGATGGATGAGCTTGGAAAGAGACTCGCAAACTTAAGTATTTATTCTACAGATACGAAAAATCGTTTGCCGGTATTTAAAAATATTTATGATCCGTTGGCACAAAGTGAATCAACATTGTCTAAATCGTCAGATATGTTGTTACATTTTTCTAAGCGCTCAAAAAGGCCTCTTGCTAAATCTTTAACCATCGACAAACGTGATGAAGGACGCCGTCGTTTAGAGCTAGCGCGATCTCACTAAGTGGGTTTTCTCTCCTGCTGACAGCAGGAGAGATTCAACTTTGGGTGCTTTTATCTTCCCATTCTTGCACAGTACTTTCTTTGACCGGAATTTTGTAACCTTCGGATCCCCATTCACCCAGATCAATTAGCTTGCATCGATCAGAGCAAAACGGCCGATATAGTGAATTCGTCTTTAGAAGCTATTGGTGA
>CAZSGE010000021.1:0-26526 GCA_964606325.1 Uncultured Candidatus Berkiella sp.
AAGATAAAAACCTAACCAAAAAGCAAAAAGCCAATTTGCAAAGTACCTCCACCTGGTTACCTTTTGCAGCAAATGCAAAAGACTTCGATGAGAAATTGCTATCCTATCTTAATGCTACCTTTAAGCTGTTAACTTCAGTACATCATGAATTTGATGATATTGAGGAATCCATTTTATTGTTGAATTGTCAAGCATCTTTGTGTGAAACCTGGGGGCTCATCTATGAAAGAAGATCGCTACGTTTAGACTATAATTCAATTGATAATTTTTATGTTAATTTAATTGTTGAAAAATTAGCGGCACTATCACGCTGCTATAGAGAACAAGCTAATGAAAGACAAGCCTATGTAGATAAAATGCCATCCAAAGAGAAGGTTCTTGCCATTTTGCGTAAAGGCGAATTAGTTGTTGAAGAACCACATTTAGAATGTTTTGATCATGACGCTGTGGCGTCATATGTTGGTGGCTCAAGCATTCTTTCGCCAATGGCCAAAGTTGTTGTTCTTCACTATGTTCTGCAAAAGCAAAATGAACGCGGAATTGTAAATCCTGTTGTTTTATGCCAGTTCTGGTTGGCACTTGAAAAGTGCTGCGTTAAAAGTTTCTCTGAGTGGGGAAGAAATGCCCCTGAATTTGGTGAATGCCATGAATTATTCGATACCATTCAAAGCTGCATGTCGATGTATCACCACTATAAGCCATCTGTTCAAGCGCTATTAAATGATGCGTTACATGGAAAAGCATCCGCATTAGTGAAAGATAATATAGGTAAATTGTTTGATAGATTTTATGGTTTTCATCAAATAGAATTTTATGAAATTAATTTTGAAACTATGCTTGGATTACCTGGTGGTACGAAGCGATTGTTTCAAGCAAAAGAGGAATTTGAGAATTTCAAAAAAGCGGTAGGTCAGTTTGAATCTATTGATGGCCATCTTCTACATAGAGAAGGCATATTAAAATGCCATACGAATGCCCTAGCAGAGTTGACAGGTGAGTTTGCTGAATTTGCCGGCGTTGATGTACTTGGCGTAATGTATCAACAATTGCTCGCTATTCAGAAGCTTTTAAAAACACCATATGTGACTAATATATCCACGGTTGAAGTGAATGTTACTCCCTTAATGCAGCTTGAAAAATTGTTAATTACTTCAAAGGAGCCTTCACCCAATGATTTACTTGTTGTCATAGGTGTATTAAAGGTTCTCTTTTGTGAAGAGTTTGCCTATGAAAGATATTACTCTTTAAAAGCACTTCGAACCTTGTTTGTGCAATGGTTTGGCATGCCCCAAAATACACTTATTGAAAAATTGATAGCTGAAAAATTACAACACCTATCTGCGGTATGCTTTAATTTGGCTGATAAATTATCCAAAGAACCAATACTGCATACCGTTAACCAAGCGATGGTTCTCGAGTTCATGCAGGATCTCAGTGGAGTAAATGCGATAGGAACGCAGCAGGCATATGGCGTTATTTTTGCTAAATACCACGATAGATTATTTCAAAATAGACAGTTAGCTTTTTCAACCATAAATGGACTTTTATTTGAGATGGGGGCTAATCCAAATAATTTAGGGATTATGAATGTAGTTCGTGCTTTACTATCATTTGGATTTATTGATACTTCGCTCCCTTCAAGTTCCACAGTTCAAACGATGTTTGAGGTGATTTTATGGGATAAACTCATCGCATCATTTACATATTTATGTGATTACATATTGACTAAAAAAATTGATAAGGGTCGTTATCATGCAAGTGTTAGAGCAGTTGAAGATCATATGCAACTATTCAAAGCCTATTTGCCCAATTTTAACGCTTTGCTTACTCAATGGGATAACGAAGGAAAAGTCATAATAACTTTTGAAAGCTCAAGTCGATGGCGCTTGTTCAAATCATTATTTGCGTTTGAGCATTTATATGCATCAGTCCTGCTTGCTCAATGGCGACTTAAGGAAGCAAAAGTTTCATATGATAAAGCAGACAAAACTATTCAGAGACTTAGAAATTTTGCTTTTGGCAAAAACAACACAGATCAGCTTGAAAATCTTGCAAAAGCTCAAAACGAATTGACGCCAAGCTTTGGTGCTTTAGATAAGTCTTTTTATAAATTAAAAAAAATGGGAAATATTTTAGCTGAGCTCACACGCTTTGAAAAAAAATATCTCGACGTTTTAGTATCTTTAACACAAGTATGTATAGCGCCTTCAGAGCGCCAGCCTAAACTTGTAATGATAACATTTCAAAATGAAGATGATATTATTACCCTATTTAATATTTTTCTCAAAATTCACATAAGCGCTTATAGAAGCAAAGCGCCAGAGAACTTAACGCATCTGATTGAACAATTTGAAGCAGCGCTTGCCAAATTTCAGCAAGTTGTGGATAAGCGTTTAAACGAATCGATTGTAGTTGAATTAATAACTGAAAAATTGGAAGCCATTGTTGCTGAATGTAAAAAAACGCTGCCACTTATACAAACTCAAACAAACCATGCACCGATTGTTGAGCCAATCACTCAAGTGGTACCGGTGCTTTTACTTAGTAAAAAGCTTAATAATATTAACATAGTTAAATCGAGTCCATCGGTAACACCGATAACGCACAGAGTTCCTAAAGAAGAGCAACCTCCTCGCGTTGCAATCGAACGATTACAAGCACTACTTCAAGAAGCAATTGCTACGTCAGCAAGCTTTGATTCATATCAATCTCATGATGTGTTTGATAAATATTATGATTTGTTTTCAGATGAGCATGTCATGCAAGAGGTAGTGACAGCAGCTATCCAAAAAGCAGAGAATTTAAAGAAAAGTACTCCAATTGAGCACCAAAGCGTGGTTAACTTGGGACATTTTGTTTTAGTTCACTTTACTGCCAAACTGAAGGATAACCATCACTTAAAACAAGTCTTGATAGGACATATATGGGAAAGCTTAAAAAGCCTTATTCTAGAATCAGTCAAATCTTGTTTGCGCAACAATCTTGCACCGGGTACTTGTTTAAACGCTAGAAATAAACTCGCTTTCGAATTTGAATTATATTCTCTTTATTTGAACAAAAGAGATGTTAGAAAGGGTCTGGCGACACTTGATGATAAATTACTTTCTCAAATTGAATCGCTGTTACATCGTGAGCCTTTCTTTGAATTATTAATGCAATTTTATGCGCAGTGGTTTGATGACGAAACAAGGCCAGTTGAACTTTCAAGTAATTTTTTGCTAACGTCTGCGCTGGTTAAACAGTATCGTGAATTTAATCTTGATAATCTCAAAGCTGTTTTGTCTCTGAGCACAAAAACAAGTGCTGATGAAATATTCGTAAGTCATTTTAATACGATTTTTAAAACATGGCTCCAATCTTTGAAAAAACAAAGGTTAGCTTTTTCAGATAAACTGATAGTCGCAATGGTTCAAAAGATTTTAGATGAGAGTCCAGCCTATTTTGAAATGATCAGAAATAAAAGAATCGCACTGCGTTCTTCTGCTGACGCTGAACGAAGTGTTGATTCGTCAACGTCCATGCTAATAGATAAGCAAGCGTTAACTGCGCTTGACGATGTTTCAACTCAATTGCAAGAACTGACGCTTCAAACTGTTTGTGATCGTGAATCTCAGTTAATGATTCAGGATGAAGCTGATTCACAAGGAATGTCTGAACGGCAAATTGTAGAACCTCAAAATAGAATGCAAAAAATGACTTCATTAGTACAAGAAGTTGTTGCTTTTGAGCCAAGAAAATTTAAAGTTCCTAAAGAATTGATCTCAGGGCAGTTAAGCGCTTTTTTTGCAAGAAGGGAATTTGCTCCACTACAAGATGTTCTTGTAAAATTACGTTACAATCAAATTTCTTATGAATTAAGAGGCGGATTTATCAGAGATTTTTTATTAAACAAACCTTTTCATGATTTTGATTTTCACATCAAATGTAATGTATCTGTGATAATGAATCTATTCAAGGATGCTTATCAACCTGTGCCCAACAAGCGTCCTGAATTGATAAGGTTAAAACAGCTAGACGATTTAGGTATTCGTCATGATTTTGTTTGTGCGAGTGAAGATAATATCATGATTCCAGATTTTACGATTAATGCATTATCATGGAATGGTGAGAGATTAGAAGATCCCTATCAAGTGATAGATAATCTGGAGCATCCAATTTTAGCGATGATTGGGGAACCCAGCCAACGATTTATGGAAGATCCTTGTTTAGTGTTTCGTAGTATCCGATTGATGAATTGGACTCAAAAAACATTACAAGATGATGCTTGGAAGGCGCTCATGTATTGTGCATCCACAGTGTCTCATTTGGAGATGGGGCTTTATCTTAATAATATGGCGAATTTATTTTTGCGATCTTATCAAGATGCTTGTTTGAACTTAGAATCAATTATTATAAATGATCTATATGGCTGCTTATTGCCCCCACCATTATGTCATGCTGTTGAGTTTAAAAAATACTTAGAATCCCAATGGTTTAAAAATCAAATAGGGGATCTTTATTTAAGGCATTCTCACAATGGGTGCGTCAATTTTTTTGAAGGAACGCCACACTATAAAAAATTGTCTTTTGAATTGTTATCTTTCTTTTTGTTGCCATTGGTGAGAGTGAGCACTATACCCCATGTGGTTAATGATTTTTGTAGCAATTATAAAGGGTTTTACCAAGATAATCCGCAATGGGATGAGAATGCCCGAATGCTGAAAAAACAAGAACTTGATAGAGAAAAGCAAAAAACCGCACGCATTCTAACGGAATTATTAACAAGGTTAGTTAATCGTGCGCAAGCTAATGCGCGCACGCATCAATATGCATCTTTTGTACCTTTATATCAACAACAGATTGCTCCACAACCTGAGCAACAGATTGTTTTTAGTGAAGAATCTCAATCTGCAGAACTTAAACTCAGTGCGCTTAAGTAAAGTTTAAGTAGGGTAGTCGTCGGCTTAGTCGTGACATTATTTGTGGAGCGTTTAAGCCTTTCATCATCTGTAAATTTATCTGTGCTTCTTAGATTATTATCATATTTGAAATCAAAGGTGTTTTCCTGCAAACTAGTTAAATTAATTTGTGATCTACGTTTATAAGGAAGTAATCTATGATTCATAGGAACTATTTAACGTTCATTTTTTTGGTATTGAGCTATTCAAATCTTTATGCCAAAACGCTCAATATTGATGAAAAATCGTCACCTGTCCAATCAAGCGCTGCTCAAAAAGAGCATGTTGATGCTATTGAAATAATTTTGAAAGATCATGAGCACATCAAGAAAATGTTAACTGAGCTTGAAAAGAGCCTAAGCTCCGATATTTCCCAAAGTCGATCCATTTATAAAGAGTTAAAAAGCTTTATAGAAAAGCATGAAACCATGGAGCAAGAACTTTGGTATCCTGAACTTGTAAAGCAAGTTGATTTAAAAGAAATGATTGCTAAGCTCAAAAATGAAGAAGAAACTGTTATTGCTGAGTTGAATAATTTGGAAGATATAACTGATGATAAGCAATGGATATCTAAAGTTAAGAAATTAATTAAAGATGTTACGCAACATCTCAAAAATGAAGAATCCAATCTCTTTCCTAAAGTTAAAAAGAAAACGGATAAATCATCGCTTGATCAGATAGCGGATAAATTTAAAGCTTATAAAAAATAAAGCGACAGTCAATCTTAGGGAGCTGCTCTAGGCTGTGGAATAACAAACCATGTTACAGATTGTTTTGAGAATAGGCTTACGTTGTTGAAATTTAGATATATCTATAGATGTAAGCCTTTTTCCCGTTACTGTAAAATACAACGCTTCTTTTTATGCTTTGAATCTATATGAGAGGCACGCGGGGGAGGTGCTTGCGATAAGCGGAACCCGTTTAAAACGGGCTCCCCGGACAATGTCGCGCTGTTTTGCGCTTTTATATCCAACGTCTCTTTATACTCTAAAAATCTGACTTGTTCTTCTCCCAATTCTTTAAAGGCTCTTCTAAAGTGGGCGTTATCCGATTTTCTGAGCATCAATAGTTCAGAGAATAGCTTTTTCTCTTCGTCAGTGAATGGATTATTTGCAGGCATAAATTATCTCATTTCAAAATTAGTATCACGCAGGAGAGTTACAATTTCGGTCCAATCCGGTGTGAGGTATTCCAGTTGCATGCACCAAACGGTGTATCAATGTTAAATCGAACATGTACTTTGTTGTTTTCAAATCTCAGATTACCACGATGCATTGCATAAGCACCTAGCCCCACAATGGTAGCGCAAGTGTAAGGATGGCTTTGCACTAATTGCGCACTGGCACTGGCAATGCTTTGAAGTGTGTCAATAGGGTGAGTGACCGTATTAACGAGTAGATTGCCAAGGGGACGAACAACCTCATTGATATATCCTTCGACGATATCTGCTGGAAAGCTCATATTAAATTCCTTATAAATTAAAAATTGAGGCAGTATAAAAACAATTTATGATATTTGCCAGTTAAGCTTGTGAAACTTGTCATTAAAAATAGTAATATGTTATCAGGCTAAATGTTAATTTTATTATTTTAGTTTAAAGCTTAGGATTTGATTCAAAACCTCAAATCCCAAGCTTTAAACTCAGACTAAGTTTATTAAGGATTAAATTTGGGCGTTGTTGCTTTGTTCAATCCTGGCTGATTAAACAAATTCGGTGTTTTCATTTTAATATTTAATTCGTTAAATTTAAGAACCAAGTTTTCAAGCCCTTGTGGAATTATATCAGCATGAGGTTGCGCTACAGCTTTAGGCGCTTGGAACACCACTGGTGCTTTAGGTGCTGATACAACAGGCGTCTTAGGTGCTTGAGCGAATACCGGTGCTTTAGCGAATACTAGTGCTTTAGGCGCTTGAGCCACTGGGGCAACCTTAGTAACAGTAGGGAAGGGATTAAAACCATTGGCGGCAGTGCTATTTTTAGCCACATTGAATTGATTCACAACAGGCTTAGGGTGCTCTGCAAGGCTTGCTGTTGGTTTTGGAACCCCATCTATTATGTTTAGGCATTCCATGGGGTTTTTGCTGCATTGACCAAAAATTTCTCTATTGTAAGAGAACCCACCGTTTATCATGCAGCGATCGCCGGTCGCTTTGGACAATGCTTTTGCGTAATCTATAATCGCAAGAGTATCTTCCATATTGCCATGCAGATGTTTATTTAAGTTATTGATTTTCTCATCAAATTGCGCTTTGCCATAGCAACGCATCAGATCCATATCATGTGCAAGTTGCATTAAAATCCCTTGGGGAGTATTTACGCCGGGTTTGCCGACATCAAGCGCATTTCCCCAAAAATCGAGATCTTTGGGTTCGAAAATAGGAGGCATGTTTTTACTGACATGTTTGAGAAATCCTTGTTTACCGATTTCTTTAAATTCATAGTACATATTTTGAGGATATTGCCCACTTGTCACAAATGCAGCGGCTTCTCTGAAGCCGATATCGTTTTGGCGGCCAATAACCGAAAATAGCATCAGGTATTGTGCTTGTTGGATTTGCTTTTGCGTTAATGAGCTAAAGGCAGGGTTATTCTTCTTTAAAAATTGCGCAAGTACTGGTACAAGAGAAGCTACCTTAAGCGTATGTACTAGGCCATGGTTGGGTCTTTCAACTTTGCCTGCAGGTGTTTGCAGATCCCAGTCAGCACCACAGAATTTTCGCAGTTTATCTTCATAAGGTCGGCTTAGAAAATCATTAAACACATAATCAATTGCTTGCAAACCTTCTGGCGAGCGCAAATAATTATCCTCAAATTGCTGCATGACAGCCTTTTGGGAAAATGAAGCGGTTTGTGGCTTGAAAGGTATGAATGGAATACTTTTGCCAATTTCTCCGTCAACTAATCTACTGATAAAATCCTCAAAGGAGAAAAATGTACTTTCAGTATTATGAAGTTTAAAGCCACCCATCAGTTTAAAATCAGATAATCTAGCATGATTATATTGATTAGGGCCAACATGAAAGTCTATGGTTAAGCAATTAGGGTTACTTGCCGAAGGTCTCAATAAATAACTTCCAATTGGTGAATTGCTCAGAAGTTTTTCAGCGTGATCTTGATTGATTTCAAAAAAGACGCCATTCGCTCTTAGTTTGTTGGTAAAATTTAAAATAGCTTGTTCAGAATCGCTCAGCGGGTTTGCAAGTTTTTCATGCTCCTTTTCAAGCTCAGCAATAATTTTGTTATATTTAACACGGATCGTCTCAAGAAGTGAGCCAAGCTTACTTGGGTCACCTTTTTGATGAAAATCTTCTTCGGCAATTAATTCTAAAATACCATTGATTGCCATAAAGCATTGATCAATTTTTTGCTTAGGCAAGAGCTTTGATTTATCGATTATATCTAAGGTTGACAAAACTTTGTTGCATTGTACTATCCTCGCTTGGAGGTGATCACCTATCGCAATGTATTCGGCTTGGTTAATTAAGTTTTTTAAGAATCGTTGGGTTTCTTCTTTTAATTGGGACATGAAATCGTTGAGAACACTGTTATAGGCCATTTCAATATCATGAGAGGAACCATCTACTGACGTTGTTAAGCCATTTAAAGCAGAGACGGCAGTCGCCAAAAAGTAATGATGATTTTCATATTGATTATGAAAAATCCACTTAACTTGTACAGGATTCATGAGAATTTCCCGCTCACTAGGGTGGTAGGAAATTGATGAAATATTTTTACCTGATAACCCTTGGAAAACGGTACGATAAGGCCCAGAAAACCCTGCAGAGGGTTTCTCAGATGAGGTGCTGACAAACCCTCTTTCGAGAGTAAGGTGAGGATTTTCTGGAAAGCTGTTCACAGATTTTATTCTTTCATTTAAAATTTCTGCTGGTAATTTGTCATCTTCGTAACGAAAAGATGTTTTAATAACGGAATCAGATATTTTGTTTAAACCACACATACTCATCGCAATATGAAGTAGCACTTCTTTCATGTTAGAATTCAAATTTGGATGATGTGCTTTAAAGTCAGGATGCTCTAAGCCACGTAAAATGGCATTCATTTGTTGATAATATTGTTGCGTGTAGATGTTAATGGCGGCGATTTCAGATATTTCTAAATTGCTTAGCGCACCAGCCTTTTTGGATTCAAGCCAATGTGCTGATGCAACGTCAAAAGATAAAGGAATTTGGGGCTTTCTTTGTGAAGCATTTAAGAAATTCATATATTTATGGTTTAAATCAGGAGTGTTGAATGTCAAATGTTGTACATTCATTTTGGCTAATATATTCGATAGATCAAAATTTTCACCATTAACGTTAATTTGGTGTTTGCCATCTACTTGCGTAAAAATTACTTTTTCGTTATTGAGCAGTGCGATAATTATTTTTTCAAAATTTTTGGTATGTTGGTTCTTGTTCAAAGGACCATGCTGCAATTGGCCAATAAATGCTTCATCTTGAGCAAGTTTTTGGATATCTTTACCTTGAGCATTCTCTTGAAATAGTTCATCTGCGTTGCCTGCTTTAAATAATTGATCTTTTTCAAATGCTGGTTGCTTAAACATAATATTTCCCCTTTGAGTGTTCCTAGATGCTTGACAGAAATTTTTGGTTAACAAGCATTAATTATTGAATTAAGATTGAAATAAGCATGTGCCTTGTGAAGCAGGTTGTGCTGCTTATCAACGCTAAAGGGAGAGTGTTATGAATAGCCCGCAAAGAGCTGCACGTTGGGGTTAATTTTAAAAAACAAACCACCGCGGCTATAAGATTGGAACGAGACTTGCTTCATGATAACCCTAAAGTATATCGGTTCAAATAGAAACACTGGCATATGTGCCAACCAATACCCCGTTACTTTCCATAGAACTAGGTGTTATACACCAGTCCTCGCGTGTCTTGCCTAGCTCGCACTAACGAGCGAACCGGAATCTTCCTAGCGAGGAGAGTCATAAAAAATACTACCATGAATTGCTAAAATTGTGACTACCGTTAATCAAGGTTGTATTATCGATTATCGGGAGAGAGCATACGTTAAAAAAAGCTTCGATTGGGGTTGCTGGGACTTAGGTAGATTGTGAGCTGCTATATAGATAGCGATAGAGGAGCATCCTGATTATTTAAAAATAGTAGGGTGCTTTAGTACAAGATCTTCAAGTAAATATTCTAAATATTGTTCAAATGCATTGTTGAAATTGTCAGAGGAAATGGTTTCTTTTGCAATAAACAATATAAAATCATCAATGATATAGTTCGTGATTATAGTATAGTCTTTCTCGTTTTTGATTTGATAAATATAGTTTGGAAGGCTGATGACAATAATTTTCAATAACTCATCAATGTTTTCCTTGTCTGAATTTAAAATGTCTATATAAGGATCATTTGAAGCGTTATTATCATTATTTAGGAGTCTTAGGCGCGTTTCTAAGGTTTATTGCAAATATAGCAAAGTTTCCAGTCTAATTTTTTCCATAGCTTGTTAGTTCTCATTTTAAATAAAAAAATACGCCGTTTAAATTGCAGTAAATAGCTTAGTTTGCATGCACATATTTTCTTATTGGCTGGTCTTTAAGTTTTTCAACACACTTTCGATCCAGGAGTACTTCTAAAAATCTTGAAGGGTGCATCATTTTCATGTTTTCATGGCCAGAAATCGGGCTCTCAACGATATTGCCAATTATCATATTTTTGCCTTGTGCTAACACTTGCAATTCCTCATTTACTCTCTCTAGAGCGGTCATTGTGGTATAAGCCGTGTATTGAGAGCAAAGCATACGCGGTACATTCTCTTTGTCGGGTTTTGCAAATCCCTCCTTGCGTTTACTCGCCAGATCCCATTTTCGGAGCTTAAAATGTGAAAAAGTTTCGGGCAAGATACTTTTGATTGCAATTTTAAGCTTGCTCCTTAAAGTTCTGCTTGCTGAAATTTTTGATGTGCGAAATTCATCATGTACGGCTCGTTCATGTTTGCTATACATTTTATTCAGTTCATCGGGCCATTTGCTTCCTAGTAAATCATGCATTTTCTTTTGGTTTTCTTCAGAAACAAGTTTAGATACATCAAATACGTAGAGATCATCATATAATAAATCTCGACTTTGTGTGTTTCCTATAGTGACGCCCTCAGTGTACAATTCCCGTCTCACCATTTGATCATCATTAACCTGAATAGCTGCAGTATGAGCATGAGGCGATACTTTTAATTGAATTTTATCTAGTAATTTTTGTAATCTACTATCACCACTTTGCTTTATTGCTTTTTCGAATGAAAATAATACCTTGTTGGGTGATTTGCGCGATATTTGCTCTATCTGAGCTTGGTCAATTTGCGCCCAAAATTTTTGTGCGTTTTCGCAATAGCTATAAAAATCAGGTCGTTGACTGGGTTGAGCATCACAAAACCATGGTTGAATTATTTCAAACACGTCTTGTGCATCAGATAGATGTCCAGTTTCTGGTAGCGTTAGTTTATTCTCCTCATTAACTTCTTGATTTAACGTTCCATTTGTATTTAAAATATGTGGCATTTTATTATTTATGTCGTTATATGGAACATAGGCTTTATCTACGCTGTACTGAGATTTAAAGGTAAATCGCCGCAATTTATGAACGGTATCTACGATTTGTTCAAAGTTGTCTGGCAGCTGTACATCCGCATCCCTTAGTTTCAATAATTGATTCTCAAGCTTCCCAAGGCTGTGGTTTAATGCCATGTTACCAACATTCTTTTCTAGATAGTCTTTTAATTTTATCAGTTCCTGTGGTCCCAATGATAAAGGTGTTTTAGCTAGCATGTTTATGATTTGATAATCACCTCTATCACCGTTGAGGCCGGCATCATTTCCTAATGCAATTAAATTAAATCGTTGTTTCTTTTTTTGAGTTGGTGCAACGGATTGCGGTAGTGGTTGAAGCGGTTTTTGTACTCTTGATGATGCTGAACTTACTGCTTGCGTTACTGGTGATTTTTTCAGATAAGCGCTTTTAAGATTATCCAATATAGTAGCAAGTTCTTCTTGATTATTTAAACCAATGATTTTGATTTTAGCCTCATCTATCAGTGAGCTTACATCGCCACTACTATTTCTAACTCCTTGAAGTAATGCTTGTAGACTTTGAGCAACGTCAGGGTGAATATTCATTAATTCAAATTGTGTAATACGATTCTTCAATTGAAGCATTTAGTGTTCAAGGGACATTTTTCCCTCTTGAAATCCTGAGCCGTCGGTAGCCATGTGTTAACCTGGTCTTAAATGAGAAAATGGTGATTCATATAGATGCGACATATCAGCAATTCGATAGGTTCAATAATAATCACCTACACGGGCACGAATTGTCCAAGTAGGAGCATAAAGCGTGTAATTACTATTTTAATCAACTAATCTATGGGGCCTATTTGCAGCTTTAAAAGTGTGAGTTTTTCTAGCACTAAGGTAATGTGGTTTCATTTATTTAGATAATCAGCGTCGTCGTTTCATATGTTCGACAACCTGTACATTATGCTAGGAATTTTAAACTTCAACAAGAAAATCGTTCAAAAGAGATTACCCTGAAAATTATATAGAACTATATTTTAACTTATATTCTTTTAGCTTTAGCTAAGTCGTATTAAATACAGTATTTTTTTAAGGGCGTCCATTTTGAAAAGACGTGTTAAATTTGAACTAGGCGCGGTCACTTGTCATAAAGATAAAATTAGAGCAAGGGTAAATGCTGCTAGGCTAAAAATTGCACACAAAAGTGTCATTTTTAGTATTCCCGCAGCAATGATCTGTGCAACATTTCTTTTTATTGGTTTGCATTCTTATGCCGACATTAAGTATCTTGAAGCTTGGTATATTACCGTGATGGTTGTTTCGGTGTTAAGATTTGTGCAAGTAGCTTTTTATCATTATTGTCCTCAAAAAATTATACTTCACCAAATACTCTTTTTAATCATGGCCGTTATAGCCGCATCGCTTTGGGGTGTGATGGGAATATTGCTTATACCATCGAATGATACCATGGCACAAATGATGATAATTGTCATTTTAGCTGGAATTTCTGTTGGAGGGATTCAATCTTTGCAAGCAAATTTACTTGCAAGTACTTTGTTTTCTACTTTGGTTACAGTACCTGTGTGTATATGGTTGTTTATGCAGAAGGATTTTCAGTACATGGTTTTAGGTTTTACCATGGTTACCTATTTCTTGTTCTTACTTATTTCGGCAATCAGGGGTAACCGTCTGCTTAATCAATCTCTTAGTCTGCACTATGAAAATTCAAGCCTTGTTCAAGACTTAGTTGTTTCAAATAAAGAATTGCACGAGAGTTTATCATCTATCAATAATTTAGTCGCTGAATTAAAAATTGCCAAAAGCGAAGCCGATGCAGCCAATAATACTAAATCTGAATTTGTAGCTAATATGAGTCATGAGTTAAGAACACCGTTAAATGCTGTTATCGGGTTTAGCGAGTTATTGTTACAAGAACTTAAATCTAGTGGTTCAATTACATCAGGAGATAGGATTGGTAAAATTATTGATTCTGCGAATCACCTGCTGTGTTTAATAAACGAGGTTCTAGATTTGTCAAAAATAGAAGCGGGCAAGATAGATGTTTATCTTGATGATCTAGATATTCACAAATTAACTTCAGAGCTTGAGGCTATTATTCATCCGCTTATTGTTAAAAATAATAATATACTTGTTATTCATAATAGTGTTGATATAGCTGCCATGCATACGGATTCAACCAAGATAAAGCAATGTCTACTCAATTTGTTGAGCAATGCCGCTAAATTCACTCACAATGGCAAAATCACGCTAGAAATATCCTCGCTTGTTAAAGATGACAAAAACTATGTTCAGTTTAAAGTCTCGGATACCGGTATTGGGATTTCACCATTAAAATTTGAGAAGTTATTTAAAGCGTTTTCTCAAACGGATGCTGAAACTTCACATCGTTATGGTGGCACAGGTCTAGGCCTTTATATTACCGAGAAATTTTGTAAATTGTTGGCGGGAGCAATCTACGTAGAGAGTGAATTAGGTAAAGGATCCACCTTTACGATTATCTTGCCGCAACATTTTACCAGTGATATTAGTCAAAACAAGGCCAGCAATGCTTGATTAGAAGGTTTGGGGTCAGGCTTAGGATTTGTAAGCACAAACTCAAACTTGACCCCGGTTCCATAGTGAAATTTACGCTGGCTTATTTTGTGCGCAAATTGGCGATGTAGATGCATTAGTTTGTGCTTGCTTCATACGCGCAATTCTGGCTTCAAGCGGAGGATGGGTTGACGTTAAGTTAGATAAATTTAACTTAAATGATTCAAAATAACCAATATCCTTAGCATTTAAACGATCAGAACGCTGCTGATCTGCTTCTGGATTTAAGCTTGCACACATCATACTGGCAAAAGCTTCCATTTGAACTGAATGAACATGGTTTTTCTCACCAGGGCTACGTAATAATTCAAATGCCTCGGCCATATCTTGGGCGCGTCCACATTTTGCAGCCATGTCATCCGCAGCAAATTCACGTGTGCGTGACAAGCAAAGTCCAACCAAAGTGCCGCAATAAGGGATAATCCAATTAAACGCAATATATTCCCCGGCTCTTCTTAAGAAAGAAGGCTCGTCGTCTATTGCATTGCGATCTTTCTTGTTATTTTTTTGTGCTTTACGTTTTTCGATTCTTTGATCATACAATGCTTTACTGAATACACGAATACTACCTGTCATCACCGTAGCAACTGTTTTGGTAGCAATGTCACCATTCACAACATGGCCTAGCTCATGAAGCAATATCGCTTCAATCCAACGGTTTGCTTTCTTCATATCTCCATTAGCATGACGTTTTGCCTCTTGTAAAAGTCCTGTTGTAATGGCAATCGCGGCATGGCTTTTACTGCGGCCAGTTGCGAAAGCATTTTTAGTTTTAGAATCCATCACACACACAAGCGGCATAATAGGCATATTGACTTCTTTTTCCTTGCACAAAGTCTCTACCATGCTGTTTAAATCAAAACCTTCAGGCTTTTCTCCAATCTTTACTTCTCTGGCACTCATAAAGAATAAGGCGGCCTCTCTGGCAAACCAAAAACTGGCTGCAGGAATGAGAGTAGCAACACTTAAGCTGAAATAAACGCCATAAGCTCCTGCAACTGCGCTACCAATAAAACCTGCCATTGTTAAAAGAGCAGACAACGCTAAAAGTGATTTAATATTTGTTTCCATTGTAGGGGAAATTTTTATTCCGAACATTACTTTTCTCCTGTGATCTTTTTTGTGCATTTGCTGTTTGTTAAAGTAATGACCTCAACGCTTGGGCAAAGCCATTTATCGGGTAAGCTAGGCCGCTTAAACTAACATAAAGGTACCTTACATACAATGCTTTGTATGTAATCTGTAGTACTTTTATAGGAAAAATATCTAGTTCGAAGAAGTGGTTACCTACACTATTGGTAAGGCACAAAACGTGTGATTACCCTTTAATTATCAAAAGGGACAGGATCTTAAGTGAGTCACAACAGGAGCCCAACATGCACGTTCTTTTAGTCTAAGTACATATGAGACTGCTTATTGGAGATCTTTTACCGTCTTTGGTTTGATGGGGCTTTGGGCAATTGAAGTTAAGAATAGTCAATAAATTCACCCTTGGATGACAATCGTATTCTAAACTTAATGTGATAGAATGCCCGACTTTGTCATTTTTAAGAGAAAGCACATGTTAGGATGTTGGTTAAAAACTGGAAATTTAAATGAAATTTCAGAAGAGCGCGACAATAGAATAATGGTATTTGAGAACACTTCTCCTAATCAAATTATTCGCGAATTAACTATCATAAGATACATGAACAATACCTTTGAGATTACGGCTCAAGCCAAAGACGATGCTACTTATACGCTGTTAAAACAAGCCACGTTAGAAGAAGGATTTGATGGCAAGGAATCGTATGGCTTTAAACTATCTGTATTGACTTCTCGCTTAGGATTAATCGGAGCTTTACTGAAGGCTTTCGGTAATATTGAACCTGAATACGGCTCCATTAAAAATGTAGTTCGCGATTCAATTAACGTTGCTTATAATCTTCCAAAAGTTGATTTAGCTGAAATTGTTTTAAAAAATCCACCTATACCTATTTTAACTGGCTATAGCCATAATACTGTTGAATCTCCAAATAATGAGGGGGGACAAGTGCAAGATAAGAAATCAAAACTAGATTCTCGCATCGGTAGCCCTAAAGATGAATCAATAGCAAAGAAAAGAAAGTAATAGCGGGGGGGAGGGGTAGGCTTGAGATTTTTAACTCAAATTCCCAAATCCCAAACGTTTTCTCCAAAAGTATCTATTTCAGAATGTCCCAAGGGTTCTGTGGATTTCACCGCGAAAAATGCACAAAAAATGTGACATTTAGTCCGCTCGAATGTTAGAATCGTGCATCAATATTACAAGCAAGCAGACTTACACAAATGATATCCGCGCCCAAAGAAGCAAAAACGAATCCCTATATTTCAAAATTTAACGAAAACTACGTCAAGAACAAGAACATTACACAAGCAATCACTTGTGCAGTTTCACTATTTTTAGAGCATGATGCTGCTACAACTGAAGAAAGCAAAGCGCCAGCGGAAATCCGCCTAGAATTAACAAATTACTTAGAGGCAGTCAAAACTGCACCCTTGGGGCGTATTATCCAAAAGCGTGAATTTTCGGATACATTGCCTGAGCCATTAATAGCGCTTTTTAGAACTGTTGCATTGATTGAGCAGAGCGCTTTTTGTGCGCCTAATATATTAATTTCTGATTGTGAAAATCAAATCGCAGCAGGGGAATGCAAACCCCATATTGTTTATCAACAGGCAGCGAGAATAGAAGCAGCAAAAGTTGCTAATCAATTTGAGCAACGTCATTTGTTTTCAGCAAATGCTAAGTTAACAGAGTTGATTGCAAGGTTGTATGGTTCATTTGCGGAGCTCATTTTTGAATCCAAAACTGTAGAATCCTTAAAAGAGAAGGTTAAAGAGGTCTTTAGCGAAACCTTGGTTATAAGTTTACCCAAACTCAAAAAATTCAGAGAGGACATAGATTCCCTGATTGAGTTTTTAGAAGATGAAGATCGAGAGCAAGAATTTTTACATGAATTTTATGCATTAAATACACTTGCCGATAAATATGAAAAAGTTATTACTTTTTATGAGTGGGCAAAGAAAAAGGGTTATGTTGAGCCTGAATTAAAGGGAACATTGAGCTATTTACAACAGCATATTTTGAACACAGCGTACAAAAAATGCGAGCAAAAAAAGCATTCTTTAATGTTAAATCCTGTTGCAACTTTAGATGAGGTTTTTAGCCATTTAAGAGCATGGATTGATGCAGGTGCTTGGCGTAGCTACGGTGATGGTGAATTGAGTTTGGAATTGCAAGCGCTGTTTGAAGCCGATCGGGCTAAATATCAGGGTTGGGAGAAATTGGGACAAAGACTGCAAGAGCTGAGAAACCCCATGCAAACTGCGCAAAAACTTGCATTATTTCAATTACATTCTATGAAGACTGGTGATCCTAATCAGGATCCTATGGAACTCGTAGCAGAGATTGATGCAAAAATTTTGTTACAATCTCTTTCTTCTCCTAAAAAGAGAAGGAGCGATGCTGTGGCTGTTGTTCGTGCGCCCTTACTCTCCTTAGAGAACATGTTGTGCGATGAAACCCTGGATAATAATGAAGAAGAAAATATCGAAGGTGTTCAACATTCTAGCAAAAAAACTAAAATACATAATAAATGAAAAAGCGAGTGCAAAAGCAGTGCAACTACGCCTTGATAAATCATAATATCAGTTACGCTGTAGTTTCTTCACTGTTTTACTTTCAAGATAGAGCTGTGAGAAGGCTATGCCCGTGCCAAGATATGCAACAGGATCGCTTGGGTTAGTTAATAATCTGTATGCAGAGTAAGAATAAGTTAATGCCTGAAGATAGGGGTTAATCGTTTCAAAGCGTTCAGCTGGAGATTTTCTTGCCCATTTTTTATTGGGTTTTTTATTCTCTGTTTTTGTGTTTCTTGGTGATAATTTATAAAGTGTATTTATAAGCGCGGCAAGATTGATGCTTGCTAGAGATCCTTGAATTGCACCTAGCATCATTTGAATCATCTTTTGTCAACTCCATTAAAACTGAATGGGGGGCGCCCCGTAGATAAATAAAAAAAACGGGTAAACCTAGATTTTAATTAGGTTGAACGTGATTTACAAAATTTTGTTACTAATTTATTTTGTTTCTCTAAATAAGCCTTTTGAATTTTAGGTTCCATTTTGTCGATGGTTTTATAAGCAAAAGCTAAACGAGGATTGGTTTGCAATTTTTTTGCATTTTTAATTAAAAATGCCCAGTACAGGTCATTAAAAGGACAGGCATTATCGGTAAGCTTTTCTTTGACATTATACGAGCAGTTTTGGCAAAAATTTGACATTTTGTTGATATAATTTCCACTTGAAACATAAGGTTTTGATCCAACAATCCCGCCGTCAGCAAATTGAGACATTCCTAGAGTATTTGGCAGCTCAACCCACTCAAAGGCATCCACATAAACTGCCAAGTACCAATCACATATTTCCTCTGGCAAAACACCAAGTAATATAGCAAAATTCCCAGTGACCATAAGGCGTTGTATATGATGAGAAGTAGCAGTTTCGATTGTTTGCTTAATGGCGTGTTTTAAGCACGCCATATCTGTATC
This sequence comes from Uncultured Candidatus Berkiella sp., assembly GCA_964606325.1. GTDB lineage: Bacteria > Pseudomonadota > Gammaproteobacteria > Berkiellales > Berkiellaceae > Berkiella. The sequence goes on from CAZSGE010000021.1 coordinate 18,658, forward strand.
GCCTGTCCAATAAAACCAAGGTAATTGTTCTTTAGCACCAAAATAATTCAAATTTTTATATTCAGGCATTTTTAACCAATAAATGCCACGTACAAACTCACGCCAGCCTAGAATCTGCCTAATGTAGCCCTCTGCGCTGTTGATGCTTACTTTGTTGTCATAAAAAGCAGATTCTACAGCTTTAATGACTTCATCTGCGGTTAATAAACCAATATTTAAGTACATTGAAATCATACTATGATGCAAATAATATTCACCTTCTATCATGGCATCTTGAAAATCACCGAAGTGTGGGAGATTATTTTTAATAAAATCGTGAAATATGGTTAGTGCATCTTTTCTTGTTACAGCCAGGTTGAAGTTGCTGGCTAATCCCATATGATCTGTAAAGAGAGTAGCGATTGATTTGATCACATCTTTAGTTATTTTATCGTGTTCAACAGAGATCCGTGGTTTGAAGCGCATATTGTTTCGTGGCGGAACCCGATTTAATTTATCATAATTAAATTTACCACCTTCTGGTTTATTGTTCTTCATGAGAATTTGCGTTTTAATCCGCATGTGGCGATAAAAAAACTCCATTCTCAATTGTTTTTTATCTTTAGACCACTGTGTAAATTCATTAATTGAGCAAAGAAATCGGGTATCATTGTGAATATTAACTGGAATATCTAACTTAGTTTGCCATTCATAGAACATCTCTAAAACACGGTATTCCCCAGGCTCGGTAACATCTACTTGTGTGGGTTGAAATAGATCGACGGTTTTGTAAAAGTTTTCAGTAAAGGATTGCTTATTGGTTTTGTCATCAATTTTCAGATAGTGAACCTTAAATCCTTTATTTTTTAGCTCATCACAAAAATGACGCATGGCAGAGAAAATTAAAATAATTTTATGAAGGTGATGCTTGACATAAGTAGCTTCTGTGAGTACCTCCATCATTAAAATAACATCGGTTTTAGGATTTGCGTTAGCTAAAGATGAAAGAGAAGGAGATAGTTGATCGCCAAGGATAACGATTAATTTTTTATTATTTACCATGGTTATTTTCTTTCATGTGATTGAATGGTTATATTTGAAATTTTATATTATATACATGTCATTATGACGTAGTATAGCGACATAATCTATTAAAATGCATTTCTTATTTAGTGAAAATAACTCAAAGTCATGGGTGGTAGCTAAATTAGCAAGCTGAACTTTCAAGATCAATTACTCAAGGCTCAACTTTTTTTCTATCTTATTCTGAGAAACAGGCAAAACAGTAGCCTGATTGTTATTCTTGGTTTTGTTATCAAATTGCAAGGTAAGGCGTCGAGCAACATTATTCTTTTTGAGAAAATAAAGTGGATTTAACTGATAGTGATCATGCGTAGAAAGTGTTTTATGAGCTAACTTTAAGATTTCATCTGCGTCTTTAAATGCAACTGCTCCTTGTTGAGTTTTGTCTAATAAAAAAGCAAATAATGCCTTAAAAGCCATTTCACCTTCTTCAATTCCTTGAGATGTTTCCACTACTAATTTTTGTCCATTTTCAACATAAATGTTAAGTAGCTTGGTAAACGCTTTTGCATCGAAATTGCTTACAATAGAAAGCATGGGTGGTTCTAGTCTTATAGAGCGATGATACAAGGATTCATCAGAGCTATGTGATAAATGCATTACTTGAAAAGGCAGATCAGTTTGCAATGGTATGTGGACCATTTTAAATCGATTTTGACACTCTTTAAAATCACTAAAAATGGGTCCCAACACAAGCAGTCTTTCACGCATAGATTTATTTTCATAGGCATAGGTAATATCTCTTAAGAATATCCCTGTAAAGGGTAAAGCATGTGGATTTTCCTTTACTAGCGTTCTCAGATTGGCAAAATTTCTTGTTGGAGAAAGGATTTCTTCTGCTGTAGCAATGATTGATTTTGCTTCTTTACCCACGGCATCAAAAGTTGAATTTAAACGTGAAACACTTGCATGGTTTAAGCTGCAAAAAATTATCATGGCACTGTTATAATCTGGCATAGGATTGTCCAGCAGTTCTTTGAGCGTCTCAGCCCACAAAGTGATAACTTTTACCCGTTCATTTTTTGAAGTTGCTGTTAAAATCTCGTGCTTAATGAGAGAGCTAATTTTGTCAAACATGATCTGATGCTGTAAAAGATGTGGAGCAGTTACATCGTTACCTTTCTTTTGCCAACGCATATCAACAAATTCATTGATATCAACCACATGATAAAATTGCAAGGTGAGAGCCTTAAGTTCATGAGCTAATTGTTTCGGCGTCTTTACCCTATTTGGATCTAAAAATGAAGAATCATCCTTATAGGTTAGATTATGTGAGATCAAATTATCTAATTGATAGTAAGCTTCTAGCATTGGTAATTGAGCGTTGTTTTTTAAAGCTTGAATTTCACTGATGTGTTTGTTAAGGCAAGAAAAATGCTCATTTTCTTTTGAATGAGTGAAAAATGGTACACTCACTTGATGGAAGTATTTATTGGTGATGTCCACATCGCTGTTGTTATGAAGAACCAACTCTTTTAAAATAAAGTATGCTATTAATTTTTGTTCTTGTGAAAAGAATGGGGATAATTCATTTAATGCTAAAGTAATAGCCGATGCAGGGTATATCGTTGCTAATGCCATTATCATCTGCGAAACGATAACAGGCTCAAATTGCCGAGAACTGTCGTCTGGCTTCTCTGGATTGTTAAGACATGAGCAGATATCTGAAATGGTTTTAAGTAACTCTAATGTGAGATTATGTTTTTTAGCAATGGTTCCTAGTGTTGGTAAAGTAACATTGTTGAATTTGGAAGCTGGAATTTTACTCGTTAAACCCATTTTTATTAACTCAATTTGAAATACCTTTTCCAATTGCTTTAAAGCCTGCTGTGATTTTCGGAGCTCTTTGATGTTCACATTGTTTATGAATGAATTTCTTACTTCAATAAGAAATCTTAGCGCCTTGTTGGCCTTGTAAGAGATATTAGCCTCGATAACATTTTCACTCTGCGCATTGATAAATGGCGAAAACTTTATGCCCTCACTTAACAGAAATCTAAAGACTTTTTTGTTTGCATGGACAAAAGCATAATGGACTAATGGCATCTCCATGGCTGGTATGGTTTCACTCGCCAAATTTCCTTCTTGCAAATATTTCCTAACATATTCCACATTGTCATTTTTGATTTCATCGCAAACAGGGTAGCAATCCAGCAACGTTTCTCTTTTGTTTCTTCTTGGTTGCGCTAATGAATATTGAACCAATCCTTCATTTAATTTTAATGGCTCCAAAGCATATCTGTCCCGACCTTTGATTGATTTAGCATCATGCTCTTCATGATGTATTTTAAGTTGAGCTAAAGAGTCTGAAATATAATTAACAGATACTTCTTTAGTGTCAATTTTTTTTTCATCGAGAGTTGAAAAGACAGCTGCGTATTCGTCTTTACTAATTTTTCTAGCAGTTCCTGATGATACAGGCAAAGAAACTTTGCTTTGATACACATTTTCAAGTAAATCCATTGGTGTTTGATTTGAAAGATCTTTTAGGCTTAAATCAGCATTTCCTTCTTTTAACAGCATGGGTAATATATCTGTTAAACCATAAAACATAGCCCAATGACATGCTGTTCGTCCCCAGTAGGTTTTTTCATTTACTTCCTGCGGGAACGAAGCAATTCTTTTTTGTATCAACTCGATGATGAGATGCGGTATGTCTGTATTATTACCTAACATGTGAATATAATCATGCAAATGAAAGACGCTTTTATTGGTTCTGCGTTTCACTTCTTTTCTAAGCTCATTAAGCGTTTGCAACGTAATATCGGTATTCGATAAATCCTCTGGCTTATTGCCATGTGCATCAGTTAAATCTAAATCAGCATTACCTACAAGAACAAGAATTTCCAAAATATGAGCTTGGTTTTCAAGAACAGCAGCATGACAAGGCGTTAAATCTAATAATCCCTTTTCATTAATCTCGGTGGGATGTGATTTCATTCTTATTTTGATGGCTTGTAAAATTTCAGCGATGGAAGTATGTTCAGCGCTAGCGGCTTTAATTAATTGTCTTATGTTCATACTTATCATGGTGTTACTTCTTATTTCATGAAAAATCTTAAGTAACTATAGACCAATATGACATTGCTAGTAGGTCAAATATTAGGTGTACTCACGCATATTTTATCGTTGTGCTTCACGTCCGGTTATAAGGCATTACTAAGGGGATGTGTGGCAAAGCTCACACCAAATGTCTGATTTCGATTGATAACGTTTTGCAGAATCTTATAATTATAAATTCAAAGTTATACGAAGTTATGGTTGATTGCACGATTGTAGCAACAACATTTTACAAAAGGTTGAGTTTATATGATTTTAAAAGAACACTTAATTGATTTGATGTTGAATAGCTGCCCATCATTTGGTCCTGTCTTAGACAAGATGAAAGAATTAGATAGAAGTCTATATTATTGTGTTGCAGGCTGTTTTGTCGGTCACCTGGAGGAATTGTATAAACAACAGGATACAGAGGTATTTTCTGAAGTAGCAAAGATGATTGAATCATTCCTTGTAGAGGGTGATAGCTTTGTAAGAGATTTTGCTACTGTTGGCATTTTAGAAGGTATGCAAAACTGTCGCAGCGATAATTTTGATACTTATATCTTTCAAAATCATCTGTTGCCTAAAAGCAAAAAGCAATGGAATGAACTTAATATATTCTGGGAAAAAGTGGGGCGCGCGCAACAAAATAAAATTGATAAATATTATCGCGATCTTACCATTGAGGCTGAAGGGTATTTTTCCTATATACTAAGTGTGATTAAACGATTTCTGCTGGGTAAATGGATAAATTAAGGTTTTGACTTTGAGCGAAACTAGTTTGTAGCAAGCAAAGCTAATTCTTAAGAATAATCATTTTAGATTCAACATTTTTGACGCCGTTAACTGCTTTAGTTAAACTAATTATTCTTTGTGCGTCAGCATCGCTACCTACATTGCCGGTAAGTGTTATTTTGCCATTCAAAGCTGCAACCTGAATGCCCATCTCTTCAAAATTATCTTTACCAAATAATTTATTGGTAACAAACTTATCTTTAACATGCTCAGCTAATAAATCATCTGTAAGCTCAGGTTGTTTGATTAATTTAACAACCATTTTTGAATTGACGCTTTTAACACCTTCAACCGTTTTGGCTATATTAACTGCATCAGTGATATTTTCTTTGCTTTCAACTCTGCCTGAGATGGTAACCACACCTTTTCTAGCAGTCACTCGAAGGCCCATGTCGATAAACTTATCTTTGCCAAACAGCTTTTCATTCACAAATGCATCTTTCACATCTTCAGCAAGCTTGACATTAGCCTGTTTCGAAAGCCTTTCTTTTTCGTGCAATTTGGCAGATGCGCTAGATTCATATGTACTCTCTTTGTAAGCTTGGCTGCTGCCAATGAATAATGCGCTAATAAGAAACAAACCTAATTTTAGTGTGTTTTTAGTTTTCATGGCTATAGTCCTGCAAAGAAAATGAGAGTGCTCTAATAAGTAATCGACTAAATTATAAAAAGGCAGAGGTGAATATAGACACAGTGGCACAGCGGTAATTTCAATTGTGTTAAAGAGCAAGCAAGCCGATACCGCTTATGCTTCGACTTGATACATTCCATTTTTATTAAGGTATTTGAAATCTTTTAACACGGCCAGAACGAGCAAGTCGACTATGATTCACTTTAAATTCTTCAGCAACGGATAGTTTATCTCGAAATTTCACCAAATCAATCTCGTTCATGTTTATTACATGTGTTGGTGTTAATTCAGAAGTACATAGTGCAGTGACAATGTGATCGGTTGCAATTAGCTTTGATAGCTCATCAGCATTGAATTGGTCCGCTGATATAATTTTATTTTGGAATAGCTTTTGGGCACGATTTGTATTTTGAAGTGTTGTTATATTTTTACTTTGATTTAATTTCAATTGCACTAAATCATTTAAATGGTTTCTCACGTTATGATTTTGAAACAGCACCTTCTGAAAATGTAGCCATCCTGCCATGATGTTGTCGGCATTTGACAATCTTCCCGTTTCCTTACACCAATCAATTATCTCTTGAGCTCTATCAGAGTATTGCTCCTTTACAATTTTTTCCCATTCTTGCTTAGAGTTTACCATTCTATATTTGCTGTCAGGCTCTGCAAAATACATGGGCTCAAATAGACTTTGACCCTGAAATTTAGAAAAGGTTGTTAAGTGCTCAAAGTAGCATTTTAGATTTTCAAGTCCTTCTATTACAGCCGGATCGGTGGAGTCGTTGATAACAATTGTCAACAATGGGATAAGATGCTGAGTATAAAATTTACCAATCACAAATTCATTAGGTTTAAACTGGAAATAGGGTAGAGATTGTGCGCTAAATGATACAGATATCGTATTGTCACCAGAGCAGCCTGTTCCATCCTGAGTTAAAAAATATAGAGATTCATAATCATCTCTACTAGTAACAAAGGGTGACAATATTCTGACTTTGTATTTTGAATTATCTGCTTGCATAGTACCCGATTCTTTTTTAAGCGTGGTCGCATCCATAAACTGAATTTCATCTGGTTTTATGCCATGCTCAGCAAGTGCAGGCTCAATAACGCTTCGTATTAATTTTTCATCTATTGCACCAGCAGGGATAATGAAATCAAAGCGTTTCTCGATACCATTCTGTGTTTGTGCCTGTTTTTCAATTTGTGACAAAATGAACGTAGTTGATGCATTGAAGGTTTGTATGTAACCTGGAACAAAGTAATGTGTTTCTAGGTATTGTTTTGCATCATGTTCGTTATAGGATACTTTTCCGATTAAATATTGAACAAATGCAGGATCGTTTTTACCTATGTTGACCAATCTCTGCGCAGGATTGGATTCTTCTTTTTCAGGATATAATTTCATACCTAGAAGACTTGAACTTAACCCCATTAAACTTTGATAACTTCCATACTGTTGTAAATTTAAACATGGAGTGGAAGCGGGTAGTTCCTTTTGTGCACTTGTGTAATAGCCGGCAATGATTCCAATCGAGCAGTTTTTTACAGCCTCTGATATTCTATGATTTTCATCCTGAATGTGTTCATGGGCCCTTTGGTGCTGCGTGCCGCTTCTTGCAAGTTTGTTTAAATCAACAATATTTCTATTACCATCAATATGTTCAATCAAATGAATCTCGTCAAATAAAGAATGAAGTTGTAAGAGTCTGTTTTTGACTGATTCTGCTCTGTTGTTAATTAATTTGCTATGTTCTTTTTGGAGCTCGGAATCAGCTTCAGATACTTTTACTTTTTCTGTTTCAACGATGGCAACAATTTTATAGCCTTGGCTTTTGAATGTGCTTAATTCTTCAGCAAAAGAAACAGCGTGCTCAAAATCGCCGACACCATCTTGAACATTATGTACAAAAATAACAATGCTTTTATTATTTTTCGACTTTGATAGCGAATATAGAGGAGTTGTTTTGAAAGGCGATATCTCAGCTAGCCCCTTGTTAGGTGAAACATTAGCCAGAATTTGTTGTTTGGAATTTAACATATTATTCGCTTAAGGGTAGATTGCCTTGCGCGAAGTATATCCAACTATGTCATAAAAAGTATGATGTTTTGGATGAAGTGTAAAGATTGGCAGACAAAGATAAGCAGGTCTTACGCTAAGAAATGAATTTGATTCACCTCAAGATGAGATCAACTATCTTCTTAAAGTGGAAATGGCGGATTTTAATGCAAACAAAATGTCAGAGGCAGAGTCACGCCATGAAAAAGATTGGAGAGCCGAATGGGATTTTCTCTTGGATGATATACAAATTCGAGTTGAAAACTTGGAGCTGAACGTTGCA
>CAZSGE010000021.1:26536-42951 GCA_964606325.1 Uncultured Candidatus Berkiella sp.
GAACGCGAGGTTCAAGGTCATGCTATTGTTCCCGCATTAGAAATTTCGCAACGCACTCAGATAAGATCGCAAACCAACACGCAATCCAGCGCGCCTGTTTTAAGGGCTCGAAAATAACCGGTACGGTACCTAAGAGCTACCATGAACAAACCCCTACAAGAGACTGTTGTAGGGGTTGTCCCAAGCGCTTAGAGTGCAAGCGCTTAGAGTACATCCACTTCATGCCTGTCTCTAAATCCCAGAGCATTCACATATATATAATCTAACCAACTTAATTCAAGTAAAATTTATGGCATAATTAAATTGACACAAAGTTTGAAAACTAATATGATTTAATCAACTTAAGAGGCGGTATAAAGACTGTTTAATGCATTCAACAGTTTCAAATTTCCTCAAAACTTTAAGACACAGAAGACTTATCATTTCTCTGAAGGCAAATGTGCAACTATATACGTGCTCTGCTTAAGTTCCCACATATACCCTGAATATTTGATAACAGATGTGAGCGAACACCCAAAATTTATTTTAGTAAAATTAACACATAGGAATAATATTTTATGAAAACTGGCAAGAAAACTGCACCGATGGTTAACAAAATCTTTTCAGATGAAACACTTTATCAAGTCCCTAATATTATTAAAAATAAGAAAGTTTATATAGAAGAGTTAAAAAGAGGGGTGCTCATGAGAAGCAAAATTCAAGCACAATATATAAGCACCTTCAAACCAGTTACAAAGAATGCACCTTCATTATCATATTTACATTGTGATGAAAAATTTGAAGACATTGACAGAAATTCTTCGCTAGATAGTCCAATGAAGAGACAAATAGGCGGTGTTTTGCTTATGAACTTTCATTTGTCGGCTAAGGAACGAGCAAATAAAGAGTATCTAGAACGAAACGTATTAAAAAATAATAATATATTCGCGCACATTATAAAATCTGGTGTAAAGAATAATAGATAGGTTTCAATTTAAAAATAAAAATTTTCACCAATACAATAAACTCTTATCTTAGGCAAAGGACTGCTTTTTCTAGTTCATTCCTCTTAGCAGAATATCCACAGTAGTTATTTTTTAAAGTTTGATGCGATATGCACAAGTTTTTCTTATGCTGCACATTCTTTAAATTATTTTATGCGAAAGATGTTCTTGGATTCTAATTTTTTTAATGAATAAATTAAGGCAGTCTCATACATAATTATGTGGTAATTAAATATATGTTAATTGAATCGTAGACAATCGTTAATAAAGTAATGACCAGTGGCAACATAAATTGTTTAGGTGTTTGTTAAAATGATTTTAATAAATACGTAATAGAGGCTCATTATGATAAATGTTAAATTTGATAGTCAGTTTATTCAAAACATCTACAATGGCAATGTTAAAGCCGTGTTAGATGAACTTAAAAAATTCCCTTTGATGTTGGAAATGATAAGTTCACCACATTGTTTACTCGCAACCCCCATTTTGGTGGCGGCTCATAGTGGCCACATAGCTATTTTTGATTTGCTAAAAAGCAAAGGCGCGAATTTAAGACGGTTAGACGCGATGGGTAATAATTTACTGATGCATGCGATTGCATCTAGTAATGATGAAATGATTTTAAATGTGATGGCATGCTTTGATTCCACTGAATTGGCAAAGGCGCTCATCCACAGAAACGCAAATCAAGAAAATGTAATAGAATTTACTCTAAAGTATTTCCCATCGAGTGTAGATATCTTGCTTGGGAAGCGAACAAAAATTGCAGCAAATGATTTACCAACAGGAAGTTCAACTAAAGGTAAAGCCGCACAGTTGAGAAGCTCTTCACAATTAAAAGAAAGTGACGATGATTTCCAAGAGCTGATGAATGTATTAAATCATCTCACTGATGATATTGTGCTCGATAATAATGTAAGCAAATTTGCAAAACAACTTCCCGCAATAACAGAAGACGAACCAGAGCTTGTTCAAATTCTAAATGCTTACAAAATACAAAAGCATGCTATGGAAAATCATAAAAGAACACATGAAGTATTTTTGCCAGAAAAATCAAAAGCAAAATTTAGAACTTTACCTGTGAGTCATCCTATTTTGTCTCAGCTGAGATATCACACGATTTTGAATGCAAAAATACAAGTCAAGATTGAGCAGGCTGTTAAAGCAGCAGAAGTCGAAACTCTTAAAACAACGACAGGATGCGAAGTTGCTAACTTTCCCTCGACCCCTAGTTAAGGTGTCAGAATTTGGCCCCTGAGTCAATTGAGTTTGTCGACTTTTACTGCCTTTCGCTAAAGTCGCATTCCCTGCTTTTTTAGTTCGACATGTTCTTCTACAGGTGCATTCACTATACTTTGTTCATAAGCAGGTAAGAGTGCACGTGGAACTGTCTGTATCATGTGTTGTTCACTCATATTCGCTTGAATTAAATCAGCATTTTGTTCTCTGTTGTGAGCTATAGCCAAGTCTAAAGCAGCTTGCCTTAAATTGCCCCAATCGCAATTAGCATTTTCTAACAAAGCTCCTAACGTTTCAGTTGAGCCAAAAGCTGCCACGAAGGCCAAAAGGGAAATTGTCCGATCTTTTATTTTAATTGCTATTTGTGTTGCTGGTGCGGGTACTTTCTCTAAAAGATAGAGCATCAAATTAGGGCTGTTTTTGGCGTTTTTAATTAGTTCAAGTATTTCTAGTAGATGAAATTGATCAACTTCAAATTTCTTCACAGCATCTAAGTGTCCGTGACTTACTGCAAGCATTAGCGCGGTAAATTTATCATTGAGCGTTAATTTTCTACTACCTGCGTTTAATATAGAAGCGACAATGTCAGGAGCACCGAATCTGGAGGCTCGTTGTAATGCATTGCTCAAATTCGCATGAGAATGCTTGAAGTAAGATATTGCCCATGCCGCTATATGTACTTGGTTTTCAGAGCAAGCTTCAAGCAGCACAGTTTCTCCTATTATCTTATTCTTCTTTTGGGAAAGCAGTTTTACTATTTCGATATGACCATGACGCACAGCTTCTTTTAATGAACCTATGTAATCTGTCTCTGATATTTCTAAATCGTCGGCAAACAAGCTAACGACATCAACATGGCCGTTTGCAGCGGCTAAGATGAAGGCACTTACCTTGCTGGCATGATGATCTATTCTTGCAGATAATCGAAAGCTCTCTGCTTGTTCAACGAAGCCACTGTTAACCATCATGTTATATGTTGATGCGAAATTGAAATCAAACGTATTTTTAAAAATTGAGACGAGTTCTGCATTACCACAATTCGCGGCTTTAATAAGGGCTTGATTTTTAATTTTTTGTGATATGAAAGAAGCTTTTTCTAGCAAAAGGCAAGAAATTGGTAAGTTACCTTTTTGTGCTGCGATAAGTAGAGCCTCTCCTAAAGTATCAGCCGGAACAGAAATCATCATAAGAAGGAATTCTAAGGCTTGGAAATGACTCCACATAACTGCATTTAAGAATGCACTACTTTTGGTACTTGCTGAAAAATTCTTTAAATTGCTCAATTTCTGCAATGCCTCAACATGACCTCCTGCTGCAGCTTTGCAAAATGCTTCATCTAATGAGAGCCCTAGACCTAGGTTTAGCAAAATATCCATAATATCAAGATGATTAAACCCTGCTGCCTCGCCCAGTGCTCTTTCTATATCAGTTTTCGAAATCGCCTTATTTGTGATTATGGTTTTAACGACATCAACTCTTCCTATACTAGCGCTAAGCTTCAACAGCGGTTTTTGTGCTATTGCTAGCGTTGTTTCATCTATATTTTTAGGTAATTTATGATTATTTAACATCATAAGGCAATATGCTAAGGATTTAGGTGCACCTGGCGTTTTAATAAGTTTGCTGGGATCTCCATTCAAGGCAGCTAAAATGGCACTTAATGGAATACCTTTAAATATTAGTGCATAGTATTGGCATTCTTTGAAGAAAAAGCCGATAGGCTGGTAATCACCCCAATGATGACACTGTGGGTTATCAAGTAAATAGGGAAAGTATTTTTTAATAGACTGATGACAAAACGTTGAGATGAATTGATGCCATGCACGACTTGTTTGGCTAAGATGTGTAAATTCTTTAGGATCTAATTGAAAATATGAAAAAATCTCATGAAGAATATCATGAGGTATTGAGTTTAATAGATCTTCAACTTCTTTAATCTGATTTTCATCGGTGTTTTGTGAAAAAGATTTTCCAAGTGACATTTTGATTACTCCTAAAAATTGTTAAGCATAATAACTTAACAATTAGTAAAAGGTTAATCACACAAAACATGAGAATGATCTGATCTCGGTTAAGTGGCAAGATTATTCAGATATTTGGAATAAAGTGATAATAATTTGACTTGATAATCACGGCTCTAAGCAAAGAGGAGACATAGCCGTAGACCTTCGTGAATACAACTGAATGCTAAGAAAATCCGATTACTGAAGGTTTCCATCGAAAGATGAAGGGTAATTGGAAGGTGTCAGATTTTATTAGAAGTGAATTTGGTGGGGCGGCGGGAATTGAATCTGATTGTCATCTAATTGATGTTATTATGTTTTTTAATTAATTATTTTGGATAAGCCCCCAAATAGGCCCCTAAAAATCCGTACTGGCGGGGGAATTAGCTAAGGTTTTAAGCAATTACTCATCCTCATTCATTCTCTTGTGTAAAAGATGAATAACGAATTTTATTTTATCATCATTCACTTTGAAACGGTTCTTCTTTACTTCATAAATTGCAACCTCAGGAAATAGGATATAAATCTCAAGTCGTTTCATTGATTCTTTTCCACAGATGGATTTTTTTTCTATACGATTAATTGTAGCTGGTGAAAAGTCAAATAACTCGCTGAATTCCCTGACTGTCAAATTTAAGATTTTTCTATAGTGGATAATGTCTTCATGTGTAATAGTATTTCGTGGTGCTGGGGAGAAAATAAATGAAGATGGTCCTTTTTGCCCGAGGGTTGCGACTAGAGTAAGGGGGTCATTTTCGGATGGTTTGATTCCAACCATTTCGCAGTATTCTTTATAGGCAGGATTTTTTTTTGATGGAATTCTATCTTCAAATGACTGAAATAGATCATTTGAAATAAATTTTTTCTTGCTTAGTGGAAGATCGGGGCCAATGGCTATTGATTTGTCATCATATAGATATAAGTCATTGTATTCGAAAATGAACTTATCATTTTCGCGAGCCAATTGACCTACATATTTTCGCGATTTTCTTTTTTCTAGATAAACATCTACCGCAGTTATTTTTGAGGTCTTCTCGCTTTTATCTACCATTTTCAAACTCCCGCAAACGTTTTTGAATCAAAGTAATCAATGCTGTTTTTCGCAATGGTGAGAGTATGGCATTTTGTGTCAAATCAATTATTTTAGATGATTTAGAGATAACCTTTTTGCTAAATTGATTTACTACTGATTCATAACCTAATCGTTGAAACTCCTTAATGTAATCTTTTGCTGTTGGGTGTTTGCTATCTTTTGTCCAAATACATCCACTAGGGTTAATGTCAGATTTTAAGAAGAATTCTTCTTCAGTGCCAATGCAGGACGGGTTGTCATACATTGGTGCTATTTTCTTTGTGGATGAAGTCTCAATAATTCCAATATTTCTTCCATGTCTATCATTATTCCCGATAAGAACATCAAATAAGCAAGTTTCTATGAATTTTGCTATATCAGATAGTCTACCAGTTTGTGCTAAGATCGTTTTAGCTATCTCTTCGCAATTATGATAATCCTCTCCTTCCTGAATATATCTATAAATGTGGTTTAATGTTCCTGAATAGTCCTGCATGAAGTTGCGTGTTACAAAAGTTATACGCCCATTAAAGTCAATTAAATAATGGGGAGGGACTTCAATTTTGAGCTCTGTAGCAATCTGATTACATAAGTATTCTACTAATGGAAGTTCAGGAAACTTTGGTTCTTGTACCTTAAGAATATACTCAGTCTGCCCAAGACGCGCAGAGTATTTCAGATATCTACCATGAAAAAAAGTATCTTTTTGCTTTTGGATTTTGGGGCTAGTATTTGTAGAGGTGGATTTTTGAGGATCTAGATCCATAAACTCCGTATCTGCATGGTTAAACCACTCTGTAAAGCATTTTTGGTGCAGCCCGTAAACTACTGGTTCGGAGATACTTTGTTTACACTTTAAGCAAATATTCATGTTATAAAATTATCACAGAAATTTATTGTTATAAGTATATCACAAATTAAAACTGTTATAAACATATCACAAGCAGATGATGTAACTGTTTGATTTTAATGAAATTATTTTGTTAGAGAATTGGTTCTTTAAGCTTTCTTCCTTCCATGGGCAAAAATTTCCACTCAAGGCTAGTTAGAGAGCATAATGTGTATATTCACAATTTAAGCCAACTACTTTACATTGACATCTCACTTTAAATAGATAGAATCACTCCCAGGTTGGACAGAAGCCTTACGCCTGCGAAATAAAGCTTTCTATCGAGTACTGTCATTGAACGCCAAAGTTCTCTATTCATATTAAACCAAACATCTCTGAGGTGTTTTGGAGCAGGTGACAAGCATTGAGGAGTAAACGTGAGGTTAATATGGAATCAATAATTTCCCCATCATTTCTCAAACAAAAAGCTAGACAGCTAAAGAAAGGAAAATCTATAAATCAGCATCAAGCTCTTGATGAAGCAGCAAAACTATATGGATTCTCTAATTACAAACATTATATGAATGTTTTAGAAGCAGGCTGCAAGCGTAAAGATGCTCATTTTAAGAGTTTATCTTTTGAAAAAGATATTGCTAAAAAGATAGAGCTTGCGATTAACTTCTTTAACAATTTTAAAGTACCCTTTCGGGAACAATTAGAAGTCCTTATGCTTTTTCAAGCTTCCCCCAGTGCTGTGCAAACACTATGTGAAAAACTGGAATTGATGAAGGATGAGCTCGAGCAATTCCTGTTTAATGATTTTCTTACTGACGAAGGGAAATACGAAATAACTTATAGGGCACCGCATTTTATTGCAAAAAAACTTGCTACAAGCGATCTTACATATGAAATACGGGATGGCGCACTTTGTGTTGATGGACAATATATTCTCACGACTGAATTTGAATATGAATTAGAAGCAGATGACCCCATCAGCAAAGATGAACGTTTCAATGATCGTGATTTTGATGGTTGCTTTGGAGTTGCAATTGATATGAATAGGAAAATAAGCTTTGTTCATTCAGATATGAGTATATAGATACGTTTAATGTAGTGAGTCAGACAGTTTAGCTCTGGCTCACCTCCATGTGCTGACCGTATCGGAAAAAAGCTGCCACTTTGTACAGTTGTCCACTTGTTTGGTGAACTACCTCCCCTGGCCGATATTAGGAACTGTGGAGGTAAAACATGTCATATCATATTATTTGTGACCCTGTGCATGGAATAATGGAATTTGACTCTGATATTAAGGCAATTATCAAAGCATTAATAGATGATGATTGTTTTCAGAGGTTACGTCATATCAAACAGCTATCTTTTGCTGAGTATGCATATCCAGGAGCAGTCCACTCAAGGTTTAATCACTGTATAGGCGTAGCCTATCTAGCCCAATGTGTTGCTCAATCATTAAAAAATGAAATAAATAAAGATGATAGGCATGCTGTAACTGTTGCAGGCTTAATACACGATATTGGCCATGGCCCTTTTTCACATGCATTTGAAGAGATTTATGGCAAAAATCAAAAGGGGAAAAAACTTAAAGTTGACCATGAAAAGTGGAATTTAAAATTTATTGATGCACTTAGTGATAAGCATCCAACGCTAAAGGATATACTGAAACGTGCAAAAAATATAATTACTGGAGAAAACAATGATATCTTACATCAAATTATATCATCGCAGTTAGATGTAGATCGTTTTGATTACCTTTTAAGAGATAGTCATTTCTCTGGCGTCTCATATGGTCACTTTGATGTCCATTGGCTTATATCAAATATGAGTATTAACGCGAATAAAATTGTCGTCACTCCTAAGGGTGTTAAGTCTGTAGAACATTACTTAATGGCGCGACGATTAATGAATCACAATGTGTATTTCCATAAAAAGAAATGTGCAGCGGAATATCTTTTAGACGTTTTTTTCGAAATGCTATCTAGCAACCTTGATCAACTAAATCTTAACTCTCCGTTCATTGAATTTATTCAACTTGTTAATAAATATAAAGATGAAGACAATTTTGAAGGTGCAGTATTAGAAAACTGTTTTGAAAAATATAAAATGCTAAACGAGCATCATATATGGGTTTTGATCTCTGAAATATCATTATTAGATGATAGGAGTAATCAAGAAATCAAAGATCTAATAGAGATTGCTCAAAGATTTCTAAAGAGGGATCTGCCTCATGTTTATCATATTAAACAAGGTAAAGAGCAATATGTCAGTGATATGCTAAACAAAATAGACCAGTCACAGAAAACTTGGAGGATAGCATGTAGAAATCCAGTTATAAGTATCTACAAGTCAAAAACAGAGGAAATTTTTGTATTGGACAAGCCTAACGAAGGTGAAAATGGTAACTCAATAACACCCTTTTCTGAGGTGGCAAACTATTCGACAATATTGAATGCTTTCTCAGATAAATCAGAAAACCTCATGTACATATACTTTACTGAAGATAAAGAAAACGGCAGTACGGAACCTGTTAAGAAGCTTATTAGTACATTAACGTCAAATGGGGCATTTTTAGGGTTATGAGGGTTAGATCTTGAGCCAAATGATAGAATTTTCACCATCTCTATTTTTCAAATATGCTAAATCACCCCATTGGATCTGGTATGACTTGTATGGTGATCAAAGCAAGAAAAATGAGCTTCCTGAATTGGCATTAAAAATGATTGATGAAGGGGTGCTACATGAACAAGAGTACATCCAAAGTTTAAAGGTCACCAAAGTAGATCCAGCCCTTTCAGAAGAAGTAGCAGAAAAGCAAACTATAGAATTTATGAAAAGGGGTGAAGATTTAATCTACCAAGGTGTAATATCTTGTATTGAGGGTGACCTTAAATTTAAGGGGCGACCTGATATCCTAAAAAAATGTGAAGGAATATCTGATTTTGGCAATTATTTCTATATTCCCATTGAGATCAAAAATTCAACTAAGTGTGATAAACCAGAATACAAAAAGCAACTAATGCTCTATTCACTTATTTTGGGAAAAATGCAAGGTTTTAAACCAGTTAATGCTGGCTTCATAAACAAAAATAAAGAAGAAATTACTCTAAAACTCACAAACAAACTATCAGACTCAACAAACGAAGCCATTGTTAAGATAGTAGATATTTTACGTGGCAATGAGCCACCTTTAAAAATTTCAAAAGTCTGTCGAGAAACGCCTTGGCATGATGTGCTTTTTGATACAGCTAAGAATCGCAATGACATCTCACTAATTTACAATGTTAGAGCTGATTCACTTGAAGAATTAAGAATCATAGGCGTAAAAACTCTAAATGAGATGGAAAATTGCGATATTGATTCACTGCCTAAAATAAAAGGAGCAAGCATAGATACTTTGAAACGTGCTAAGGATCAAGCAATTTCACTTATTAATAATCGAATCAAAAAATTATCTTCGCCAGATATCCCAGATGCAAAAACGAAAATCTATTTTGATATAGAGGGTGATCCGCTGCTAGGGATCCAGTATCTTTTTGGGATGCTAATTGTAAAGCCAGATCAAGAGCCAATATTTAAATATTTTATTGCTGAAAAGCCAGAAGATGAAGGCAATATGTGGTCAGAATTTCTTGAATGGCTTAAGGTAGAAAATTTAACAGATTTCAAAATTTACCATTTCCACCATTATGAAAAAACATATCTTAATAAATTAAGTGACGTATATGGTGGTAACGAGCAGCTTCTAGATTTTATTAATAATTTGATTGATCTATCCCCTTTATTTTTAAAATCTTTTATATTCCCCGTATATTTCTATTCAATCAAAGATATTGCTAAACATTTAAATTTCAAATGGCAGCATGAAAAGGCTGGGGGCGGCCAAAGCATTCTTTGGTATGAAAAATGGTTAGAAACAGGTGATCGAAAAGTGTTGCAAGATATCATTAACTATAATGAAGACGATGTTAGGGCTACAGAGTTTCTGCATAATTGGATGTTAAAACAATAAAGAAATTGTCACTCGGTAGATGAAACTTACAATAAAAAATTCCTGAACGAGCAAACAAGTAGCTCATTTTGCATTTGCCCCACCATTCGATAGAACTATAGGTAACGATCCTGTATTTCCTTACTAGCTGAGATTGTATTCAGGTGCTTTGATTGTAGCAGCCCCTTACTGTATATTGCAGTACATTTACAGTACTGCATGGATGGAGGGACAATGACAGAAATTTGCAAGACAACTACCTTATCTTTTCGTATTAAGCCTATGATTAAAGAAGCGTTACGTACAGCTGCTTCACTGAACCATCGTTCCTTATCAAACATGGTGGAGATGTTAATTCGTGATTATTGCCAACGGAATGGAATTGGCATCAAAGATCTAGATGATACGTGTGTTAATGAAAAAAGCGATAAGGTATAAAGATGTTTGAACAAACGTTTAAAAATATAGACGATATTTTGCATAAAGATTCTGGCTGCAGTAGTGAGTTAGATTATGTTGAGCAGACTTCGTGGGTGCTATTTCTAAAATATCTCGATGACTTCGAAAAAGATAAAAAGGCAGAAGCAGAGTTAGCTGGTAAGACTTATAAGCAAATTATCGGTGGTGAATACCGCTGGGACGTATGGGCTGCACCAAAAGGCAAGGATGGTAAATTAAATCACCACAAAGCTTTGAGTGGCGACGATATCAAGGATTTTGTCGATCATAAACTTATTCCCTACCTAAAGAAATTTAAAACAAGCGCTGAGAGTCCAGATACCATTCAATACAAGATTGGTGAAATTTTCAATGAACTTAAAAACAAGATTCAAAGCGGATATAACTTGAGAGAGGTTATAAATTTAGTCGATCAGCTTCGCTTCCAGTCACATGCTGAAAAGCACGAAATGTCTCACCTATATGAAGATAAAATCAAAAATATGGGGAATGCCGGTAGAAATGGTGGCGAATACTATACTCCTAGGCCGTTAATTAAAACGATCGTGAAAGTAGTTGATCCAAAAATTGGGGACAGAATTTATGATGGTGCAGTAGGATCAGCGGGCTTCCTAGTGGAGGCGTTTGAATATCTAAGTAGAAAAAAGCTTAGTACGAAAGATATTAAAACGCTGCAAAAGAAGACATTCTATGGCAAAGAGAAAAAATCACTCGCATATATCATTGGTACGATGAATATGATTCTTCATGGTGTAGAAGCTCCTAATATTATTCATACTAACACTTTAGCTGAAAATATTGACGACATCCAAGAGAAGGATCGTTATGACATTATTCTTGCTAATCCTCCATTTGGTGGAAAAGAGCGTGCAGAGGTACAGCAGAATTTTCCTATTAAAACGGGTGAAACAGCATTCTTATTTTTGCAACACTTCATTAAGTCACTAAAGGCTGGTGGTAAAGCTGGAATCATCATTAAAAACACATTCCTGTCAAATACTGATAATGCATCAGTCAGCCTTCGAAAGCTTCTGTTAGAAAGTTGCAATCTCCATACGGTTCTCGATTTGCCTGGTGGTACATTTACCGGTGCTGGTGTTAAAACTGTGGTGCTATTTTTCGAGAAAGGTAGCGCCACTAAAAAAGTTTGGTTTTACCAACTAAATTTAGATAGAAATCTTGGCAAGACTAATGCTTTAAATGAAAAAGATTTATCTGAATTTGTGAAGCTGCAAAAAAACAAAGCGGACAGTGAAAATTCTTGGTCAATCAATGTAAAAGATATTGACAAAAACACCTACGATCTCAGTGCCAAAAATCCGAACAAAAAGGAAGCAGCAGCTCTACGTCAACCGGAAGAGATTTTAAAGGAAATAAAAGCGCTAGATGAAGAAAGTGCTGAAATTTTAAGCTCAATTTTGGAGTTGATATGAGACAAGATTGGAAAATAAAAAAACTGGGGGAAGTTTGTGAGGTCATTACAAAAGGCACTACACCAACAAGCCTTGGCTTTCAATTTACAGATGAAGGTATAAATTTTATTAAGGTAGAATCATTGACTGAATCAGGTCACATAATACCAAAAAAAGTGGCGCATATTTCAAAAGAATGTCACGAGGCATTAAAAAGATCTCAGCTTAAAGAAAATGATATTCTATTTTCAATAGCTGGGGCCCTAGGAAGAATTGGAGTCGTAAATGAAGAAATTGTTCCTGCAAATACTAATCAGGCATTAGCAATTATTAGGCTCTCAAAAAACTCGGGCATTTTAGTAAATTTTCTTGCAAAGTATTTCACATCAAACAATATTTTGGAAGAAATAGAAAGATTAAGAGGTGGTGCTGCCCAACAAAATTTATCGTTAGGGCAGTTGAATGATTTGGAAATCCCTCTTCCACCACTTCCAGAACAACGTCGCATAGTCGCCATCTTAGATAAAGCCTTTGCCGGCATAGACAAGGCAAAAGTCAATGCCGAACAAAACCTTAAAAATGCTAAAGAGCTGTTTGAGAGTTATTTGCAAGAAATATTAGCGACTAGAGGAGATGATTGGGTCGAGAGAAAATTAGGTGACAAAGATTTAGTTGAAATTATAGATGGAGATAGAGGTAAGAATTACCCAACTAAAAAAGATTTTCTGGACGAAGGATTTTGCTTGTTTTTGAACACAAAAAATGTAAGAAGAGATGGTTTCGATTTTCAGACGACTATGTTCATAAATGAGTCTAAAGATAAAGTGATGGGTAAAGGAAAATTAAAAAGAAATGATGTTGTAATGACCACAAGAGGTACAATAGGAAATATTGGAATTTTTAATAATCAGGTTCGGTTTGATAACATTCGAATTAATTCTGGTATGTTGATTTTTAGACCAAATCTAAAACATATATCTTCAGAATATCTTTTTGAAGTTCTTAGATCAGGAATAATAAGAGAGCAAATAAAAAAACAAGTAACAGGTGCAGCACAGCCTCAGCTACCAATCAAAACTCTAGTTAATTTTGTTCTTCCAGTGCCAAAATCACTAAAAAAGCAACAAGCAATTGTTCAAAACCTTACTTCTCTTGTTGTCAAAACTAAAAAACTAGAAATAATTTACCAGATAAAAATTATGGAATTAGAGACATTGAAAAAATCAATTCTTCAAAAAGCATTCAATGGAGAATTAACAAATGCTGAGGCTGCTTTAGCATGACAGAAGATGAAACACGCGCAGAATTAATCGACCCTAAGCTACAAGCTAGTGGTTGGGGCACTATTGAAGGTACGAAGGTTTATCGCAACCATTATATTACCAAAGGTAGGCTTCAGGTCGGTGGTCTGCGTGATAAAGCAAGCTTTGCTGATTATGTATTGTCTTATAAAAATAGAAAGCTTGCTGTCATCGAAGCTAAAAGCGCTGATTTAGAAGTTGGAGAAGGTGTCGGTCAAGCAAAAGAATATGCAGTCAAGTTGCAAATTAAAACAACCTATTCCTGCAATGGCAAAGAAATCTATCAAATCTGTATGGAAACAGGTGAAGAAAAACTAATAGATAGGTTCCCTACACCAGATGAGCTTTGGCAAAAGACATTTGCTGAAGAAAATTCTTGGCGTGATAAATTTGATGCGGTGCATTTTAATGATTTAAGCGGTTCAAAGCCACCTTATTTCTATCAAGAAATCGCTGTTAATAATGTGCTGTCAGCTGTGGCTAATGAGCGGAACCGCATTTTGCTTACGCTTGCGACAGGTACTGGTAAGACATTTATTGCATTTCAAATTGCATGGAAATTGTTTCACTCTCGGTGGAATTTAAAACGTGATGGAACTCGCAGGCCACGAATACTGTTTTTGGCAGACAGAAACATATTAGCAAACCAAGCATTTAACGATTTTTCAGCATTCCCTGAAGATGCTTTAGTGCGAATCGATCCCAAGGAAATCAGGAAAAAAGGGGGTGTCCCGACTAATGGAAGTATTTTCTTCACTATTTTCCAAACCTTTATGACAGGAAAAGATAATAAGCCATATTTTGGAGATTATCCTCAAGATTATTTTGACTTCATCATTATTGATGAGTGCCACCGTGGGGGCGCAAATGACGAAAGTAATTGGCGTGGAATCTTAGAGTACTTTTCCCCCGCTGTTCAGCTTGGACTAACAGCTACACCTAAGAGAAAGGGTAATGCTGATACCTATGCCTATTTTGGTGAGCCAGTTTATATCTATTCGTTGAAAGAAGGTATCAACGATGGCTTTTTAACACCATTTAAAGTTAAACGCATTCAAACAACTTTAGATGAGTACGTTTATACATCTGATGATTCCGTCATTGAAGGAGAAATTGAGGAAGGGAAAATATATCAAGAAGCAGACTTCAATAAAATTATTGAGATAAAAGCAAGAGAGGAAAATAGAGTTGAACTTTTTCTTTCGATGATTAATCAGCACGAAAAGACAATAGTTTTTTGTGCTACACAAGATCATGCTGCTGCGGTACGAGACCTAATTAATCAGAAATCTAAAAATAAAGATCCATTTTATTGTGTTAGAGTCACTGCAAACGATGGCGCGATGGGCGATCAGTACTTACGTGAGTTTCGTGATAATGAAAAAATCATCCCAACGGTACTAACCACTTCTCAAAAACTTTCTACTGGCGTAGATGCGCGAAATGTCCGAAATATTGTGCTGATGCGACCAGTTAATTCAATGATTGAATTTAAGCAAATTATTGGTCGCGGTACCCGTATATTTGATGGTAAAGATTATTTTACAATTTATGACTTTGTTGGAGCGTATCACCATTTTAATGATCCTGCCTGGGATGGTGAGCCAATAGATGAAACGACAGTTAGCCAAGGAAAAGAGTCAAAAGTACACGAAGGCACCGGCGAACAGCATATCTCTGAACAAGATGAGCCAGTAGAAAATAAGAAAAGAATTGTCAAAATAAAATTACGTGATGGAAAGGAAAGGCAAATACAACACATGGTTGCTACCTCATTCTGGAGTGCAGATGGTAAACCGATATCAGCTGAAGAGTTTATGCAAAACCTATATGGTTCACTACCTGCCTTTTTTAAGAGCGAAACAGAACTTCGTAAAATATGGTCAGATCCAACAACACGTAAGGCATTATTAGATGAATTAGCAAAGGCTGGATATGGCCATGATGTATTAGAAGAGCTGCAAAAATTAATTAATGCCGAAAATAGTGATCTATTTGATGTGCTTGAGTACGTGGCATATAACATTACCCCAATCACACGTGAAGTGCGAGTAGCTAAAGCACAAACTAAAATATTTGCTTCGATTAATAACAAGCAGAAAGAATTCCTTGAGTTTGTTTTATCTAAATATATTGAATCAGGGGTAGATGAGCTTGCTCAAGAAAAACTACCTGATTTGTTACGATTGAAATACCGAGCTATCGCGGATGCCCAAAAAGCGTTGGGCAGTCTGGAAGGAATCAAAAATACTTTTGTGTATTTTCAGAAATATCTTTATCAGCCAAATTCACCGCATTTGTAATTCTAAGTTTTTCGTTATCGGATCTAATACTTTTCAGATAAGCCCTTTTTTGATAATCTATCTTCGTCAATGAAAAAGTAAACTTTTTATATTTTGCTGTAGAGGATTTTATGCAAGATTTTGGATCATTAATTATCATGGGGCCAGAAATGGAGGATTTTGACAATGGTTTAGAAGTAGTTTATAAGCGAATTCTACAATCAAAAGGCATTCCATTAGATGAGATAACTGATCTTATTGTTAAGAAGCTTATAGCAGAGCAAAAAAATGCAATGGAACAAAAATTGATCCATGACGGATTTCCTAAAATCTTAGAAAATTTATTTTCTCTAAAAAAGAAAAGTGATGTAATGAAAATGGTTAAAACAATCACTTTGACTAAAGATGAATTAGTAAGGGCAATATTTAATGCAAATTTCCTTGGGTTTACATACTTAAAAAAGCATAAATATTTTATACCTGATGACATAAAACCCACAAATGAAGAAAAGGAGGCCTTATCTAATAATGGTATTGGATTAATCAGGAGTAAAAAAGCAAAGAAATTCGTTAAAAAAATTGGCGAACATTTTAAAAAAAGAAAAGTAATATCTTCTCATTTGTTTTTTAAAGATAATGAATGGCACTTATTATATTTTGATTACAATGATGCCTATGTGAAAACTCAAAATCACTTTAAAGGAGGGCCTCATATTCACTACACATCGTTTTTGTTAACAAGTATGACAAGAGAGGTTGTTTGGGATATGCTTGACAATAGACAGGTGAAAATTCAAAGCACGCATTTGAGATATGATCCTCAGCAGGATGA
>CAZSGE010000022.1:0-36402 GCA_964606325.1 Uncultured Candidatus Berkiella sp.
GACGTTGCCACCACGATAAATGCGTTGACCCAAAGCCACATAAGCATTTTGGGCTTTACCCATGGTTTGAGTTTCTTTTGCGTAAAAGGATGCCAAATCAGCAATATCTTGATCGGTTAAATTGGCCACCATGGCATACATCGAAGCCTCAAAGCGCGGACCTTTTTCACCAGCGCGAAAGTCTTTAAGTTGCTTAACCAAGTAGTTTTCGTATTGACCGGCAATTTTGGGCCAATTTGGCACTGTGCTATTACCATCAGTTGCATGGCAAGCCACGCAGGTTTGGGTTTTATCTTTACCAGCGGCAGCATTGCCAACCAGCACGGGATCGTTAGGCGAGTAGGGTAAATGCGCAGGCATTGCAGGAGCTGGTGTTGCAGCTGCTTCATCTTGTTTGGCAGCGGACTCATTTTTTTGATCAGAAGCCGCAGTTGATTCTTCTTTAACAGCAGATTGGGTGTCTTTCGCTTCGCTTTCTTTTGTCTCTTGCGCTGCCTTTGTTGCTGGGGTCCCTTGAGCCATGGCAACACAAGGGCCAGCACAAAGTGTTAATATTATTAGAAGTAATCCGCGGCTATTCATCTTTTTGTCAATCCAATTGTTCTAGTGATGGGTTTTCAACGCCTTAAAAGCGCTTTATATTGCTAGTGTCTACTTGCTAACCCATGATAAGATAACCCTAGCTAAAAGAATGCCAACTTATACCAACAACCATAGAGTTTGGTCAATAATGTCCTGAAGGTTGTTTTGCTAGCATAATTAAAAAATTGACGGTGCATGTGATATGGTTTCTGATTCTGATTTCCCCCACCCACAGCACTTTGACTTCTCTCGTATTGAATTCTTGAAGAGTGCCCCATCGCTCACCCAATGTCCAGCGGATGTGGGCATTGAAGTTGCTTTTGTGGGACGCTCGAATTCTGGTAAGTCTAGTGCACTTAATGCGATTACAGGCAAATCAAGCCTGGCAAGAACCAGTAAAACCCCTGGGCGGACTCAATTAATCAATTTTTTTCAAATAGATGAAAATCGACGCCTGGTCGATTTGCCCGGTTATGGCTATGCCAAAGTACCTCATCGCGTCTCAAAGCAACTGGAAGAAATGCTGAGCACCTATTTAAGTCAACGCCACTGCCTACAAGGCTTGGTGCTATTGATGGATATTCGTCACCCTCTTATGCCACAAGATAAACAATTAATTCATTTTGCGAATGATTTAGAATTGCCCATTCATGTGTTGCTGACCAAATGCGATAAACTCAAACGTGGCGCCAGTCAAAATACCTTACTGCAAACCCGCCATACGTTAAGCAACTATTCCAGAGTATCGGTGCAGACTTTTTCGTCCATGCATGGCTTTGGGATTGAAGAGGCACATCAAAAATTGGACGAATGGTTTAATTTTGATGATGGTATTGGAGCCTCTAATCGGAATTTTTCTTAATCGAAACCTTTGTGATTTCATCACGCTCTCTATGAGTTAATCTATTAGTATAGGTCCTGCAAGGGCCTCGTTAGATTTGGCTGTTGCTTTATCGATTCTATCATTGACTGCAGACCAATCCATCGTCGCGGGGGGAGCTTCTATCGCGATCGCTCGTGATAATGATTGATCAGCAACTCTCATTTGCTCATACAGTTTTTGAGCATAGTTTGCAGAATCTAATGGCATTTGCACAAAATTTTGAGCACGACAACTGGGGATTTTGTTCATCGCTAAAATATCAATGGAATCACCATAAATATCTATTATTCTTTGAAGCTCAAGAGGATTATGAAATTTTACGCATGGTTTAGAGGGCGCATAATGATATTTCAAACTTCCAGAAACACGTTTTATTTTATTGACAGAATCTTGCACATTCACATTAACCAACAGCTGCCTGATTTGCTTTAACGTAATACTGCCTTGTCTCAATATTGAACACGTTGCTGGATGAGTAGCATCAATAATAGTGGACTCTATCCCAACAGAGCATGCACCGCCATCAAGCACAGGAATGGCTCCGTTAAACTCACCTATCACATGATGAGCCAACGTCGGACTAATTCTGCCAAAAAGATTTGCTGAGGGCGCGGCAAGTGGTTTACCAACAGCCTTCAAAAGAGAAAGAGCCAAAGGATGATTAGGCATACGAATACCCACAGTAGATTGACCACCTGTTACCCAGTCGCCCACTAAATCAGATTTTTCAAGAACCAGAGTAAGTGGCCCAGGCCAAAATTGCTGCGCCAACTTATAAGCGTAATCGGGAATATTTCTAGCATAGATGTCGAGCTGATCCAATGTTGCAATATGGATAATTAAAGGATGATTAGATGGACGGTTTTTGATAGAAAAAATCTTATTAACGGCCACAGGGT
This sequence comes from Uncultured Candidatus Berkiella sp., assembly GCA_964606325.1. Classification (GTDB taxonomy): domain Bacteria; phylum Pseudomonadota; class Gammaproteobacteria; order Berkiellales; family Berkiellaceae; genus Berkiella. Next base: position 2,365 of record CAZSGE010000022.1, read on the forward strand.
TAGATATGTCTGCGGCTAATCCATAAACAGTTTCTGTTGGTATGCCAACAACGTCTCCTGATTGCAATAGTTTGGCGGCCAATTCAACCTGGTTAGGTGTATATATGTTACTCATTTGATATTCGCTTTATCTTTCGTTAACAGAAGTAAATAAATCTAAGTTCGGGTGTGTGCATACATATTCATAAAAGCGCTCTGCAATCGAAGATAATTTTTTTCCTTTATTCTTAACAAGATACCATTTGTGTTTAATTGGAAAGGATTGTACTGGCAATACTGTAATGTATCCTGCGCGTTGTTCAATCATAATACTTTGATGGGAGACAATTGAGATCCCAATATTACCAATAATAGCTTGTTTAATAGATTCGTTATTATCTATCTCCATCTCGATTTTGGGATCAATTTGATGACGGCTAAATATATTTTCCATCGCAATTCGAGTGCCAGATCCTTGCTCTCTAATTAACCAAGGTTCATTTGCTAATTTATCTAAGGTCAGTTTTTTTTGTTTTGCCAGTGGATGAGCGACATTGGCTGCGACAACAAGTTCATCTTCATAAAAGTCTTGCGCTTCAATATGAATATCATTCGGTGTTTGACTCATAATCACAAAATCATCCATGTTACTGGTGAGTCTATCAATAACCTCTGCGCGATTTTTGATTTTTAGTTCAATATGAATTTGTGGATATAATGCTTTAAATGCGCCTAATAAACGAGGCACAAAATATTTTGCCGTAGAAACTGCGGCAATACGTATTGTACCAAGGGTATTGCCCTTCATTAAATCAATATGCGATTGAGTATTTTCAAACTGTGTAGAGATGTCTTTATACAACTCAACGAGCAACTTTCCAGTTTGTGTTATATAAACTTGCTTACGCAAGACCTCTATCACGGGCAAGCCCAGCCTGGCTTCTATTAAGCGAATAATGTTTGAAACAGCAGGCTGAGTCATATTAAGCGCAAGTGACGCCTTCGTAACACTTTGTTGCAACGCAACTTCATTCAAAACTTTTAACTGATGAAATGTTATATCCATAATTATAACGTGATGTATTTTATAGAAATTATAAATTTTACATTATACATGTCGTTTACCATAATGCCAATGGTATCCACCTTAAGATTGCACAACATGATGAATATTGCTGATAACTTACTGGTTCAAAAGAATGTATTTACAAGTAAATTAGCTCTTTTCAGGCTCAATGACATTTCTACCATTTTTATTGTTGGTCTTTTAAGCTGCTTCATATTCTTTTTTCCAAATAAAATGTACTTATTTCATTGGTTTACTGTTTCGCCCTTTGAATTTACCTTTGAATTCAAAATTGACATGCTATCAAAAATCATGTTCGCGGCAGTTATGTTTATTGCAAGCCAAGTATTCATTTTTTCCCGGCATTATATGCTGTCTGATTTCTCATACCAACGTTTTATGCTTCAACTCGTGCTAACCATTGCATCTGTCCAATGGTTAGTTCTTAGTGGAAATTTGTTGACCGCATTTGTTGGGTGGCAAATGATCGGCTTAAATTTATACCTGTTGCTTAACCATTACCACTACAAACCCAGCGCCAATCGCAACGCGAAGAAAAAATTTATTGTTAATCGTTTGGGGGATGTGTGCTTTTTAACGGCCGTTGTTTTGGCGATGTTAAATACCGGCAACTCCTCATTTGATCAATTATTAACTATTCACAGCTCAACGCTCATTTTAAATAGTATTGAAATATCAACTTTAAATTTAATACTGAGTTTAGTGTTTGTCGCAATAATGACCAAATCTGCACTTTTTCCCTTTCATATTTGGCTACCTGATACCATGGAAGCTCCAACACCCGTCAGCGCATTAATGCATGCTGGCGTTATAAATTCTGGAGGATATCTTTTAGCAAGACTCAATAATGTTATTATTCACGAAACGAATTTTATGCTATTGGTATTTGTTATTGGTGTTATTTCGTTATTGTCAGGAATACTATTAAAAGCAAGCCAATATGATATAAAGCGCACCCTAGCCTATTCTACCATGAGCCAAATGGGTTATATGATCATGCAAATAGGGTTAGGTTGCTTCAGTGCTGGGGTATTCCATCTCATTACTCATGGCCTATTTAAAGCATTTTTGTTTTTAAATTCAGGCAACATGGTCGTTCATAAAAACACTGAGTATGCTGCTTGTGCAAAGAATTTGGTCGTTCCCTTATTTATCTCTTCGATAATATTTTTAGGCATTAACTGGGGTGAACAGCTAACGATTCTTGATGCCTTTATCTTTATTACACTAAATGAGTTGATTTCATGCAGCTATAAAGCAAACCTAAACAAATCACAACTTATAACCGCCGTCATTGCCATCTGGGCAATGGTGAAAAGCTATTACTTATTACTTAATCTATTCGAAAACGTGACATTAATTAGAACAGAAAATGTATTTGACCCAAATATCCAAACCTTAATCGCGTTGTGTATTACTACCATATACACCTTAAGCAAATTTGCGACATCAATTGATTTGCCATCAAATATTATTTCCAAAGCAGCGTTAGTTTTATCTCACAATAAACTTTATATTGAGAATATCTATCGAAAGTTATTAATCAATCCTATCAGAATGGCTGGCGACAGATTAAATCGCATATTTGAAAATATAAGTACTCCTATTCTTGGTATGCTGTCTACAGGGATAATTAGCATACTTTTGCTAGCTCATGAAGCTTCTTTTACAAACAAACCCTTAACATCAACGTTCTTAATTACGCTATCTATTTTATCTCACCTGTGCGCCAATCGAGCAAAAAGCTTGAACAAAATTATTTTGTTTATATTTATAGGCCAAACATCTTTGTTAAGCTGCCTTGGGATATATTCGAGTCATTTTAATTTAATCTATTTGCTTGTCATCAATCAGGGGTTGCTTTTTTTGATACTTTCAAAGTTTCAAGTGGTCAATAGTAGCGTCAATACAAACTGTGCACTGGACAATAATACGCTGTCTGGTGCAAAGTCCATTTTTACCACGTTGTTATTTCTGTTAGTTGGCCTTCCTTTTACGCCATGCTTTTTACTTTGGCTATTACTCATACAATCATCCATACAAAGCACGCCATTGTTAACCCCTCTGGTGCTAGTTTCAAACATATTATTATGCATTAGTGTTTTTCATACTTTTCAAGACTATGTTTTTACAGATAAAAAATTAATCACACTAAACATTAAGCACAAAAATGCTTTTTGTATATTAGGAATGCTACTGATAGTCCTTTATATCTATCTTTGCTTTTTCTTTAACGAATCACACTATAGTTAGGTTTGGAAGTGTCTCAAATGCATATCAACACACATATCAATAATGCTGCGAAAAAGATCCCTATCACATGGCCTCTTACAGCATCAATAGCAGTGAATCCCTTGTGGGATCTGCATGACAAAAGCATAGAAGATGCCATAGGAGAAATGAATCGATATTTACCAATTAAAGGATTATTAGACATTAATGAATATGCCGACAAATTCAGCAAAAATATAATAACAGACTATCATTTGCAAAAAGCTTTACAAAAAGACTTCCCAGAAATTGATAGGATTGTTCTCGAAAATAAACAGATAGCAAGTTTACTGTGCAAAGCATTAAAGTCCGATATGATATTCAAAAAAATAGATGAGATTGAACAGTCTAGCATCGCACATGAAACCTTTTCGACGCCTACAAGAGAACACCTTCTTGATTTTATCACTTTATTTTTTAATCAACAAAACAACAAAATAATTAGCAAAGACAATCAAATATCAATCTTTAGTCTATGGAGGGAGCATATTAAGCTTAACAATCCCAGCATAGCAAAATCTTTAATCAAGCTCCCCAATGATGTCGATGAAGCCATTCACTTTCTCTTAAATGAAATAAACATAAATGAAAATGATATACCGCACTATTTTGAATATATTTTAACGAGTATTTTAGGTTGGTCGAGCTTCATTAAATGGTTGGAAAGCAGGCCAAGTAATCCTTTTATAAAAAGTGAGATCTCACTAAAAGATATTATTACGATTTGGCTTTGTTACGACTACTTTTATAAAAAAGGAAATAATGACATAGTTAATATTATTTCCCAAAACACTAACAAACGAAATTATCTTAATACCCCAATTTATGACTTACTCCATTCTATCAATTCATTTAATGAATTACTTAAAGAACCTGCGGTAGTTCATTTTTTAAAAAGCACCACCATTAGAGCACTGTGTTTTATATGGCAAAGCGCTTGGGAAAACGTATATCATGAAAAAATTATTCATTCGCTCAAACGAGAAAAATCAACATTTGATCGCCATAAAACGCAATTTGTTTTTTGCATCGACACGCGTTCTGAAGGGATAAGACGACATTTAGAAACCCAAGGACATGAAACATTTGGTTATGCTGGATTTTTCGGATGCCTATTTGAGCTTGAAGATGAAATTGAAAATAAAACTACCCTCCAATGTCCAGCTCTCGTTGAGCCAACAAATAAAATAAACATTAAAAGATCGCGTGATGACAACGATTCCATCGCACAAACCTTATCGAGCGCGATTTTGAATTCAAAACATTCATTTTCGCCTTTTGCGCTATTTGAAATGACAGGCATGGTTTTTAGTGTAAGCTCCATGATTAAAAACACTGAAAACCATCACTTGAAGGGTTGGTTTGAAAAAATATTTAACAATGATGAAAAAATCCACTTACGGGCATTACTAAACACTCTCCAACAAATTGATCATACCGCATATATTAAAAATGCTTATGATTTTTTACAAAGTATTGGTTTGACAAACAATTTGGCTGATTTGATTTTTATTTGCGGCCATCAGTCAGAAACAAAAAACAACCCCTTTCACGCATCATATGAATGTGGTGCTTGCGGTGGAAACTCAGGGTATATCAATTCGATAATCGCCTGTGAGATCCTAAACAATGATACAGTTCGAGATGCACTTAAAAAGAAAGGTATTGTTTTTGGAAAAAACACTATTTTTGTCGCATCATGTCATAACACTGTCACTGATGAATTAGTCATTTTTAATCATCCACAAAATCCCTCTATTCCTAAGGATATACAGATAGGTATCAACAATGCCTGCGAACAACTAAGAAACGAACGTTCCCGCTTTTTACCTGACAACTTAAGTTTGCAAAGCAAAGCAACTCATTGGGCAGAAATGATCCCTGAATGGGGGTTAGCGAATAATGCATGTATGATTATTGGCCCCAGATGGCTGAGCAAATCCGTTAATTTAGAAAGACGGACCTTTCTTCATTCTTACGAACCATCCATTGATTCAAGTGGTGATATTTTAGAAGGGATACTAACAGCTCCGCTCGTCGTGGCACATTGGATCAATATGCAATATTATTTCTCGGCGACAGATCCTCTGATATACGGAAGCGGTAATAAAGCCTTGCATAATGTTATACCTGGGATTGGTGTGATGGAAGGTAACATGAGCGATCTTAAGATAGGACTACCATTACAAAGCCTATTTTTTAGAAAGCAACGAATTCATGAGCCACATAGATTGCTAGTGATTATTTATGCTCATCAAGAAAAGATTGATTCCATTTTAAATAATCATCCTACTATTAAATCAATATTTGAGGGTAAGTGGGCAACACTACATGTCATCAACCCGGAGCAAACTCATGAGTTATCGTGACAAACACATTCTACTAGCATCAAAACATAAGAAAGAAAATGTGATAGCTCCAATCATAAAGCAGATTGTCGGCGCTTATATTGATGTGGCGCCTGATTTTGATACCGACGTTTTTGGCACTTTTACTGGCGAAATACCAAGAAGTGCGAGCCCAAAGGAAACGGTCATCAATAAAGCCCGAACAGCAATCAAGCAGTATGGATATCACTATGCTATCGCAAGCGAAGGAAGTTTTAATCCACACCCTTATAATCCCTTTGCAAGTATTAATACAGAACTTGTGGCATTTGTTGATAATGTTAATCAATTATCAATTATTGAGCACTATACTACTGCTGAAACCAATTTTATGCACTTTGATCTTAAAAGTGAGAATGAACCATTGGATTTTTTACAACATATGATGTTCCCATCACATGCTGTCATTGTTAGTGCAATAGATGCCAACTTAATCATTTCAAAAGGTGTTACTGACATAAATAGTCTTAGAAATTCTATAAAGAATGGATTTGAATTAAGTAAAACAGTCCGAGTCCAAACAGATATGCGTGCTATGCATAATCCAACCCGCATGAAATCCATTGAAATAGCAACACAAAAACTTGCTATGCGTATAACAACTTCCTGTCCTAAATGCGATAAATTAGGATATGGCGAAATTTCATACAGAGGAAAATTACCATGCAAAATGTGTTCAAGTGAAACAGAACAATATTTGAATATTGTGCATTCTTGTATTCATTGTGACTATTATCAAACTCTTCCAAGGCATGACAATTTAACATCTGCCGATCCTGCAAATTGTCCTTATTGTAACCCTTAATTTATAAGATCAATTATGAAAAAACTTGTCGCTGTTGTATATGGTTCGATTTCAGATTTTGAAATAATGAAAGAAACTCTTGATGTTCTAAAACAAATGGAAATTTCTTATCACACCCAAGTGCTTTCCGCACACAGAACACCTGAACTTATGTTTGATTTTGCACAAAGAGCCAAAAGTGAGGGCTTTGAAGTTATCATTGCAGGTGCAGGCGGTGCAGCTCATTTGCCTGGCATGATCTCTTCATTAACCACTTTACCCGTGTTAGGTGTTCCAATCCCAAGCCAAAATATGAAGGGAATAGATTCCTTGCTTTCAATTGTTCAAATGCCCGGTGGCGTTCCAGTTGGAACACTTGCGATCGGAAAAGCTGGTGCAAAAAATGCAGGAATACTTGCCGCTTCTATTTTGGCAAACAAATACTCAGAGATAGATTCTCGTTTAACGGCATATCGAAGCAAGCAAACACAAACGGTAATGGATCAACTCTATTTGGAAACATCTTCATGAAAATAGGAATTTTAGGTGGCGGTCAATTAAGTCGCATGCTGGCGCTCGCTGGTATACCACTGGGGTTTAAGTTTATCTTTTATGAACCCAATAATGCAGAAGCTGTCGAAGGCCTAGGAACAATTATGCATGCACCTTATACGTGTACCAATTCCCTGGCTGAATTTGCAAAGCTTGCTGATTTTATCACTTATGAAAATGAATCTATACCCTACTCAAGCGTTGAATTTATCGAAAAGATAAAACCAACCCACCCCAATTCAAAAGCGCTACGTTTTTCGCAAGATAGATTAAATGAGAAAAACTTATTCAAACAATTAAACATTAACGTCAACCATTTTCAAAAAGTTGATTGCAAAATGGAGGCTATGTCTTTTGGGCAAACATTTAAATACCCCTTTATCTTAAAAAAAAGAACGCTAGGATATGACGGAAAAGGCCAATATGTTATTAACAATGAAAACGATCTACTCATTCTAGATGATAATATTTTTCATAATATGATTGCAGAAGAAATCGTGCATTTCGACAGAGAAATATCGATTATTGCTATTTCAAAAGGTCCCCATCATATCGTTTATTATGATTTATGTGAAAATCAGCATCAAAGCGGGATCTTAATAAAAACTTACAACAAACCGCTTGATCCCGCTTTTGAAATTGCAAAAGACTACATTGACAGAATTATCGCATTTTTGAATTACACAGGTTGTATTGCTTTTGAGTTTTTTCAAGTTGGTAACAATCTTTTTGCAAATGAGACTGCTCCTCGAGTACACAACAGTGGTCATTGGACAATTGAAGGTGCAGCAACCAGCCAATTCGAAAATCACCTTCGTGCGATATGTGATCTGCCGCTGGGATCAACTAAAAGCTTAGGTCATTCTTGCATGGTAAATATCATTGGTGAAATGCCTGATAAACAGCTGATTTTAAATAATAAAAATGCCTATCTACATGACTATGGAAAAACACCCTATAAGGGAAGAAAGCTTGGCCACATAACGCATTTTCCTATTCAAAAACCGATTGCTGAGCCGATATAGTCTTGGCTATATCTCATATATCAAAGTGGACCTGGTATATTATACTTATTCAATACCCTGAGGTTACAAGGAACATAAAATGAATCAACCTTTGTGGATGTGGGCTTTATTTATCGGAATAGTGCTCACACTTTTGATACTTGATCTTGGCGTATTTCACAAAAAAGATAGTGAAATAAGTGCGAAGGAAAGTATATACACAAGTGCTGTATATATCCTCATCGGTTTAGTATTTGGTGGCTGGATTTGGTTTGATCAAGGATCCCAAAAGGGAGCTGAATATCTCACCGGTTTTGCAATAGAAAAATCTCTGGCGCTTGATAATATTTTTCTTATTTCATTAATCTTTTCTTACTTTGCAATTCCCAGGAAATACCAATACCGTGTCCTGTTCTGGGGAATTATTGGCGTTATCGTTTTAAGAGGGATCATGATTGGTTTAGGTGCAATTGTTGTCGCTAAATTTTCATGGATATTATATCTCTTTGCCGTTTTTCTCATTTTAACTGGTTTCAAAATGCTTCTAATAGCGAATAACATGCCAGATATCAAAAACAATCCTTTAATTCGCTACATTCGACAACATTTCAATGTTACAAATGAATTTCATGGGCATGACTTCTTTGTGAAATTGAAGAATGATGAACACCCATCAGGCCGTTGGTATATGACCCCTCTATTCTTAGCGCTCGTATTGGTTGAGTTTATGGATTTTATTTTCGCAGTTGACAGTATCCCTGCTATCTTTGCTATCACAACAGATACCTATATTGTTTATACCAGTAACATTTTCGCCATTTTAGGGCTTCGTGCTTTGTACTTTGCTTTAGATGCATTGTTAGTGCGATTTAAATATTTAAAATACGCCCTAGCCGTTTTACTCATTTTTATCGGCAGCAAAATCTTCATTGCGGAATTGACTGGTATGGCGAAGTTCCCACCATTATTGGCGCTGGGTATCACCTTTGGCATCTTGGCTTGTGGTGTTATTTATTCACTTTATAAAACGCGGCATGATTAATATCTATTAACCCAAGGGTTGAGTGAAGCTACTCAAAAAAAAGCCCCGAATGGGGGTACGGGGCGTAACGCGCCCGGCTCTGGGGGAAGCCGAGCTAAAAACTTTTCTTAGTTGGACCAAGTAATGTAAAGAAGCGTTCCGTTTATTTCAAAAATACTGTCTTTGTTATCAATGCGCGACATCCCAGTTGTCCCCTACCCCTATACCCACTTCCAGTGGCACTGATAATTTCACTGTGTTTTGCATGCAATCTATCAGTAGGGCTTTGGCTTTTTCAATATGGGCATTTTTTACTTCTAAGACTAATTCGTCATGTACTTGCATCAACATTTTAATATCTTCATTATTTTTAAGTTTTTGATGCAATGCTATCATGGCTTTTTTGATGAGATCCGCAGCAGTTCCTTGCATTGGTGCATTAATGGCAGTGCGCTCTGCTGCTTTTCGTCTGCCCATATGTTTGGCGCGAATATCAGGTAAATATAAGCGACGGCCAAATAAGGTTTCGACATAGCCAAATTCTGCCGCTTTTTCTCTTATCATTTCCATATAGCGCTTTACGCCAGGATAACGTTGGAAATAGACATCCATATAAGCTTTAGCTGCTTTTTGATCAATATCCAATTGCTTGGATAAACCAAAAGCTGACATGCCATAAATCAAACCAAAGTTAATCGCTTTAGCACTGCGGCGTTGCTCGGATGTCACATTATCTAAACTAACCCCAAAGATTTCACTGGCTGTAAAACGATGAATATCTTGGTTTTGGCAAAAGGCAGAAAGTAACCCTTCGTCTTGGGAAAGATGCGCCATAATACGTAATTCAATTTGTGAATAATCGGCCGATACCAACACACTGCCTTTGGGAGCAACAAACGCTTGGCGAATTTTACGCCCCTCTTCAGTCCTGATCGGAATATTCTGTAAATTCGGATCTGATGAAGATAAGCGCCCTGTTGCCGCATTCGCTTGGTGATAAGAAGTATGCACTCGACCCGTTTGGGGATTAATCTGCAACGGCAATTTATCAGTATAAGTGGATTTTAATTTGCTTAAGGTACGATGAGACAAAATCACTTTAGGCAACTCATAGTCATGGCTTAACTCTTGTAAAACACTTTCTCCCGTCGAAGGCACACCTTTTGGCGTTCTTTCAATAATAGGCAATTGCAGTTTTTCAAAAAGAATTTCTTGTAATTGTTTTGGTGAGCCTAAATTAAAATTTTGCCCCGCTAGAATATAGGCCTCGTTTTCTAATTTGGCCAGTTCAGTGGCAATGCTGTTACTTTGCGCTTGTAACATATCTGCATCAATTTTGATGCCATACTCTTCCATTTGCCACAGCACTTCAATTAACGGCAGTTCTATCTCATGATAAACCCTGTTTAATGTTGGTTCACTTGAAAATTTAGTGTTGAATAAATGATCTAATCGCAGAGTAATGTCCGCATCTTCGGCTGCATATTGAGTTGCAACATCCAAAGTCACTTGATCAAAAGTGACTTGCTTTACTCCCTTACCTGCAACTTCTTCATAGGTTATTGTTTGATAATGTAAATAATTTTCCGCCAAACTATCCATATCATGTCGTTTGATGCTGTTATAGACATAAGAGGCCAACATGGTGTCTGCGATGATGCCTTGCAATTTGATGCCATAACGCGCGAAAATATGCATATCATATTTTATGTTCTGACCAATCTTGCCAACACGACTGTCTTCTAAAATAGGCTTTAAAAGCTCTAGCACCCAATCGCGCGATAATTGCGCAGGGCAATCTAAATATGTGTGAGCAACGGGTATATAATATCCCTTGCCCACTTCTAATGAAACTGAAACCCCTACACATTCGGCCTGCATCGGATCTAAACTGGTGGTTTCAGTATCAACACAAAAACTTTTAGCTTTAGAAAGCTTTTCCATTAAGGCTAAAAAAGCGCTTTTTTCTAGAATAACTTCATAGTCGCCTCTTACTTGTTGTGCGACAGGAACTATGTCTTGTTCTTGATATGCTTGAATGTCTTGTGTGGCATGAACCTCTTGTGGTTGCGCTTTGCTATATTCTTTTAACCAAGATTTAAATTCCATTTGTTCGAGTAATGCAAGGAGTGCAGGCATATCAACCTCCTTCATCAACAAATCATCTGGCATAAAGGGTAAATCCAGATCCCTTTTAACAGTGACGAGTTGTTTACCTAAAGGAAGACTATCCAAATGCGCTCTTAAGTTTTCACCAATTTTACCTTTGACTGCATCTGCATTTTTAATAATTTCATCTAATGAGCCATACTCTTGTAGCCATTTCACTGCAGTTTTGGGGCCTACTTTGGGGATCCCTGGCACGTTATCAACTGGATCGCCCATCAACGTTAAATAATCAATAATTTGATCGGGCCTTACGCCAAATTTTGCTAACACACCAGCTTCATCTAAACGGGAGCCTGACATTGTGTTAATAAGCGTTGTATTTTTATCAACCAGTTGTGCCAAATCTTTATCACCAGTGGAGATAACCGTAACGATATTTTTTTCAGACGCGATATGCGCAAGGGTTGCAATCACATCATCGGCCTCAAGCCCTTCTATCGCAAGCAAAGGAAACCCTAATGCGCGGATAATGTCGTGTAACGGTTGGATCTGAAGCCTAAGCTCATCGGGCATCGCTGGGCGATTTGCTTTATATTCAGGATAAATTTCATGACGAAAATTCTTGGATTTAGTATCAAAAATCACCCCAACAAAATCTGGATTTTCTTCTTTGATCAGTTTGCGCAGCATATTAACGACGCCATATGCCGCGCCTGTGGGCACGCCTTTAGAGTTCGTTAAAGGCGGCAGGGCATGATAGGCGCGAAATAAATAGGAAGAACCATCTACTAAAACTAATTTTTTATTCATCTTTCAACCAATCCTCTAGCTTGTTCACGCGTATGGCGACTTCGCCGCGTTTGATAGCGCAAGTGATGGCCTCAGGCTCGCCCACCACCACCACACAACGCTTGCCGCGTGTCATTGCTGTGTATAATAAATTTCTTTTTAACATAATGCGTTGGCTCATCGATAAAGTGACCACCACTGCAGGATATTCTGAACCTTGTGATTTATGTACGCTGATAGCATAGGCTAATCGCAGCTGTTCTAATTCTTTATATTGATAATCAACCGGTGTTTTATCAAACATCACCACAAATTTTCTTAAGTTGTTATCAATTTTTGTGATCCGACCTACGTCACCGTTGAAAACGTTTTTTTCATAATTATTAACGATTTGAATCACTTTGTCGTCAACACGTAACACACCGAAATTGTGTTTCATTTCGCTTTTATTATCATCCGCTGGATTGAGCCTTTCTTGTAAAAGTATATTTAAATTATCAACGCCCAGTGGCCCACCATTCATAGGGGAAAGCAATTGAATATCATCAATGGCAGAAAAACCAAATTTTGAGGGCAAACTTTGCGTAATGATATCTAAGATTTTTTGCTGCTGCTCTTGTGGGTTTTGGGAGCGAATAAGAAAAAAATCACGAACATCACTTTTATCCACACTTGGCATCAACCCTTGATTGACTCTGTGCGCGTTAACAATAATTTGGCTGCTGGCGGCCTGACGAAAAATGGTTTTTAATGCAAAATAAGGGATTTTGCCAGAATGAATCAGCGACTTTAATACATCGCCTGGGCCCACAGCTGATAGCTGATCAATATCACCTACAAAAATAATTTGTGAATCTGCCTTTAATGCTTGCACCACATTGGCACATAAAGGCACATCTAACATGGATGATTCATCTAAAATGATCACATCAAAGGGTAATGGCATATTTTGATGATAACCAAAACTATGTGTAAAAGCGTCATATTCCAATAAGCGATGAATGGTTTTAGCTGTCACGCCTGTGGATTCACTAATTCTTTTGGCCGCGCGTCCTGTAGGAGCCGCCAGAGCAACCGTTTTATCTTGCTTTAAAAATACTTTTAACAACAATTTAATTAAGGTTGTTTTACCCACACCAGGGCCGCCGGTGAGCACAAATACTTTCGATTGCAGTGCTAAAAAGGCTGCATCTTGTTGCTCAACTGAAAGAGGTAAGCCTTCTTCTTCAATAATGTTATCAACCATTTGCCCAAGCTCTTCAAGCTCAACTGCCAATGGCTGAGCAAGCAAAGCTTTTAACCCTTGCGCTATTTGTTGCTCTTGATGGTACAGTGTTGGCAAAAATACACAGGGCGCGCCTTGCGCATGCGTTAAAATAACTAATTCTCGCTCGCAGGCGATCGTTAAGGCATTTTCTAAAGCGTCTTTTGGAACATGTAAGATGGCTTTGGCTTTTTCCAAAAGTTGCGCTTGTCTCATGCCGCAGTGGCCGTCTCTGGTGGCTTGCTGTAATAAATAAACCAACCCGCCTTGTAAGCGCCTGGGATCGTCCATGGCAAAAGAAAGTTTCAAGGCAAGATTATCAGCGGTTTGAAAACCAATCCCATCGATATCTTCAATCAATCGATAAGGGTTTTCTTGCACAAGTTCAATTGTCTTTGATCCATACCGTTTAGTGACTTTGGCTGCTTGGGCAAAATGTAGGCCATGCGTGGTTAAAAAAAGCACCATTTCATGCGAGGATTTTTGCGATTGCCAGCTCGCCACAATTTGGTTGTAGCGACTTTCCCCAACCCCAGAAACTTCTTTTAAACGCTCAGGCGTTTTATTTAAAATGTTGGAAAGATCATCACCAAACTTATCAATTAATTTTTTGGCATAACTTGGCCCAACACCATCGATATATTCAACTAAAAATTTTTCCATGGGTAATGATTGCGTGATCTGCTCAACAAGCAACGCTAAAAATTGACGGCCATGCAAAGGGTGCTCTTGCCAATGTCCATAAAAAGTGACTTGCTCTGTGGTAAAAGATTTATCAAAGTTACCAACCACCGTGATTTTATCTTGTGATTTATCTTTGGTTTTTAACTGCAAAACGGTATAGCCATTTTCAGGATTACTGAAAATAACTTTGTCGATTTTGCCTTGCAACTCTACGGGGGATTCTTTTACTTGGGTCATCGTCATGCGTGTTAATTTTTATCAGTGCAAAATTATACCTGACGCAGAACCCAATTGGGCAGATTTTATGCGTTTTAGGAATATTATTGTTTATACAAAGATAGTCATCTTGCTTGGTGACTGGCTCCTAACTTGGTTTTTTAGCTTTCGGCATGCTCTTTTTAGCTAGGGGCTCAACGTTTTGCACCAAAGGTTTTTTCTCATCAGATCCTTTAGCGCCTAGTCGCAAAGATTTCCTACGCTCATCTTTAGGTATAGCATCACGCAATATTTTATCGACGATTTTACCTGGCAGTGCCATTTGATTTTCGTTAAACGCTTCTTTGATATCTTTTCCTTGATCAACCATCGCATCCACAATGGCTTTCAAGTTTTCAGACTTCACTTGTGTCTCAGTGGAGCGCAATGCTTCATACAACTCTTGCCATAATTCTCGCTTCTCGTCTAACTTTTGTTGCAGCGCTGGCACTTTTGCTCGCACGGTTTGAAGGCAAGCCTCAACATCTTGCCTTTGCTCACCATTGAGTTGGCACCTATCGATTGCTTGCTCATCATTGTTCTGTGAACATAACCTTGCTATTTCCATCACATTGAAACTTAATTGATGTTTTTGCCTTACTTGCTGAAGTGGTCTTATAAAATCTTGCATGGAGATCCGAGGGGTTTCTTGCGAATAAGGATTAGTAATTTTTTCTTGCCTAAATTGTTGCGCCACCGTTGGACCAACGCCTTTATAAGCGATATCGATTAATTGCCTTTGAACATAAATTTTTTCTTGCTCAACTAAGGCTCGAATAGGCGGGTTGCTATTTTTAAAGAATTCGTTGAGTTGGTTGAATATTTCATCTGGATTTCCAAGAGAATCGATGATCTCGTTATGTAATTTTGCCACTTCTTGTAACTCTTCTTGGGTGACATTAAATGCCGCTAACACATTTTTACCTGCCAACGTATCTTCTATTGTGCTTATAGTGAAGGCACTTAATGCGTAAATCATCCTGGCTTGAGTTGCCTTATCTTTACCTTGTAAAAAATCTTTCACTTTCTCAAAAAGTAGTCCTTGTACAAAAGTCGGTATTTGCTCAATGGGGTTAACAACCGCTAACTGACTGTGACCTCGCCCCATCTTTCCTATTCGACCAATGGTGCCGGGATAACAAGAAGGATTATCCTGACCTTGTAGATCTGCTTCATTATGTGCTCTTCTAATTTCGGCTATTTCACCAATAAAAAACCCTTCTCTATCGTCTTGGCTATCAGTTGCATACGTTCTATCTTTTAAGGCGATAAAATAAAAGGCCGCACGTTTGCGCACATCCCATGAAATTTCATCCGTAGATTGCTCACCCGCGCCATATTGATGGCTGGTAACAGTTGGTGGCGTAAACAAATTTATCCACCCTGTTGTTGGTGAAAATTTATCATAAGCACGCCAGGCGATATGCAAAGCATTATCCGTTGCATTAAAACGGTGACTTGCTTGCTTCATGAGGGTTTCATCTTGACCAAGACTTAAATTTTCGCGGTTGTGTTGAATGAAAGCTTTAGTATCCTCATCGCTTTCAGCGGATAATTTATCTAACA
This sequence comes from Uncultured Candidatus Berkiella sp., assembly GCA_964606325.1. GTDB lineage: Bacteria > Pseudomonadota > Gammaproteobacteria > Berkiellales > Berkiellaceae > Berkiella. Next base: position 18,117 of record CAZSGE010000022.1, read on the forward strand.
ACATATCCCTGATTTCTTTTTCGATGCTCTCAATTGCTTCGTGCTCATCATTTCCATGCTGTTCGCAACGCGCCTGAAACTCTGAGGTATATAAATTTTGTGCCACCTCATAAGCGGTTTTTGCTGCGCTCATTTCGCGGGGTGACATGGCTGTTTCGGAATTATGTTTAAAACTATCTTCGAATTTTTTCACGCGCGCATACGCATCTTGAATATCCCAGGCGATTAGCACATCCTTATGAGCAATACTATCCGGCGCAAGGAAGCGAATATATTGACGAAGGTTATTTTTATGCGCTGCTAGCGCATTAAGATAATTTTCTACTTGCGCTGGATCACTCATCGCTTTTAAGGCCTGTGGTGTTAAAAGAGATTTTAGCGTAATAGATCCATCTATCGATAAATTTGGCAAAAGTTTTGCCAATGTTTCAGTGGGTAAATTGCCAACCATGCCAAGAACGTCAGCAGAGACGACAATGTTATCATCGTTTAGCAGCAAACTTATGATATCCTCTTGCGCAAACGATATTGCGTATGTTAGCAAGGTTGTCGTATCTATCTGTAAGTGAAGCTCTTTGGCCAATGTAAGCCATTTTTCGAACGTTTGGCTGTCTCCACGATGTAAAGCATTCAGCAATAAACGACTTAAACCTAATAACGACAAACCCCTTGGATCGGCACCTTTATCCAGAAGCATCTGAAGGAGTCTATCGTTACCTTCAGCCATCTGCAAAACCGTTAACCCGTCATTGTTCTTTGCATTGACATTTGCTCCTTTATTTATCAGGTAAAAGTAAGCTGAGTGTTGGCCCAAACTGACTCCGTACATTAAAGGAGTATTTCCTTTGTTATCTGTCGCATCTATCGCCGCACCGGCTTGAAGTAAAGCTTCACACGTTTCAGGATAGGCAAGCGCAGAAAATAGTGCTGTTCTTCCCTGCTCATCTTTTCCATTAACCACGGCTCCTCTTTCAATAAAATCAAGACACGTTTGAGTTTTCCCTTTTGCTGCAGCCCCCATCATCGCAACTTGGCGCATGTCGGCCTTCTCATCCTCTGGTGCTCTTTCTATGAGTGTTAAGCACATTGCGGTATTGCCACTCTCAGCTGCCGTGATCAATGCAGCTTTTAAATCAGCGCCGGCATTCAGTAATTTTTCGCAAATACTGGTTTGTCCTTTTTCAATCGCCGCCAAAAGTAAGTCACTTTTATACTTTTCTTGTAATTCAGTTAAGTCAGCGCCCTTTTCAATGAGTGCAAAACATGTCTGTAATTGCTGATTTAAAAGCGCATGCATTAAGGCTGTCTTATCTTCTGGATCTTTAGCATTAATATTTGCACCAGCGTCAATCAGCGCCAAGCAAGTTTGTGTTTGTCCCCAAGCTGCCGCTGTACTTAAGGCAGCTTCCTGCACCACTAACTTACGAAATTGAGATGAGGCACATTCAACGAGTAATAAGCAAGTTTGTGTATCTCCTTCTTGGGCAACAGACTCTATCGCTGCTACTTCGTCAGCGTTACCCTCGACTAGGTTTTCTAGAACCTTTTTTCGCCCTGCTTTGGCGGCTCTGATTAAGAGAGCAGTTTGGTCTTGTTGGATTATGCGCTTGGGTGAAGCCCCTCTTTCAAGCAGCGCAAAACAAGTTTCATCATGATTTTTTTGGAATGCGGCACTCAATGCAGTCTGCCCTAGATCACTCTCTAAATTAATATCAGCGCCATGTTCTAAAAGTGCTAAGCACGTTTCGGTTTTTCCATTTTGCGCGGCATAATGAAGAGCCGTATTCTCCCAACCTGTTGATAGGGCGTCCACTTTAGCTTGATGATCAATGAGTTTTAAACAGGCCTGGGTATGACCTTCTCGTGCTGCCAACATCAGTGGCGTTACTTCACCATCTCTACATTCAACATTTGCACCGCTTTTAATCAAATGATCACAAGCAAGGCTATCTCCTGCTTGCGCCGCTTCTAGCAATAAGTTGTTTTTTTCTTCTTGGGATAAACGGTCCAGATCAGCTTTATTCAACATTGTCTTTTCACTTTCTAGCTATAACGTTATATAGAATTAGAGAGTGATTGTTGAATAAAGTTTCGGTGTAATTACAAGTGAAAGTGCGCCAAAATGATGAATATTCAAAATAATCATCATTTTAACCATGTCTTGATTGGTGTGTTAATTAATCCACTGGCTCTAATTTTGCGTAAGCCAATACCAGCCACTTTCTGCCCTCTTGCGCAAAATTGACTTGTACCCGCGCAGTGTCACCACTACCGTCACCACTGAGAATAATGCCTTCACCAAAGCGTTGGTGTCTCACGCGCTGACCTAAGCGAAAGGGAAAATCATCGCTTAATTTGTTAGGATTGGTGCGTTTAACCGGCGTATGTGTGTGGGATGGCATCAATATTTTAGCGTTCATATTCATGGCATTAATGAGATTGTTTGGAATCTCATCGATAAAGCGTGACGGACGATTGACGCCAGACAACCCTGCAAAAGCTCTTTTTTCCGCATAGGTTAAATAGAGTTTTCGCATAGCACGCGTTAAACCAACATAACAAAGCCGTCTTTCTTCTTCTAACAAGGCTCTGTCATGCAAGCAACGATGATGCGGGAATAAACCATCTTCCATCCCTGCTAAAAACACCAAAGGAAATTCTAAGCCTTTAGCAGAATGTAGTGTCATTAATTTAATGCACGATTCTTGATCTTGCTCACGCTCACCCGCATCTAAGGCCACTTCTGATAAAAAGGAAGGTAATGTTTCTTCGCTGTTGAGCGTGGTATGTTCAAACATTTCATCATAAGCTTGATGAAATTGATTCGCGGCTTGAACTAATTCGTGTAAGTTTTCGACTCGAGCCTGGGTGCGCTCACCCGGCTGAGTTTTAACATACATCATCAAACCGCTTTTTTGTAATACATGCTGTGTTAGCGTGGAAAGATTAACCACTTTTACTTGTGCCAACATATCTTCAATGCATTCAAAAAACTGACGAAGGCCATTGCTGATGCGGCCTAGCGGAATGCTCGGGAAATAGGCTTTTGCTGCGTTATAAAGCGAAATTTGTTGGGAGGCTGCCAATTCTCGAATGCTTGCTAAGGTGCGCTCTCCCACGCCGCGTGGGGGTAAATTTAAAACACGTTCAAATGCGGTATCATCATCCAAATTCACGAGCAAGCGCAGGTACGCCAACACATCTTTGATTTCAGCGCGGTCAAAAAAGCGCAAACCACCATACACACGATAAGGAATATTGGCTTGTCGCAAGCCTTGCTCTAGAACGCGCGATTGCGCGTTTGAGCGATACAAAATAGCGATATCTTCAAAGTTTCCACCCCCATGACACCAATCGCGAATACGATCTACGATGAAACGTGCTTCGTCAATTTCATTAAAGGCGCCATACAGTGTTAAGGTCTCCCCCTGAACGCCTTGTGTCCATAATTCTTTGCCCAAACGCGCTGAATTATTGGAAATTAAGGCATTAGCTGCCGCTAAAATCGTGCTGGTTGAACGATAGTTTTGTTCTAAGCGAATAGTGACAGCGCTGGGGAAATCTTTATGAAAACGGTGAATGTTTTCAATTTTCGCACCGCGCCAACCGTAAATGGATTGATCGTCATCGCCCACAATCATGATATTATTGGTGGGCGTGCACAAAAGCTTTAACCAAGCATATTGAATAGTATTGGTGTCTTGGAACTCATCCACTAAAATATGCGAAAAACGTTGTTGGTAATGCGCTAGAATATTCGGATTGTCGCGCCACAATTCATACACTCGTAATAAAATTTCAGCAAAATCTACCGTACCACAACGCTGACAATGTTGTTCATATAAGCGATATAATTCGGCGAACATCGCGATTTCAGGCATGGCAGCAGCAACGCTGACATCTTGCGCGCGTTTACCCTCATCTTTTTGGCGATTAATAAAACCCATAGCGCGTTTAGGATCGCAAGCTTCATCATCCCAACCACGCTCATTAATGAGACGTTTGATTAAGCGTAATTGATCATCACTATCAATAATTTGAAAATTGTCAGGCAAGTGCGCATCATTTGCATGCAAGCGTAATAAGCGGTGTGATAAACCATGAAAGGTGCCAACCCATAATCTTGAAGCATTACCAGTGAAGCTCTCAATACGGTGGCGCATTTCGCCCGCCGCTTTATTGGTAAATGTTACTGCTAATAATTGGTGGGGCAATAAGCCTTGATGCTTTATTAACCAGGCAATACGCTGTACCAGTACGCGGGTTTTTCCACTGCCGGCTCCCGCTAACACGAGTAAGCGTTGCGCTGTTGAGGTCACTGCTTGGCGTTGTGCGCCATTGAGTTCATCTAAAGAATCATCTGTGCTTAGCGCTTCATCCATGAGCATTTACTTAATCCTTGCTATCGCGTATCAAAGGTACTACCAGTAAAGCACTCACGGCATAAAAAATAGGTAAAACCACTAAGCTTAAATGATAATCACCAACGGTATAGATGCGCTCACCATTTTCCGCTAACGCACCACTACTGACGTTATCCAATAACCAACCCACCATATAAGTTAAGATTGCGCTGCCAAACATAGAAACCATGTTAACAAAACCAACTGCAGTGGCAACAAAAGTAGGCGATGTGAAACGACGTGTCATAACAAACGCTAAGACATACGTGCCGGAGCAGCCAAACAAGAAAAAGAGTATTGAGGCTGTCACCCCTGTGAGCGTGGGTAAAAATACAATTAAAGATAAGGTGATAGAGGCGACAATGCTTGAGATCATCATCGGAATCTTTCGGTTATCCATGTACGCTGAAAGCCAACCTAAGATGGGGCTGCCTACCGCCATGCCCACAAAAGTCATTGTAACGGCCGCGGTTGAAGCAACATCTCTTGATATACCATGGGTATCGACAAGAAATTTAACACCCCAGGTCCCCCCAAAAGCATCGGTTGGCGCGGTGACAAAAAAGCAATAAATGCCAACAAGCCAGCTTTGTGGTTGCTTTACCACTTCTCTTAAACACTGCCAAAAACCGGGGGTTTCCCCTTTTTCCATCGACACGTGGGGATGATCGGGATTGTGATCTTTGATCAGTAAAAAAGCTAAAACGGCTAACCCTATTCCAACAAACCCCAGATAAATTAGCACTTGCCGCCAATCCATAAAATCTAAGGCTATCGATAGCGGGATCCCGCCTGCAGCAGCACCTAGCGTACCGATTGTGAGGGTTAATCCCGTCATCAACGGAAACAAGTGGTGTGAAAACCAAATGTGAATAATTTTCATGCAACTAATAAAAGCAAAGGCAGAGCCAGCGCCAATAAAAAAGCGCATTAAACAGCCCAAATAAAAACTTTTTGTATAAGCCAGTGCAAGGGTACTTGCTGCGCACACTAAAATTGCCATGGTGAGCAAACGGCGCGGGCCATATTTATCAGTTAATGCCCCAACCGGTAATTGCAAAGGCGCATAAGCCCAATACCAACAGGAAGAAAAAAAGCCAAACATTTGTGCATCCAAATTGAATGCTAAAATCAGCTCATTTTCTAAAACGTTGGGTGATACTCGTACTAAAAATTCGTACAAATAAAAAAATGTCGCCACGCCAAACATGGCGATAGGCATCAGTAGCGAAACGCTGCGGCGATTAATCATAAATGGCCCTTTACGTTACAGTGAAAATGAGATGAAATATCCAGAAAAAGTAGGATAACCCTCTCATTATTTTGAGAGAGCCTGAGTCTAACTAAGTCAGAGGGTAATCGCAATATGATTCTCACATTAGGATATCGTAATGACTAACGAACGCTCTTATTTATCCGGCTGGGGTGGCGCATGGCACAGTGAGGCGCTTCCCGATGCCTTACCCAAAGGCCAAAATTCGCCACAAAAAGTGCCTTATGGTTTGTATGCAGAGCAGCTCAGCGGCAGCGCCTTTACACGGGCCCGCCATCAAAATTTACGCAGCTGGCTTTACCGAATTCTCCCTTCTGTCGTTCACAGTGAATTCACACCTTACGCGCATAGCGGAATAGCCATCCACAAAGCGCACAATGCGCTCCCTAAACAAATGCGCTGGAATGCACAAAGCTTACCAACAACAAGCATAGACTTTATCGATAGCTTACAAACACTGCTTTACAACGGCAGCCCTCTAGATCAAATAGGCGCAGCGGTTCATCTTTATGCCGCCAACAAGTCGATGGAAAATCGCTATTTCTACAATTCAGATGGTGAACTACTCATTATTCCCTATCATGGTCAATGCGAAATTTTTACCGAGTTTGGCGCTATTGAATTAGTTCCAGGGGAAATAGCTGTTATTCCTCGCGGTATTCGGTTTACAGTAAATTGTTTAACAGAAAGCATCCAAGGTTATATTTGTGAAAACTATGGCCTCCCGCTTGCATTGCCAGATTTAGGATTGATTGGCAGTAATGGCTTGGCAAACCCCAGAGATTTTTTAGTTCCTTGTGCCAAATTTGAAGAAACTAAGGGTGATTTTGTTTTACTGAATAAAAGCAACAATCAACTGTGGCAAGCAAACATTGGCTATTCCCCATTAAATGTTGTGGCTTGGCATGGAAACTATGCCCCTTACAAATACGATTTAAGATTATTTAACACCATCAATACCGTTAGCTTTGATCATTGCGATCCTTCGATCTTTACTGTGCTTTCTTCTCCAAGTGCCTATGCAGGTATCGCTAATCTCGATTTTGTTATTTTCCCAGAACGATGGTTAGTGGCAGAGCATACCTTTAGGCCGCCTTATTTTCATCGCAATATCATGAGCGAATACATGGGGCTTATTACCGGCGTGTATGATGCAAAAGCGACGGGGTTCGCGCCAGGTGGCGGCAGCTTGCATAACTGCATGTCTGCGCATGGCCCAGATGCGATAACAACAAATCAAGCAATTAATGAAACGCTCACGCCCAATAAACTCAACCAAACACTCGCTTTTATGTTTGAAACAAGATTACCTTGGATCCCAACCCCATTTGCGCTGAGCACAAGTTTGTTGCAAAGTGATTATCAAGATTGTTGGAAAGATATTCCGGTGACGTTTGATAAAAACTGGAAGGGCTAGTTTGGCCCTTCTTACTGTGTTGCCAATAAGTTTTCTCTGGTGGAGGATACTTATCAAAGATACTTTTTAAAGTTCTGATTATTTCTAGCAAACCGAATTTGCGCCACATAGAATGGGCTCAGTCTTTTAGTAACATCACCCCATGGCTTGGTAAGCTGATAATGTAATCAATTTATGTCTAGTTAAGCGAGAGTAGTGGGTGGGAAATAAAGACTGGCATGCTCTGTTGAGCATGCCAAGTTGAAAATCATGTTTAGCCTAACAATGATTCTTTCAAACCTTTGAGAGCAATTAACTTGATATCGTCTCTCGCTGGTTTTGGCGGAATCGTCACTTCCATGCCGGTTAATGGGCTAACCATAACGCGTTTTTTGGTTGGCTTGCGACGAACCTTGCGAATTTTTAAACCTAATTTAGGGATCATGATTTCGCCTGAACCCTGTTTTTTCATGTGTGATTTAACCAATTTAGCCATCTCAGTGAAAACAGCTTCCACTTCCACGCGCTTTAAGCCTGTTGCATCAGAAATGTGTTGCAGAATTTCAACGCGAGTTTGCTTGTCTTTCATTGCTTTTACTTTTAATGAAAGTTTCGCTTCCATATTTTCTTCTGATTTTTTACGTGATGCGGTTTTAGTAGTGGGGCGTAGCGCTGCCATGATTTCTCCATTATTGTTTTTAGATTCAGGATTTTTTATCTTTAAGTATTGCGTGGCGATTATGCCAATCGAAATTTAGCAAGTAAACCCCTTTTGATCTAAATATTCAAGACAACGAGCGAATACAGTCAATTCCTTCAAATTTAGGATTATTCATACTTGGACTTACAGGTTTTATACCTATATTTTCGGCCGGAATTTGAACAAGTGCTTTTGCTAAATCTATAAAATCATAGTCTTTGGCTAACCAATTTTTATAATCTTCTTTCGCAATGATTAAAGGCATTCTCTCGTGCAAAGAAAGTAAATCACCCGTTGCGTTGTGCGTAATGATTGCGCAAGTTCTTATTTCTTCTCCCGTTGGTTGTCGCCACATCGACCAAATCCCTGCAAATGCAATTAATGGTGTATTTTTTACAACAAGATAATAAGGTTGTTTTTTTTTGCCAAAGGTACGCCACTCAAAATAACCCGATGCAGGAATTAAACAGCGTCTTTTTTGAATAGCTTCTTTAAAGGTAGGCTTTTCGAGTAATGACTCAAAACGTGCATTAATGTGGCCAGCAGGGATTTGATTATCAACAGCTTTAACCCAGGGCGCAATGAATCCCCAACGGCTAAACTCAATGGTAGATTGCCAATCCAAAATAACAGGGATCGTCTGACTTGGTGCAATATTGAAGCGCGGCTTCATCATCAAACCAGCTTTAGTTTGAAAATGCGCTGTTATTTCCTGCTCTGTTGCATGTAGCGCAAAGCGACCACACATCTATCTATTCAACTGTAACGGATTTTGCAAGATTTCTAGGTTGATCGACGTCCGTACCTTTTAATACCGCAACATGATAGGCCAACAATTGAAGTAGCACAGAGAACGCGATTGGCGCAATCAATTCACCTACAGGCGGGATCTCAATGACGGTAATTTCTTTATTTGAATGTAAGTCCACACCTTTTTCAGCAAAGACTATCAACTCACCCTGGCGCGCCCTAACCTCTTGTAAATTTGATATCAATTTTTCAACCACATGATCGTTTGCGGCAATCGCAACGACTGGCATGTTTTTATCTACCAAAGCCAAGGGGCCATGTTTTAATTCACCAGCAGGATATGCTTCGGCATGGATATAAGAAATTTCTTTGAGTTTAAGCGCGCCTTCTCTGGCAATAGGGTAATGAATACCACGCCCCAAAAACAAAGTATGCTCTTTTTTATCAAATCGATGCGCCAATTTAGCAATAGCTTCGTCTAATTGCAGCACTTGCTCAACGACTTGCGGTAGCGCGCGTAAGGCTTGAACAATATGATAATCATCGATATTTTTCTCAAAACGACGCCCTAAACATTGCACCAACATTAAAAGGGCAACCAATTGTGTGGTAAATGCTTTTGTTGATGCAACCCCAATTTCAGGACCAGCATGTGTTAACAACACCAGATCTGACTCACGTACTAATGAACTTTCTGGCACATTGCAAATCACCAATTTGCCGCTATAGTTTTCACTGGTTAGATTTCTCATTGCAGCCAAGGTATCTGCTGTTTCACCAGATTGTGATAACGTCAAAAAGAGCGTGCCTTTATTAACTACATTACGACGGTAACGCATTTCACTTGCAACTTCTACGTGACAAGGGATACCAACAAACTGCTCTATCCAATATTTGGCAACTAAACCTGCATGAAAGCTGGTACCACAGGCAACAATTTGCACCTCTTTTGTGTTGTCAAAAACGGTTTTGGCGTTCGCACCAAAAATAGCATCTGGAATATCATTTTCATGAAGACGACCAGACAAAGCAGAGCGAATAGCTTCGGGTTGCTCAAAGATCTCTTTTTGCATGAAATGGCGATATTTTCCGCGGTCAGTATTTTGCAACGACAGTGCGATTTTTCGGACTTTGCGCTCAACTTTATTACCTAATCTGTCGTAAATTGTGTAACTGTCACGAAAAATTTCGGCCACATCGCCATCTTCTAAAATGACAAAATCTTGGGTAAAGGGCAGCAAGGCCAAGCTGTCAGAGGCAACATAGTTTTCACCATTTCCCAAACCAATCACTAACGGTGCACCATGGCGTGCAGCAATAATGCGATCGGGCGTATCTTGTGATACAACCACTAATGCGTAAGCGCCTTGAAGCTCTTTCACAGTTGCCAACATGGCCTGCAAAAGATTCTGCGATTTTTCAAGCTCTGCACCTATCCACTGCACTATCACTTCTGAATCCGTTTCAGAGAAAAATTGGACCTTTTGTTGTTCCAAGATCTGCCGAAGACGCAGGTAATTTTCGATAATACCATTGTGAACAAGTGCTATCTTGTTTTGAAACATATGGGGATGCGCATTGATTTCACTAGGCTTGCCATGTGTTGCCCAACGAGTGTGAGCAATACCGACTTTTCCAATGAGCGGCTCTTTATCATGGGCTGATAATAATTGATTTACTTTGCCACAAATTCGCAAGCGCTCTAATTTTCCTGCCTCATTCAAAACCGCCATGCCTGCTGAATCATACCCACGATATTCTAGGCGTTTTAATCCCTCTAACAAGATGGGAGAGATATCTCTTTGTGCAATTCCGGCGGTAATCCCACACATACTGTGTCCTTAGGTTTTTTCTTTGTGATTGTTGGGGGATGAAGATTTTTTAGGTCTTTCCCACTTTTTGCTACGTTGATTTAGCTGATGGGTTAACGTTAACTGATTTTCAGGCACATCTTGATTGATAGTAGAGCCAGCCCCAATGGTTGCGCCTTTTCCAATCCGAACAGGTGCTATAAGTTGAGTATCAGATCCTATCATGACATTATCTTCGATGACGGTCTGATGTTTGTTGGCCCCATCATAATTACAGGTAATCGTACCTGCACCAATATTGACATCTTGTCCGATGGTAGCATCGCCAACATAACTTAAATGATTAATTTTAGAGCCCTTTCCAATTTTGGCATTTTTAACTTCGACAAAATTGCCTATCCGTGCATCACTATCAATTTCTGTCCCAGGCCTTAAGCGTGCAAAGGGACCAATCGTCGCATTATCTCCGATACTAACGCCTTCTAAATAACAATTAGCAAGAAGTGTTACATTTTCGCCAAGCGTTACGTCAATCAATACACAGTTTGGGCCTATGTGGCAGCCTTGTTTTAAGGTGACTTTACCTTGAAAAATAACATTGATATCAATAAACACATCGCTTTGAACACTTAGCGTTCCTCTGATATCACATCGGGAAGGATCTGCTAATGTAACGCCCTGATTCATTAATTGAGTAGCCATTTTATATTGATAACAACGCTCTACTTGGGCTAACTGTGCTTTGTCGTTTACCCCTAAAATCTCTTCGATATGTTGGGGAGAAACTGTATTGATGGATATTTTATCCTTGACAGCCATTGCAACAATATCAGTAAGATAAAATTCATTTTGATTATTTTTATTTTCTATCTGTGGTATCCACAGCTTTAGCAATTTCGCATCAACCAGGTAAATACCCGTATTCACTTCAGAAATTTTTTGCTCTTGCGCATTGGCATCTTTTTGCTCAACAATTTTGATGACTTTACCTAAACTATCTCTGACAATACGTCCGAGCCCCGTGGGGTTTCCCATGTTAATGGTAACGATTCCCAAGCCATCTTTCGTTTTTTCGATTAATTCATTTAGGGTGTTCGATGAAATTAAAGGCACATCACCGTATAAAATAATGACTTTTTGATCATCTTTTAATAATGGGAGGGCTTTAGCTACAGCGTCAGCAGTACCACGCTGTGGAACTTGTTCAACAAAATCAATTTTCTCATTTGAAAAAGCACCACGTAACGTTTCACCTTGATGACCACATACCACAATAATGTTACTTGGTGATAATTGCTTTGCTGTATCTACTACATGTTGCAACATGGGCTTATCCGCAACAGGATGAAGCACTTTGGGCAGTGTGGATTTCATCCTTGTTCCTTGCCCTGCAGCGAGTACGACAATACTTAAATCCATGTCGTTAACCTTTCTTTTTACTGTTCATTTGCTTTATATAGTAAAAGGGGCCGTATTAGTCAGCCCCTTTCATATTTTCCTTTTTACATCAATCAATGGCATGCATCATTTCACGTTAGCTTTCTTCTTGGCCTCTTTAATTGCTCGCAGTAAGCCGGCCGCTCTGGCAAGCTCTGCACGTGCGCTAGCATAATCAACATCTGCTTTGTGATCTTTCAACATACGCTCTGCTTGTTGCTTTGCTTTAACAGCCTCTGCTTCATTCAAATCTCTAGCACGTACAACGGTATCAGCCAAAATGGTGACAATATAAGGCTGAACTTCTAAGATCCCGCCCGTAACATAGATAACGTCCTCTTTACCATTCGCAGCTATCATGCGCACAGGCCCAGGCAACAAACCAGTAATTAATGGTGCATGGCCTGGGGTTACTTCTAATTCGCCCATAATTCCTGTGGCAAAAAGGCGCTGCGCTTCACCGGTAAAAATTTCGGCTTCAGCACTCACAATATTTAACTGTAGCAAAGAGGTCGCAGGGTTCATGTTATATCTTAACCTTGTAAGGATTTTGCTTTTTCTACAGCTTCGTCAATGGTACCGACCATGTAAAAAGCTTGCTCAGGCAGATCATCATATAAACCGTCAATGATGCCTTTGAATCCTTTAATGGTTTCTTTCAGTGACACGTATTTGCCAGGGGAGCCGGTAAATACTTCAGCAACGAAGAAAGGTTGTGACAAAAAGCGTGCAATTTTACGCGCACGTGCCACGATAAGCTTATCTTCAGCAGAAAGCTCATCCATACCCAAAATCGCAATAATATCTTTGAGTTCTTTATAACGCTGCAAAGTACCTTGTACTTGGCGCGCAACATCATAGTGCTCTTGACCAACAACAAGCGGATCTAATTGTCGGCTGGTTGAGTCAAGCGGATCTACCGCAGGGTAAATACCAAGCTCTGCTACCTGACGAGACAACACGACGGTCGCATCTAAGTGTGAGAAGGTGGTCGCAGGAGAAGGATCGGTTAAATCGTCTGCTGGTACATAAACTGCTTGAATAGAAGTAATAGAGCCTGTTTTGGTCGAAGTAATACGTTCTTGCAAGCGGCCCATTTCTTCTGCCAGCGTAGGTTGGTAGCCCACGGCTGATGGCATACGGCCTAACAATGCAGATACTTCAGTACCCGCTAGGGTATAACGATAAATATTATCAACGAACAACAAGACGTCACGGCCTTCATCACGGAAGCTTTCTGCAATAGTTAAGCCTGTGAGCGCCACGCGTAAACGGTTACCTGGTGGTTCGTTCATCTGACCATAAACCAGCGCTACTTTATCTAATACGTTAGAATCTTTCATTTCATGATAGAAGTCGTTACCTTCACGGGTACGTTCACCGACCCCTGCAAACACAGAATAACCACTGTGCTCAATAGCGATGTTACGAATGAGCTCCATCATGTTTACGGTTTTACCTACGCCGGCACCACCGAATAAACCTACTTTACCGCCCTTGGCGAACGGACAGATCAAATCGATAACTTTAATACCGGTTTCCAATAATTCTTGGCTTGCGGCTTGATCTTTAAAGTCTGGCGCAGGACGATGAATAGAAAGGCGTTCTTCTTCGCCGATAGGGCCCTTTTCATCGATGGGAGTGCCAAGTACGTCCATAATCCGGCCGAGCGTTTTACGCCCCACAGGCACCTTAATTGGATCGCCTGAATTGATGGCTTCTAAACCACGACGAAGTCCATCGGTACTTCCCATCGCAATCGTGCGCACAATACCATCGCCTAGTTGCTGTTGCACTTCAAGCGTTATCTTGCCGCCCTCAACATGCAAAGCATCATATACTTTGGGGACTGATCCACGTGGAAATTCAACGTCTACAACAGCGCCGATAATTTCGACAACTTTACCAGAAGCTTGATTTGCAACTGCGCTACTCATGGTTCCTCTCACCCTTTTTGGGTCTATTCAATAAAAATAATTAAACGGCCGCCGCCCCACCGACAATCTCGGCGAGCTCGCGGGTAATCGCTGCTTGTCTGGCTTTGTTATAAACCAATTGCAAACTGTTAATTAAATCTCCAGCATTATCGGAAGCACTTCTCATTGCTACCATTCTCGCTGCTTGTTCACAGGCGAAATTTTCAACAACGCCATGGTAAACTTGTGATTCAATGTAACGCGTCAATAATAAATCGAGAACTTCTTTAGCGTCAGGCTCATAAATATATTCGCCACGCTTTTGTTGTGTCGTTGCGACACTTTCGTTATTACCAAATTCAACTATGGGTAATAGCTTTTCGATAACGGGCTGCTGGCTCATTGTATTGATGAAACGATTATAGCAAATGTATAGCGCATCTAACTTTTCTTCATTGTATGCATCTAACATCACTCGAACCGGACCTATCACGTCGGAAACGGAAGGTGTGTCGCCCAAGCGCCCAGCAGAAGCCAGCATGTTGGCTCCTAATCGTCGCAAGAAAAGCTCCGCCTTTGATCCAATGGAACAAAGGAAAGCATCTTTGCTTTCTTTTTGCCAATCTTGTAACTGATTGATTAAATTTCGAAAGGAATTCGCATTTAAACCACCGCACAAACCACGATCGGTTGAAACAACTATCATCCCAATCCGTTTTGGCTCTCTGGCAATCATATAAGGATGGCGATATTCAGCACGATTGCCTTCTGACAAATGCTTAATAACCACCCGAATATGTTCGGAATAAGGTCGTGATGCCAACATGCGAGCTTGCGCTTTTCGCATCTTGCTGGCAGCCACCATTTCCATCGCTCGTGTAATTTTTTGCGTACTTTTAATACTTTTAATTTTAGAGCGAATTTCTTTTGCGCCGGACATACTAATGCCTTTTTATTTGATTATTGCCAAGTCTGCGATTTTTTAAATGACTCTAATGCAGCTTTTAATCGCTGTTCTATGTCGTCGTTGTAATCACAGTTTTGGTTTATCTCGTTAATCAAATCTTTATGTTGATGGTTCATATAGCTTAAAAGCGCTTTTTCAAAATCAACAACCAGACTCAGCTTAACATCGTCTAAGTAACCTTTATCCGCAGCAAACAACACAACCGCCATTTCTGCAACAGAAAGAGGTGAGTATTGTGGTTGCTTCATGGATTCAGTAACACGTTGCCCACGCTCTAACTGCTTACGCGTTGCTTCGTCTAAATCAGAAGCAAACTGTGAAAATGCAGCCAATTCTCGATACTGCGCTAAGGCTAAACGGATACCACCACCAAGCTTTTTAATAATCTTGGTTTGTGCTGCACCACCCACACGAGATACTGACAGACCCGCGTTGATCGCAGGGCGAATACCGGCGTTAAATAAATCACTTTCTAAGAAAATCTGACCGTCAGTAATAGAAATTACGTTTGTAGGTACGAATGCAGATACGTCACCTGCTTGTGTCTCAATAATTGGCAAGGCGGTTAATGAACCTGTTTTGCCTTTAACTGCGCCGTTCGTTGCTTTTTCCACATATTCTTCATTAACACGCGCAGCACGCTCTAGAAGGCGTGAATGCAAATAGAATACATCCCCTGGATACGCTTCGCGACCTGGTGGCCTGCGTAGCAATAAGGACACCTGACGATAAGCCCATGCTTGCTTGGTTAAGTCATCATAAATAATCAGCGCATCTTCGCCTTTATCGCGGAAATACTCACCCATCGCGCAACCTGAATAAGGTGCGATAAATTGCAATGCAGCAGCTTCAGCAGCGGTAGCAGCAACAACGATAGTGTGAGCAAGGGCGCCGAACTCTTCTAATTTACGAACAACGTTCGCAACAGAGGAGGCTTTTTGCCCTACGGCAACATAAATACATTTAACGCCAGTACCTTTTTGGTTAATGATGGCGTCAATTGCAATTGCTGTTTTACCGGTTTGTCTGTCGCCGATAATTAACTCACGCTGTCCGCGACCTACAGGTACCATGGCATCAATTGCTTTTAAGCCTGTTTGAATGGGTTGGCTGACAGATTTTCGGGTAATAACACCTGGCGCTACTTTTTCTACAGGAGAAGTTTGCGTGCAGTTAATGTCGCCTTTACCATCAATCGGGCGACCCAATGCGTCTACAACACGACCTAACAAGGCTTCACCCACAGGAACTTCTAAAACTTTACCTGTGCACTCTACTGTTTGGCCTTCAGCCAAATGCTCGTACGGCCCTAAAACAACCGCACCAACGGAATCACGCTCAAGGTTTAACGCCATCCCATAAACGTCACCAGGGAACTTTATCATTTCACCTTGCATAACGTTATTTAAACCAAATATTCTAACAATACCATCGCTGACGCTGATGATAGTGCCTACGGTAAGGGCTTTCGAATCAACATCGGTTTTTTCAATCCGTTGTTTAATAAGTTCGCTAATTTCTGAAGGATTAAGTCGCATATATTCTTAGCCTATTCTTATGAAATACCAACAGCGTCGCTAAGTTTAGCGAGCCTGCCACGAATGGAACCATCGATTACCAAATCTCCAGAGCGGATAATAGCTCCACCCAAGATAGATTCATCTACCAGGCAGTCAAGCTGAATATCACAATCTAATCGATTTTTAAGTGCTTTGATAAAACGCTCTTGATCTTTATCGTTAAGCGCATAGGCTGAGGTTAATTCAACACTCATCACCCTCTCAGCCAAAGCGCGCATTTCTTCAAAAAGCGAAGCAATTTCTGGTAGTAGTGGTAAGCGCTTGAATTTGCCCAAGACCTTTATAAAATTCTGCATTGGTTCAGAATAAATGTCTTTACCAAGTGATAGATAGAGATCCACCAATTGCTTGGCACCAAATCGCGGATCTTTTGCTAAAGCATTTGCTTGCTTATCTTTTGAAACCAAGGCAGCCTGCTCGAGCATCAATGACCACTTAGCAAAATCTTTATCACTAAGCGCCAACTCAAAAACAGCTTTGGCATAAGGCCTGGCAAAAGTGCGATTTTTCGACATGCTACCCTCTAAATTTCTTCAGCTAGTTTGTCTAGCATCTGTTGATGGGCATTCAAATCAACGCTTCGTTCCAACACTTTTTCTGCGCCAAAAAGAGCAATAGTAGCGATTTGCTTACGCAAACTCTCTTTTGCTTGCGCAACCATCTGCTCAACTTCAGCATGAGATTGTTGAATGATGCGCTGCCCTTCTTCATGGGCTTGTTGACGCGCAGCATCAACAATACTATCTGCTTGTTTTCTTGCTTCAAGCACAATGGTCGCGCCTTCATCTTTGCTTTGCTTTAAGTTCAAAGCAATTTGCTCTTTAGCGCGCGCAAGCTCTGCATGGCCTTTTTCAGCAGCAGCAAGCCCATCAGCAATTTTTGCTTGACGTTCTTTCAGCGCTTGAAAAATGGGTGGCCAAACAAAACGCTTGGTGATCCACACAAACAGAACAAATGTAATCATTTGTCCCAACAAAGTGAGGTTTAAGTTCACGGTAAATCTCCGACTTATACTTAGCGTGAAATATGGGTCATAACCTCAGCCAAGAATGGGCTTGCAAAGGTAAAGTATAACGCTACCCCCACACCAATCATTGAAACCGCGTCAAGCAAACCAGCAACAATAAACATTTTTACTTGCAGCATAGGTGTTACTTCTGGCTGACGAGCAGCACCTTCTAAGAACTTGCCACCCAGCAAACCGAAACCGATAGCGGTACCTAGTGCTCCCATGCCAATCAATATTGCCACAGCAATCGCGGTGATACCTTGTAGTTGTGAAACAATTTGTGCGGTTTCCATTTCTTCTCCTAACAATCAATATTTAAATCAAAACTAAAAAATAAAAAATCTTAGTGCGACTCATGCGCTTGGCTAACGTAAATCAAGGTTAGCATCATGAAAATGAATGCTTGTAGCGTAATAATAATGATATGGAACAATGCCCAGACCAGACCTAATGGCCACTGTGACCACCAAGGTAGTAACGCAATTAAGATGAAAATTAATTCTCCGGCATACAAGTTTCCAAAGAGTCGCAACCCAAGAGATATGGGTTTTGCAAGCTCATCCACCATCCGAAGCAAGAGATTAAAAGGAAAAAACCACGGCCCAAAAGGCACGGTAAGAATTTCCTTAGGAAATCCAATCAACCCTTTGTTTTTAAAGTTGTAATAGATGGTCATTAAAAAGACGCTGATAGACATACCTAGCGTCAAGTTAGGATCGGTAGTGGGTACAACCTTTAGGTGTTCGATGCCAACTAAAGACGCTGCTCTTGGAAGTAAATCCACCGGCAACAGATCCATAAAATTCATCAAGAAAACCCAAACAAAAATGGATAGCGCGAGCGGCGCTACAAATTCACTTTTGCCATGATAAATATCTTTGACTTGTTGATTAACAAACTCGACCAAGACTTCCACGAAGTTTTGGATGGGGCCAGGAACACCCGAGGTGACCCGATTAGCCACTTTGATAAAAGTAAATAAAAATATACACCCCATTATCCAGGAGATAATAAGGGTATCCAGATGTATAGCATAGAAGCCCT
>CAZSGE010000023.1:0-35990 GCA_964606325.1 Uncultured Candidatus Berkiella sp.
ACCCCAATACGCCCAGAGAATATAAAGAATATATCCTTGAAGACGCGCAAAAAATAGAAAACAAGCTCAAGCAAAGCAACCAAGCTAATCCTGATGAAAAACCCTTAACTGAAAGCTTAAAAGAAGATATGGCCTACATTGCCACTGAGCATGAAAAAATCGAAAAAGAAATTAAAAAAGCACAAGCTGCACAAGATAAAGATACTTTAGCCATGTTAACGGATTTGGAAGAAGTTTTTCATTCACAAAAACCTTGTTTTGAATTAAAAGAAGAATACGATATTCAGATTTGTATGTTACGGCAAATTAAAACCCTTGCTGACAAAGGTAACTTTTTCGCGCAACATCAATTAGGCAATATCTATGAGAATAGCATTCAAAATAAAGCCATGGCGATTAAATGGTATAACACCGCGCTAAAAAATACGAAAACGCCTAGCAGCTATAAGCCACAAATTGAAAGTGATTTAAAGCGTGTTAAGTTAACGACCATCCATTCCTCAGCGAGTTAACAGCGCCTTTTAAGCAAATAAATAAATGCGTGAGGTTGCGCTAATTGGAACTTTTTTAGGCTATTTATAGTCCATTAAATAAATCTTTTTAATGGTAGCCTATTTATGAGTTTAACTGCTCCCAAAAAATCTAAATGGGAAAAATTCAAAGGTTGGGCAAAAAAAAATAAAGCAACAATGATAGCGATCGGCATAGCGGTTGTTGTCGTTGCTGTGGCAATTGGTGTTTCAGTAGCAACACTCGGTATTGGAACGGCGGCGGCTGCGCCCACCGCTGGGGTTATTTTGTCCTCTGTGTTTGTGCCATTAGCTGTCGAAACAACAACGGCAGGAGTTGTGTCAGCAGCTGTGCCGGTGGTATCCATTGCGATAGCGATGGGAGGCGTCGCGGTAGGTGGTACAGCGATAGGGGTGGGTCGTTATATCGATAAGAAATCAGAATATGAAAGAGGTCAAGCACGCCTCAAGGCAATTAGTGAGAGCTCAAAAAAAGGCATGACACAAGCAACAGTTAAAAAAGAGGAACATAAGGAGCAAAAAAAAGAAACGCCATGGGTAGCTCATGTGCCAACAGAGATGGTAAGAAATCAACTTAACGCTAGGACGCAGCCAGATCAGCAGGTGACTTTGCAACCTGCTCCACAAAATACAGTTGGTAATGCAAAGCACAACACTGTGCCTACTTCATTCGCTGCTGGTAGCGCAACAACGGCTGCGTCATCAACGCCATCCACCAACCCCCTTGAGATAAAAAACACACGCACTTTAACGACAAGTTTTTCATCACAATCTCAGAAAGGTTTAACGGGTTGGGCGAGCGCCATGCCAACCACTAAAGAAGCCGATGAGGCAAGTGCCAAAAAGTCCTTTAAGAAGTGATTTTTATTTTTGTTTGTTACCTATATATAATTGAGTAATAGCAAAATCTCTACAGCAATGTTACGTTGTTGTTATCTCATCAAACGGAGTTGGTTAATTGTATGTTTAATGTCATCGTAGCTGTCCTTGTTGCACTGATTGCAGCAATGCCTTTGTTCTTTGTCAAAACCAAAGCGGGGCGCACGGTTATTGTATTGGTAGCCTTGGGTATAGGGGCTGTTGCATATGGCGTTTCCAAAACGTACGTTTATCCTGAGTATCTCGGTTGGCAATTTGAACATGAAGTCAAAAAGCAGCCGCTGTTCGCTTTAATTAGTCAAAAATATCCCAATGAATTTCAAGAGTATATTCAAAAAGTAAAATCAACCTTGCGTTCAAACGCCCAATTGACTTTAATTTCTGGCTATTCTTCCGAGCTGGTTAATAAAATATTTTATAAAAGTTTATCCACAGCGCCAGATGAATATGTGGTGCTATATTTAAAGTCGACTATTGATTTATACCATTATCTAAATGGGCAAGATCCCAAAGCGGTGATTAAATTAGAAAATGGTGGTGATGCCATCGACTATGATTTAACTGCGCTTTATGAAACCAAACATTTTCAAAATCGTTTAACCCATCTGTTAGATACCAAACGTTATGTGATAGAGGCCGCGATTAAAACGCCTGCAGCGCCTCCGCAAGCGGTTGTTGGAGAGCCTTTGCTCAAAGGCGTTATGGCTGAGATAAGCGAAAAATATGGTGAAAATAATGTGCGCATGGCATTTACGAACCCCAAAGACATTCCTGCCAATGAGGCCGCAAAAATTATTATTGGCTTTTACACCACGATTTTAGGTGCTGGCAATGAGAATGCGGGTAACATTATGCGCTATATCGCGAGCTTGAAAGAGCCAATGAGTAGCGACGCTTTAAATCCGCCTGCTAAATCACCTTAAAAAGACTGCATGTAACTACGCATAATCAATAGTATGTTATTGATTATGCAGTTTATATTTTTCGAACTTCCCAATGCTTTAACTTGTCATAAATTAAAAATGATAAGTTGTGGCCTCCAATGAGTATCAATCAAACTTTACTTAAAAGAATAGATGAAATACACGATAAGCTAACGTGGGAAGAAGAGCAAATACGCCAGCAGCAGAATCCAAAATGGCAAGCAAGCTTTGATAGACTTCATGGAGATTATCTGGCAGCGTTGCGTGAAAATGATCCCTTTCTTCTCTTAGCCAAGGAAAGCTTGGACGAGTTTCTTGAAAAAATACCAAAGGATCAACGTAAACCCTTTCTTCGTGAGATGAATATCAGAGAAGATATGGATGCACTCGTGGCTACCAAAGAAAAATTAGCTACAAGTACGGACAAAGCTGACGAAGCCAAAGCGCAAGAACAACTGGAAAAGCTATACAATGCATACATTTTTAGGGCGCCTTTGGCACCAAGGCGACCTAAGCAAGAAACGGCTAAGCATATGAAAGTCGCTTCGCGCGTTCAACAAGAGATAAGTGAACGTAAAAAAATCCCCAAAGCACAAGAGAAAGAAAACACACCTCCGACATTATCAGCCGAAGAAGCCCAATTCATCGCACAGCAAAAAGCAAACTTAGGATTAGCCATAGCTAGAGCGCCCAATGATAGAATTCATGACAAGTTTGACGCTTCAGATATTACTCAGCCGATTCAGGCTGGTGCACCAGGCGCTGTAAAATTAGGCGAAAGAACGGGGCACATTTTAACACTGGCTGCTCAAAATTACGTGAGAAAATTACAATTAGAAGGCAAGGCACCCCCTAATACTTTTTTAGATAATACCGTGCCACCTCACCTTGGCAAATTAAACTTCCCTGTTTTTATTGGCCAACAAGGTGAGCCGATTGCGCTTTATAATAAAGCTACCAAAGCCTTGGGTAAGGGTGCTTTTGGTGAAGTCTATTTAGGCATTAACATCGATAATGGCAAAGTCTATGCTGTTAAAAAGCAAGAATCAGGAGAAGATGTTTTAAAAGAAGAGGAAATTCTTAAAGACATTAATGTGTTTGTTGATAAAGTTGGTATTTCAGGCACGCAATTTGAGTATGGTGCTCAAGCTTTAGCTTGGGGTAAAGATATTGAGAAATATCTTGCCGATAATAGCATCGGTTATGAACAAAAAGCCCATGTGTTTAAATTAGCGTTAGAAAAATTAGATGAACTCCATCAAAAGGGTTATGTGCATCGTGATATTAAAATGGCGAATTTAATCTATGATCCTGTAGAAGACAAAATTGTCGTAGTTGATGTAGGTTTAGCTGCCGAATTACAAAATGGTAGATTTAGAGATAACAAAAGCGTTGGTACTAAATCATTTATGCCAAAAGAGATTATCGATCCTGTGACAAATCCTGTCGAATATAGTGCAGCAACAGACTTGTATAGTGCTGGTGTCATGGGCGCCTATATGCTACATACACCCTCTGATAGCGTGATGATTGATGAGCTTATGTTATTGCTCGAAAAGCAAGCAAGTGGTTCGTTGCAAGAGTTTAAAGCCAACTATTCGAACATTCGAAATTTTATGGAAAACCAATTTCCTAGTTTGAAAACCCAAGAGGCTATTCAAGCGTGGGTGAATGCTCCTAACACCGCTGAAAAAATGAAGAGCGTTTGGCCAAGTGGTGATTTGGTATTACTTGGAAAAGCAATGTCGCAAGTATTTCAGCTATCAGCATATGATTTGGCGTTTAATGATTTGCAGCGTAAGTATATGGTTGCTTCTGATAAAAATGATTTTATCAAGAATTTGCCCACACAAGTTAGATCCACTATGCCAGATATTTTTCAAAACCCCAGCGATGATCCTTTAAAGCAAGCTGTTAATAACATGTTGCAGCTGATGTGTACCGATCGTATTGCTTACCGTCCTGATTTTAAAACGGCAATTTCTTTTTTTGATGAGGTCGATAGGCAATTTGCTCTTAGAAGACAAGGTAAATTGGATCCCAAAGCTCTAACCACTGATTTTCAAGAGCAGTGTCGTAAGTTATTTTCTAATCTTGCAAAATCAAACCCCTCACAAACTATAGTGCATGCACAGGAATCCGTAGCGCCAAAAACTGCGGCACAACCTGCTGCATTTGGTTATTCAGATGTACAGTTATCGCCCCAGTTGCCTCCCCAGTTTGGTTATTCAAGTCCTTCATTAGATGCGAGTGTTGGGGTGCCGGTAGTTGATCCCAAGCAAATATTGAAAATCGAACAGTTGTTAGAAGATTTTAAAACAAATATGCAAGCGAATAATAAAAAGAATGACAAGCAACCAGTTGCTTTTTCGTTTTGGGGAGAGCGCGATGCTTCCCGTACACGCCAGCATGCATTGGTAGATAAAATTCTTAAAGTCGTTAACCCTTTGGTAGATAAAAAATCGATGACATTGAATGATCTCTTGCAGATCCAGCAAGTCATCGTAGAAGTGAGATTCGAAAGCCTTGCTAATAAACAGGGCGATATTCAAGCCCAACACTGGAATCAAAATGAAGGCCCCTTAGGAGAGGTTCTACAAAAGATAGATCAGCATCTTAATCAAGAGCTTGAAAAATTTCCTGCCGTTCAAAGAGGTATGGAAGAAAAAGAAGTGAGCATGAGCTTTTTATTACATCAATGAGCCCATATTACTTGCCAAAGGGGAATTAACAAAATGTAGTGGTGGCCAGAGCTGGAATCGAACCAGCGACACAAGGATTTTCAGTCCTTTGCTCTACCGACTGAGCTATCTGGCCATAAGATGCTTCGCACTTTGTTTTTATGCTTTGTTGGCTTCGCTTATCTGCGCAAAGTCACGTACTTGAGTACGCTCCTTTTGCTCGAAAGCTTGCCGCCTCGCCTAAAACCAAACTGCTTTGCCTCTTTTAGCTTCGCACTTTGTTTTTATGCTTTGTTGGCTTCGCTTATCTGCGCAAAGTCACGTACTTGAGTACGCTCCTTTTGCTCGAAAGCTTGCCGCCTCGCCTAAAACCAAACTGCTTTGCCTCTAAGAGACTTTACACTTTGCTTTTATGTATCTACCTAAGTAAATTCTTCAGTAGAGAGGTCGCTAAAAACAAACTGTGTAAACTCGAGAGGGGGTAATTAAACTGTAAGTCGTTGAAAGAGTCAAGTTTAAGTAATTATAAATCTAACTTGCTAATCTTCCTGCTTAATAGGTTTATAGCCCGCGGGCGTTTCGCTTGTTCCTTCGAAGAAGTACTTTTGCATCTGCGCTTCTAAAAAAGTGCGTGATTTGGGATCAAGCACATTTAATCGATTCTCGTTAATTAGCAGGGTTTGATGCTTTAACCACATCTGCCAAGCTTCCAGGCTTATTGATTCATAGATCCGTTGCCCTAAAGGGCCAGGATAAGGCACATGGGCAAGGCCAGGCGCTTCTTTGTGTAATTTTTGACAATAAACTGTGCGTTGACTCATAAGGCTCTCATTTTTTTTGCAATTATATCATAGTTGATCAATTTTTTGATTGGTGCAGGTAACCCGATATTAGACAATTCCTCCATGCTCACCCATCGCATGGCACCATCATTCACTCGTAAGGGGGCGGTGATGAGCTGTGGCTTGATGAATAAATGAAAATGGGTAAAGGTATGCTTTAATTCTGGTAATGCCTCTATCTTAGCTTTTTTGGTAAATGCTTTTAATGCATCCAGAGAGTCAAACTCCGGAAAGCTCCATAACCCACCCCAAATGCCTTTACTAGGCCGTGGTTGCAATAAGATAGCCCGGTGTTTATTGATAGCGCACAACACATGTACTTCACGTTGTGGTATGCGTTTAGATTTTCTGCGTTGTGGGAATTGAGTTTGGGTTTGGGTTTTAAAAGCCTCACAACGCGATTGTAAGGGGCAACGTTCACAAGCAGGTTTGCTGCGTGTACAAAGTGTCGCGCCAATATCCATCATCGCTTGCGTATAATCTGCCACTTGCGTGAGAGGTGTGTAGTGAACAGCTATTTCCCACAAAATCTTTTCAGTGTCTTTTTGTCCCAAAGCGCCTTTCACGCAATGAAGGCGGCTAAGCACTCTTTTAACGTTGCCATCACAAATGGTGGCAGGTCTATCAAACGCTTGCGACACTATCGCGCCGGCTGTAGATAACCCTATGCCTGGCAAGGTTTGCAATACTTCCACAGAGTGAGGGAATCGACCTTTAAACTCTTTCGCAACGATTTGAGCACATTTATGCAAGTTGCGTCCACGTGCATAGTAGCCAAGCCCTGCCCAATGGCTTAGCACTTCATCAATGGAAGCCTTTGCCAGAACATTCACATTGGGAAATGATTGCATAAATTTTTCAAAGTAGGGGATAACCGTGGCAACTTGCGTTTGTTGCAACATAATTTCAGAAACCCAAACCCGATATGGCGTTAAAGATTTCTTCCATGGCAAGTCATGACGACCATGCGCCTTAAACCAGGTTAATACTTTTTTTTGAAACCAAGATGGCGTGATAAGAGCTGACATGGGATCCTTGAGGCAAAATTAAAGGGGAGTACGTGTGTACTCCCATGAAAACAAACTCAATGTCTGCGTTTATTCCTTTTTCTTCTTAAATAATTTGTTTAAGCCTTTGTTGAGTTTTTCTTCAAGTTTTTGTTGCAACTCATTATTTTCGGTGGTTTCACCCGTTTCAGGATTGGTGGAAGAGCCGCCACCTAAAATTTTACCTAGATTTTTTTCCACTTGTTTTCCCAGTTGTTTTTTGATCTCTTGCTCAAGCCCTTTTTTAAGATATAAATCCACATCAGGCTCAACTTTTGGATGCTGTAAATTACCTTTAATGCGAATGGCGAGAGGATAATCATTAGGATGTTCTTGATTATCACTGTGTACACGCCAAGCTTGCATTTTATATTCAATGGTTTTGCTGCCTAGCCAAATACTGCCTTCGCCTTTGGCTTTAAAGTCAGGCGCGCTAATGGCTAAATCATTATTATCCACCATATTGTCGTGAATATTGAGCGTTGCCGTTAAATCACCAAATTTCGTTTGCTTGCTATCCTCCAAGGGAGATTTATCTTTGTTCACCAAACTTTGGGCAAGACTTAAGTAATATTTCACATCAATACCTTCAAGTGTGCCATTTTTAATGCCAACTTTAACCACACCATTCACATCGCTATTTTGCGCTAAATTAAAGTTAACTGAGGCCGTGCCTGAAAGACGTTTTTCGTCTTTGAGTGCAATTAACAAAGGTTGAATTTGAATATTATTTAAATCACCTTTCATCAACATAGGAGCTGCGCTATTGAGCTCTTTGGTTATTTGTGCGGTTAAGGTGCCTTGAAACAACGATGCAGTTAAAGGATTTATTCTCACTGTGTTGTTGTTCTTAGCAATAAGCGCCTTAACATGGGTAATTTCAATTTTATCGTGAATAAGCTTATCAATCGCAATTTCCCCGTTTAATGCCCGTGAACTGTTTTTGCTGCTTGCTTTTGGGGGAGGAGCGCTTTGCTGTGGTTTTGCCGCGACTTTAGTCGATTCGCCTTGCGCTGTGGTGGTGGATTTTTCTTTCAATTTATCTAAATTCAGTGTGTTCATTTTTAAGATAAAGGTAATGGGGGAAAGTTTGTCCCCAGGAATCGTCACTTTGCCCTCAACTTGATGGTCTCCAGCTTTGACATGCATTTTGTCTAACAAAATGGTTTTGTTGGGTTTGAAATTTACTTGCAAAGTGGCGTCGATATTTTTAATACCCGCTTTGCCTTGTGGTAAAGTTAAGGCAATGTCAGTATCAAATAAAGCACTGATATTTTCAGCCAGTGTTACATGGCCATCGATTTTCACTTTACCTTCCATTAAGGTTTGTTTGTGCGCATTATCAATTTGTTTGAGGTTTAATTTTCCTTCTAAAGGATAATTATCAGTTTTATCGCCTTGTTTGCCTTTCAGTTGTAAATCGTCTATTGAATAGGTTTCGCCTTGAGCTTTGTCTGTAAAGGTAATTGCGCCATCTGTAATATCAAATTGTTTTAAAGCAAAGGTTAATTTTTTCTTCGGTTTGTTATCGTCAGTTAAGGAAGATTTTGATTCTTTTGTTTGTACTTGATTGACCGGTTTATTCTTTTGTTTAACTTGTTCGCTGGCAGCTTCCCAATTGCTGCTACCATCTTTATTTTGCACCAAATTCGCCTTCAGCCCTTTGAGGGTGAGCGTTTCTACAATAAATTGCTTTTCCAATAATTCGCGCACGGGTAGTTTAAAATCAAGAGAATCAATTTTAATAAAATCACCAGTACCAAAATTGGCTGGCTGTGCCATAGTGACATTTTGTACGCTTAAACCTAACCACGGAAAGTATTTCATTTCAATGGCGCCATGAATTTCTAATGGTAAGCCTGATTTTTCAGTAATAAAACGACTTAATTCTTCTTTATAATCATTGGGATCAAAATATAAAAATATCCCAACTGGAATAATGATAGCCACACTGACAAGGGTAAGCACCGTCCAGGATATAAAGCGAAAAAATTTTCCAGCCCCTGAACTTTTTGACTTGTTGGCCAAACTCATGAAAGCCTCTCTTTGTATTTAAAAAAATGAAGTGAGTAGTGGAGCGGGTGATGGGAATCGAACCCACGCCATTAGCTTGGGAAGCTAAGGTACTACCATTGTACTACACCCGCGAAATTTGCTGCTTATTATGTCAAATTGACTTTAAGGGTGCTAGCTCATTTGATAGTATTCACCGCTTCGCCTTGCATACCATAAAGATTTAGTCAAATGACATTAATTGAAAGAACATCCCGCCCCATCCGTAGTTTTGTTTTGCGCCAGGGTAAAAGCTCAAAATCCCAACGAACAGCCAGGGAGCTATATTGGCCACAATATGGGATTGATCTCAACGATCAGATGTTGGATTGGCAAGCTATCTTTAAGCGAGATGCTAAACGGGTGTTAGAAATTGGATTTGGCATGGGGGATTCCTTAATAAGCTTGGCCAAAGACAATCCTGAGACTGATTTTTTAGGGATAGAAGTTCATCCCCCTGGCGTAGGACGTGCTTTAGTGCAAGCCAATGCTTTGGGATTAACCAACCTAAAATTGCTCAGTCTAGATGCGGTGGTGGTATTAGAACAAGCGATAGTAGATCAAAGCCTAGACAGTGTGTTGTTGTATTTTCCTGATCCTTGGCCAAAAACCAAGCATCACAAGCGCCGTATTGTGCAAAGCAGCTTTGCAGAACTTGTTGCGCAAAAATTAAAACCACAGGGTACTTTTCAATTAGCCACAGACTGGCAACCCTATGCTGAGCATATGCTAAGTGTTTTAGAAGCATGTCCCTTATTGGTGAATGCTTTTGGTCAAGGCAGTTTTGCTCCGCAACAATATCAGCGGCCTTTAACCAAATTTGAGAACAGAGGCCTAAAATTGGGGCATAATATTTGGGATTTAGTTTACTTGAGACGTTAAGGGTCATTATTCCTGGCGTTCTGGTTATATTTTTAATTCTGGGCGTAAACCCGCGCTAAAAGCGCTCAAACATGACTTCATTCGTGAAAAATATAACCAGAACGTCACTAACCTTCAGCTATTGTGGATAAGTCGCTCATAAAATTCTCACCTATACTAATTATATAGGGTCTTTACTCTCAACTACTTATTTCCGTGGGGTCACACCGTGTTTGGCGTCCCTGGTTTAACACCTGATATTTTCCTGGTATTGGGGATCATTGTTATTACCGTGATCCTCTTTGTCACAGAAATTGTTCGGGTAGATGTGGTGGCCTGTCTTGTCTTAGTGCTGCTGGGTTTAACCAAACTCGTTCCCAGTAATCTTTTGTTCTCTGGTTTTTCAAGTGACGCGGTGATTGCTTTAATTGGCGTGATGATCATGTGCGCAGGACTTGAGCGAAGTGGTGTGGTTGCCAAAATAGCCCATTACATGATGCGCCTAGGGGGCTCAAACGAAACCAAGATCCGCTTGTTGCTGATGGGCATAGGGGGATTTTTTGCAGGATTTTTACGAAGTGTCGGCACTGTCGCACTATTGTTGCCCGTGGTGATGCGGATCAAACATGCCACTGGCATAGAAAAATCGCGTTTATTAATTCCCTTAAGTTTTTGCGCCATCTTAGGCTCCACCTTAACCATGTTGGGCACAGGTCCGTTGATCTTATTAAATAGCTTATTGATTAACTCTGGCGGATTAACAGACAAAATGGGGCAAGAAGCACCCATGTTAAGTTTGTTCAGTGTTTTTCCAATTGGTTTAGCGCTTTTGGTATTAGGCATGGTTTATTTTGGCTTTTTAGCCAACTGGTTATTGCCTAAAGTGGCTCCCAAGGCCCATGCGAATAATGGTAGTCCTGCGTATTTTAAAAAAATATATGGTATTGGCGCTGATTTTTGCGAATGTCGTGTCCCTTCGACAAGTCCTCTTGCCAATAACACATTGCGTCAATGGGAAGGTTTATTACCCCCAGATATTGCGATTATTGGTGTAAAATTAGGTAACACGCTGCATATTCCACCTTTACGAAAAACAGAGCTTAAAGAAGGCACTGTAATAGCCATGCTTGGCCCGCGTGAAGAAGTGCAAGAATTTGCTAAAAAATATGGTTTGAGAATGTCTCCTTATCTCACTGCCTTTGCTGAACGTTTAAATCCAACCCATTCAGGTTTATGTGAAGCGGTAGTGCCACCGAGCTCACAATTAATCGGTACTAACTTGCGTGATTTACATATGCGCCATCATTTTGGTATTCAAGTTTTAGCGGTGCACCGGGGCGATAAAGTACGCCGTGGCAAAAAAGAAATTGGTAATTTAGCACTGCGTTCAGGTGATACCTTGGGTATGTTTTGCGAGTGGGGTGCTTTATTTTCTTTGCAAAAAAATCCAGACTTTGTTGTGGTGACATCAGATTATCCGCGTCAAAAAATGCACACAGAAAAAATGTGGTTTGGCGTATTCTTCTTTGTGTTGGCGATTAGTTTAATTGTATTCGCTGGCCTCTCAGTTGCAATAGGATTATTAGTAGGCGCGGTATGCATGATATTTTCTGGCGTGATAAGCATCGACGATGCTTATGAAGCGGTGAGCTGGAAAACCGTTTTCTTGCTGGCAGGATTAATGCCATTAGGGATAGCCGTGCAAAGTAGTGGTACCTCTGATTGGATTGCACTATACATTTTGCAAGTATTTGCTGGTTCATCTGAGTGGGTGCTCTTATTGATGTTAGGTGTTTTGGCATCCGTGTGTAGTTTAATTTTATCGAACGTGGGGGCGACTATCGTATTGGTCCCGCTTGCTGTACATCTTGCGCAAGCGATTGGCGGTGATCCTCGTGCGTTTGCTTTAATGGTTGCTGTAGCAACATCGAATTCATTTGTGTTACCAACGCACCAAGCGAATGCGCTAATCAGTATGCCTGGTCAATATAAAATTTCAGATTTTATTAGAGCAGGCGGATTGATGTCTGTGTTGTATTTGATCATAGTGATGGTAATGATACATTGGCTGTTTTGAAGATAATCTAGCACAGCGCCTTCATTCTGGTCTTTCAATTTAAATACGTGTAACTACAGCGCCGACTTTTCGATATTGAATTATCGAAAAGTCTTGACTATTCGATAATATGATATAGAATAGTCAGTATGGAAAGAGTACAAGCCTCCTTTATACTGAAAGATCTTAAGAAGAAAATGGTTTTGCTTGCCGGTCCACGACAAGTAGGGAAAACATTTCTTTCTAAAGAAATTGCCAAGGCCTTTTATAATCCTGTTTATCTTAGTTACGACAACATTGAAGATAGAAAGATTATCGAGGAGCAAGCTTGGCTTTCTCAGACGGATCTCATCATCCTAGATGAATTGCATAAAATGCCTGAATGGAAAAATTATTTAAAGGGCCTTTATGACACAAAAGAAGATCATTTGAAAATTCTAGTCACTGGCAGTGCCCGACTTGATATATTTAATCATATGGGCGATTCATTAGCCGGTCGCTACTTTTTACATCGTTTGCTACCCCTATCGCCAGCAGAGCTAACACAATTAAAAAGATCATATGATATAGCGGATTTAATCAATAAAGGTGGATTTCCTGAGCCATTTTTAGCAGACGATATAGTATCAGCCAATCGTTGGCGACTACAGTATGTCAGTAGTATGCTCGCAACGGATGTCTTTGACTTTGATAAAATACAAAATATTAAAGCATTGAGACTTATTTTTGAGTTATTAAGAACAAAGGTAGGTTCTCCTATCTCTTATCAATCGCTGGCTGAAGATGCTGCGGTCTCTCCAATGACAGTTAAAAAATACATACAAATACTAGAAGCTTTGTATGTTGTATTTTCTGTTACTCCATTTTCAAAAAATATTGCAAGAAGTTTATTAAAAGAACCTAAAATCTATTTTTTTGATAATGGACTCGTTAAAGGCGATGAAGGTGCGCAATTAGAAAACCTTGTAGCTATTAGTTTATTAAAATATACCTATGCCAAAGTAGATTATCATGCTGAAAATTATGCATTACATTACTTAAGGACAAAGGATAAAGAAGAAGTAGACTTTGCACTTGTCAAAGAAGGCAATATAGAACAAATGATTGAAGTCAAATCGTCAAGCAAAGAGATTAGCAAGTCATTATACAGTTTTCATCAAAAATATGGCATTCCAGCTGTTCAAATTGTTAAAGATCTACGACAAGAGCTAATGGTTGAAGATATAAAAGTAATGAAAATTGAAAAATTTTTGGCCGATTTGTTTCTTTAATCGAGTATTTTTATTTTTCCGAATGATTATACGATAAACATGTTGAGAATAAGATGAAAAACACCATTGAAAAAAGCATTGAACTCAATGTACCTATTTACAGGGTTTGGACTGCATTAACCGATTCGCAACAATTTGGTGAATGGTTTAAGGTAAGTTTAATAGGCCCGTTTGTCGTTGATCAAAAGATACACGGACAAATCACACATCCAGGTTATGAGCATATAAAATTTGAAGCGCATGTGCGAAAGATGGAAGAACCTAACTACTTTTCATTTACTTGGCACCCCTATGCTATTGATGAAACAATAGATTACGCAAGTGAAACACCAACGTTGGTTGAATTTAATCTTGAAGAAAAACAAGCAAGCACCTTGCTCACCGTTATTGAAACAGGTTTTGATAAAATACCTAACCATAGAAAAAAGGAAGCTTATGAAAAGCATGAAAGCGGTTGGTCAGAGCAATTAGAAAATATTCAAAATTATCTTACAAACACGAATCAAATACTGTAGCCCAGAAAAAATAATATAACTTAGCCGAGCGTATTCACATCCATTTTCTTTTTTATGTCGTAGATTTTAAGTATACTCTCCACTGAAATTATAGGGAGTTTTATTTACCATGCTGAAATTTATGACCGCCAAAAAGAAAGCACAACTCACGGATGACGAAGTTCTAAAAAGATCAACGCTCATTCAAGATCATCAATCCGCTTTGCATAAAAGTGAAAAATCAGTATTGGCTAATGTTCTCACAACAGAGCGCTATCATCCCGACACCACGCAACTTTCACAATTAGCCCAAAATAATATACCTAAAGCGATTAGCGTTTTAAAACAAGCTGATCTTGATGCCTTGGAAAAACTAAAAGACTGTAGTGACAGGGTCAGTTTCTTGCAAGAGGCGATGGCCTCTGCTTTAAAAT
Organism: Uncultured Candidatus Berkiella sp.; assembly: GCA_964606325.1. Classification (GTDB taxonomy): domain Bacteria; phylum Pseudomonadota; class Gammaproteobacteria; order Berkiellales; family Berkiellaceae; genus Berkiella. Next base: position 14,070 of record CAZSGE010000023.1, read on the forward strand.
CAGGAAATAAAATATTTGTCAGTGGCTGTGGTTCGGCGGGTAGAGCAGGGTATTTAATTGATTTGCTGGTAAAAAGTGAGTTTGAAAACACGCAATATGCTAAGCAATTTATACCTATTTTAGCAGGAGGAGACGCTTCTTTAGTAAAGGCAGCAGAAGGCTTTGAAGATAATAAAGGCTTTGGTATTGCACAGCTTATACAAGCGGGTTGGCAAGAAGGAGATCTGCTGATTGCTTTAAGCGCCAGTGGGAGTGCTGATTTTGTTCATAGTCAATTGGAATATGTAGCACAAAAGGGTAAAGTTAAACCATTTTTCATTTATTGTAATCCTGATAATGAAGTGAATGAAGCCTTTGCTGCAAAACCTATCTTTGCAAACGCGGCGTTAAACAGCAAAATCCATTTCGTCAGCACATTTGTTGGTCCTATGGCACTGGGTGGCAGTACGCGTATGCAAGCTGCGACAGCGCAAATATTATCTGTAGGCGTACCCTTGCTGGATGCCATCGCAGCGCTTGTCACAAAGCAACCGCAATCTAACTGGACCGCGTGCGTACAATCACTCATCACACAAGTGGAGAAGACAAGCTATGATAAACTTTCGCCTTTTGTCGAAGCAGAAGCAAAGAGCTATCAAGCAGGCAAAGGCGTTTATTATCCGGTGTCTGAGAATATTGCTTTAAATGTTTCAACAGATACTTCTGAACGCTCGCCAACTTTTAACTTACCCTATTTTGAAAATGACACGGATGATCATAGCAAACAGCCAGCTTCGATTTGTCGCATTATGGTTTTAAGGGCAAACTCGTCGTTTGAAGCTTATCAAAAAATGTTAAAAAGAGATCCAGTTGCACTAGGCTGGCGTGATGCACCTCATACCCACATGAATAAAATTTTGGGATGGGATTTAAGCAACAAGATTTATAAGAAAAGACAAGAATATTTACCAGACGTAGAGCACGATATTTTTAGAATCGAATTAGAAGATGATGTGCTTAAAATGAATTATTGGTCGGGTATTGGTGAAAAGAATGACTTATTTTCCATCTTTGTTTTGCCATGTGAACCTACGATACCTGTTCATTTAAGAGCACTGCAGCAGCAAGTTATTATCAAGACATTATTGAATACCCATTCAACCCTGGTCATGGGAAGGCTAGGATTATATTTTGGCAATTTAATGTTGTTTGTGAATCCCAGCAACCTAAAGTTGGTCAGCAGAGGGATGAGGCTAACGGCTGAATATAATCAAACCCAAAGTGCTCATGAACAGCAAATTATGCCGATTGTATTAGAGGCAGCTCAACATCAGCCTATGTTTCATCGATATTATTTATCGATATTAAAAGATATATTCTATGGAAAAATGCGCGATTTATCAGTTGGCGATTCTGTGGTAATGGATTGTGCAAGAGCGGTAGCAGATGTGTGCTTAGTAAAGCCTTCATTGAATTTGCTTTATCACCAAACAGTGGAAAGTGCTAAATTGGCTCAAAGAGCAATAGATGACGATCCGATTTTTCAAGAAAAGACAGTCAAAGATCTCTGTCAAAGAATGAAAGGATTATCATTTAAATAATGTCACTACGGCACAGGGGCTTGTTTGCCGCGCTTTCAAGCCTCAAGCGACCATTCCCAAAAGAGTTTTTCAACTAAGTGAATTTCATCTTAAAATAGCTAAATTTCAAAAATCCTATAAAATAGCCCGCCAAGCCAAAGTTGTATTAAAGGTGTTGTATTATGTTTGATGAATTATATGCTGCGGGCCTCGTAGCAGCTGGAACAGGGTTATTATTTGCTTATCAATGTTACACTAGAAATTCGGCACAACAAGGTGCTATTCAAAGCGATGACACAAGACAACTCTCTTGTGTACCTCTGACAGACATCCTGGCCCAAAAATTATTGTCGCAAACTAATAATACCGATGCCACGCATAGCGCAGAAAATGCTGCTAAAGGTGATCGTTTATATAATTCAATACAAGCGGTGGTCGATTACCTTATGCCTTTTCAGCTGGCTTCTGAAGGCATTTTGAACAAAAAAGGTAATTTATCCCAATCGATAGCTATTTACGAATTAATCGCAACAAAAAATGATAATCCTGTTGCAAGTGCTTTACCCCTGACTGGACAAGTGCACGACATCGTAGGCGCGCTCAATTTAGCAATAAATGATAATATCCAAGAAATCTACTTTGCAGGTGAAATTTTACTGCAGAATTTGCAAGCGTTGGGAAATGTTTGGCAGCCACAGATGATATTGGAAACATTTGTCAATCATATCAATTTGTTGCGTGAACATGGAAAAGGGAAAGAGGCGGCGATTATGCATGATCTCTTGCATATTGGTTATAATGTTCAAATTTTTGAAGAATATAATCGTATGCCCGTTGCAAATGTTGCGATGGCGCTCACACCTGTTTTTCAAAAGCTAATGAGAACACCTTCTCATTTCGTATTGATAGACAAAGCTTTGCAAACCATACTAACGCAGCCTTGTTTTGAAAAGCGTTTTACCCAATCCTATGCCAATTCGTTTGCTAGGGAACACAGTGTTCGCAGGCCATGTTGATAGGTTGATTATTTTTAGGTGGGCACGCTTTCGCGTTGCCCACCAAAAAAAGTTTACCCCACGAAATATTCATTCAGTATTTTCTATGCTACTCAATCGTCTAAACTTGGCTGCGTGGTCAGCATATTTAATGTTGTTAAAACAATTGAGGAGGATATGGCAAAATACATGGCCCCAATCATAAAACCGAACAGCCAGTCATTCTGCGCTACCAATTGCCCAAAGGGAAAACTTAAAATTTGACCAAGCATACCAACTGCCATGACTGCTCTAACGCTTCCTCCTGCTGATATTTCACACGTTTCGTTTATTGTTAAGGTTCTCATTTAAATTTACCTGCATTGGAAATAAAATAATTTAATCATAATTCCAATGGGGAATATGTGGTGAAATTTGCGACATGATCTACCAGTAAATGGTTCTAAAATGAATGGTTAACGAGGACAAGGATTTTACTTTTCCTTGCCCAATCGTTTATTTATTCGCCCATAATTTTGGTATGACAAGAGGGGAATTTACGATTGCCGACCTGAAGGGTAGCATCATCACCTTTATTCCAAAAAAGAACATAGGGTTTAACGCCTTTTGGCGTTGCATATCTGGCGCCAGAGCCAGACATCGTTGGATAAAGTAAATAAGTATTCTTATTCACTTGTAAAGACAGTGAATCATTATCGTTGAAATTGGCGGTTACAGTGGCTTTTCCACATTCAAAAACAGCAGTAGACGCAGCTTGTGCGCTGGAAATAAGCCCAAACATTAAAAAGCTACTCACTAATATATTACGTGCTTTCATTGGATATATTCCTTTTCAGAACCAAGAGATAAGAATAAGTGTATCAGATGATCTCTAAAAAATGTGTGCTGATACAATGATAAGACTGTGGTTTTGTACAAAGTAATTTCTCTTCACTTCATTTACGTAAAGAACGATTCGGGAGTTTTTCATACAACCCAATCCGTTTCGCTTGTGGTGGCGTACAAAATGGTACTTCATCTTTTAGTGGTTCATCTAAGCGTTCCACCAATGTAAATGAGGGATATTGATTTCCAATTTCAACAATTGTCGCAGCATGAATTTGGCTTGTTGACAGCAGTATATGTAAAGGCTTTCCTAAAGCAGCTAATCGTTCAAAGAAAGGTTTTATCTCTTGGGGTTTTAAATAGCTCCAACTGATGTCAACTTGTTTAATTGACATGAGTGTGTGCATTGAAAAAAGAGTGAGATCACCCAAAGGATTGGCACTCATCGAGAGATCTAAACAATCAAATGCATGATTGCTAGAGCGCTCTTTCGCACGCTTCACTAAGTAGTGCTTTCTATCTTCTTTTGACATCGGGGTAAGTTCAAAAACTTTTTTCGATGTCCAATCCAATGTGTCAAGTTCTTCAATAGGTTTTTTAAATCTTTGTAAATCAATTGTAAAATCTGACTCTTGCACGTTAAAGCCAGTTGCTTTGATGTAAACTTTGTTTAATAGCACATCCGTTGCACCACTGATAATGATTTGATCCATCATTCTGGCTTGTTGCAAAATCGACAAAGCCTGATAGGTGCCTTTCATGCAGGTAGATACTAACAAACCAATAAATAAGCCTATTTTAAAAGTGTTGTGTTGAACAGGAATGTCTTGCATCAGATTATCTAACTGATGCACATTTCCTTGCTTAAAGGTAACGCCTGGCATCGAGTCTGGAAAATTAGCTGCATTAATATCAAAGCCATACATCGATACGATTCGGATTTTATTGCTTAAATGGTCATGTAAGGTTTCTAGTTCCTCGCCATTTCCGCAACCAAAAGAAAATATTTCAACGCCATTGTCCATGTGAGCTTTTTGTTTGAGTATCAGGTTTGGTAAAAGTTGACGTAAATTTTGATAAAATTTTATTGCTGTTGATTTATAGTAATTGGTACAAAGCGTTTGCTCCCAACTAAATAGTTCGCGGTCTTGCCTTTGTTCCTGACTGGCATCCTGGTGGGCTCCTTTTTTTATTAAAATCAATTTCAATTTTCCGGTTAGTATTCTTTTTTGTGAACTATCTTGTGCTACAGCGTGTACCAGATGGCTCCCGTCCAGTAAAGTCAGATCAAGAATGGTTGTTGTATATTCGAATCTTCTCATACCTAGTATCATATCAGTCTTACCAAACTCAAGAAGGTCGATTTTTTTAACAAAGCCTTGTTCTACGACTAAAGGTGGTTCGTTTGATGGCATGCTTAAAGAGAGCTTTGTGACGTTCAAATTTGCAGGCGCTAATTTGGTTTTTGGTAGCGAATACCATTGTGAGAATAGCACGCTTAACTCCATTGATTCATTAAAGCCTACCGTAAAGGCAGCGTCAGTAATAATCTTTTGAGTGCTTTCAATATAGGGGACACGTAAAGTCATTTGATGCGCAACCATTTCCACAATGGGTGTAATCCCGAGTTTACGTTCAATGGTTTCTGAAATTTCATTAAATTGTTGTAAACTATCAATTCTGACCAAGCCATGTACACCACCTTGAGGATCTTTGACCACAGAAAAATCAGGATGAATTCTTTTTAATCCGTGAATAGCAAAAGGAGCAGCACCTTCTTTATAGGACTTTGATTTGTTTTGACTTAAATAAGATTCAATCGGTTGCCAAAATAATGATTCAGTCGTACGTATTGAGGTCTCTTGTAAACTTAATCGCTCAAGTTGTTTGGTTATATCATCGATATCACCAAGCGTTTGGATGTGAACTGGTGTGTTCATCAGTTTGCGGCGTAATCTTTGCAAATCAACAGCGCTTGAGTTCAGCACATATATTATACCGCCGTCATAATCAGTGATATGTTGAGCAAGTTGTGTTTTTAGCAATGTTGGTAAGGTTTGCACATAACTCGTATTTTGTCTTTGTTCAGCGTTAAAGCCAACCTCATGCCAGGTATACTTTTCCTGATCCTTGGGCGAGCAAATAAGCGATTTATCAAAAGGTGCTTCAACGCCCAGTACGCGATACCCTAAGCGATGCAAGTGCGGTAATTGATCATTGAAGAATTCATACCAGTAAGATGAGTTTTTTTGAACTGATACAATGATTGGCAAAAGATGAGGACGTTTTGTGCGTTTTAAAGTGGCGTGGATGTGTTCAAGATCAGTGTCGTTTAAATATTGAACATATCCTTGTTTGGTGAGGTGAGCATCAGAGCCAATTTCAGAAATTATTTTATTGCGGAGAGTTTGAATAAGCTCAGGAGGAGCGCCTTGTGTGATCGCAATCTGTAACCCATTGAGACCACTTGAATTAGTGATAACAGCTTGGCAATGCTCTTGTAGCAAAGTAGCGGCGGCACTATGTTGCTGTTTTAGTAGAGCTAGCATCAAGGGCGTGTTTTGATCTTTATCTTGGGAATTAATGTCGGCGTTGTTTTTAAGAAGCCAGCCTATCATTTCAACATGTCCTGCTTGTGCAGCAAAATGCAGTGCAGTCTTGCCGCTGTCTTTACCCATGCTATTAACAGATTCAACGTCAAAATACTTTTGAGCGTTATTGAGATTACCGCTATATGCAGCAACACGGAAGTTTTTGGCTTTTTCATCTTTTGTAAGAGGCATGGGGTTATCCTGTTGGGTATGTGGCTAAAAAAAGAGGCGTATTTTAGTGGGTTGTGGTAGCCAATACAAAATTTATTTAGTTAATGATTTTTAACATTATTTTTAATTTGATATATGTACATTAATCAGGGTTACAGGTTAGAATTGCAATTACACTCATTTATTTGACATGTGGTAACATATATGTTACCCTTTGTTAAGTCTAAAGCAGATGGTCATTAAAATGGCACTAACTAAAGAATTCAAAGAAACTGTCGCTAAACGCGCAGAAGAAGATTCTGAATTTAGATATGAATTATTACTAAGCGCTATCAATGAACTTATCAACGGAGAATTTGAAGTTGCTAAGACATTATTGCGAGACTACATCAATGCAAGTCCTCAATTTGATGCAGTTGCGAAAATAATGAAAAAAAATACAAAAAGCATTCAAAGAATGCTTGGGCCAAAAGGTAACCCAACTGCAGAGAATCTCACTGCGTTGTTAAAAGCGGTTCAAAAATTAGAAGGTATTAAGTTTAAAGCAACGAGGTTATAGCAAAATAAAAATACATTATTATATTGCTATATCGTCGTTGCCGCTAACACATTTTTTGATTGGATCCTCATCCACACTTTCTCAAATACCCGACAAAGCGCACCATTGGCTATCACATTGCAGCTGGTAATAAGCGGATCAAGCACCACATTGAGCGCTAAGATAATAGCGATCATCTCGCCATTAAAATTCAAATAAGTTTCATAAATGGGAAGCATAATAAAAATAGCGCCACCCAAAACTGCGGCAGTGGCAAATCGTGCCATCACAAAAACAAAGCTAAAATGAAGCCACATGGTTACATCGGGGTTATACCCATAAAAATGACGAAAGATTAAAAAGCATAAAAAGGCATTAGCAATACAATCACCAATTTGCTGAATATTGGTGGTTGCAGGAATAATGGCTTTGGCAAGTTCTGGATTGCGCAGCGTTTTTGCGGCACCTTCAATGGTCCAAGGCATGGTAGACAAACTACAACCAGAAGTTAAAGCAATGGCGCCGGCTGGTAGTAGTTTTTTGATATTGCTAAATAAAGCAATCAGATTTTTACCCGCGCCCAACGCAAATATTAAAACAAGATATATCGCTAAAAACAGCACAAGCCACGCGACTAATTGTGAATAATAAGTAAACACTTGGTTTAATAATTTTGTTTGATAAATTTGAGCAACAAAGCCTAAAACGAAAATGGGAATTAAACGAGCAAAAACATGAGTTAACAACCATTGCATTGTTTGCTTGCCGCTAGTGATGAGGTGAGTCAGTTTTTGATTTTTGCTAAGGCCCGCTATAAAGCCAATGAATACGCCACTCACAACACCATATTGTGCTGACCACCAGGTGGGCTTGTTTAAAGGGAGTCGCCACAACGGATCTAATTGATCAGTCAGGGTGGATGCAACAAAAGAGGGCAAATGCCCTGCGACAATATTGGCACTACCAAAGGCATACCAAACACTACTCATATTCGATACGGTTTCAAAGAGAATTAACACCAAAATAAAAAGAGGTGCTTTGCGCTCAAACCCTTGAATGGTGAAGGCAATAAAAAAACAAACCGTGAGCGGCATGGTCCATAGCAACAGATCTTTTACAAATAGGCTTAAGGCATAAAATCCTTGTTGTAAATACGTGGGAAGGAAATCGGCAAGCAACAAATACATCGTGATGACCAGCACAGTTTGCACACTGCGATGTTTTAAGAGTCGTCCGATATCGTTTAACATAAAGGCCTTAAAGAGAATACTAGGGCATAGGATATCGTTTTTAAGTGTCAAATTCTAGATGAAATAGTGGACTACTAAAGAAATTAGAGGCGATTTTGAGAAGCACTAACACAAGTTACTCAAAAGGGGGTATTACTCACTTTTTTGAGTTTGTGGAGGTACAATCGTAAAACCTCTACGTCTTAAGACGCAGAGGTGGCCTTTCAAGCTACATTTAGTACAAGTTTATTGTTAACTTTATTGATTTTAGCTGCACCAAGAGGTTTAGGTTTATCAATGACTTCCTCATTCATTTTTTTTTATTTTTTAGATTTTCAAACCATCTAACAGTATGCTTATATCCTAAAAGTTCACCTTCAGTAATCCCAGGAGATATCGCTTCCAGCGCTTTTTGCGCAATCATTATCACTAAATGACCATCATTTTCGATTAGACAGTGCAACTCCATCTCTTTAAGCGTATCTCTTATTTTATCGTTCAGATGGTCGCGGTTTGCCCCTGTGAATACGTTTTATCTTGCTTTCAATTTTCTTTGTTTTTGATTTTCTTGAACTGGTTCATTGTTATCAATGTTATGTAGACTCGCTTGACGAACAAGTACTGCAGGTCTTTTGCGATCCTTAACTAATTTTTGGGCCAGTTCGATTGCCTTTTCTGATAATCCAGGAAATGCAGCCCAATCAATAGGTGTTGTTACGCCAGGAATCACAGGGTTTGTTTTAGCAAATTCTGCTAGTTTATTTGGAAGAAATTGTATTTCTTCGAGTTGAATCTTAACCATGTTTGCAGCAACTTTGAGGTTGATATCTTGCGTATTTGCTAACTGCGCAAACAGTGAAATGAGTTCATAAAATACTTGAGTATTGGCGATTGATTCTGCAGTGTTCGCGTAAGTGGTCATATTGGGCTCCCCATTTCTTTTATCAAAGTTATCAGTTAATTATTGGTGTAGATTTCTAAGTAAATCTAACATCGTGATAAAGTTATATCATGAAAAGTTAAACAAATGACATATAAAATATGACATTTGCAGATTGGAAGTGTTAATTAGGCGATAGATGGCGCGGCGGGTAACCAATTGTCTGTCAGTTGGAGTTATTGTGGATAGCGTCCCCGATGTGATTCAAGAGTAATTTTAATACTTGTATGCTCACGCATTTTGAAGCGCTTAAAAATCATTTTTCTTTGGTTTCAAAAAGATAATGAAAATGCATTTAAGCCGATATTCCCTATACACATAGTTGGCATTTTCAGCCGACTATGTGCATAGGGAATAATGATGATGATAGGGAAAAACTATGTTAACCAATCAACAGTCCATCGAAATATTTCATTTGATTTTTTTAGGGTATTGCATCTTATAGCTAATGAAGATGGTCGCATAAAAAGACAAGAAATATCATGTTTTTAATGATGTTTGCGCAGGTGTAGTGATGCTTGGATCACTTGTATGGTTTCTATTATAAAAACCTCTAATACATTGCATGATTATAAATCCTGAAAATATCTGGTATTTTTCTATTTTTTATTGAATAGAAATGCCGCCATGATAAATAATCAAAAGAGAACTGTCGCCAAAAACTCAGCAGCCCACAATTCAACGGAAACATTTTTGAATGCTCTAAAATTGGTGGGAGTACTTGGAGTAATAACTATCAGTTTAGCTTTCCTGGCGTTAATAGGTTCTCACTATCCTTTTATATTCGTATCTGCAATTTTGACAGTGGCCGTAGGTATGTTACTTAAGGCTTGTATAAAAACGGATAGCACTAAAGACATTAAAATCACCAAAAATATGGAAAGCCGCAATAATAAGCCTAAATCAAATATTGAAAAACTCAAAAATAATAAATCCTGGCAGGCTAAAATTAGATTTTACAAAGCATTGCAGGAGCTTGATGTTCCACAACCACAAGGAAATTTACTTGAAACTCTTTTTAATGCTCTACCGCCAGTAGAGGCTGGAACACCGGCAGCAGAGGCTCGTCGTTCATTATTTAAAGCATTACAATATGAGCTACACAAATCTCAATCTACAAACGAAACAGTTGCAAGCCGTACAAGATCGCGCTTAAGAAAATCGTAGTAATAAGAAGGTATAATTTACGCACATATTATTTTAGGAGAAGTTAACATGAGACAACTCAGTAAAAATCAAATACAGATGATAGCTGGTGGCGTAATATTACCGGCTGACGGTAATGATGGTTCTCTGATTGATGCCTCTTTCGCAATCATGGGTGGTTATCTTGGATCATCGATTGCTTATATTGAGTCATTGACGACTCGCCAAGTATTAGGCGATGCTCTTACTGGATATTATGTTTCAGCGACACCAAACCCTTTGGTTATGGTAGGCGGTATTATGCTTGGTGCAAGCATTGGTTATGCAATAAGCCATGGTATCCAAATGTCGAAATTGTTTTCAGAAGAATAAGTGTTGGAGGCAGTCTTGATCTTGGCTGCTTGCAAACCCAAGTTCTCTCGATCTGATCATCATTTTAGCTCGTTTGAAAGATGGACTGAATTTGCATTTCATATTCCAAAATTCAAAGGAAGGTAAGAGGCCACCAAAGAACTAGGCCATCCGACAAAAGATCTAAACAATGGGGCTAAAGTGCTGTTTTATTATTTGGATTCTACTTTCATTAAGATATAATACATTTTTACTACATATGTGTTAAATAACTAATGATGAAAGTGCACTCTTGCGACATCCTGATCTTAATCGCTATGCAGGCCGAAGCGAGTACTTTGGTTGAGAAATTAGGATTAATCTCTTTTACTGCACCGGAGCTGGCGCTTTTACCCGCGCGAAGCTACCAAGGTTCTTATCAGGGATTGAACATTGTTTTAGTCACTCAAGGTCAAGCAACAGATGGCAATTTCGATTATGTCGGCACCCAATTTGCCGCGGTAACGAGCTGGGCTGCCATTGGGGCGTTTTCACCTGCATTTATCCTTAATGCTGGCACTGCCGGCGGTTTTATTCAGCAAGGCGCTAAAATTGGTGATGTGTATGTTAATGCAAAGGGTTGTTTGTACCATGACAGGCGGATTGGGATCCCAAGTTATGAACCATTTTGTAAAAGTGCTATTCCAAGTCAGATTGCGATAAATCTCAATCAACATCTGCCATGGCTTAAACCTGGCTTAATCTCAACCGGAAATGCTTTAGATACTTACCCTGAAGAAATAGCACGGATACAATCTTCTGGCGCGCAAGTAAAAGAAATGGAAGCGGCAACAATCGCCGAAATAGCTGCATTATTTAATCTTGAGATCATTGCGCTTAAGTCAATCACCGATCACTTGGATGGTGAACATGTTAGCGCAGATGAATTTTTGGAAAATTTACATTTGGCGAGCGCTAAACTCACAGAAGCCACCATCAAAGTGATTGATTTTTTGACAGAGGCTAGTCCTTTAGTGGGGCAGGCTTGAACTTTTGCTGGTAGGCAACTTAATGTAATCACACACCATTTTCTTTTCGTATCAATTTGAAGATTTTAACATTATTTGAATTTATATACTTTGTCTGTGTTTATTTTGATTAAATCAGCAAAATCTGTCTTTCATTGGATGTATAAAAATTTTATAAAGTATTGTTGACTAACTTTGACAAATTATACAAATATGTGCAACTCTTCAAAAACATGACTGCTGAAAGACAAGGAATTCTCTATGTTTGCAAATGCTATGTCAGATATTCTCCCCGAAGAAGTGGAGCAATTTTTAGCACAATCAAGTGAATCTCTTGCCCAAGGTATGCACTTGCTTTTTGAAGCCCTTGAAAGTCATCCGCAAGTGACAACACTTTTTTATGTGTTTAATTCAATTATTATCTTTATGTATCTACATTCACAACAGCAACATATAAACCAGTTGCAACAAGAACTTAAGCAAATGAAAGAACATAAACTATCTACACAAAATGAAGAAAATGAAAGACAAGCCAAACAAACAGCTGCTTTAGATAGGTCTCTCACATTGCTTGATAAAATAAATGCTGACGTTATCGCCCTCTCTGAAAATCAAAAAACCTCTCTGGATTTATTGCGCAGAAATATTCTTGCAAATCATGAGGTAACAAAACAAATTGAAGTTAGAACAGATAGAACTTTCGAAAAAGTTGAAGTTAGAACAGATAGAATATTAGAAAAATTGGCTCAAATTCATGAGGCGCTGTATGAAGAGGTTAACACAGGTATCGAATCCCTAAGCATTTCAGAACAATCATCTTATCTTCCTTCTAGTGCCCCTCAAGTCAAAGATACATCAGCTGGTGAGCACAATTTATTTACCGCTTCAGATTTAGGAACAGTCCCCAAAGTGAGCCCCAGCTGAGGTTTTGCTACGCTTTGCTCTCGCAAGCGTAGCTATGCTGTTAGGTTGGTCTATTTAGGTTTTTACCTGCATCACTTCTTTGTAATCTTGGGGTTACGTTGGGTTGAAGTTTGGCTTTTAAAGCCTGTTCGAAACCAAATTCACTTTCAGCGCGAAATTGCAGCAACTTTACCTTTTGAACGCGTTTTACGGCTTTCTCGCCAGCCTCCTGAATGGCTTGCATTTTTTCGGCATTCGATAAGTCTTGGTTTTCTAATAATTTTTCAGCTTTTTTTGCAAGGTTTTTTGCCTGCTTGGCTTTGAGCTTGTTGAGCAAACCTTTGGGTTTTTTGCTGTCACTGGCTATTTTTTCCAAATATTTTTCAACATTGTCCGTTTTCATTCCCATGCTTGCTTCGGTTTTCGATAAGCCTGCTGTGGTAGCTACAGGGCGAGCAACAAAGAAGTGATTATCGCCTTTTGTATCATGGCCTTCCCATCGCACTTGTGTTGGGGGGATTAAAAATTCATTTTCACCCGGATGCCATGAGAGTAAGGCGACATCTTTGCCTATTAAATCATGGAACATAATTTTAGTGCCATGTGGCCATTTCAAGGCATCTTTGGAGGTGCTCAAAAAACCTTCTTCAACCGTAATTTTGCTTGGATCTTGAATAGATTTTAATCTTGCCTCTAGTTTTTCTTTGGTTAATACACCAACATCCGCGCGATAGGCATATTGGCAATGGGTGTCGGGTATACAAGAAAGCCCAGAAGAAGCCATACCAATGTGGATAAGGGTTTCCTTGATATAATTAATCAGTTTGCCAGGTGTGTCTTTGATCTCGTTTCGGCCTTTAAGTGCGGCATTCATGACATTATAGTATTCTGATGTATAGATATTGATAGCAGCCATTTGCGCATCATGTAATTCTTGCAAGTGACCATCTAAGTCATTATCACGAGCGGTTGCTAGATCCAAATTAAAATTGGCTCTGCCAAATCCCAAAATACTTCCTCTATTGGTTATGGCTTGCATATAAGTATTCATGTCTTGTTGCGTAAATTGAAGCAAGCGCGCATCCATTTCTTTAATTATTTTTGAAACGTTAAATGTCTTATCTTTAACACTGCAAGTAATCTCTCCATTAGGCGTATCTTGCTTAAAAGTGACATCGTCAAAGTTATTTAGCGTTTGGTGAACAATATATTCAAAATCAAAAGTTGCTTGGTTTTTCGCTAACGGGCCATGCGGTAAAGCGAGTTCTTCGTTAAGTGCTTGTCTATCTTTATTCGCAAGTTTGCGAAAAATAAGACTGCCTCTGCCTTCTCTAAAATCTGAATCGCTGATGGTATGCTCTAACATTTGTATATTACCTGGCGGTTTGTGTCATAAAAAAATACTATCATGATTAAGCGCTGAAACTCATACCAAAACAGATAGCTGGTGGCGCATAGAGGATATACTGCTGAAACCCTTTTCAATGAGATCGATCCGCTCTCAAATTGCGCGCATATTAATGCTTCTCGCATGTTAAAGCGTGTTTTTCAACCTATTACATAACGAGACGCAAGTTAGATGTAAGGCATTACCGACGCGACTAGGTTCATGATGAGTGTATGTGCGAGTGTTTGCGCAGTTAAGATTTTTCAACACGGCGTTAATGCTGCAAGCACATCAGGCTGGCACACCTTTGGCCTCATGCAAAGTGGGTAAAAATTCAAACTATTTTTTGATATTTGCTAGTTAACCATGTAGTATTTGTCATCATAAATCATGATGTGTTAGTTAATAAAATAATAAGCGGCTGTATTAAAGCGCTATCAACTTAAAAGGATTTTCAAATTTATAAGAGTCCATCAGTATGCCTAATAACGGTGCAAAATCTAAACTTTCTCAGCAAGAAAAAATCCTAAACCTGTTCAATAAACTTGTTGTGCCCAAACAAGATTTAAATTCGCTTGAGCCAGTAAAGCGAGCAGCTGCCATTTATGGTTTACTGGATGAGCAGCATATGTTTGATGATCCCATTCGCATTCAATTACAAAATGAATTAGGGCGCATTAAGCCTGGTGAATTTGATCCCAATCAAGTCTTAACGGATGGACCCTTAAAGGGCAGCACCATCACATGGGTATGTGCGTATATTGCAGCATCACAATGTTCGTTCCCTCAAGATAATTCATCGAAGTTAGGCTATTCCTATTTTTTAAACCGTATCATTACGATATCAAAAATCACGGGAGTAGATTTAACTGTATCGTTTAAAGCAACAACATTAAGGGTGAGTGCATTATGGTTGACAATCTATTCTGATATCAGAAACCTTAAAATTACGGAAGCATGGTTTACCCATCTTATAATAAGCGAACTCAAAAGCGAGCAGTTAAGAAAACTCAATATTAATACGTTGGGAAAAGGTGATGATAATATTGCATTTTCAGTGTTAGCAATGTGGATCAAAGCAGATTATTACACTAAAGAAAGCTATGACTTTATTCACAATCTTCTGAAAAAAGTATCTCCACTTGATTTTCCAGATTTTTATAATTTCAATCAAGCTGTGTTAGATAGTGCGAACATGGGGATGACTACACTGTGTTTCGCAGCACAGCTAGAAGCAGATGCCGTAAAAAAGGATATACCCATCAGTGAGAGAAGTGCCTTTTTCTCTATTCTTAACGGAGCCAATATTCAAACATTGGATCTTAACGCACGTATTCGTTCAGGTATAAACAAAGGAAAATCACCGCTTTGGTATGCAGCCTATATTGCCACCACGCAAGTTTTTGAAAATTTAGATACGATTATAGAAAAAAGTGATCTGGATCTGCTCGATTTTAATGCCAAAGCGGAAGATGCCGGTGATGATGATGCTAACGCCTCGGTGTTGTGGTTGGCAAGTTTTGCGTTGGTGAATTATCGGCATGGGTATCCCCTTCTCACGATTTTAAGAAGGCGTAAAGATTTATCAACTCTTGATTTTAATAATTGTCCAACAAGCAATAAAGATGGTGAAAAAGGAAAATCCGTGTTTTGGCAATGTGCACGTGCGGCCTTAAATGGTAAAAAGGGTGATGACGAAGCACTGTTGATTATATTGAATAATCGCGAGAAGCTAAAACTTGATTACACTGCTAAAGCAGAATCAGGGTTATATGCCAATAAGACGGTGAGTGATCTTATAATTAAATTAGCGCAAAAAGGTAATGTGTGGCCATTAGTAAAAATGCTACAGGATGATAATAGACCAGCTGGCATCGAAAGAGAAATTTCACCGTTAATTTGGGCCAATATGTGTTCTCAGTTAAAAACACTTTCCTTAGAAGATGATGACTCAGATGATTTCAAAAACCTCCAAGAAGCAATGTTTCGCTTGAATATTAGGGCAGATCACTTAAGCGCTAACGTGCCTTGTGGCGAATTTACAGGTCAAACAGCACTCATGATATTAATTGATCTTGCACTTGCTGGTTTCCCAAAGCTGTTAATGCAAGCGCTTCAATCAGTGGATATCACACATATATTAAATACCGAACTCAAATCTGAAACGCGTTTGTTGCTATTTGAGCTTAAGCGTCAATGTGCTGTTGCTGCGATGGAACAGCATGACGATAACATAACCATATTAAATCAGTTTTTGTCTGGTAAAGGGCATAGTGCACAAGACTATGTGCAGATGTTAGGGAATGTGGATACGCTATTAAAGCAGTTTAGTGCTTTTAGGTTCACATCGGATGTTGAAAGTGTACAACAAGAATTTGATGAAAAATTGAAATTTACCCCAAACTAGTTGGGATTACTATAGAGGCTTACTTATGAAAAAGGCAAAAAAGTTAACTAAAGTTAACGCCGACAATGATCTCACAATATGGCAAGTTATTATTTCATATTTTCCTTACGCCATGAGAATACGTTTGTTGGCGTTGAGTAAAACGATGCGAGATATGATTCAACGTATAACTGACTTGCCTTTACTGACTTCTGCTACGATAACAGATGCGCAACGCGTGATGAAGAGTCGTCGCAGATCTAATTGGGACAATAACCATAGCGGACAATATCACTTTGATCGCTTTTTACCCTCACCTCACATGGATTTAGTGATTGCACGTTATGAGTTTGAAGGCAACATGGTATATTTTGATACGTTAAAAAATGTAATTAATGAGCCACCTAAGGACATAGAATTTAGTGTTGAGGATGTTCTGAGCTTTGCAGCATGTAGGGGTAAGTTAGATGTTCAATACATTACTTTCAAAGAGCGCAATGAAAGGCATCGCTTCATTACAACCTATTTAAACTTTTCGAATACGCAAAAGCATCCGCGCTGGCACCTTCTCAAAAACCAAAGTGAAGAAAGTCTTTTGCGCTTAATAGAAAGCTTACATAAATATAAAAAAGAAAATTTCAGAGAAAAAGCCCAACAAATGATCCATGAGGTTGAGCTTGCGATCCAAGATAAGAAAAATAAAGAGATGGACATGCTTGGTAATCAACTTGGCAAACTTAAGCTTTAGAGTCAATGGGAGCAGGTATGTCTGCTCCTATGTT
Organism: Uncultured Candidatus Berkiella sp.; assembly: GCA_964606325.1. Lineage (GTDB taxonomy): Bacteria > Pseudomonadota > Gammaproteobacteria > Berkiellales > Berkiellaceae > Berkiella. The sequence goes on from CAZSGE010000023.1 coordinate 30,880, forward strand.
TTTATTGGATAAATCGTATTCTTTTGCTTGCGTTCGCGGTCGGTATAACTGCAACACGCTTATTGGCTTGTGACATCAAGTTTAATTTTTGTCTTTTTGCAGGGTTTAATTCAGTTGGATCTCGTTCATGCTTTTTAGATGAATCAAACTCAGACTCAGCATTTTCTTTATCATTGAGTCTCGGTTTGATCCTCTGCCTTTTTATTCCCTCAGAATAATAAGAGATGAAATAGGATGGCTGTATCAAGCTGTTAAGTTCTTCTTGATTCATTCCGGTGTAATTAACAATAAAATGTTCCGCCTGTTGAGTAAGTTTGTCATAACAGTGCGCGTAGATGAGGCATAAAATATTTGGAATGCACTCACGTAGTTTCTCATGTTCATTTAAAATTTCAAGGCTTTTAAAAAGCAAATTGATGGCATGTGCATTGGATTGAGCATAGAGTTGAATAAAGTTTTCAACATTAACATTATTACTCAATACTTGGTAAAGATAGTTTGTATCTCTGAGTTCATTACCCAGCGTTAATTGATCAGAGATTAATTGAAGATCTAATATGGGCAGATTCTCAGAGCGTGACGAGTAAGGCATATTTTGAACTCAACAATAAATTAGGTGAAATTCTGCCATAATTTCATCGTGATTGTCGAGCGATGCGCTAGTTCCCTCATAAATATATCTTTGACCTATCTTCAACTGTTTAATTTTTTTGTGTTCAAATAGTTTTTACTGCCATGATAAATGTTCCTGATAAATGGGAGTAATTACAAGCAATATAGTATTGCTACGTCATGCAGCACCATACTTCACTAGTATGTTTAGTTGGAGGTAATCAAAATGGAAATTAAACACATCATTTTCATAACGGCATTTTTAACAATACCAACAGTCAGTTTTGCTGATTCACCTTCCAACGCAGATCCAAAGCATTTAGTGGAACAAGGTCGGGCTGCAGGGATGAAAGCTGCTTCAAATGTTCCGCTTTATCCGTTACCCTTTTATCCATTATCTGCTGATTTTACGGTAGGTGGCGTTAATAGCCTTACTACACATGAACAAGAGCTATTTAGAGTTGGATTCACCAAGGGGCTTTCCACAAAACTTGGTGAGCACGTAGGATGGAAATACGGCCTTGCCGCCGCTACACCGGCCACGCCGTCTTTAGGCTATGAGGCCCCCATCGTTGGTGAACTCCTAAAAAATATGATAATTGTGGGGTATAATGTTAATGTAAATCCAAATTATGCATTATCCACGATTAGTGAAGCGGATTTGCTTTTTGTTGTTAAAAGTGATGGCATAAATAAAGCTACCACTCCTTATGAGCTTTTGAAACATATTCGTGGGGTTTATCCAGCGATAGAGTTACCTGCCACCTTCACACCCCAAGTAATTCCTGATGCCACTGGTCCACGTAGTGGAGCAGACGGTGTGCTACGTGTTATGAATGTCGGTGCAAGACTATTCGTGCGTGGGGACAAGATGATAAGCATTTCAAATTCGCAAGAGCGAAGTTTAGGTGAATGGGAAGCTATTTTAAATGGTGGCTTGCAGATACAGGATTTGTTAGTGAGAAATAACGGAACATTTTTATCCGGCACGGGGGGTGCTATTAAACATCTTGATAACCTCCAACGAATGATAAGCGATCTCAATTCAAAGGGAATAAAATTAAAACCCGGTGATATCGTTTCGCCAGGCACTGCGGTTGCCGTGCGAATTTCCAATGGTACCGAGCAATCGTTTACAGTTACCTATGGTAATTTAGAACCACAAGGCCAAGTCATTATGAATGTTAATTTCACGCCAGATGGGTTAACTAAAGCACAAAAACCAGAGAAAAAACACAAGTATTAATATCTTCTTATTTGTTGTTTAAAGCACAATACCGTTGGTGCCGCTTTTCTAGCAACTTAATGGAATCGCCAATTTCGCTCACTTTGGGAAAGGTTTCGGGATGACTAAGTTGTGCTTTCATTTTCTCACGCACTGTTGGGTTCCATATCATATTATGCTCAAGCAGCTTTTCGAAAAAAGCTAAATGTTCAACTCTTTTGCTGGCAGTTACTGTGTTATGTAAAATAGATGCAAACTCAGAAAAGGGTGTACTCGCTATCATTTGTAAGGTTTGTGCTTGTTCTTTCTTGTATTGGAAATGGTTTACAATTGCGGGAGGGAAATTCCAATGATTGGCAAATACATCTTCTTTTGAAAAGGGCTCAGGTATTGCCTTTGTATTAAAATCGGTGAGATCGAGTTCAGGAACAGAAAAATCGGGTTCTAAGCTATCTCCTTCATCTTCACTTTGTTCCGAAACTAATTGTGCATTAAGCAAGCAGGCATCATGTAAGGCCTCCGCATTGTCAATTTTGTCCCCCGTCAAGATGTTTTCGCTTTGACGACTGATGATGACGTTCCCTAGATGTCTGTCATATTCTCCTAAAAAATGGCTTAATACACTAATACGACCAAAATGATAGGGTGTGAAACCCAATTCATCAACAATATCGTCGATGTCCATGATGTTTTCAATGGTTTTAGAGGCAATGTAAAAATTATTAGCCTTTTGCACGATCCAAGTTATTGGGGTGCTGGGTATAAATTTCCGATTTATATCACTGATAGCTTTATCAAGTTGTGCCGAATATTCACCATGCCGCAAGCAAAGAAAGCAGGAATCCCCTGTGATTTTGCTCTTGGCTTGAACTACATGGTTGGCTGGGTGCGCGTCGATTAATGTTTCCACTACATCATAATGATGGAAAGAATCATAAGATGAGCATGAAGCACTAAAAATGCTTGAAAAGCTAGCTTCAGTTTTAATCGAATTATTCGTAGTGCCTGTTAGCATAATATTTTTCGCTCAAATTAACTTAGAAAGTAGCTTATAAAGACATAGGTACCTGTCATTTACAGCCGACTTTTATTGATAGATCTCTTGGGGTTGTGAGATATGGACATCGCTACGTTAGTCAATAACCAATTTTTGTAATATGTGATTTGCTAAAATTAAGATCCACAATATTTGGATCTCTTTCTTTCGCGTCAGTTCTTTTATGTATGATATCTTGAAGTGCAGTAGTGTCTTTAAACCCATCTTTTGCGATTTCTTGATTTCTATTAAGCAACACTTGAACTTTATCCCAATATTCTTTTGTTTTATCTACTGTGTTATCAATATTTAATTCAACCGATTGAATGAATGGATTAAGAGAAATGGCCTTACTTAAATAGGATAATTGAAAAATAGTCACGGGATTGTTTAATTCAAGCTGCAAAGACAATTGGTGTTGCAGATTAATCAAAAATGCCCCGAGCACTTCCAATGAAGATGAGCCAGCCGCATTATCTAATTTCAGATTCAAATGCGTTATTTGCGCTAATTTAGGATCGGTTTTCAACAGAATAAGCGTTTCTTTTAAGACTTCAGAAAGTCGTAAATCGGCTTGAGCCCCACCTTGAAGGCTAGCTATAGCGACTTTGCTGTGTTCAATAATTTCTTTGCGCATATTTAGCATAAATACACTCACAAAATAGTTTATATTTAATTTAATTAACTTATTATAAAATAACAATTATACATCTATTAGGGAAGTGTTGCTGAAGATGTTCACTGATCCAAAGGTTATGGCCGCCTTTACGGCAGCCCTGCATAAAGTAAATGCCCAATTATCAACAGGTCTGGGAGATCCGTGTTTTCAATTGCGTGTAGGCACGCCTTCAGATATAAGTGAATGTACAGCTATTCATGCGAAAATTCGCCAAAAAGATTATGTTGATCTTGGTCTTGATAACGTATACGAACAGCGCCTCAAAGAGGAAAATGGTGCTTTGATGGTTGCCGTTTCACCAGACAATAAAGTCATTGGTGCGGTTTGCCTTAACTATGATGCGGTTCATGGTTGGCACATAGACGTTATTTCATCTTCACCTGATCATCGTAATGAGGGGCCAATTGGAACAGCATTTTGCTGTGCAGTCATAGCGGCTTTGCAAGGGATGAATATTAATCGTGTCAGTTTACAAGCAGCGGTAGCAGTTCACAACCCGAGTGGAGTAACTTTTAATCAAAAACTATTTGATTGGTATGAGCAAAAATTTAAGTTCGAAGTGAATGAGCCTATGTTTACTGATATTATGGATATGACTATTCCTGAAATAGCTAAAATGTATGATTTGAGAGTTCTTGATATGGATAATGCAAAGCTCAAAACACTAAATGTAGAACCTATTCTTCAAGAAGCCATTCAGAAAAAACAAACAGCTAAAGAAAGCAAAAAAACCGAAGATATTTATGCTCCCATCTTAAAGTTAATTGAAGATTTTAGAGCCTCTCATCAGGCTCCAACTGTAGATAAACCAAAACATGCACGTTTGTCGGTGTTATTTTCAAGATCATCAAAAGAACACAGAGGCTCTAACAAAGCAAAAGCACAAATGGAAGCCATTGATACACTTGAGCAATTTGTTATGAGTGCGCAAAAATCGCCAGCGAATGTTGAAAAATTTAGAAATGATGTAGAACAACATGTAAAGAAAGTAGATACTGAAGTTAGCAAATTGTGCCAAACAATAATAGATGACCATTTACCAAAGCCAACGAAAACCCCGGCTGTGGTGAAAGGGTACAAATAATTTACTCCCCAAGTTACAATTTTTAGTGCAAATGACGTGTCTTTGTGTGATATATTTTATGGTACATTGGTTTCACCTATAAGAGGCCTGTCATGTCTGGCATTATTCATAAATTAAATCATTTCATTAAAGACTTAAAGCGATTTGCTTTTCCGATTCCGACACCAAATCCTAATGAACACTTACATGATCAGTTCTTATACCGCGCATTAAAGAAACGTTTAAAAGATCTGGTTCAAGATAAAGTGGATGATTTTGATATACCTTATGATGGGTTGGCTGGCTTGCAAATGAGCTGTGAGCATTCTTTTTACAATGAAGCTTTAAAAAAGATCCGTCAAGAGATATCGGCATACTGCTATGAAGTTCTTGAAGATAGACAGTTATTATTGCAAAATTTATTAGATTTTATTCATAATATCAGGGTGATTACTGATGTTGCATTTATTAACACTAGTAAAATAAATGCTAAAAT
>CAZSGE010000024.1:0-35156 GCA_964606325.1 Uncultured Candidatus Berkiella sp.
GTAGAATTTAAATATCTTACCCGATTGCCTAGTTTGTTTTTTAAATTGCACATGAATAAGATGAATATATTAAAATCTATTACCATAGATGGCCGTCATAATTTTATTCAAAAGCTTCCGCCTGAAATAGGATTTCTTATTCAATTAGAAATTTTAAATCTTACGCACTGTTCCCTCACTGCCTTGCCAAAGGAGATAGGTAAGTTAAAATCTTTGCATAATTTTAATGTGGACTATAATGAAATCCAAGCTATCCCTGTGGAGATGGCTGAGCTTAACGAATTGGAAGAGTTACATTTGCGACACAACCATCTACGAGAACTGCCTTTGGCTTTGGCCCACCTAGAGAAGCTGAGAATGATTGATGTCTCAGAAAATGAAATCACCAACTTAGCGCCTGAGTTTAACCGCTATATTCATTAATGTAAGTTGATTATCTAAGAAACCAGTTTGTATTATTAAATTGCCTCAGATTTATTCAGCAACCCACATTTAGCTGACCATTAGCAAGGACGTTATGGCAGAAAAAGATCCTATTTTAATCGATGAGGAAAAACTACTACTTTCTATTGAAGGTATTCCCTTGCCTGTAGAAGAGGCAGGTTTTAACCTTCAAGCTTTTTTTATACCGTTTAAAAAAGCATTAAATAAGTACGTTTCGCTAAATGAGGATGATTTTTTAGCATTGTTGAACTCTTTTCCAACGAATTCACAAAATAAAGAAGACGAATTTTTTAATCTCAAGTTCGAAGAATTATTAAAGTTGCCGGTTGAAATTGGTCGAAAAGACGCAAATCAAGTTATCCAAAAACAAAATAGTAGCATTGTTGAATCTTTAGAAAGGGTGTTTGATAGAGATATTCTGTTTACAAATCAAGCGAATTTCCAGGATATGCATAAGATGCATATCTTTACTATTAATACGATACAACCTCCACCGTATCAAATCCCCAGCATTTTGTTACCGCCGGTCGTGCAACCGGCCCCGGGATTGCCTGTTACGCCAAGTATCACGGTAGATGCTCAATTTACAGGAGGCCTAAACACAGAGGTTCTGCTCAATAGCCAACCATTTGTGTTTTTGGTAGGTAATGTTTTTCACGAAGGTGCAGCAGGTGGTGTTGCTTTAAATGCCTATTTTGCAAGTCCAGCACGAGCTGGTTCTAGTGAAGATCGCAGTGAGCAGGATAGGGTGACGTTGATAACACCCGAAGGCAATAGCTTCACTTTATTTACCGCGAGTACTTTTGATAATTGGATTGGTGATTTTGTTTATAAGTTGGATAACGCTGTTCCTCACAAATTAGCAACTCCGGGTTTAGATGTCGTGGTAAAAGATGGGCATAAAGTATTTACGGAACATTTCTTGTATAGTTTGAGCAATTCAGCTGGTGTTAATGTGGGTAATATCGATATTCAAATAGTCGATGATGTGCCTGTTGCCACCAATCAAAGTGGCTCAGTTACCATTTCAGAAGCAGATATCAATAGCATTGGTTCGAACCAAACCAATAAAGCGTTGGTCTTGACTGGCGATTTATTTTCAGCACCTAATTTAGCTGTTAATCGACTGGGCCCTGACGGTGGTACGGTATTTGATATATCTATGTCTGGCATTGGTGAGACAGTGATAGCCACAAAAACGACACTCACTGTAACAACTCCACAAGGTAATGAATTGGTTGTCAATCGTTTAACCGGTGGGTACACGTACACTTTAAGTACGCCATTTAATAATACTACCGATCCAAACACGACCAACGCGCAAGCTCAAGATATTTTTACTTATGAGCTCCTGGACAATGATGGTGATAGTGCGACGGCGACTTTAACGATTACTATTACCGATGACAAACCTATTGCCAACGCTAAATTAAATTCGGCAAATGAAACTGATTATTTCGTTAATCTTTCCGAAGTGAAAAGCGGTAATTTAATTACCGATGATGATGGTTTTGGTGCATCTCAACTAGGTGCCGATGGTGCTTTTATCACCAAAATCAATGGCGTGGCAGATGGTGCTGACTTGGATGGCCTGAATGGCATCATTTCAGTGGGCACAACTTATGGTAGTATTGATGTTTATATCAGCGCGAAAAATGGCCACCAAGTGGGTGATTATGTTTATACATTAGATAGCGCAAAAACAGTACTAGCCAATGATGCTTTATTACAGGTTCAAGATATTATCAGCTACGTATTGACGGATGCGGATACGCCAAGTACGTCAAGTTCTACGCTTACCATTACAATTGATTTAAATCAGGCACCCAGCGCAGTTGATGATACTGGCAGTATCGACGAAGATACCGTTTTGAATGTGAATGCACTGGCGGGCGTATTAGCTAATGACACTGATCCGAATGCGGGTGATACCAAAGTTGTTAGCAAGGTGAACGGTGTTGCCAATAATGTTGGTAATAGTTTCGCACTACCCAGTGGCGCTACAATCCAACTCAATGCTGATGGTTCATATAGTTATGATCCACGGGTTGCTTTTAATTATTTAGCACAGGGCGCATCCATCACAGACGATATCACCTACACCATGCATGATGCTGAAGGGTTGTCTAGCAGTGCTACGCTGACGATTACGATCACAGGCGTGAATGATGCACCTACTGCGAATGATGATAGTAATGTAACACATGGAAACACTGTCATTAACGTGAATTCAGTATTAGATCCGAATGCATTATTAATCAATGATACCGATCCTGACACGGGTGATACGTTAACCATTACCAAAGTTAATAACCTGGCGGCGAATGTCGGCAACCAATTTGCTCTCACAAGTGGTGCCCTATTAACGGTTAATGCCGATGGCACTTATCAATACGATCCCAATGGTAAATTTGCAGCCACGGGTGGTGATAGTTTTACTTATACCATCAGTGATGGTCATGGTGGTACAAGCACTGCAACCGTGAATATATCAGTTATAGTGCCACCGATAGTATTCGATTTAAACGATGACGGGATTTCACTCATCTCACTGCAAAACTCCGCTGTGGCGTGGCAATTTCCTTGTGGTAATTATCATCTTACAGGATGGGTAGGACCTGATGATGGTATTTTAGTTTATGATGCCAATAAAGATGGCAAAATTACTTTACTCTCAGAGTTTAGCTTTGCATCTGATCATCCAGAGGCTAGCACCGATTTGGAAGGCCTAGGTTTGATTTATGATACCAATCATGATGGTTATTTTGATGTAAATGATGAATTGTTTAGCGAATTTAGCATTTGGCAAGATAAAAACAGCAATGGCGTCACCGATGAAGGGGAGCTTTTTTCACTGTTTGATTTGGGTATTACTTCCCTTAATTTAGAAAGTGATCATCTTTTTGAGATGAATGAAGGGAACATAATTTTTGGTAAAACAACTTATACCACCGATGATGGCCAAAAACATATTGCTGCTGACGTTGGCTTGTTGGTTGGTGAAATATTAACGTATCGTGATGTAATTAATCAAACAGATGAGATTGATTTTACGGGAATAGCTCAAAGTGCTAAAGGAGATGGCTACGTGTTGAATCAACCAAGTAGTTTTGATGAATACATACAGCCGTTCGTTTTTAATCAGATAATGCAACTTGAAGAGCCTGTGGTATCTATTCTAGCATGAGCGCATATTGAGTTTATGTCCGAACTTGTAAAACCAAAATCAATCAACCATCAATGGATTAATTTCCTTGGGGTGTTGTCATTGGCAATGTCATTCTTATGGTGCGTAAAGTTCTCAATTCAATTAACACATCTTATTTTTATTTGTATGGCTACCTATTCTGGGACGATTATTTTATTAGAGCAGTTTTTTGCAAAAGAGGTGCAAGCAAAATCGCCATTGTTGCAAAAGCTAAAAGCGTTTAATCTTGAACGATATATCAAGAAAATGTTAGGCCTATACTTTACGTATGGCATGTTATTCCTTTGTTATCTTTTTATTCCTGAGTATCATCATGACGCTTACATAGCCTATTGGCCATTTATAAAATCAATTTTAATAGTGTCTTCTATTCTTGCTATTCCTTATTTTGCTCTTATGGATGCCCTGGTGGGTGAGCGCGATGCTTATTGGATTATTGGCTCTTGGCTATGTTTTGATCTGAAGCAGATTAAACCCAACAGGGGTGAGAATTTAAAACTGATTAAACAGCATTGTTTAGTTTGGATTGTAAAGGGTTATTTTATTCCCGTGTGTTTTATCAATCTTGAATTCTTTTTAAGCACTTTGTTAAATATTCATGCTATGAATATTTTTGCTGATGTGCAAATGATGTTTCTGTGGTGTGTGACATTATTGTTTTCATTGGATTTTTTTGTCGCCTTGCTTGGGTATTTATTGACACTGAGATTATTCAATATTGAAGTAAGATCGGTTGAGTCCACCTGGTTTGGATGGATAATTTGTATTATATGTTATGAGCCATTTACGCGATATTTACTTCACATTCCAAGCCTTCAAGATCAATCTATGTGGCTGTTATGGATAAAAAGCCAAAGCCTGTTGTGGGTGTGGTGTTCACTACTTATCTTTTTGTTAGCAATGTATGTTTGGGGAACGGTTTCATTTGGTGTTCGATTTTCTAATCTCACTCACCGTGGCATTATTACCAACGGCCCCTTTAGATTCACAAAACATCCCAATTATGTCTTCAAAAATCTGTTTTGGTGGTTAGCTTGTTTTCCGTTTGCTATTTTCATGGGAGATTGGTTACATACGATGTATGTGGTACTCATCATGATAGTGCTTAACTTAGTTTATTATTATCGCGCCAAAACGGAAGAGAATCATTTATCCAAAGATCCCACTTATGTTCAATATGCGTTGTGGATGAATGAACATGGGTTGTTTGCGCCTTTGGCGCGGCGGTTTAAATTCTTAATTTATAAACCGCTTTGAAATGAGAAGTTCCGTCATTGCGAGCTTTTAGCGAAGCAATCTAGAAAATATCTTAAATTAAGACTGGATTGCTTCGTCGAAGACTCCTCGTAATGACGAGGTTGTTTCTTGTATTTAAATGAGAGGCTAAAAAAGAGTAGCGAGTCGGTGACAAATTGTCACCGACTGAGAAAAAGAAGCTTCAGGTTTATGATCCTTTCTTAATCATCCCCTGTCTTTGCGAGGGAAAAATGGGCTTGTCATTATCCTCAACTTCGACATTCGCAGCAGCTTTTGCCTTCACCGCCTGAACTGGCTTTTCTTCAACAGCAGCAGGTTTTGGTGCAGTGGATTTTTCAGGTGTTACCATCACGATAACGCCATAGTTGGGATGATCAATGTAAGCAATTTCATCCGGGTGTAAACGGCTGGATTCTTTTAGCCGATATACATTTGCACTGCCTATTTTTTTAAATAATAAGTCTGCATCAACGTTTAGATTACGGCCTAGGCTTAAACGCACGGTGCCATCTACTTCGTCATTCTTGCCACCGGTTAAGCGCACTTTCTGTGAATGATCTTTGTCCGTGATAACTTGGCGCCAACCTTTATGAAGCACCAAAGGATATCTTTTTTGAATGCGTTGTTTGGCATTGTTTAAAGAAAGCTGTTTATCTGTTAACAATGAAAATTCAGCATTTGGTTCTGTGGTTAAACTCACCGCATTTGTGAAAGAGGGCATGCCGGGATCGCTGGTTTCAGAGGATGCATTTTTATCTCCCATTTCAAAAACAATCATTTCGACGCGATACCATTTTTCATCTTTGGCAAAGGCGCTTGGCATTAAGAATGAGAGTAATAACATTGAGAGTATACTTTTTAACATCTTCATGACTATTCCCTTATTCGGAAGATTTTAATTGAGTGATTAAATTCTCTACGACTTGAAAGCGTTGAGTTGGTGTTTGCATATCAAACATAAACTTGATTTCAGATGAGCCTACCAGCTTAAAGTTCAATGGTTTAGTTCTTATCATATTAATCAATTTATCAGGATTAATGTTAGGCATGGCTTCAAACTCAATTTTACCACTCTTGCTGGATGCTTCAATTTTTCTGATCCCTATGGGGGAAGCATTAATCTTAAGCTCAGTGATTTTAAACAGATTTTTAGCGGGTTCTGGTAACAAACCAAATCTGTCTATCATTTCCACTTGTAGCTCATGCAATGCTTCAACGGATTTCGCATTGGCAATACGTTTATAGAGGATAAGCCGCGTATGCACATCTGGCAAATAATCTTCAGGAATCAACGCACTCAACGATAAGTTAATTTCAGCACCTTGCCTTAAGTGTTCTGCCAGCGTGACTTTTTTGCCCGACTTTAAAGATTGTACCGCTTTTTGTAACAACTCCATATATAAGCTAAACCCAATTGCCTGCATGCTGCCACTTTGTTCTTCACCTAACAATTCACCGGCACCACGTATTTCTAAATCGTGGGTAGCCAGGGTAAACCCTGAGCCTAATTCCTCTAAGGATTCTAAGGCATCTAAGCGTTTTTGCGCGTCTGCCGTGAGCATTTTTTTCGGTGGCGTTAAGCAATAAGCGTAGGCTTGATGGTGCGAGCGTCCTACACGTCCGCGCAATTGATGTAGTTGTGCAAGGCCTAATTTATCAGCGCGCTCGATAATAATAGTATTCGCAGAAGGAATATCAATCCCGGTTTCAATAATGGTGGTGCAAACTAACACATTAAAGCGCTGATGATAAAAATCAGACATTACCTGCTCAAGTTGGCGTTCACGCATTTGGCCATGAGCAACCCCGACTCTGGCTGCAGGAATAAGCTCAGCAAGTTCACGGCCTTTCTTTTCAATCGTTTCCACATCATTGTGTAGGTAATATACCTGTCCGCCGCGCATCAACTCTCGCATGATGGCTTCCGACACCTGGGAGTGATTGTATTCGCGCACAAAGGTTTTAATACTGAGGCGCTTAGCGGGTGGTGTTGCTATGATGGAGAGATCGCGCAAAGAGGAAAACGCCATATTGAGTGTGCGAGGAATGGGTGTTGCTGTGAGTGTTAAAATATCAATCTCTGCACGTAACGTTTTTAAACGTTCTTTTTGGCGCACACCAAAACGATGTTCCTCATCTATTATCACCAAACCTAGGTTTTGATATTTAATTTCTTCATTTAACAGTTTGTGCGTACCAATGATAATATCAATTTTTCCAAGACCCACTTGTTTAATGATTTCATCTTGCTCTTTTTTAGATTTAAAGCGGGAGAGCACTTCAATTTTAATGGGCCAATCTGCAAATCTGTCGCTAAAGGTCTCAAAGTGTTGTTGTGCTAGCAAAGTAGTTGGCACCAAAATTACGACCTGCTTGGCATCCATTGCTGCAACAAAGGCAGCGCGAAGGGCAACCTCGGTTTTACCAAAACCCACATCGCCACACACTAATCTATCCATGGCTTTTTCAGAGCGCATATCTTCAAGGACTTGTTCAATCGCTTTGGCTTGATCAGGCGTTTCTTCAAAAGGAAAACTGCCGGCAAATTGGAAATAATGATCGGATGGCTTAGAAAAGCGGTGGCCTTTTTTCAGTACGCGTGAAGCGTAGACATCCAGTAATTCAGCAGCCACATCATAGGCCTTTTCTTGTGCTTTTTTCTTTGCTTTTTCCCATTGCTCGGTGCCTAATTTATGTAATGGCGCGTTATCTATATTAGCACCGCTATATTGACTGATGAGATGTAACGAGCTGACTGGCACATACAATTTATCATTATCTGCATATTCTAAAATAACATATTCGGCAGGATGATTTTCGATGGTGATATGGGTTAAACCTTTGTAACGCCCAACACCATGATCAATATGCACAACGGGTGCCCCAAGTGTTAGCTCTGATAAATCTCGAATGGGTGCATCATTATCTTGATCTTGTGTCGCTTTTTGACGTCGTCTTCTTTGCATGACCTGTTGACCGTAGAGCTGATGCTCCACAATCCATAACAGTTCAGGTTGCTCTAACCATAAACCTTCATCAAGTGATGCTACCGCAATCCCAAGCATGTTTTCTTGTTCATAAAATGATTGCCAGTCTTTAACCACTTTGGGTGAGATGTTATGGCGATGAAATAATTCAAGCAAAGATTCACGGCGCCCAGCGGATTCAACACAAAACAAAATCTTCTGTGGATGCCCATCGATAAACGCTTTTAAGCGATGCAGTGGATTCTCAGCCCGAGAATCAAGCGTTAACTCAGGGAAAGCATGTGTCTTAAAGTTTACGGTGCCTTTTTTCTCTTTTTCAAAAGGCGTTTGTTGAACTTGGACTTGAGGAAATTCATTTATCTTTTGAAAAAGCGTATTTGTTTTGATGAATAACGCATCAGGTGCAAGTAAGGGGCGCTGATAATCATGACGATATTGTTCATATCTGGTTTGCACATCTTGCCAAAATTTATCACAAGCTTCTTCAATGTCCTGCCTAAAGATTAGCGCGTTGGGGGGGAAATAATCAAACAACGTGCTGGTTTGTTCAAAGAACAGCGGAAGATAATATTCTATCCCTTGAGAAGGCGCGCCTTGACTCACATCTTGATAAATGGGGCTAAGCGAAGGATCGCCCTCAAAGTGTTTACGCCATTGTTGGCGAAATAAAGTTATTGCTTGCTCGGTTAAAGGAAATTCTCTTGCCGGTAAGCAGGTAAGTGATTCAATTTTTTCTTCGGAACGTTGTGTCTCGGGATCAAAAATTCTCAAGGAATCTATTTCATTGTCAAACAGATCCACGCGCACAGGCTTATCTTGCCCCATGGGGAAAATATCGACAATGCTACCACGAAGCGCGAATTCGCCATGGGTCATGACTTGAGATACGCAAATGTAACCGCTTTGTTCAAAGCGTTTTCGCATCTGATCCCAATCAAATTTGTCACCAGTTTTAAGTACTAAGCTATGCGCTTGCACGTAGGTTTTAGGCGATACGCGATGTAGCAAAGTGGTTATTGGAACAACTAAAATACCGCGCTCTAAAGTACTTAATTGATTTAATACCAGTAACCTATCGGAGATAATATCATGATGTGGTGAAAAATTATCGTAAGGCAGTGTTTCCCAATCAGGGAATTGCATCACGGGGACATTTTCATTTACAAACAGTTTGAGTTCACGCTCTAAACGGTTAGCGTTTTGTGGTGAACTGGTAATTAATATTAAAGGGGCATTACTTAATGCTTGAGCATTAGCTATGACAAAAGGTAAGGCCGAGCCTTTAAGATCGCCCCAAAACACTCTGCTACCAGCCTTTTGGGGTAAAAGCTCACGCAGGAAATCGATGGATGGGAGCATACCTTACCTTAGGAATTCAATCTTTTAACTGCAAGCCTAGCCCGCTTTTCATAGGCTTCACGCGCAATACTGATATCTTCTAAAAACCAATCCAAATCGCTGATGGGAATAGCTTGTCGGCTATCAACAACAGCAGTAGGTGGAAAAGGGTGAAAATCGACTAAGACCATATTGGCACCACTGATAATACCTTGGGCCGTTGCATGAAAAATATCGCTTAACCCTTCTGGCGTTTGTTCAAGTGTACCTACTGAATGTGAAGGATCAATGCACACGGGCATTTTAGTTAAACGCCGGATGACTGGCACATGAGCAAAATCCACCATGTTGCGATGAGGCGGTCCAAACAAGGATTTGACGCCGCGCAAACAAAAGATAATGTTGTGATTACCTGCATGCGCCAAATATTCTGCTGCATGTAAGGATTCAGATAAGGTAATACCATAACCACGTTTGAATAACACGGGGAATATTTTTTGTGAGCCGACTTCACGCAATAACTCAAAATTTTGCGCATTACGGGTACCAATTTGTAACATCACACCGGTAGGATTGCCTGTTTGATGAAGATATTCTTGAATTTCTTCAATATGGCGCGCGTGAGTGACTTCCATCGCGATAACCTTGATGCCATATTTGCCGGCCTTTTCAAAAACATAAGGTAAACAGTTTTTGCCTAGCCCTTGAAAGGCATAAGGACTGGTGCGGGGTTTATAAGCCCCCATTCGGGTGCAAGTTTGACCAAATGCTTGAAGTGATTTCATCATGGCATCAACGTTGTCGATGCTGTCAACGGCACAAAGCCCTGCAAAGACATTCAGATTGCTTTGAGAAAAGACCACGCCATTATATTCAAATTCAAAACTTTTTTGAGCATCACTCGTTTCGCGCCCTAAAATCTGGTATTGCGTAGATATTCGAACAACACGAGCTACTCCAGGGAGTGCTTCGATGTTATCTTTAGAGATATGTTCAGTATCACCGATGAGATAAATTTCGTGGATAACGTCATGAGCACCTTTTGTGCTATGAAGCTGGATTTCAACTCCTTGTAGACCATGTAATGCATTGAGCGTGTAGCGGTACTCAGGAGATTGCGTATCTATGGATGGTTTTAAAATGACTATCATTCGATTGTAAATGGCCTAGTTATAGAATTAGATAACTAAAAATATGTATTGGAGCTTCGGTATTGTTCCAGGGAGCTATCTTACTGTCAATTAAAGTTCCCAAGAAGGCCGGCTTTTAGGTTAAAATGACATAACTTTTTAATAGTGAAACAAAATAATGTTTAGACCCGTCTTTCTTTTTATCGGGGCGCGTTATACCAACTTTAAGCGCCGAGATCATTTTATTACTTTTATTTCTGTGGTTTCCATGCTTGGTATTGCCTTGGGCGTAATGGTACTTATCACGGTGTTGTCCGTCATGAACGGGTTTACCAAAGAGATCCGGGGCAGAATTTTAAGTATTACCCCCCATGTAATGGTCAGTGGGTGGGGGGATAATCTGCAAGACTGGCAAGGCATGGCTGATAAATTAGCAAAACATAAAGATGTTGAAGCAGCTGGACCTTACGTTGATGGACAGGGAATGCTAACCCGTGGCCGTGAAGTGCGCGGTATTGCGGTCAAAGGGGTAGATCCCAGCGCTATTGATGCGGTCTTTCCTTTACGCAGCACCTTAAAATCGGGAAGCGTAGATGATCTTAAAGAAGGCTCTTTCAATGTTATTATTGGTTCTTATTTAGCCAAGTTGCTTGGTGTCAATGTCGGAGATACAGTGACCTTGGTAATTCCAGAGGTAACGGTTTCGATGGCTGGGGTTGCTCCTAGACTAAAGCGTCTCAATATCGTCGGTATCTTTGAAGTAGGGTATATCTACGACAGTGGCTTTGTGTTTATGAATATTCAGGATGCTGCCAAAATTTTTAAGACCCAAGGAGGGGTTAGTGGGATCCAGTTGCGCTTAAATGATCCTTTTGCCGCGCCACGTATTTCCAGAGAAATCTATGATGAGCTGCATGGTTTGTATAATGTGGTTGACTGGACATTACTAAACAGCGCTTATTTCAGTGCGGTTAAGATGGAAAAAACCATGATGTTTTTCACCTTGATCATGATTTTAGCCATTGCGGTATTCAATCTCATTTCTACCTTAGTCATGGTCGTCACTGATAAGCGTGCCGATATTGGCGTATTACGCGCATTAGGTGCTTCGGCGCGCAAAATCATGGCTATTTTTATATGCCAAGGCGCTATTATTGGTTTTATTGGTACGATTATAGGTGTGATAGCAGGCGTTGCCTTAGCACTGAATGTCAGTGACTTAGTAGATATGGTTGAACGAGCCTTTAGAGTGAAATTCTTATCATCAGATGTTTACTTTATTAGCTATTTACCTTCAAGTTTGCAAATGAATGATGTGGTGTTAATTGCTATTAGTGCCATGATTTTGAGCTTGCTTGCCACAATTCATCCAGCATGGCGCGCAGCTAACGTACAACCTGCGGAGGCATTACGCCATGAATCCTAAGCCTCTTATTAGCGAAAGTAAGAATCCAATCCTAGTTTGTAGCGATTTAAAAAAATCGTATCAAGATGGCGATAGAGTGATACCCGTATTAGAAAAGGTCAATTTTTCAGTGATGCCAGGTGAAAGTGTGGCCATTGTCGGGCGCTCAGGCTCTGGTAAAACCACCTTATTGAATTTGCTGGGAGGGTTAGAATTACCTTCTTCAGGCAAGGTCATTTTGGCCGATACCGATCTGCAAGCACTATCAGAGCGTAAACGCGGCTATTTGCGCAATCGTGTGTTGGGTTTGATATTTCAATTTCATCACCTATTACCTGAGTTTACTGCCCTTGAAAATGTGTGTATGCCATTACTTATCCAAGGATTGCCGGTTGCCATTGCCAAAAAGCGTGCTTTAGCCATTTTAGATAAAGTGTCTTTAAGCCACCGGATTTCACATAAACCTGGAACGATGTCGGGTGGCGAACGTCAGCGTGTTGCTATTGCACGTGCACTTGTCACTGAGCCAAAATGTATTCTCGCAGACGAGCCAACCGGTAACTTGGATAACCAAAGTGCGGATTTAGTTTATGATCTGATGATGGAGCTAGTTAAAGAGATAGGCACAAGCTTTATTGTAGTGACCCATGATTTAGGGCTTGCTAAACGCATGGATAGAATTGTTTCACTTGAAAGAGGTGTTCTAACTGACGGAATTATACCTCGTGCTGATCTTTCGGCTGTTATTCCGGTGAAAGCCGACATTCAGGACGCTTCTTGATAATTCTCTCTGTCATACCAGCGAAGGCTGGTACATTTTTTGTCATCCTGAGCTTCGCTCAGGATGACAAAAATTAAGCCTGAATCCCACGCTCACGTTGACGAGCGCGCCAATTTCTTAGCACACTGTATCGCCAAAATAATCTCACTAACACATTGCCTGCAGCGCTTAAGAAGCCGCCACACAACAAGCAGCCCAATAAAAAGGGTTGCCAGATCTCTTGAAGCACGGCAATAGTGCTAAAACTCATTTCTTGTAAGGTGACACCTAGTAAAGCAGCACCTATCCCATAGGCAAAGCCAAACATGGGAATCATGGTTAATGGGTTCACCACCCAAACCAAGGCAACGGATATAGGCAAATTCGCGCGCAGTAAGATGGCGGCTAGTGCGGCTAATGGCATATGGCCGGGAAAGGGAATGTAGGTAATAAATAAGCCAATGCTCACAGCAGTAGCAACGCTATTGCGGTTGAGATGCCATAAGTTAGGGCTATGCAATAGCTTCCCAAAAATCCGCAAATATTTATTTGCTTGGATTTTCTCTGGGGAAGGGATATATCGTTTAATGAGATTTTTTGCCATTTCTTACAGCTGCGCCCAAACTTAAAAATTAAGGTTTCTAAAATACTAATCCTAACTGGGCGTTAAGTCCAGGTCATGCATATTATTGGGAATGGATTCTATCTGAAAATGCCTGTGAGGGACGTCAGCTTTTAGCGTGTAGATCCTCAATCTGGCGCTATTTGCGTCTAGTGCTTCTTTTTTTCCAGGCCTTTCCAACATGATAACGCCAAAGTAACCGAACGCTTATATTGCCTACGATAGCGAGAAATACTCCACAAATGATGCAGCCCAAGAGCAAAGGATCATAGTAATGTTTTAACTCATGGACTAACCAATGTGCCGACATTTCGATATGAAACTTTTCAGGAGGAATATGTAAGATATGTGCGCCAAGTTCATACGCAAAAATAAACATAGGGGCAATCGTAAAAGGGTTATTCACCCAGACTAGGGCAATACATAGGGGCAGATTGGCTTGCACAACAAGTGCCATCATTGCGGCAATTATCATATGTCCAGGTATTGGCATAAAGCAAACAAAGAGCCCAATACTCATAGCGGTTGCTACGGAATAACGGTTGAGATGCCATAAGTTAGGTGTACATAAAATATGTCGAAAAGGTTTCAAATAGGGATTTTTATAAATGGTTTGCGCACTGGGCATGAATTTTTTGAATATTTTCTTAGCCATGTCACTCTTTTTTTCGTTCTTTCTTTTTACGCTTTCTGGCTCTTAGTAGCTTGGCGGCCTTGGTGCGACGTAGACGTTTTTTCCAGGCGCTGACAACGGAAATTCTCCAAATGAGGCGGACAATCACATTCCCTAAGAAGGCGCAAATAACAGCCACAATGACACAACCAACTAAAATGGGTGCGCCAATGGTGTGAAATTCTTCTACAATCCAATCCCAGGTGGGTTCAAAATGAAATGGTTTTGATTTCATTCCTAATACAAAAGTGCCAACTTTGTATTCAATATACAGTAAAGGTGGCGTTGTGATAGGATTTGAAACCCAAGCAAGGGCAGCGGCTATGAGAATATTGCCTCTAAACATAATAGATAAAATGGCTGCAAGTAACATTTGAAATGGTACAGGGATTAATGCTGCAAAGAGCCCGGTGCTAAAAGCAGTAGAAACGGAATAACGATTAAGATGCCAAAGATTGGGATCATGAATAAAATTCCCTAACATTTTTAGCTCTTTCTCTTTTAAAGCTTTAACGTCAGGGATGTATTTCTTAATTAATCTTTTAAATAGTTTCTTTGCCATAGTATTAGTTTAAGGGCCGGCACAGGGAACGGCGCGTACTTTTGTTTTTTGTAGTTGAAGGGCTAGTAGTTATGCTCATCTCTGTCGCTCTTGGTTTATTAACCGGCACTAGTGCACTGAATGTTTTTCCAACACTTCCTCAAACTTTGCATATCGGCATAGGTTGTGGTTGTTTGTTAGTAACTTCGCTATTAATATGGTTTTATAAGTCTTCTTTTAAAATCATAGCTGTCTTTTTGCTGATGTGTTCGATTGGATTTGCTTGGGCTTATATTGGTGCATTGCAAAACTTACAATGGGAATTACCAAAGCAAGATATTTCAAAAGTTATCAAAATTTGTGGCATTGTTAATGGAATAACCCAACAGCGAGAACAAACACTTCGTTTTGATGTAGCGCTGAACCAATATCAAGACAAAGTCGTCACCAATGCCCTCATTAGATTACATTGGCAAAACCCGCAATATTCTCTGAAACATGGTGATACTTTTTGTGGCACAGTTAAGTTAAAGCCGCGTTGGCATTTATCAAACCCAGGTGCGCGTGATCAAGAAAAACAATTATTCCTCGAAGGTATCCATGCTACAGGAAAATTAGTAAGCCTAGATAATTATCAACCATCACATGCATTTTCGTTGACGGCAAAGCGTCAGAAATTCAATGATAATTTAGCCTCAATGATTGGCGACAAACCTTTTTTAGGCGTTATACAAGCAACCACTTTAGGTGTTTATCATAATATTACGCCAGAGCAATGGCGGCTATTTCAAGCGACCGGCACAGTACATGCTATTGCTATTTCAGGATTACATATTAGCGTGATTGCCATGCTCTGTGGCGGTTGGGCTACCTTTTTAGCGCGACGCTCTTACAGGCTCACTAATAGGATGCCAGCAAAATGTTATGGCGCTATTTTTGCTTTGATAGGTGCCATCGTTTATTCCGCAATAGCAGGGTTTTCTATTCCAACGCAACGTGCTTTGGTAATGATTTTGATTGCGATAACCGCTTTGCTAAAACGACAACGTCTATTTTCCTGGCATGCATTGGCTTTAGCATGTATCGGTATTTTATTGATTGATCCTTTAGCACCTTTACAAATAGGATTTTGGTTATCATTTGCTTGTGTTGGAGCCTTAATTTACGGCGGATCACAAAAACCTAAACGCTGGTGGGAAAAATGGATAGTGCCACAAAGCGTCGTGTTTATAGGTTTGATTCCTTTGTGTGCCCTTTTTTTCCAACAACTTCAATGGCTCTCACCTTTGGCTAATATGATAACCTTGCCTTTGATTGATTTTTTTATTGTTCCTTGTTGCTTAGTGGGATTAGGTTTAAGTTTTATTAGCACGCCCTTGGCAAAGTGTGTACTTATCATAGCGAATATGGCGCTGGAAGTTGTGGCTTGGATTTTAGAAAAACTAATCGCAATACCGTCTCATTATGCAGAAATTGGTACGGTGCCATGGCTCTATTTGCTGATGGCGCTATTGGCTTCCCTTATTTTGATTGCACCTAAAGGGATCCCTGGTAAACATTGGGCATGGTTAGGTTTTTTACCGATGTTACTTTATGGCGGCGAGCGCCCCAAAACGGGAGAGTGTTTTTTTGCTTTGTTAGACGTGGGTCAAGGATTGGCTGCTGTTATTCAAACTCAGCATCACACTTTGTTGTATGATGCGGGCCCGCAATATGGGCAATCTGATAATGCGGGCAAGCGCATCATTAAACCTTTTTTGCTGGCCAATCATCTTAATTATGTCGATAAAGTGATTATCAGCCATGGTGATCTTGATCATCGCGCTGGGTTGGCCGCTTTTGAACAAAATGAGATTGGGGAAATTCTTTCAAGTGAGCCGCATCGTTTAGATAAACCTTCAAGCGTTTGTAAAGCAGGTGATAGCTGGGAATGGGATGGGGTACGTTTTACGCTATTAAACCCTATGCCCAACATTACTCAATCAAAAAACAGAAATGATCATTCTTGCGTATTGAGAGTTGCAACGGCTTATCACAGTATTTTGTTAACAGGGGATATTGAGCACTTCGCTGAGCAAAGTTTATTGAATTCATATCCTTCGATGTTACCTAGTAGTATTTTAGTTGTGCCGCACCATGGAAGTTTGACTTCTTCCTCTCAAGCTTTTATACAAGCCGTTAGCCCGATATATGCTTTATTTCCAGTAGGAATGGCAAATCAATATGGATTTCCAAAGCGTGCAGTGTTACAACGCTATGAAGAGGGTGGTGCAAAGAACCTTTTAGTGTCGCATACTGGGGCGTTGATATTTCGTCTAACAAACAAGGCAACACTAGCCCCACCTTTGGTATGGCGAGAAAAAAATCGTCGTTATTGGCATAGCCGGAATCTGGAGATATAAGGTGATAGACATACTACTGGCAGGAGGCTGGTTAATGTTCCCGCTGTTGGGTTGCTCAATCATTGCTTTGGCGATTATTGCCGAGCGTTTTTGGGTGCTGAGAGAGCCAAAAATTATTCCTGCGGATCTGGTTCAGAATATTCTTCGAAATCTTTCACAACGTGATAGCAAACCTTTGCGTTTGAGTGAATTGGCAGTTCAAAGCCCTTTAGGACACATTCTCTCTAAGGGGTTACAACATAGCGAGCAGGGTATTAGTGCGATGCGGTCGCGAATGGAAGATCAAGGGCGCCAAGTAATAGTTGAGCTAGAAAGATACCTTAATACTTTGGGATCAATTGCCTCAGCTGCACCTTTATTAGGATTATTAGGTACCGTGTTGGGGATGATTCAAATATTTGCAGTTTTGGGTGGAAATCCCGATCCTGAGGCCCTTGCCGGAGGAATTGCCCAAGCCCTACTGACAACCGCTTTTGGTTTGTTTATTGCCATACCTAGCTTGATGTTTCATCGGTATTTTAGGCGAAGAATTGATGAGTTTGCTGCAAAACTTGAAAAAGAAGCGCAAAAACTGATTGATGGCTTAAAAGCGCTGGGTCCGACGATGACGGTACGCAGAATGGATAAAGCAGAAAGCTAATTAAGATTAGAAAATAAACTTATGGTATATTATCATGCGATTTCGTGAAAAACATCAGGAAGAAGTAGGGATAGACTTAACACCTTTTATTGATGTTGTTTTTATGTTGTTGCTGTTTTTTGTGGTCTCGACGAGCCTTTTTAAGGGTGCTACCCAACTAGGTGTGCAGTTACCCAAAGCAGACGTTCAAAATTTCACGAAAGAAGGTAATACCCTTGAGATTGGGGTTGATGCTCAAGGTGCCTATTATCTGAATGGATCACCGCTAGGAAGCAATGAACCTAAAAAGCTTAAGCGGATAATTGCCGCTAAGCTTGAACAAAACAAATCGCTGGCGCTAGTAGTTGCTGGCGATAAAAAAGCCCCACACCAAGCAGTGGTGTCTGTACTTGAAGTTGCATCCCAATTGGGTGTTACGAAAGTGCAGATCATTGCGCAAAAGTAATTCATAAAATAGGTTTCACACAACAATGACACAACCCGCCTATTCCAGCCGTGCGGTTTATATGCGCTTATTATCCTACGTTTGGCCATACCGCTATGCTTTCGTACTTGCCATATTAGGTAATCTTTTATATGGCGGCGTTGATGCCGGCATGATTAAACTGCTTGAGCCTTTGTTAAACGAAGGGTTTGTTAATCACAATAGAACCTTTATTCAATGGATCCCCTTTGCCATTATTGGCATTTTTGTGATCAGAGGTTTAGCCACCTTTTTGTCGAGCTTTTTTATGGGCTGGGTTGGCCGAAATGTGGTGATGAACTTTCGTCAAGAAATGTTTACACATTTGCTTAAATTGCCAACTTCTTATTTTGATCGCACCACCAGTGGTGAAACTTTATCAAAAATTACCTACAACGTTGAGCAAGTGGCGAATGCCAGCTCAGATACGTTTACAACCTTAGTCAGAGAAACTTTTACCGTCATGGCCTTGATTGTGGTCATGCTTTCTATTAGCTGGCGATTAACGTTATTATTTTTTGTGACAACGCCACTGATGATAGGTGTTATGCATGTTGTGAGTAAGAGAGTGCGTGGCGTGAGTTCACGAATTCAAGACTCAATGGGTAACGTGACACATGCAGCAGAAGAAGCCATTGAAGGACAAAAAGTTATCAAAGCATTTGGTGGTCAGGCTTTTGAAATGAAGCGGTTTTTTGGTGTATTGCAGCACAATCGACGTCAAGAAATGAAATTAATTGCAACCAGTGCACTCAGTGTTCCTTTGGTGCAAATTATTGGTTCGATGGCACTTGCGGTTACCATCTATTTAGCAACGCTCAGCCCTGAAGATGCACTGGGCACGTCCATTAGCCCGGGTGCTTTTGCTGCAATGATGACAGCCATGATTGCGCTTTTAAAACCTATCAAAGAATTCACTAAATTAAATAATAATATTCAAAAAGGGATAGCGGCTGCTGCCAGTATTTTTGCCTTTTTGGATCAACCTATAGAAAAAGATAGCGGGACGACACAATTACGATATCCTTGTGGCAATGTTGCCTTTCGTAATGTTAGTTTTAGTTATGGTGCAACCAATGAAAAAGTGTTAAATAACGTTTCTTTTGAAGTCAAAGCCGGTGAAACCATTGCTTTGGTCGGGCGATCTGGGGGCGGGAAATCGACGTTAGTCAATTTATTGCCTCGCTTTTATGATGCAAATGGTGAAATTTTAGTCGATGGCATTAACATTATGGATCTGCCTTTGGCACAGTTGCGTCAGCAAATTGCTATTGTTTCCCAGCAAGTGACACTCTTTAATGATACCGTTGCGGGTAATATTGCTTATGGTTGTGAAGCCACATTGGAACAGATTATGGATGCTGCAGCAAATGCGCATGCAAAAGAGTTTATTGAAAGATTACCGCAAGGGTTTGATACTTTGATTGGTGAAAATGGGGTGAGGCTTTCAGGTGGACAACGTCAACGTATTGCGATTGCGCGTGCTATCTTAAAAAAGGCCCCCATTCTCATTTTAGACGAGGCCACCAGTGCGCTGGATACCGAATCTGAGCGTTATATCCAAGATGCTCTAGAAAAATTAATGGCACAATGTACAACACTTGTGATTGCACATCGTTTATCGACGATTGAAAAAGCAAACCGCATTGTTGTGGTTGATAAAGGCCAAATTATTGAAATGGGTACGCATGAAGAATTAATGCGTCTCAATGGATTGTATGCTTCCTTAAGAGTGATGCAATACCAAGAGTCATCGACGACTAAAGTGGTTAGTGCTTAATGAATGCATCGATGAAACAAAAAATAGCATCGTGGGTGCACTATTTTTGGCATCGAAAAACAATCTTGAGTTATTGCTTATTACCGCTCGCTTGGCTATTTCAGCTGATTGTTTTGCTGCGCTATTATTATTTCAAAATGAAAGGCCCCGTCAAAGCCAACGTGCCAGTTGTGATTGTGGGAAATATCAGCGTTGGTGGAACTGGCAAGACGCCGTTGGTTGCTAAACTTGCTAATTATTTATATGAGCAAGGTTTTAGGCCGGTTATCCTGATGCATGGCTATGCCAGCCGTTTACCAAAGGGCGAAACATTGCGGGTGTGGCCTTCATCCAACGTAACGTTAGTAGGTGATGAGGCGCTGTTAATGGCGCAAAATTGCAAAGACATGCCGGTGATAGTCACACGCTCACGTACACAAGCGATACCTTTTATTGAAAAACATTTTCCCCAAACAAATGTCATTCTATGTGACGATGGTTTGCAACATTATGCTTTACATCGAGACATAGAGATAGCTGTAATTGATGCAAACCGGCGTTTTGGTAATGGCTTTAGCTTGCCGATTGGTCCTTTACGAGAAACCCCCAGCAGATTAAACCGGGTTGATTTTGTGGTTGCGCATGGTGGTGCGCAAAAGAATGAATACTTAATGCGAAGCGAGCTTGCGCAAGATGTGACCGCGTTGGGTGGTGAAAACAGTCATAGTACATTACAGAATTTTGTGGGAAAGAAAGTGCATGCGGTGGCAGGTATTGGTCATCCTGAGCGTTTTTTTACTATGTTGCGAGAAAAGGGGATTGAAGTCATTGAACACCCTTTTGGCGATCATCACGACTTTGTGCAACAAGATTTTAATTTTAGTGACGACTTACCTATTTTAATGACGCAAAAAGATGCGGTAAAATGCGCGAGGCTTGAACTCAATAATGCTTTTACGGTGTCATTAAGTGTGAGCTTAGAAACTGCTTTTCTTAATAATTTATTACGGAGATTAGATAATGGACAAAAAGCTGCTCGACATTCTGGCTTGCCCCATTTGCAAACAACCCCTCCTGTATAAAAAGGAAAGCAATGAGCTGATTTGTAAATTGGACAAATTAGGCTTTCCCATTCGCGATGAAATACCCGTGATGCTAGAAGAAGAAGCGCGGCGTATTAAAGCTGATGAAGAAATTTAGCGCTCATTTTTTTTGTGACATAATTTTGATGTGTTTCCTCCTGCCGGATAACTTTTACCAATTGTCTGATTTTAGTTATAAAATCCTTTAAATCTCTATAGATTCAGCGAACTAACAAATTTTAGTTCGGTGAACCCCCAATGCAGTATAAAAATCTGACCCTGAATATAGAGGGCTCGTATTTTGAGAAAGAATTTCGAGCCCTTATTGAGCTTGTTCCCACTATTCCTGAGCTTGAAAATCTTATTACCCAGGCCACTAAAAATGGCCCAATTGTGGTTGATTTTGTTTCTTTGAGCGAATTGGACACAACTGGGGTATACCAAGAATCTGGCAAAGAAAACTACGTAAATGGTTCTTTGGTTAGCCGAACTGTTAAAAGAAGCATTAAAGTCGCAGAAGAAGGCCAATCCTTTACTAAAATGCTAGATACACTGATTTTTGAGTTATGTAATGCCAAAAATCCCAGTTTTCAAATGTATAGCACAGAGAACATTTCACCTAAAAAGTATACTGATAGAGAGGCTTATGCTTTAGCGACTGAATTTGCTGAGTATAATGGCACTCATATTCCTGCAAAAGCGATTACCAAAGCCATTTTTTCAAATCCCAATTACCTTGCAGATTTCAGGAAAAAAGGCATTCAGTTTTCACAAAATGATCTATGGAATTTCACGAACGATTGGTTTCTTTCATTTGATCATTGGTGGAAACACACTAACCAACCGATTAAAGGAAAAAATTATAGCCACACGGATGTTTATCGAAGACAATTTGATAAAGAAATGGGACATCGCAAACCACTACAAGCTAAAGCACCTGTACAGCAACAGCCTGCGAAAATGCCTGTTGCGCCAGCGCCAGCGCCAGCACCTGATGTAACAAAACCTGTAACAACGAATCCCGTGTTACCACAGCAAACCGCTCCTGTTAATCCGATGATGCAAGAATTAGCAGGTAAATTAAAATCACGAGCTGGCACCACATTCGTTGATCCGTTAGCACAAAAAAGTGCTCAGCCGGCTCAGCGCGTTTTACCAACCGTGAAAAAACAAGAACCTATGCCTGCAAATCCTGATAAAATTCAAAAGCAAACCTCTGGTGTGAAAAGAGATTTGCCGCAACGTCCAGCGCAAGCACCTGCTAAAGCACCAGCACAAGCGCAAGCATCTAAAGCGCCAGCAAAAGCTCAAGCGCCTAAAACGCAAGGCCTACCAGTGAAAAGACCCTTACCAGCAAGCCCTGTGAAGCAACCTCAAGGTTTACCACCAAAACCTTGCCCACATCATCAGCATCCCCCGGTGGCGCAGCGCGCCCCACAACGTCCTTGTGGTGTTGATGCTCGCTTTGGTTATGATGAATTTTTTGGTTATGGTGAGATCAAAATTCTATTGCCTGATGGTGTAAATTTGCCAAACAATGAACACCAAATCCAACAGATCATAAATAAGTGTTTAGAAACGGCGGCTTATAATCGTCTTCGCGGTCCGTTGACTATTATGTTTCATCATGTCAAAGCATCGGCATCTTCTGGTATTGAAGTGGAAGCAAGAATTAAAGAGGCCTGCTGTCAAAAGCATTTTAGATGTGGGCATGGACATTAACTAAGATTAATTTCCGCATTTCCGCTGCTTGATAGCGGGATCCATCTGTTAAGACTGGAGCCCGCTGTCAAGCAGCGGGGATTCGGGTGAGGATTAAGACTGTTGATTTTCTTCAACAATCGTTTCGTAAGAGGCAGGTTCTTTCTTTTCTTCTTTATGCACAACCGTACTTTGCTTTGTTACCACTTGGTTCAAAGCTTGAGGTTTAGATTGCACATTCAAAGAATCATCCCATGTCACGATATTTTCTAATGACGGCGCTGTCGTTGTGCTTGTGATTTTAACCTGCACGTTTTCCTTTGCTATCATAGGTTCAACACGCTCTTTTTTAGTTGTCACCATCGTATAGTGATGTGACGGTGTGTCTTGTTGTGTTTCAGACATTGTCACCACGGTGCGCTCTTTTTCTTCCGGTGTTAACTTCACAATGCTAATAGCATCTTGCATCTTACGGCTGGCAATCGCTTCTGGCGTTGATAGCTCAGGCAAAGGTGCAGGTTTTTGCTTTTGCACAGGAGGCGCTGCTTGCGCTTGCGCAACGGGTGTTTGCTGTCTCACGGGCACTGCTTCATGCACTGTGGGTGCCACTTGTCTTTGATGATGTTGGACATCTCGGGTTGTCTGAGTAACTTCTCGAGCTTCTGAAGGAGCAGCTACAACGGGTTCTTCAAGACGTTGATTTTCTCCCTCACGTTGTTGATAACGTTCATCACGTCGTTGTCCGCCTTGACGTCGGTTGCGA
The DNA here is from genome assembly GCA_964606325.1 of Uncultured Candidatus Berkiella sp. GTDB lineage: Bacteria > Pseudomonadota > Gammaproteobacteria > Berkiellales > Berkiellaceae > Berkiella. The sequence continues at coordinate 23,176 of CAZSGE010000024.1, forward strand.
TTATTGCGTCTTCCTCGGTCACGATCTCCGCGTTCTGGACGTTGATCGGTGCGTTGTTCTTGTCGCTCAGGTTGCTGATCCTGACGGTCAGGTCTTTCCGTGCGCTCTTGATATCTGTCTTGAGCTTGATGACGTTCGTGTTTTTCTTGCATTTGACCACGGTCGTGTCTTTCCTGGCCTTGATGACGTTCATGCCTTTCTTGACCTTGATGACGCTCATGTCTTTCTTGACCTTGATGACGTTCATGTCTTTCTTGACCTTGATGACGCTCGTGTCTTTCTTGACCTTGATGACGTTCATGTCTGTCTTGGCCTTGACGATCATGTCTATCGCGTCCATGACGTTCACCGCCGCGATCTGATCTTTCTCCGCGTTCTTGTCTATCGTGTCCACGATGGTGACCACGGCCACGTCGATGTTGGTGTGAAGAACGGCCAGAGTGTTGGCGTCCCTCTGATGAAGGTGAGGCTGTGGTAGCGGTAGATGTTCGTCTGGGTTTTGCTTCGCTACTGGCGCCAAAAACGGCGGACCAAAGTCTGCGAATGATGCCTTTATCACGCGAAATTTGCACGGGAGCAGGTGCAATCGATGTAATATGCTTAATGGCAGGTTCATCAACTTTTTCTGCTGACGCAGGGCGCATAAAGTCATCTGCTTTGCGTTCAACTGTAGAGATTTGTTTAAAACTCGGCAATTCGCTCACATCGCTATCATCTTCTCGTATTCTCACTACCTCATATTGCGGCGTAACCAAATGAGGATTGGGTAATACTAAAATGCGAATATGATGCCTTTCTTCCAAGGTCATGACTGCCTGGCGCTTTTCATTTAACAAATAAGCTGCTAAATCAACTGGCACTTGCACATTCACTTGGCGTGTATTTTCTTTCATTGCCTCATCTTCAATCACGCGCATTAATGCTAAAGCCAATGATTGAATATTTCGAATGGTTCCTTGACCTTCACAGCGTGGGCAAGAAACACCGCTGGAGTCACCTAATGACGGACGCAATCTTTGGCGAGACATTTCGAGTAAACCAAAGCGAGAAATCCGGCCTAATTGAATCCGAGCTTTATCTGGGCCTAGTTCATCACGCAGATGGTTTTCGACCATTCTTTGATTGCGTGAAGAGTTCATGTCGATAAAATCGATAACGATTAATCCGCCGATATCACGCAGGCGTAATTGTCTGGCAATTTCTTTGGCAGCAACGAGGTTGGTTTGAAGTGCGGTTTCTTCAATATCAGAGCCTTCGGTTGCTCTGGCTGAGTTAATATCAATTGCAATCAGTGCTTCGGTAGGATCAATCACAATCGATGCGCCATTTTCTAAGGCTACTTCACGCTTAAAGGCGGATTCAATTTGGCTTTCGATTTGGAATCGATTAAATAAAGGGATAGGATCTTGGTAACGTTTTACCCTGTCAGCAAAATCAGGGCGCACAACTTGAATATGTTTTTTAGCATGCTGGAAAGCTTCTTCGGTATCAACCAAAATTTCGGATATATCGGGTCTTAAGTAGTCGCGAATAGCGCGGATGATAACGTCACTTTCACGATGGATTAAAAACGGTGCAGGGCGTTGTGAGGCTTGTACGACAGCTTGCCATTGGCTGAGCAATACATCCAAATCCCAGCTCAGTTCTTCAATGTTACGGCCAACACCCGCTGTTCGAACAATAAGTCCCATACCATCAGGTAAGGGTAATTGACTCAATGCATCTTTGAGGTCGCTGCGCTCATCACCTTCAATTCGTCTGGAAATGCCACCGGCTCTGGGATTATTTGGCATCAACACCAAATAACAACCTGCAAGTCCGATAAAGGTGGTCAGGGCGGCACCTTTGTTGCCACGCTCTTCTTTATCTACTTGGACAATCAGTTCTTGGCCAGGTCTTAAAGCATCGCGAATATTGGGGCGACCATCATGCGGGTTGCTAAAATATTCTCGCGCCACTTCTTTTAGAGGGAGAAACCCGTGTCTATCTGCACCGTAATCAACAAATGCCGCTTCAAGACTGGGCTCGACACGTGTAACGCGTCCTTTGTAGATGCTAGCTTTTTTTTGTGCTCGACCGATACGTTCTATATCGAGATCAAAGAGAGATTGTCCGTCAACTAAAGCAACTCGAATTTCTTCTTTTTGAGTAGCATTGATTAGCATTCTTTTAGTCATAATATTCCGTGTATTTTTTAATTTTAGTATTTCGTTTTTGACGCAATTGCATTAATGCAAAGCGCAGTCTCCAATAGAGGGACTCAATTGTTTCGCCACCGAGTTTCGCTTTCGCCTTGTTTCGCATCTTTAGTAAGTGTCTTAGGATGTTGTGAACGATGAACAATTCAACAAGTAACAAGGAGATGATAACTATTTCAGCCTCGCGAGGTTCGCTCCTATGGCATCATGTTGCTAAGTAAGCCTAATAAATTCATTAGTGCTAACAACACAGCAATTTTATCAGTTTTTGACCAACCGAACTAGTTGATCTCAAAAGGGAAAAAAAGCGGACAAAAAAAGTCGGGCGTTATATAATTCTGCAAATGTTAGCCAGTCATCAGCCACTTAGCCAAGTCCAGCAAATTGTCATCAATGATAACAACGCCGGTCAGCGTCTCGATAATTTTTTATCGACGTTTTTGCGTGGCGTCCCGAAAAGTCGTATCTACCGTATCATTCGAAAGGGTGAGGTGAGGGTCAATAAAGGACGCATCGCAGTCAATTATCGGTTAGAACTGGGTGATACCGTTCGTATTCCCCCAATACGTATGTCTTTGAAAGAAAAAGAAAATAATCATCCTGGCGCCAAGCTTACCAAAACCTTAGAAGACGCGGTATTATATGAAGACTCACACCTCATTGTTGTGAATAAGCCTTCTGGGATGGCAGTACATGGTGGTAGCGGAGTTTCGTTAGGTTTAATTGAAGCAATGAGAGCAATGCGCTCTGATGCACCTTTCTTAGAATTAGTACACCGCTTAGATAGAGACACCTCTGGCTGTGTGATGATTGCGAAAAGTCGGTCGATGTTGACTTATCTACATGACTGCTTAAAGGAAGGAAAAATTAAAAAATATTACTTTGCTTTGGTTCAGGGTAAATGGAAAGGTGGGAAGTCAGTTGACGCACCTTTGCATAAGTTTATCCTTAAATCTGGCGAGAGAATGGTTAAAGTCGATCCTCAAGGCAAAGCATCAAAAACACAATTTGAAGTGGTTGAGTATTACGCTGACGCAACCTTACTAAAGGCAAGCCCGATAACAGGGCGTACGCATCAAATTCGTGTGCATTGCGCTTTTATGGGGCATTCGATTGTTGGCGATGAAAAATATGGTCAACATGATAATGACGATACCAAGCATGCAGAGCGATTGTTTTTGCATGCACATCAACTTGTTATCAACTTACCGTATGCGCCTCATGAACTTATTATTACATGCCCGATGCCAAAGGGCTTTGAACAGACTTGTCAAAATTTAAGAAAATAAAAGAGGATCTGCTATGCAGGAACAAAATATGTCTCCAGGTTGGGAAAAAGAAGTGCTTGAAAAAGCACTTTTGTCTACAGTTGAAGAGCAAAAACGCTCAAGACGATGGGGAATATTCTTTAAGCTTATTTTTGTAGGCTACATTCTCTTCATGACCATTTATTGGTTTCAAGGTAAACCAAAACAAGTTCTAAAAGATCATGTTGCGTTAATTGATCTGATGGGAACTATTGGTCAGGGTCAAGAGGTAGAAGCGGATCAAATTGCTTCCAGTCTTCGACGTGCTTTTGAAGAGCCAAAAGTGAAGAGCGTTATATTGCGTATCAATTCACCTGGTGGTACACCGGTACAAAGCGCATATATATACGACGAACTCATGAGATTAAGAAAAAAGGATCCGAGTAAAAAAGTCTATGCTGTTGTCGTTGATATTTGCGCATCAGGCGCTTATTACGTCGCTGCGGGTGCTGATGAAATCTATGCGAACCCTTCCAGTATTGTCGGTTCCATTGGCGTAATCATGCCTGGCTTTGGTTTCGTCGATGTAATGAAAAAAGTGGGTGTTGAGCAACGCTCATTAGCGGCAGGCAAAAATAAAATGTTTATGGATCCTTTCTCACCTGAAAATCCAGAACAAAAACAAGTTGCTCAAAACCTCATTGATAACGTACATCAGCATTTTATTGATGCCGTTAAAGCTGGGCGTGGTAGCCGCATCAAAGGTAATCCAGAAGAACTTTATAGTGGTTTAGTTTGGACAGGTTCAAAGGCTTTAGAACTAGGTCTAGTTGATGGATTAGGTAGCGCAGGGTATGTTGCTAGAGAAGTGATCAAAATTGAAGAAATCATCGATTACAGCGCAAGTCATAGCTTACTCGACAGATTGGCTTCCAAAATGGGCGCCAGCATGTCTAAACAGCTCTCCTCAGAGTTGGGATTGAAACCACAAGCTCTGCGCTAATTGTTCTCTCATTATGAAAAAGGCCGCACTGATGCGGCCTTTTTTTATGATTTGTGATTTGTCCACCCTTTGAAAGATGCCGATTATGCCATAGGGCAACATCTTGTTTGGCCTGCTGTTAAATCTCGAAGCCCCCCGATTCCAGCTTAGATAATCGCAATCCCTGCAAGCTCTAGAGATTCGCATAGTTTAATTAAAGGTAAACCTATAATTGCCGTAGGATCTTCACTTTCAAAACGATTGATTAACGCGGATCCTAAAGTTTCTGATTTAAAACTCCCCGCGCTTTGATAGGGCTTTTCTTTTTGTAAATAATTTTCAATCATGACAGGGGTAAGATCTTTAAACGTAATGGTGGTGGTGCTTAAATGATAAGATTCAAATTCAAGCCCTTTCACACATACGCCGGTGTAAAATACGACATCCTTACCGCTCATTTGCATTAATTGAGCGATGGCATTTTCATGCGTGCCCGGTTTGCCTAAAATCACATCATTTAAACCCGCAACTTCATCTGAACCGATGCAGATGCAATTGGGGTGCTTGATGTTTGCCGCTTTGGCCTTAGCAATAGATAGCCTCTTTACCATGTCTTTTATGGATTCATTTTCAAGACGCGACTCATCTATGTCAGGTGAATAAGTGTCAAATGGCACTTTAAGCCTAGAGAGTAGTTCTTTGCGATAGATTGAGCTTGAAGCAAGAATTAATGAAGTCATATTGTCTGTCTGTTTGCTTATTGAAGGGGCGATAATAGCATATGCGCGAATCTACTTTGACTCTACATGCGCTAGAAGTTATTATTCACGCCCTATGTTACATAATGAACTGCCAAAATATTTGGCCCCAGAAAAATTGTGCCGTAATGCGCCAGCAAAAGGCGATGATTTAGCAGGCTCAATAAAGTTGAGCGAATTAACCAATCTGTCAAAAGAGTTCAAATCTCAAGATGGCGAGGTCAATGTGCGCTTAAACTTTTCGATGGATCAAGAAGGACTTTGCTGCATAAAAGGCGAAATATCAGCTGATTTAGAGGTTATTTGCCAACGTTGCTTGCAGCCCATGATATATCCAATGAAGTCAGAAATCATGGTCAGTCCGGTTAAAAGTGACAAGCAGGCCGAGCAATTGCCGGAACGATATGAAGCTATATTAGTGTCCGATGGTGAAATAAACGTGCCTGAGTGGATTGCAGAAGAGATACACCTTGCGTTACCCTTGGCACCTTGTCATGAGCCACCTTGTGTGAGCTATAGCACCGATGAGGGCGAGGACGATGTAGAGCCTCCTCAGAATCCCTTTATGAAGCTAATGTAGTGATAAAAATTATTTTCTTTTTAGTTAACTAAAACAAAATGGTGAAATGAAATGGCAGTAGGACAAGCGCGGACAACCCGCTCAAGACGTAATCAAAGAAGATCACACGACAAGGTAAGTAAACCTACCTTATCTATTGATCAAGAAACTGGTGAAACACACCGTCGTCACCACATTACTGCTGATGGCTACTATCGTGGTCGTCAGGTAATTGCTCAAGCGGCTGTGGATGCTGACGAAGAGTAATCATTTGAGTAATTTCAGCATCGCACTCGATGCGATGGGGGGCGATCATGGTCCAAGTGTTGTGGTTCCCGCAGCCTTGGATGCCTTGTCGGAATACCCTCATCTTAAATTGGTATTAGTAGGCGACGCTCAAAAACTGAATGATGAGTTAAAAAAACACTCAAATTCTTTTGACGAATCTCGCCTGCGTGTTCACCATGCCTCTGAAAAAGTGGAAATGGATGAATCGCCTGCCTCGGCATTACGTCTCAAGAAAGATTCCTCCATGCGTGTGGCCATCAATATGGTCAAATCAGGTGAAGCTCACGCATGCGTCAGTGCTGGTAACACCGGTGCACTGATGGCAATAGCGCGTTTTGTTTTGAAAACGCTGCCAGGCATCGATAGGCCCGCGATTGTGTACTCCATTCCCATAAAAGCCGATCAAGATAACATGGGCCGTATGCGTATGCTTGATTTGGGTGCGAATGTGGATTGCCAAGGTGAGCATTTATTTCAATTTGCGGTGATGGGCTCTGTGTTAGCGGCAGCATCAGATAATATTGCTAGGCCGCGTGTTGGCTTGTTAAATATCGGATCTGAAGCCATAAAAGGTTCAGAGGCTGTAAAAAGTGCAGCGCAAATGCTCAGTGAAACCGATATGATCAATTATATCGGCTTTGTTGAAGGCAATGACATGTACCAAGGCAAGGCAGATGTCGTGGTTTGCGACGGTTTTGTTGGTAACGTAGCGCTTAAGTCCAGTGAAGGCGTTGCCAGAATGCTGGTTGATTTTATACGCCGCGAATTTACGCGTAATTTATATTCAAAATTCATAGCATTGCTTGCTATGCCGATTTTAAAGACGATAAAAGCACGATTTGATCCCAGCCGTTATAATGGGGCGAGTTTATTAGGGCTTAATGGCGTCGTCATTAAAAGCCATGGTAATGCCCAACGGTTTAGCTTCAAACAAGCTATCCACGAAGCCCTGGTCGAGGCTGAAAATAATGTTCCTGAAAAAATTCGTTCGCAAGTTGAGTTGTATTTAGGTGAGCGAACCTCCTCATGATTTATACCAAAATAAGTGGAACAGGCGGTTATCTGCCTGAGACTATATTTACCAATGCTGATTGGGAAAAACGCGTTAACACTTCAGATGAATGGATTGTAGATCGCACCGGCATTAAATCACGCCATATCGCCTCTAAAGACGAAACAGCTTCCAATATGGGAGCGCAAGCGGCATTAAAAGCACTTGATATGGCAAGTGTTGATGCAAAAGAAATAGAATTAATTATTGTTGCAACAGGATCCCCGGATAAAATATTTCCGGCGACAGCCTGCTTAATTCAAAAACAACTTAACATTCCAACCTGTATTGCTTTTGACATTCAAGCTGCTTGCTCGGGATTTATTTATGCCTTGAGTATTGCAGATCAATATATTAAATCAGGCGCCATCAAAAAGGCGCTCGTCGTCGGTACAGAGCTGATGAGTCGTTTGATTGATTGGTCTGATAGAAATACCTGTGTGTTATTTGGCGATGGTGCAGGAGCGGTTGTCTTAGAAGCAAGTGATAGTCCTGGTGTTTTATCAACGCATTTATATGCGGATGGACATTATGATGACATTTTATATGTAGATAATATGCAACTGGGTGATCATGTTAAAACAAGCCCTTGCGTGCAAGTGAGTGAAAACTTTAATACACCACTTGATAAGTTACAGCCTTACGTTCAAATGCAAGGTCAAAAAGTATTTAAGCTTGCTGTCGCAAAGCTCGGTGAGTTGGTCAAAGAAACATTAAAATTTCATCAATTGGATGCACAATCCATCGATTGGCTTGTACCACATCAAGCAAACAGCAGAATTATCAAAGCTACCGCAGATAAGCTTGGCATGCCGATGAGCAAAGTCATTTCAACCGTCGAAACCCACAGTAACACTTCCAGTGCATCCATTCCTTTAGCCTTAGATGTCGCCGTGCGCGATGGCCGAATTAAAAAAGGCCAGCTTATTTTATTTGAAGCCATAGGCGGTGGAATGACCTGGGGTTCAGCATTAGTTAGATTCTAGGAGCGTCAACCATGGCAAAAAGTCATCCACACTTAAGCTTTGTTTTTCCTGGTCAAGGCTCACAACAGATTGGTATGTTAAAAGCGTTCGAGGGTTCAAGCCTTGTTAATGAATTATTTAACACGGCAAGTGCTGCTGTAGGTAAAAATTTATGGTCTATCGCGCAAAACGGCCCGGCGGAAACCTTAAATGACACTGTGAATACCCAACCCGTTTTGCTGACAGCCAGCGTGGCATTATGGCATCTGTGGCAAAAAGAGACAGATATTACTCCCAAAATTATTGCAGGTCATAGTTTGGGCGAATATTCAGCCCTAGTTTGTGCACAAGCTTTAAGCTTAAGTGACGCTGCCGCATTAGTGGCCTTGCGCGGTAAACTCATGTCTGACGCTGTGCCCAAAGGGCAGGGTGCCATGGCTGCTGTGCTGGGGATGGAAGTAGAAGAACTCGCACAAGTGTGTGAGGAAGCGGCGCAGGGTGAAATCGTCGCGCCAGTGAATTTAAATGCGCCAGGACAAATTGTGATAGCAGGGAACGTGGCTGCGGTTGAACGCGCAAGTGCCTTAGCTAAAACCAAAGGGGCAAAAAAAGTCATTATACTCCCAGTGAGTGTGCCATCGCATTGTTTGTTAATGAAAGACGCTGCGAGCAAATTAGCGAAGCATTTGGAAAGTGTTAAAATTCAAAAACCTCAAATACCTGTTATTCATAATGTGAATGTTGAAATATCAGCGCATCCGGATGATATTCGTCAGTGTTTAGTTGAACAGTTGTATCAACCTGTTAGATGGATTGAAACGGTGCAACGATTGAATAATGAAGGTATTCAATTTGCAGTGGAATGTGGACCCGGCAAAGTGCTTTGCGGGCTTATCAAGCGCACTTCACCTGTCATCAAACCGATGGGATTTGAAGCACCTGAAGAATTAAAAACGGTATTGGAATCTCTTGCGTAGTATCTAAGGAAAACCTATGTGGCAATTATCTTCTCTTGAAGGAAAAGTAGCATTAGTGACAGGAGCTAGTCGCGGTATTGGGCAATCTATTGCTTTAGTGTTGGGACAAATGGGTGCAACAGTAGTAGGTACAGCGACAAGTGAAAATGGTGCGCAAGCGATTTCAAAATATTTAGAACAACACAAGCTTAAAGGCTATGGCTGTGTTTTGGATATTGCGAATGCAGAATCTATCACCCAGTGCTTAAAGAAAATTGAAGAAGAGGTTGGCGCGCCAGCAATTTTAATCAATAACGCTGGCGTAACAAAAGATAATTTGGTTATGCGCATGAAAGATGAAGAGTGGGAAACTACTTTGCAAACTAACCTCACGGGAATGTTTCGACTTTCAAAAGCTTGTTTGCGCGGTATGCTCAAAGCGAGGTGGGGCAGAATTATCTCTATTAGCTCTATCGTTGGCATTACCGGAAATCCAGGACAAGCTAACTATTGTGCGAGTAAAGCTGGCGTGATTGGCTTTTCAAAAGCGCTCGCAAAAGAAATTGCATCTCGTGGTATAACTGTTAATGTAGTGGCACCAGGATTTATTGATACCGATATGACTCGGGTATTGCCAGACGCGCAAAGAGAAGCGCTCTTAACTGGCATTCCAATGGGGCAAATGGGACAACCTGAAGATATTGCAGCTAGCGTGGGGTTCTTAGCTTCTGAGCAAGCTCGCTATATTACAGGTGAAACGATACATGTTAATGGTGGAATGTTAATGGTCTAACATTAATATTGGTTCAGAGTGGTAGCGTGGAAGAGAATATTTTGCTAGCATTTGCGCTCATTCTAACTAGTATTAAACCATTAATGTTAGTTTTTTAACTTTATTTGGTGGAGCGTAAGGCATAAAATGGCTGAGGAACAAGTTGTCATGAACAGCATTGAGGAACGAGTAACAGATATCGTGGTAGAACAGCTCGGTTTAGAGCGTGATAAAGTTCAGCCTGAATCAAAATTTGTTGACGATCTTGGAGCAGATTCACTCGATACAGTCGAGCTGGTGATGGCTTTGGAAGAAGAATTCGAAATCGAAATCCCTGACGAGGAAGCTGAGAAAATCACTACCTTAAGGGAAGCGATTGCCTACGTCGAAGAACACGCTAAGAAGAAGTAATTGCTTATGTTAGGACAGGGCTGCTCAGGCAGCCCTGTCCTTTTATGTGGTAGGAGTTTGTGATGCGCGGCCAACAACAACAACGTCGTGTCGTTGTCACTGGCTTAGGCGTTGTTTCCCCCGTAGGAAACGATGTTGAAACCAGTTGGCGTAATATTCTTGCAGGTAAAAGCGGTATCCGACTAATCGACACATTTGATGTGACGAACTTTAGTGCCAAAATTGCTGGTTTAGTGCGCGATTTTGATCCGCAGCTATACGGCATATCAACTAAAGATGCGCGCAAGATGGACACTTTTGTTCAATATGGCATAGCCGCAGCTGTTCAAGCTATCAATGATGCAGGATTAAAAGCACATCCTGAAAATGCTGCTCGGATAGGTGTTTCCATTGGTTCAGGTATTGGTGGATTAGCCTTTATCGAAAAGAACCATGATGAATACCGAGATTCAGGTCCTCGTCGCATTTCTCCTTTCTTTATACCTGGCGCCATTATTAACATGAGCTCAGGTTATGTTTCCATCATGTATGGTTTTCAAGGCCCCAATCTTGCTTTTGCAACTGCGTGTACAACCGGCGCGCATAGCATTGGCATGGCTGCCAGAAGTATTGTTTACGGTGATGCAGATATCATGATTGCCGGTGGTGCCGAGAAAGCAAGTACACCATTAGGTATTGGCGGTTTTGCTGCCTCACGTGCAGTATCAACTCGTAATGATGCACCAGAAGAAGCTAGCCGTCCTTGGGACGTTGAAAGAGATGGTTTTGTACTCGGTGATGGCGCTAGCGTTTTAGTGCTCGAAGAATATGAAAGTGCTAAAAAACGGGGCGCAAAAATTTATGCTGAGATCATCGGTTTTGGCATGAGTGGCTCAGCTTACCACATCACTAGCTATTCAGAAGGTGGTTTGGGCGAAGCGGCAGCAATGACAACAGCGCTTAACGATGCGCAGATCAATCCAGAAGCAGTAGATTATGTAAATGCTCATGGCACTTCTACGCCAGTGGGCGATCTTGGTGAATGTTTAGCAATTAAAGTTGCGTTGGGCGAACATGCCAAGAAAATAGCGGTGAGCTCAACCAAATCCATGACTGGACATTTGCTAGGTGCTGCAGGGGCGATTGAATCCATGTTTAGTGTGTTGGCGTTGCGTGATCAAATTGCGCCTCCAACCATTAATCTCAACCAGCCCAGCGAAGATTGTGATCTTGATTTTGTTCCTAATCATGCACGGGAAATGAAGATAGATATTTGCGTTTCAAATTCCTTTGGCTTTGGTGGAACCAACGCCGCGTTGGTATTTAAACGGTATACCCAAAGCAGATGATTTTTGCTTTTGTGCCAAGCGAACGAATTCCCACGAGCGTACGCTTTGGTACGTGACCAGGGTGAGAGAGTGACGGCAACAACGCAGAAGAATCATCTGGAAAGAGTATGTGTGCGAAAAAGCATCGTTATATCATTAGCCTTAGCAATGCTGCTTGTGATTTTGGCTGCATTTTCTCTTTATAATTTTTATCAATTCACATCCACGCCTTTAAGTCATTCTACCCAAGAAACAGTCTATACTCTCAAGCCTGGCACAGGCGCATTAAAGATGCTATATCAATTGAAAAAGCAGGGCGTATTAAATGAGAGGCAACGCCTGTTTTTGGGTTGGTATATTCAATATAAAGGTTATGAAAAATTACTCAAAGCAGGTGAATACCAATTCGCTTTGTCTATTACGCCTCAAGCGTTAATAGGCAAATTAGTGAAAGGGGAGGTCATTCAATATCCTTTTACCTTAATTG
>CAZSGE010000025.1:0-34508 GCA_964606325.1 Uncultured Candidatus Berkiella sp.
GATTGGGGCATAGCGCAAATCGTTGGGCGGCAAATATTACCTGGAGCGCACGGCATGGATGGTTTTTACTACGCACGGCTTCTTAAGCACAAATGAAGATCATTATCCTTGGCGCCGGCCAAGTCGGCGGCACCCTAGCAGAACATTTAAGCATCGATAATGATGTCACGGTAGTGGATATTAATCCCTCTCGTCTTAATGAACTACAAGAAAGATTGGATATCCGCACGGTGTGTGGCCCTGCTTCTTACCCCAACATTTTGCTCAACGCCGGCGCAGAAGATGCCGATCTGTTGATAGCTGTCACTAATTCAGATGAATCGAATATGATTGCTTGCCAAGTGGCATACAACTTGTTTAGAACGCCAACAAAAATCGCACGCGTTCGCGCAACACAATATGTCGCCTATCAAGAGTTGTTTGGCAATGATGCATTGGCGGTTGATATGTTAATTACACCTGAGCACTTGGTCATGCAGCATATTAAACGCCTGATAGAGCATCCCGATGCCTTGCAAGTTGTTAACTTTGCTCAAGGCAAAGTGCAATTAGCCGCAGTGAAAGCATTTTATGGTGGCCCTCTGGTAGGGCATGCGCTTGGCGATATGAAAAAACATATGCCGCTAGTAGAAACCAAAGTCGTGGCTATTTTCAGGCGCAATAAACCGATTATACCCACCGAAGAAACCATCATAGAACCTGATGATGAAGTTTTTTTCTTGGCAACACCTGCCAATATTGATGCGGTAATGAGTGAATTACGCCAATTAGATCAACCCTATAAACGCGTTATCATTGCAGGGGGCGGCAATATTGGTGCCAAATTAGCCCAAGCCTTGGAAAATCAATTTCATGTCAAAATTATCGAACAAAACCTAGCGCGAACCCAAATATTGGCGGGTGAATTAAATAAAGCGGTTGTGTTACACGGTGATGCTGCTGACAGAGAGCTCTTGCTTGATGAAAACATTCAAGAAACGGATGTATTTTGTGCCGTAACCAATCACGACGAAGCCAACATTATGTCGGCTATCCTTGCCAAGCGCTTAGGTGCTCACAAAGTCATGGCCTTAATCAATCGCTCTGCTTATGTGGATGTGATGGAGGGTGGTGATATCGATATTGCTATCTCACCGCAACAAGCAACCATTGGTAGCTTGTTAACACATGTTAGGCGCGGCGATGTAGTCAATGTGCATTCTTTGCACCGCGGCGTTGCTGAGGCTATAGAAGCGGTTGCACATGGTGACAAAAAATCTTCCCAAGTGATTGGCCGTAAAATCAAAGAAATTACCTTGCCGCCAGGCACAACGATTGGAGCCATCGTCCGAGAAGACTATGTGATAATCGCTAATGATGAATGCGAAATTGCACCTGAAGATCATGTTATTTTGTTTGTGACAGATAAATCACGCATTGCTCAAGTTGAGCGTCTTTTCCAAGTTGGAATAACCTTTATTTAATTTATGCTAATAGGTACTACCAGTCGCATCATTGGTCTTTTGCTCATGCTATTGAGCGTGACCTTCATTCCACCCATTATGATAGAACAATGGGCGCAAGATGGTTATTTGTTACCTTTCTTTATTCCCTTTGCGTTTACCTTAGGCATTGGCTTCCTACTATGGTTTTTGGCGCGCCATCAAAAACAACCCTTAAGATCGCATGATGGTTTTCTAATTGTTGTCTTGTTCTGGCTAACAGCATCCATCGTCAGCGCCTTGCCCTTATGTCTTACGTTTGAACCGAAATTAACCCTAACTGATGCATTTTTTGAAGCCATTTCTGGCTTCACAACCACTGGCGCGACGGTCATTGCGCATTTAGATAATCTGCCTTGTGCTGTTTTATATTACCGCCAACAATTACAATTTTTAGGTGGGATCAGTATTATTTTGCTTGCCGTGGCGATTATTCCCACCCTGGGGATCGGCGGCATGCAGCTCTTTCGCACCGAAATTACTGGCCCGGTGAAAGACGATAAACTAACGCCTCGCGTCACTCAAACGGCCAAAGTGATTTGGATCATTTATCTCATCATGACTGTACTTTGCGTGTTCAGCTATTATTTTGCAGGCATGGATTGGTTTGATGCGATATGCCATAGTTTTAGTACCGTTTCCACGGGTGGCTTCTCAACCCATGATGACAGCTTAGGTTACTTTTCCAGCAACCCTATTAAAATTGTTGCACTCGTATTTATGTTCATCGGGGCGGTGAGCTTTAATTTACATTTTTTGATCTTTAAACGCAAAAAGCTTAGTGTCTATCTCAACGATCCTGAGCTGCGCTTTTTTGTGCGATTATTACTCACAAGTTCTGTCGTCATTTTAATTGCACTCATCATGTATGATGAGCGTCGTGGCTCCATATTGGCGATGGATGTCTTTTTTGAGATCGGATCTTTGTTAACTACCACCGGCTTTACCACTACCAATGCGCCATTTCCCGGTTTTATCCCAATGATGATTCTCTTTTTAGGGCTTATCGGCGGCTGCTCTGGCTCAACCGCTGGCGGCTTGAAAGTGGTACGCGTCTTGTTACTGCAAAAACAAGGCACAAGAGAAATTCGTCGACTGATTCATCCCCACGGCCAATATGTGGTAAAACTGGGTGAAAAGCCTATTAGCAGCCGGGTGATTGAAGCAATTTGGGGATTTTTTGCGATTTATTCTGTGACCTTTGTCTTTTTGCTGCTGCTACTACTTTGTGTTGAAAGCGATTTCTATACGGCCTTCACGGCCTTAATGGCAACACTTTCTAACAGTGGTCGAGGGCTGGGTCAAGTTTCCTCAAACTTTGCGTCATTGTCAGATTACAGCAAATGGATTTTAAGCTTTGCCATGCTATTGGGAAGACTTGAGATTTTTACCGTCTTGGTACTGTTTTCTCCGACCTTTTGGCGGCGTTAGAACTGTGCATATAAATCAATAGGTTAGCATCCAATTAGTCTTCTCAAAGCTGCCCATTATCCCCTAACTGCTTGGATACGCTTTTTTTACTTGACACACCCTTGCCATCTGCCCTATTTTGGAACCAGTTTAGTCAAGTTGAAATGAACCCAAATGACAACGCTCGCAATATTTTCGAAACGCTCCACACGAAAGTCTCCCTAGGGAGCACATTCACCATATTCTTTTAAAAAACATCTTTTATTTCTATTGCACTTTTTGGGAGCATTTATGTCTTCGAAAATTGGATTTTGGTCGGTCTTTGCTTTGGTAACAGGGAGTCAAATTGGCTCCGGCGTGCTCATGCTGCCCACCAATTTAGCCCCTTATGGCACGCTAAGCCTAATTGGCTGGTTGATATCAGGATTGGGCGCAGTCATGTTAGCTTTGGTGTTCGCTAATCTATGCAGTCGCTATCCGCGTACCGGCGGCCCCCATGCTTACGTGAAAGAAACTTTTGGTAATATGCCAGCATTCTTTACCGGCTGGACTTATTGGATTATTTCTTGGGTGAGCACACCCATTGTGATTTGCGCAAGCGTGGGTTATTTAACACCACTTTTGGGTATGCCTTCCCCTTGGTTCAAGCTTGCCTTGGAAATGTTCTTACTGCTTTCTATCACGGCCATTAACCTAAGAGGCGTCAAAGCCGCAGGCTCTGCGGAATTTTTCTTGAGTTTACTCAAAATTATCCCTCTCCTAATTGTGCCGATTGCAGCATTAAGTTTATTTGATATGAACAATTTTGCGAAAATGGAAACCGTCGCCACAATGGGAACGATGTCTCAATCACTGGGCCATGTGGTTTTACTGACGCTTTGGGGTTTTATCGGTCTAGAATCGGCAACAGCACCTGCCGGCAGTGTCGAAAATCCTGGCAAAACCATTCCCAAAGCTGTGGTATGGGGAACCATTTGTGTTGCATTGCTTTATTTTTTAAACAGCTTAGGCATCATGGGCGCCATGTCTGCCGGCGATTTAATCAACTCTAAAGCACCTTATGCTGATACAGTGCGTTTGCTAGTTCCTGGCAATTGGCACATGGTGGTATCTTTGATTGCCGCAGTCGTGTGCATTGGCACTTTAAATGCGTGGATGTTGGCCAGTGGGCAAATTGCGCTGGGTAATGCGCAAGATGGTTTAATGCCAGCGTTTATTGCTAAACAAAATCGTCATGGCGCACCAGCTGTTGCCTTAATTATCAGCTGTTTAGGCATATTGCCATTACTAATCATGACGATGAATGAAAGTTTAACCCAATCGATTAACATCATTATCGACTTTTCGGTTACGGCCTTTTTGTTTGTGTATATCGTTTGTTGTCTAGCGATCATTAAAGTATTGTTTAAGCACAAGGGTTCGCTCTTACAATGGTCTTATACCTTGGGCGCGCTGAGTTTTTGCGGTTGGATTATCTATGAGACACCGGTAAAAACCTTGCTGATTTCAAGTTGCTTTGTATTGAGTGGCTTACCGTTTTATTTTTATCAGCGTAAACAAGTGCAAGTCAAAGAGCGCTTTTCAGCGCTTGCGGAAGTGGCTTCTTAGAAGCCACCTACTTTTTATTTTTTAAGGGTATTTTTAGTGTCTGTCGTTAAAGTGTGTTTTTGAGGGTCAATATCAGTGCGCACACCAGGACCTACATGCATCGGTTCAGCACCAGGCGTATATCGCTTATACTTGCTTTGCGCTAGTGCTTTATCTTGAATCATAATTTCAATGTTAGGGTATTGAGCCAGAAGCCTCTCGCCTAATTTGGGATTATCAACTGTTATCGTGCTGATTGTTCCTTGATTGCTTTGAATATACTGCTTTAGATTTTCAGGAACACGCGTTAATCCACTATTTTCAGTATTAATTTCATTTCTCGTTGCATCCATAATCACTTTCTTAGCCAAGCGCTGGTTAATGGCTTCTACTTTGTGAGAAATCGTTGCTTCATCCACATTGGATGTTAAAAACGAATTCAAAGCGGCTTTTTCTCCTGAATAAAGTGTTGCCATTGCAAGCAAGTCTTTTACTTCATCTAGTGTAGGTCCAAGCATGGTGAATAACCTTCAATGACGCGGGAATTCCATCATTATAGCTAATTATGCAACCAATCAATAGGCGTAATTCCTTTTATACATATCAGGAACTTTTGTTGCGCCTTGTGAGTCTTAAGAATAAGCGGTTAAATGTTAAGTAAACAAAGGTCATACATGAGCAAATCTGGCACTTCTGATAGCTCGGTCGCTGAGGGCCCCGAACCAATTAATCAGGAGCGCCCAAGCGTGACAGGTGTAACTGTATATTCCTGGGGCGCAGATCCGTTACTGGCTCGTTCTGGCGTTAGCCACATGGCTGGCGTGATGGCGCAAGGTGGTAATGTGGGACATGCTTCAGTGTTGCTAACCATTCCGAATACGCCTGAGAATCTGAAATTAGTGAGAGAAAAATTAGGAAAAGAGTATGTTCCTGGCACAGAACCCAACCATGTGCCATGGCAACAAAAAAAACACATAATTCCCTCAATCGACATGAGAAAACAAAATGCTAAACCAGATTTTACACATCCGGCATACCAAGAAGATGTCATTGAAGTGTATTTTAGTTGGTGGCCCGAAGATGGAAAAGGGTTTGGGTTTCAGACGTTTGCACAAGATACCGTAGCCGAAAGAACCGGCGTTCATGTTGATTATGACGAAAAATGGAAAGAATATCTGCAGCCTGATGAACGAAGACAAACCAATGGTATTCTTACTAGTATTATCAACAAAACCATTTCATTATCTAGCGCTCAAATTGTTCATGAAGCTGGCACGACACCAGAGCAGCTTGCCTTTTTAAAAGCCTATCAGCATAAACTCTCTCTACAGGCCGAACTCGAGTCGATTGGCATATTATTAAAAAAACTTCAATCTAAAGCGGACAAACCTGACACCTTTCTAGACAACACAGAAAAACGTCTTATCTCAAAATTTTTACCTGAGGTTGATTTAACTCAAACGATTGACCACAAAGAGCTGCTTGAAAAAGTGGCGCAACGACATGCACAAATAAAAGACGAAGATACTGCTTGCTACTACGAATATCTCATCACAGCCTTAGATTTAATGACACCAGAGGAAAAAGCGGAAAACACTTTAACCGCCTCTCAACAGAATTTTTATGACGCGATTGATCGTCTGCGTCAATTAGCACGCCAGCTTCGCAACGTAGATTTGGAAAATGCCAGCGAAGATGCCGTTAAAAGTTTAATTACCGCCGTTCAACTATTTATGAACAAAAAACCAAATATGTTTAGCGCTTCGGACAATTCTTTACTATTAAAACATTATCAACAAATATATCCTGGAGAAGACTTCCCAAACAAACTATCACGCGAATCACTTAAAGCATTTAAACAAGATATCGCCATTGATATCTCGCCCAAAGAGTCGGGTTTATGCACTAATGGCGCAGATGTGTCTGCTGATTTTGGGCTTGATCTAAGCGCTATGCAAAATCTAGTACATAAGGGAAACCTTCAAAAGCTCAATTTTCTGTCAACGCAACTAAAAGAAATCGTCGCTTTAAAACCCTTCGTCGAAGCAGCGATAAGTGCATCTCAAACAAATTCATTGTCAAAAATAATGCTCTCAGAGATCCAAGATAAATTGAAAAATATTCAAGATTTTCAAAATAGATTTCCTCCCAACAAACCACTCAAAGAAGATGAATTAACATTTTTACTTGAGCTCATCAATGATGCTCCCAAAAAAACAAGTACTTGGTCCAAGCAAATGGAAGCACTGACACAAAGCCCCGGATTTAGCATCCAACAAATAGATAGTCAGTATATCGATCCGCTTGTAGATAAAGTAGTCTCAACCGGGCTTCCTCCAGACACTATCGTTAATTTACCCTTAAAAAAAGCGCCCGACCTTCGCACCCTCGCAACTTCACAACCAGGGTTAGACCCCAAAGCAATGATTGAGCAAATGTCAGTGCTGACAAAAGAAGGTAAAGCATTTAATATCATTGATAATAATTGCTCCGTAGCCTCAACCCTTATTTTAATGGCTGGCGCAAAAGATGACTTGGGCCGAGAGGCGGAATTTAAACTCACCGAAATAAGCAATAGCGTGGTGACTCCTACCACTGTCTACCAAAATGCACTTCGTTATAATAAGAGTTTAACAAACCCAAACTATGCCCCCCCTGCTCAAACCTATTATGAAGCTGCCGAGCAATATGTTGCACAAACTGCGGTCAATCGTTTTGCTCAAGGTGGCGTTCTCAATTATGGGATTGCAGCTGCCAGCGCTTTAACATGGGTTGGGCTGGCAACGCTCGCTGCGCCTATAAGATATCTTTACCCAGAACAACAAGCCTCATCGGAAAAAGCAATCACTGCTGGCACCTCACAAACCGAACCGACCCCTGCACCTTTGGAAAAAGAGCAAAAACGACCACGCGCGATGACTTTTTCAAAACAACCCGACACACCTTTTTTAAGCAAAGCTCCTACCGTTCAACCCCAAATTCAAGCTAAAGAAGACGACCAAAGGAAACCCAAGAACAATTAAGACATCTTGCCCAACCTAGAGTTGGTAAACTTTATTAAAACCAAGATTGCTTTGTTTTTAACCCTCACGCTATCACTATGATATTTCTGTGCGTTTAACAGCGGTGTATACTAGTAGCCCAACCTGACAAGCAACACGGGAAAATACTGGTTAATGGCTACCGAAAAGAAACCTTATACCTTTTCAGAGATTATCCAAACGCTGCACCAATTTTGGGCAAAGCAAGGCTGCATTATTTTGCAACCACTCGATATGGAAGTGGGCGCGGGGACTTTTCATCCTGCCTCCTTTTTGCGCGCGATTGGCCCTGAGCCCTGGTATGCCGCCCATGTGCAACCATCACGTCGCCCCACCGATGGGCGTTATGGAAATAACCCCAATCGAACCCAAATGTTTCACCAATACCAAGTGGTGTTAAAACCCTCCCCGATGGATATACAAGAACTCTATCTGGATTCTTTACGCGCAATTGGTATTGATCCATTAGAAAACGATATCCGCTTTGTAGAAGATAACTGGGAATCGCCTACCTTGGGTGCTTGGGGGCTAGGCTGGGAAGTGTGGCTCAACGGGATGGAAGCAACTCAATTTACCTATTTCCAGCAAGCTGGCGGCTTAGAATGTAAACCTGTTACGGGTGAATTAGCTTATGGGCTAGAACGTTTGGGCATGCATATTCAAAACAAAAAGAGCATGTTTGATTTATTGTGGGCAAGAACCCCACAAGGCGATGTCACCTATGGCGATGTGTTTCATCAAAACGAAGTGGAAATGTCGACCTATAATTTTGAATTAGCCAATACGCAGATGCTGTTCACACATTTCGATGATTATGAAAAAGAGTGCCAACGATTGCTAGAAGCCAATTTGCCGCTGCCGGCTTATGAGTTGGTGCTTAAAGCCTCGCACACATTTAATATGTTAGATGCCAGAAGTGCCATTGCCGTCACCGAAAGACAACGATATATCCTTCGGGTGCGCACCCTGGCAAGAGATGTCGCGCAACAATTTTATTTATCCCGTGAAAAACTCGGGTTTCCCCTATTAGCAAAAGCATAAGAGCACATATGTCTGACACTGAAACCTTATTAATTGAAATTGGGACAGAAGAGCTCCCACCCAAGCATCTTGATAAATTAGCGAAGACTTTCGCACAATCTATCGCGACAGCTTTTACAGAGCTTGGCATTACTTACGGTAAAGTCGAACACTTTGTGACCCCGCGTCGTATAGCCGCACGAATTTTTGATGTGCCACAAGTTCAAGCCAAACGCCAAATTCAAAAACGCGGCCCAGCCATTGCTAGCGCTTATGACGCAAAAGGTAACCCAACTCAAGCCGCCTTAGGTTTTGCTCGCGGCGCGCAAGTCGATATAAGCCAATTAACCGTGCATGAAACACCTCAAGGTTCATGGCTCGTTTATGAATATGAGGAGCCCGGCAAAAAGCTAATAGATGTCTTAGCAGACATTGTAGAGCAAGCACTGAATGCGTTACCGTTTCCCAAAAAAATGCGCTGGGGCTCCTCGGAATGTGAATTTGTCCGCCCCATTCATTGGATTTTGGCGTTACATGGTAAAAATCCTTTACCTATCAGTCTTTTTAACTTAACGGCCAGCAACATTACTTTTGGACATCGTTTTCATTTCCCTCAGGCGGTTACGCTTAAATCAGCCGATGATTATGTCACTACGTTAAAAGAACTTCGAGTGATTGTTTCTCATAGCGAGCGACAAGAAATTATTGAACGCGCGATTGACATGGTTGGCGCACAATTTCAAGGAAAAGTCCTGGTTGAAGAAGAATTACTCGACCAAGTCACAGGGCTTGTCGAATGGCCGGTTCCTTTACATGCAAAATTTGATAAAGCATTTTTAGATGTACCACAAGAAGCTCTGATTTCATCGATGCAAAACCATCAAAAATGTTTTGCCATCGCGGATAATGAAGGCAAATTATTACCCCGCTTTATTTTAGTGAGTAATACCCAGGCAGATCCGGATGATAATATCATTCAAGGTAATGAGCGCGTGATGCATGCACGTCTTTCTGATGCTAAGTTCTTTTACGATCAAGACCGAAAAACCCCTTTAAATGCTCGCTTAGAGGGTTTAAAAAACATGGTTTTTCAAAAGAAATTAGGCACGCTCTATGATAAAAGCCAGCGCATCGCTAAATTAGCTTTATTAATTGCCAAACAAATCAATGCGCCTAGCCACTTAAGCGAGAGAGCAGGTAAATTATGCAAAGCCGATCTGTTAACGGAAATGGTTTTTGAGTTTCCAGAATTGCAGGGCATTATGGGAAGTTATTACGCCCTCAATGATGGTGAGCAACCCGAAGTCGCCAATGCAATTAAAGAAAGCTATTACCCTCGTTTTGCTAAAGATGCCTTGCCAGAATCGACTATTGGGATAACAGTAGCCCTGGCCGACCGTTTAGATACTTTAATTGGTATTTTTGGTATTGGTCAAACCCCAACTGGCGATAAAGATCCATTTGCGCTCCGACGCGCTGCCTTAGCGATTTTGCGAATTCTCATTGAAAAGAAACTACCGCTGGATTTAGAAGAACTTTGCCAGTTAGCAAGACACGGCTATGGCAATTTAATTGACGAGGAAGTTATCCCACAAATCATGACCTTCAGTTTTGAGCGATTTAAAGCCTGGTATCAAGAACAAGGCCTTAGCGTGCAAACAATTGAATCCGTGATGGCAACCCACCCCAGCGTACCATATGATGCCAGCTTAAGAGCACTTGCAGTTAACCATTTCCAAACGTTGCCTGAAGCGCCAAAATTGGCGAGCGCCAATAAACGGGTACGCAATATTTTACAAAAAAATGCCGTTATCTTTAATCTGCAGCACTTACCAGATGTTAATCCTACCCTATTAAAAGAAGTGCCAGAAAAGAATCTATTCGACGCCATTGAGGCTTTAAAATCCAAGACTTCTCCCCTGATTGCACAAGGCCAATATCAAGAAGCATTAGTGCAATTAGCTTCCCTGCAACAAGTAGTTGATAAATTTTTTGATGATGTTATGGTCATGACCGAAGATGAGACGTTAAAGCAAAATCGCATAAATCTGCTCAGTCACCTTTATGCTTTGTTTATGCAAATTGCTGATATTTCAAAACTAGCGTTATGAAGCTGATTATTCTAGACCGAGATGGGGTCATCAATGAGGACTCTGATAGCTATATTAAATCGCCCCAGGAATGGCGACCTATTCCTGGGAGTTTAGAGGCCATCGCTTTATTAAACCAAAAAGGTTATACCGTTAGCGTTGCCACCAATCAAT
The DNA here is from genome assembly GCA_964606325.1 of Uncultured Candidatus Berkiella sp. Taxonomy (GTDB): domain Bacteria; phylum Pseudomonadota; class Gammaproteobacteria; order Berkiellales; family Berkiellaceae; genus Berkiella. Next base: position 10,804 of record CAZSGE010000025.1, read on the forward strand.
CCGGTATTGCGCGCAGCCTATATAGCGTGCAAACGCTAGAATTAATTCATCAAAAAATGCATGATGCCGTGCAGTCCCTTGGCGGCAAAATTGATAGTGTGTTTTATTGTCCTCATGGGCCCAATGATAATTGTGCGTGTCGAAAACCCAAACCCGGATTATTACAACAAATTGCTGCACATTATTCACTCTCTTCCCTTGCTCAAGTGCCCGTCGTTGGGGACTCAATGCGAGATCTTCAAGCAGCGACAGCGGTGGAAGCAACGCCCTTTTTAGTGCTATCAGGCAAAGGCGTTCAAACCCAACAAAAGCATATGAATGAATTAACAGTTATCCACATTTTTCCTGATTTGCTTAGTTTTGCACAAACATTACGTTAAACGCATCAAATATCCCCTTTTAATCGCCTTGCTAATGCCTCTAGTCTCAAAGTGAGTGTGCGCTCACTTTGAGTAAGCTAATATCGGAGTTATTCAAAGATAATGTGGAACTCCTCATAAGCTCTACTTGTCTTTAGGTAAGAGAATATAACGGAGAAAGGTGATGCTACACGGCCCATTGAAACTAGAAGCGAGTTTACTTGAATTTGTCAGCAAAAAAATTGCAGACGGGGTGACTGCAGAAAATTCTCATATGCTTGAAAGTGACATCATTCACAGACTTGATGAGATTATTGCAGATAATTCACAAGCAAATGACACCGCTTTGCCGCTTGCACAAAATTTAACGATGGGTAAGCAAAATATTTCTTTGCTGCAATTAGCCAGTATGCAAGGCTGGGAAAGATTGATAGACAAAATCATTTTACTCGCCAAAGAGAAAAAAATTGCTATCAATTTCCAAGCGCAAAATGAGCACGGCAAAATTGCCTTTGATTATGCACAAGAATACCAACACGATTCTATAGCAAAAAAGCTGGACATGTTGCGCAGTCAAAATTTTATTGCGCCTGAAGATGTTGCTGATCTTGATTTTATTGCTCCTGCTAAAAGATCACCGAAAATTAAACGCACACTACATGATTTGATTATTTACTCCACACATCAATCCAAAGCAGACATGCACACGTTTATGACTCAAATTGAGGTTTTAGGTAATATCGAAAAAGATCCCTTACCTCCCGCTCCCCCTGTAAAATTTCTCTGTGCACAAGGCGGCGGCGCAAAAGGGGCTGCATACACAGGCACTGTGTTAGCGATGGATCAAACCGGCACGCTCTCTCAACTAAAAACCGTAGGCGGCGCATCTGCTGGTGCTATTAATGCATTTATTCTCGGGCTTGGTTTAGATGCACAAGAATTAGATCTGTTGATGCGCAATTTAAATTTATTAGATCTTAATGATTATAGTGATTCCTATGCAACGAAGCTTCACAGCGCATTAAACCACTCCGGAAAAAACTTTCATAATTGGGCGTCGATGATGATGGAGCTTGTAGCGGGGAATCCAAATATTACTTTTAGAGAGTACCGTGAATTATGTAAAACCAATCCTAACTTAAAGGAAATGGTTTTTAAAGGTACGATGTTGAAGCCTGAAGTAAAAGAATTTACTTTCAGTGCCGATGATACACCTGATGTGGTTATCGTCGATGCCGTGCGCGCTTCAATGTCCTTTCCTGGCGCTTTTGAGCCATGGGAAGTTAAAATAAAACTTGCTGATGACAACCTGAAAACTTTTGGAACATTTACAGATGGTGGCGTATTAAACAATTATCCCATCACTGTTTTTAATGATAAAAGTTATGAGGATCCCAATTATCCACGTGAGGATACGCCCCTTAGCTCGCAAGCCGATAAAATAGCACGTAATCCTTGTTCAGTAGGTTTGGCACTTTGTAGCAAACTGCTTAAATTAAACAAAAACATCACACCTTTTACCCCTCGAATTGATGGTTTACTTTTAGACAAGCGGTTAGCAGCGCAAGAACACAAAGATGAAACCATTGAAAGTGAACTTCAAAATTCTGGTTGGCACTTTCATCAACTTGCGCATGCAATTGTGAAGCATAAACTCGGTTTAAATCCTGAAGATCAATATGCAAAATATAAAGCTTACTCTGATCAAACCGTGCAAATTTATACTGAAGGTGTTGACACTTTAGAGTTTAGTTTATCACCCGAAAAGCAAAGAATTATTGAAGCTAGTGGTTACAATGCTTGGATGCAATGGTTTAAAACTAGACAAAATCCTGCTAAAACCTATCCGTTAGCAAAATTTCGAGGTGTATTTTTACCCAAAGATGCAATGGGTGAACTCCTTGATTTGCCAAGTGATAACGACTTTGTTACCCATTTTGAAAAAGTATTTAAAGAATACATGCTGATAATTATTGAAGAATCATTAGCATGCCAACACAATCCCTTGAATGAATTTAAAGATCCTTACAAAAATCAACGTCTTAAATTTTATTCAAATCTCATTTTAAAAGGAATTGAAATCTACAAACATAAAAAAATTCAAACACCTGTTGAAACCCTATTAGAAAATGCCTTTGCAAGCGCGGTAAGAGAAAATGCGCAAAAGCAAGCAAAACGTGTTGAGCATCGCGATGTGATTAATTCTATTATTGAGGAATCAACATTTTTACCACAATTATCAAAGCTTATTTCAAGCGACCAAAAGAAAGATCGCGAAAAGGCGTTACGGCTTTTTAAAGGAAAACTAAGCTATATCTTCAAATATATGGAACAAACTAAAGCTGGGTTACTTTGCCAAGCAGTTGCTTCTGGGGATCCAGTTTTACTAAAAGGTATGCTAGATCAGTTACGTCTTACAGATCAGATGCTGAGCCAAACAAAAAGACCTTTACGATATTCACTTGATGATTTATTAAACGATACCAATAACAGCTCTTTATACCAATTTGCAATGGGCCATCATTCGGGATTGATTATTCCCGTTTTGCTTGAAGCAAAAGTCGATCCACTTAAAACTGACTTTTATGGTAAAAATGCTTTTCATTATGCTATCGATGCTGGAGATTTTGAAGCTTTAGAAGTGCTGGCCAAATACTGTGTAGAAAAAAATATTCATTTTGAATCCATCATATTTTCACCTATAGGGGATACCATTGGACACTATTTGATTCGCAAAGCAAGCAATTCACTATTGTCATCATTAAAGGAAAAGCCTGCTGTTTTAAGTGCCCTATTTTCGGATAAAATACTCAATGATGACGGTGTAACTTGTTTGCAGCTTGCCGCTCATCTTTTTTACCATGATGATGAGCACGAGCATAATAAAGATGAATTAAAGGACACGAATTCACTAGCATTTAATAGAATCATCTGTGCCTCAAAAGGTATTTTGGGTCAAGGAGAAATTCTTGCGCTCGTTAATATCCAAAACGACGCTCATAATAAAAACAAGGAAAAGAAAGCAAAATCTAATCATGCGCTTCAAACATTGAAATCCACCTTAATACAAATCGCCAGCGATGAAACCGCGCTGAACCAAGTTGTTGGTAATCTATCTTTAGAGCAGTGCATGGGCTTGCTTCAAAGCAGTTTTGATAGTGACGTAAATTTTCTTATCGAGTGCGCCCAAGTTCCTGCCTATGCGCACATTGCTAAATGCCTATTTACGAAAATTTCTGAACTCACTTACTCTAAATTTCAAAATACACCGTCTTATTTACAATTTTTAGAATTATTAAATACAAAATATCGGCATATGTCTCCTCTTTATGTTGCAGCAATTGCTGATAATCCGGTGATGATTGATGCTCTAAGAACCTATGATGTTCCTGTTAGCAATGCAGGCCCGATAGATAACCCAAATGCGTTAACCGCTGCGGCAAGCAATAGCTCATTAAAAGCTGTAGAACAAATAATCTTAACTAAGCCCAAATTCAACCCAGGATACTACGAAAATATTGAGCGTCGCTTAGGAGATCTCAACGGTAGGAATGTGATGCATTTTTTAGCGATGACACCTTCCTCTGCCACTATCAGTCCTATCGATGTCGCAAAAGCGATGGAGAGAACTTTATCTGTGGGTCTTGCTGACTTTCATAGCATTTCTAGCATCACTGATGTGCAAGGAAATTCTCCGTTCTTTTATTTGCTCAACAACAAGGATGCTGCCACAATCCTAGAATATGTCTGTAAAGAGCTTAAAAAAGCTCCACATGAAATTTTTGATCTTAACGCTATACGCTCAAATGGTTATTCCGATCTAGAGTGGGCTTTTAAAACAAAACCTCTTATCGCAGAAACAATTGCAAGTCTTACGCCAAAAGTTTCAGGTAAGGAATCAAAACTCATCCTTGATGCTAGATTAAAAATTGAAGCCGAAATGCATGCGGATATTATGCACCTGAGTGCAAATGAGTACCAAGCCATCAAAGAAGAACGCGCGAAGCCCCAGGTTAGAATTTTTGAAAATCTTGAAGATCTTAAAATTATCGAAGACTATGAGCCAGACAACAAGGATATGGCACGTCCTATCGCTTTTATACCTTGGGCAAAAGCAAAAGCGCAAAATCAGCTGATTAATGCCATCGTAGGACAACCTTCACCAGTGGATGATAAAGATGCTAAACCTCCGGTGGATAAAGCTAAACTATAAGGCACCTATTTTAAGCGACTGTAATTTTTCAGCTAGTTCTTCAGCGCTTGATGAGGCATTTGATAAATTTGCCAGCCATTTTGTCAGCATGGGCGTATAAAGTTTAACGCTTTCTTGCATAAGGGTTGGCAACATCTGTTGATCAGCCCTCAATGATGGCGTTTGTGCTATCTGATTTGAGCAAAGAAATTCTAAACTGGGTGCTCTAAACGACAACAATTCTCTTAGCGGTGAAGACGCACCAGATGTTGAAGGTATCATCTCAACGGGTGTTTTTTGATGTTTTGTATTTTTTACAAACTTTAAACTGCTCTCTATATTTAAGAGTGTTTCTACGGCTTGCACGCGCTCCTTCATCGCACCTATGTGAATAGGCATATTGCCATAAGCATCTGGTATGGTAAGCAGATCTCGCTTCAGATAGGCGAGTAAATGTATTAAATCTTCTCGCGCAGTTGGCGTGGGTGATTTTGCTCCCATCACTGCATAATGTAACGGGGTTCTGCCCGCTAAGCACACCGCATCAACGGTCGCCCCTCGAAGTATTAAAGCTTGCGTAAGGGCAACTTCGCCAAAATAACAGCTCATCATTAAGGGGCTGATCCCTTGCAAAGTATTTGATGGGTGATCGGTGTAGAAGTTAACATCCAACTGTGGATGAGCATTTAGCGCTGTGATGGCCTGAGAAAATTCTCCCTGGAAAATAAGATCCATAAAATCGCTTTGCTCTTCAGGAAGGAATACACCATTTATTGCCACTTAAGCCATCCTCTTTTCAATTTTTGATAGTTCGCTACCATAATACAGTTTGTCGGTTAAATCAACGTGTTTGTCACATAGAAATAGCCTTTTTATAATAAGTCATTTAACTTATAAGTGAGGCTACTCTCTTTCTATCATGTCTTTCTCAAACTAACAAAGGTAGAATGAGACCTCATTTGCAAAAGGCTGTAAAGATGCTTGTATTAGCAATTCGATCTACCCTCTTTTTTATTGTTCAAGCACTCGCTGCAGTGGTGATCTTTATGCTTGGCGCTCTGCTTTTCCCTTTCCCCTATCGCATACGTTATCAATTTATTACTTTATTTTCACATTTCGCTATTTGGGGGGCTAAAACCATTTGTGGTATTAAATACCAAGTGCAAGGCATAGAGAATTTACCTAAAGAAAACGCCATTATTTTATGTAAACATCAATCCGCTTGGGAAACGCTGTTCTTGCAAGTATTATTGCCACCACAAACTTGGGTGCTCAAAAAGCAACTCTTGATGATCCCTTTCTTTGGATGGGGATTGTCGATGTTAGATCCGATCGCCATCGATAGAAGTAAATCCAGCTCCATAAAGCAATTACTCGATCAAGGCAAAGCACGTCTGAAACAAGGTCGATGGGTTGTTATATTTCCCGAAGGATCTCGCGTTGCCGTGGGAGAAAGTGGTAAGTTTTCACGTAGCGGCGCCGTATTAGCAAAAGAAAGTGGCTATAAAGTGGTGCCCATTGCGCATAATGCCGGAATTTGCTGGCCTCGAAATGCTTTTATCAAAAGGCCTGGCACTATCTCCATTGTAATAGGGCCAAGCCTTAATCCAGCACAATTAAGTGCTGATGAAATTAAAGAACAAGCGCAGCGCTGGATAGAATCAACGATGCAACTATTGCCAAAAGCCGACTAAATATCGAGGTTTTCAACGCGCAAGGCATTGGTTTCGATAAATTCTCGCCGTGGCTCAACTTGATCTCCCATGAGCGTCGTGAAGATCTGATCTGCTTCAACGGCATCTTCAATCCTCACTTGTAATAATCGTCTCGATGTCGGATCCATGGTGGTTGACCATAATTGATCAGCATTCATCTCACCCAAACCTTTATAGCGTGAGATCTGTTGGCCTTTTTTCGCTTCAATCATGAGCCAATCCAATACTTCTTTAAAGGTGGAAACAGGCATTTTTTTATCGCCTCTTTCAACAAATGCACTTGGCTCTAACAATTGCGCAATCTCGGTACCGACTTGCATCAAATAGGTATATTCAGAAGAATGAAAGAAATCCGGGGTAAAATGGCTAATATGTTGCACACCATAGACATGCACTTTTACGACAGGAATACAGCATTTGAATTCATCTGATTCCTCAACAGTAATTTCGCATGTTGTTTCATCAACATTGTCTTTTTTAAGTTGTTCTTGGCAATCTTGACACCATTTTCTCACCGCTTTTTCATCTTTGAGCATGCTTTCTTTTAACGGAGGCACATGCAACATGGCTTCCAACAATGGGCCAGGGTAGCGCCGTTTGGATAAACGGTTAATGGTATTTTGAGCTTTGTGATAACGCGCAACCAATTGTTCTAAAGCTAAACCCTGAATAGCAGGTGCAGCAGCATTAACATGTAAACGAGCTTCTTCCAAAGCAATATGTGTTAAATAATGCTGAAGTGCATCTTCATCTTTCACATAGGTTTCTTGTTTGCCGCGTTTTACACGAAATAATGGCGGTTGAGCAATATAAACATGGCCGCGTTCAATTAATTCTGGCATTTGGCGGTAGAAAAACGTCAATAACAAGGTACGAATATGAGAACCGTCGACGTCCGCGTCGGTCATGATAATAATATGATGATATCTGAGCTTATCAGGATTGTATTCGTCACGCCCGATACCACACCCTAATGCTGTGATAAGTGTTCCCACTTCTTGAGAAGAGAGCATTTTATCAAAACGCGCTTTTTCAACGTTTAAGATTTTACCCTTGAGCGGTAAAATCGCTTGGGTGCGTCTATCGCGGCCTTGTTTCGCCGAACCACCTGCCGAATCACCCTCAACTAAATATAATTCAGATAAAGCCGGATCTCTCTCTTGGCAGTCTGCTAGCTTGCCTGGTAGTCCTGCAATATCTAAAGCACCTTTGCGACGCGTCATTTCCCGCGCTTTTCGCGCAGCTTCTCGCGCTCTTGCTGCTTCAATCATTTTATTGGTAATGGCTTTCGCTTCTGCAGGCTTTTCTAACAAGAAAGCGTTGAAAGCATCACTCAGCGTGGATTCCACCACTGCCTTCACTTCAGAAGATACCAATTTGTCTTTTGTTTGAGACGAGAACTTGGGATCGGGTAGTTTGACCGACAATACAGCGGTTAAGCCTTCTCTGGCGTCGTCACCGGTTGTTGCCACTTTGGTTTTCTTTAAAATACCTTCTTGCTCTAAATATTGGTTCAGCGTTCGCGTCATTGCGCTTCTAAAACCAGATAGGTGAGTACCACCATCGCGTTGTGGAATATTGTTGGTGAAGCAGAAAATATTTTCTGCATAACTATCGTTCCACTGTAAGGCGACTTCAACCGTCATTCTGTCTTTTTCTTTAGAGAAGAAAAAGACAGAGGGATGAACTGCGGTTTTATTTTTATTTAAATAATCAACAAAGGCCTTAATGCCGCCTTCGTAACAAAACTCGTCATGCTTGCCCTTACCACCCTCTTCTGAAGAACGTTCATCAATAAGGTGAATTTTAACACCTGAGTTCAAAAAGGAGAGCTCTCTTAAGCGTCTGGCCAAGATGTCATAATGAAACTCGATATTGGTAAAAGTCTCTGCGCTTGGCTTAAACCAAATCTCTGTACCCGTTGTATCGGTGTTACCAATAACCTTCAAGGGGGCAAGTGGCTCCCCTTCTCGATATTCCTGTTGGTGTATTTTACCTTCGCGGCAAATGGTGATGCGTAATTTTTCGGAGAGCGCATTCACAACAGACACGCCCACACCATGTAACCCACCCGAAACCTTATAGGAGTTATCATCAAACTTACCACCAGCATGCAAGACGGTCATGATGACTTCTGCTGCTGAAACGCCTTCTTCGGCATGAATGTCCACCGGAATACCACGTCCGTTGTCTTTGACTGTAATAGATTCATCTTGGTGGATGGTAACTGTAATAAGAGAACAATAACCTGCCAGGGCCTCGTCGATAGAGTTGTCTACGACTTCGAACACCATATGGTGTAAGCCTGTGCCATCGTCAGTATCGCCGATATACATACCGGGGCGCTTCTTAACGGCATCTAACCCTTTTAAAACTTTAATATTGGATGAGTCATAAGTCATCTCTGATGTCATTCGTTACTCCGTGTACGGCCTTGCGCACTTGCTTTCAAGAGGTTCCACGTGGAACATTTTGAATGTTTTACCTTGTGGACCAATAGCGTTGTAAGTTACTAAAAGTCATCGTAAATAGTGGGATTTATTCTATCATATTCAGCCGTTTAGCTCTTCATTTTTCTTATTTTTTTGCTTTATTTTCCCCTTATTTCTCTTGGAATCAAGCTGTTTGGTATTTAAATGACACACTAAGGTTTTAACTAAGTGCTGATTGGCCAGCAAGCTGCTTGCGATCGCAGCTTTGCTGGGCAGCAATGACGAGCCCCAGCTAACAGCGGGCGCACAGCATGCAGCGTATCGGCAAAGAAACAGGTCCTCAGATCTTCTTTAACAAAGAACGGCCCCTTTACTTCACCAACCTCAACGCAACGCAAGCAAGACCTCCAGAATCACGCCCGTTGATGAGCGCAATCATAGAAGCCTTCAGAGAAGGCCTCTCCATGCTCACTGACAGCGATACCGTGCAAATGAGATTACCCTTACACCAGAGAAAAATCCCATTGCTAGATCTGCGCAGGATTGGATCGCATCAGTCCTTTCTGTTGGTCTTGTTACCACAGGGCAGACGTCTTGCTGCCTAGTAGGCCTCGCAGGCCAAGCGAAATCGGGCCCACACAAGCATCCTTTAATGAGAACATCAAAGGGGCGGTTCTCTTGCTTGCCTGCGAAGCCTTTTGCGTAGCGGGCGTTCGCCCATTGAGTGCTGTATCTTGTTTTGAGAGGGGCATAACGCCCTAAAAATGGCTAGGCAGGCAGCTCAATTTGGGCCTTGAGGCCAGTAAATACGTGGGTTGGGGGAGACAATCATGTTCCACGTGAAACATGTTGCCCGTTATAGTCTGCAGTCTTGTCTTGCAAGGCAGACACCCGCTGCGCCTAATAGAAATAAGACTTCCAAGCTACACAAGAATCCATTAAAGGGCTGCTTCAATAAGGTGGGCCTATCCTGGAAAAATAGTATAATTAAAATCTTGGGGTTCTTTTAATCCTAAAAGTCATAAAAGAAAGATCCTTCGTTACGCTCAGAATGACATATTCCTTTTTTGTCATCGAGGCCACAGTGAGGGATCTCCAAAAGATCGTTCGCCCCCAATGTCCATGGCTATCCAGCACGTTTCAAATGTTCCTTTTTCCACGCGCAGCGAGTCTAATCTAGCCTTCTGGTGTAGCACGGACCTTTATGACGAGCATGGAAAAAGGAATGTCCGAAACAGATCTGATTCTGGCCTGGCGTAAGGGGCTGAGAATCAGCCTAAAATGGCTAGGTAGGCAGCTCAATAGGCGCCACGAGCCCAGTAAATCCGTGGGTTTGAGCAATCCGGCCATGTTCCACGTGAAACATTTGGCCTTGATATTTTTCACATACATTATGCCAGGGAGCATCCTCTACGCCGGTCAGAAACAGCTGGTGCCCTTCTTTGGCAAGGGCCGCAATAAGCCTTTCGCGGTTAGGGCCATCTAGCTCTGAAGCCAAATCATCTATCAAGAATAAACACTTCTTTCCCGTGCTCGCATAGAGCTGCTTAGCCTGGGCTAAGTGTAAAGCACAGATAAGTAGTTTTTGTTGGCCGCGCGAAAGCACTTGGTGAGCTTCATGTGTGTCCAGCATCAGCGCTAACTCGGCACGATGAGGGCCAACACTGGTATAACCAAAGCGTTGATCTTGCGATAGCGCTTTCTCCAATGCTTCTTCAAGCGTTAAGTGGTTCTGCCATCCTTGTTCATAGTGAATTTGAATATCAAAAGAAGGAAGCAAGTATTCTCTAGCCTCAACCAAAAAAGGTAGCAAACCTACTATGTACTGTTTTCGGTGATAAGTTATCTTCTCCCCCACATCTGTAAGCTCTTTTTCCCAGGCATGAAGGGTCTTAGACTTGGGAAACTGCTTTAAAGCAGCGTTTCGTTGCTTTAACAGACGCTGATAGCGCTGACATAGCTCAGTGAAACAATGTTCCACGTGGAACACTCCCCAATCCAAGAAGCGGCGCCGCTCTTGTGGGCCCTCTAAAAGTAATTTAAACGTTTCAGGGGTCATTAATTGCAAAGGTAATTGGGTCGCAAAGCGAGATAGCTTGTCACAGATCTCCCCGCCCAGCTTACACTTCACATCACCTTGGCGGTTTTTTTCTATACCCATACTTGTTTTGATCTGATCGTCTACCATTTCACCAAAGCACGCCAGTTGTTGCTGTTGATGATTAATAATGGTGTGGTTATGTCTTGAACGGAAAGAGCGCCCCAATGCCAACAAATGTATTGCCTCTAAGACACTGGTTTTCCCACTGCCATTTTGGCCCAAAAAAAGATTAAAATGCGGATGACAGGTAAGCACTACCTCGTTTAAATTTCGCACCTGATGTATGTGAAGGCGCGTTAAATGCATCTTATAGCCGCATTGGCATCACAACATAGGCATGCGGCCCTGTATTGGTGCCTTCACCGGTGAATGCTTCAAACAAGATAACATGGTTGGCAGAAGTAAAAGACACTCGCACCATGTCAGATTTGATGATATTGAGATATTCGATAAGGTAGCTCGCATTAGCGCCAATTTCTATGGTTGGCCCCTCAAAACTAATCTCTACTTCGTCTTCTACTTCGTCTTTATCTGGCGTGGTAGCAATAATGCGCAATAAATTAGGGGTAAATTGTAACCCTACACCTCGGTATTTATCGGTAAATAATACCGAAACGCGAGAAAGCGCTTGCTTTAACAGATCACGCGCAACCTCAAACTGATAAGGCGTAGATGAAGGCAATACACGCTGATAATCCGGAAACTTTCCCTCAATCAACTTTGTTACAAAGCTAGCGTGCGTACTTACGGCGCGGAGATGGTTTTTGCCAATGACTAACCCGATTTCTTCATCCCCTTCCGCAAACAGGCGCTGCATCTCTAAAACAGCCTTACGCGGCACGATCACAGACAAAGGCTGCGAGAGGTTGGCACGCAAAGGTAACGCCATGGTGGCCAAGCGGTGGCCATCTGTCGCGACCATACGGATCTCATTAGGCAAAAATACCATCAAGACGCCATTTAAGTAATAACGCACATCCTGTTGCGCCATTGCAAAGCTCACCAGATCTAATAATTGTCGCAATATGCTCTGGTTGACTGAAAGTTCGACATCTCCTGCGCTCTCTTCTACTTTGGGAAAATTTTCCGCTGGTAAGGACGCCATGGTAAAGCGACTTCTGCCAGAGCGCACCACGACTTTGTCTTCGTTCATTTCAAAAGAAATCAACGCATGCTCAGGAAGCGCTTTACAAATATCAATCAGCTTTTTGCCGGGAATCGTTGTCGCTCCCGCCACCGCATTTTGCGAAAGCGGCACACGCGCAATCATTTCTATTTCAAGATCTGTACCTGTTAATGACAATAGTTGGCTTTTCACCACCACCAAGATGTTGGATAAAATTGGCAATGTTTGCCTGCGCTCTAGCGCACCTTGCACACGTTGCAGTGGTTTTAATAATGCTTCTCGTTGGATGGTAAATTGCATGATTATGTCGATAAAATGCGTATTAAATTAGCAAAATCTTCACCGATATCCGGATCGGTTTCTCGCATACCTTTAATGGTGCGACAAGCATGTAAAACGGTTGTGTGATCTCTGCCGCCAAAAGCATCGCCAATTTCAGGCAAGCTATGGTTGGTTAATTCTTTACACAACGACATGGCCATTTGTCTTGGTCTTGCCACTGAGCGATTACGACGTTTAGAGAGCAGATCCGACACTTTAATTTTGTAATATTCTGCAACCATGCGCAAAATATTATCCATTGACACCAATTTATCAGAAAGTGCCAACACATCTTTTAACGCTTCTTGAACAAATTCTAAGGTGATGGCACTACCCGTAAATTGCGCGTTAGCAATAATACGCTTTAATGCTCCTTCCAATTCTCTAACATTAGAACGTATGCGTTTCGCTATAAAAAACGCGACTTCATGTGGTAAATCCATAGAGCAGTGCTCTGCTTTGCTCATTAAAATAGCAACGCGTGTTTCAAGTTCCGGCGGCTCAACCGCAACTGTGAGACCAGAACCAAAGCGCGATTGCAGTCTCTCTTCAATACCATTAATTTCTTTAGGGTAACGATCAGAGGTTAAAATAATTTGTTGCTGCCCCTCAAGGAGCGCATTAAATGTATGAAAAAACTCTTCCTGTGAACGCTCTTTACCCGCAAAAAATTGAATATCATCGATAAGAAGCGCATCCACTGAGCGATAAAAGCGCTTAAATTCATTAATAGCATTGCTTTGTAATGCTTTAACCATATCCGCAACAAAACGCTCGGAATGTAAATAAACCACATTCGCTTCTTTGTTTCGTTTAGCCAAAATAGCATTACCAATCGCATGCATTAAATGGGTTTTTCCTAAACCAACGCCCCCATATAAAAACAACGGATTGTAAGCACCGCCCGGATTTTCTGCGACCTGTTTTGCCGCGGCTTCTGCTAATTGGTTGGATTTACCTACCACAAAATTATCAAAGACAAAATTAGGATTAAGATTGCTTTGGTGTGAAACTTTCGGAGCGGATGAGGATGAAGATGCGCTTCGAATGGCACTTGGTGCTGTTGTTGGTGGTGCTTCTTCTTCCGGCGGATTGTGTCGCTCCCCTATCCCTATAGTGACGCGCAACGCTTTACCATGAAGTTCAGTTAAAAGCTGGGCAATACGCGCCAGGTAATCTTGAGAGATCCCATCTAATACATATTGATTAGGTGCCCACAAAATTAACCCACTATTGGTTTCCTCTGCTTGTAACGGGCTTATCCATTGATTAAAAGGTGATTGCGCGACCTCTTCTTTTAATCGCGCCAAGCATCGCTGCCAAAGTGATAACTCCACTGTTCAATCAACTCCCACCGGTTGGTATTTCCAAAATTTAAGGCAAAAAAAGCCGCTGCATTTGCAATGCAAAATAAAAATCATTGGAAAAATTAAAATATCTTGGCTCTCCACTTAGCTCAAGAGCTTAATTTTGCTCTGTTCTTTTTGTTTTTAAGGCAAAGTGGAAGAGCATTCTAACCCCCTTCGCCAAAGTTATCCACACTGTTTTTTTAAAACGCCAAAGAAGTTATCCACCGGTTTTAACTCATAAGGCGTGCAATCACAAGCCAAAAGATGTTGATAAAACAATGAGTTATCCTCAGGCGCGGTAACACTAATAGGTTATCCACAAGTTATACGCCATCCCTGCACGGTTAACACACAATGTTATGATCTTTGTAATACCATGAAAATTAATGATTTTTTTAATCTATCCCCAGAAAGCCAATTGCTTATCTTAATAAACAGAGATCATATGAATAATGAATTTATAATAGTTACGCCGTTTTATTTTCAAATTGAGAAATCACCTGAGAGCTTTGCATTAGCGCATCGCTTTATCCACACAAATCCAGGTATAACCTGGGTGTAAGGTGTCACCAATAGGTTATTAAGTAAGGCCGTTTTGAAGCTTTTAAAAAAAAGGCTGACTTATCCCCACCTCATCCCCTGCTTATTAGCCATCCTGGTAACAACCTTTCAATCGTTTAAGGTCTTGTAAAAATTAATAAAAGAGCAGTTATCCACAATAAAATGGTTGCTTATAATCACTAGTATCTTGATCTTATAAAACAATAATATTAATTAGCTTTTGCTAATCCAAAATGTGAGTTCACTTTCTATTTCTAAATAGCTAGGTGTGGGTAACTTATGTATTCGAACAAAGTTATGTTGTGGAAAAATGAACTTTTGAGTTGAAAAAACCAAACAGGCAAAGTTATGCACTGTTTATGAGTGCACTTATCTTTAGGCAATGCACAGTGTTATCATTGCGCTACCCCATTGTTTTATTTAATTTTTTTTGACTTATGCGAAGTTATAGCCGCCCTTAATCATAATCTTCATTTTAGTCATATGTATTTTATCTATTTCATATAATCTTCTTCATATACTTATCTCCCTTATCTTGACATTGAAAAGTTGATCGCATATAGTTAACCGCCTAATTTTTAGGGAAAAATCCTTTTAGAGTTATTTAGCGAGCAAAGCTTCCATGAAAAGAACATTTCAAAGAAAAAGCCAAGTAAGAAGAGCCAGAACCCATGGTTTTCGTGCACGCATGAAAACGAAAGGGGGCAGGGCCGTTCTCGCCAACAGACGTAGAAAAGGGCGCCAAAGACTCGCTCCTGTGGGCGGAACCAAGAAGTAAACTCGTTTTACCTCTTGAGCCTTTTTTATTAACACATTTATCAACAGCTGTGTCATGAATACCGCTGTTGATTTTGTATTTTTGAAGCCTAGCTTTTTAGCGAGATGCTAAAAGCATATAGGCAAGATGAAACAATAGGGTATTAAGCTGACAATACTTGAGCCAAAGAGCTTAGTTTTCCCAAAGCAGAATCGATTGCTTATTCCTGATGATTTTCAACGAGTATTTAAGCAAGGTCGTAAGCAAAGAGGGGCGGTATTTACGCTGTTTTGCTGTGCCAATGGAAAAATGAATGCACGTTTAGGTCTTGCTGTCGCTAAACGATATGTTCCTTTGGCTGTGAATAGAAATCGCATCAAGCGATTGATACGAGAAAGTTTTCGTTGTCACCAATTGGATTTAACAGGGAATGATGTGGTTGTCCTTATGCAACGACAGCTTACCAAGGTGAGTAACGCAACACTTCAAGAGGAGTTAACGCAACAATGGCAAAAATTAATGCGTTCGTTGCCAAATTTCTCTTAGGTGGAATTCAAATATATCGTTGGGTGTTAAGCCCAATGCTTGGAAATTGCTGCCGTTTTTATCCTTCTTGTTCTCAATATGCAATGGACGCCATTGAAAAACATGGAGCAGGGTATGGTTGCATTTTAACCATTAAAAGATTATCAAAATGCCATCCTTTTCATAAAGGTGGTGTAGATCTGGTACCAACATCCACACAGGATTGAAAAGGCATGGAATTACAACGTATACGCATCTTTTTAATGATTTCACTGGTTGCAGTTGGCTTTGCGTTATTTAGCGCTTGGCAACAAGAACATCCTGTTGATACATCAACACAAACAACGCCAATCGAAGAGAAGGGTTCGCAAAGTGATATTCCTTCGATAACACCTGCAGAAATGACGCATAGTGCATCCGCTACGCCGACCACTTCACTGCCGGTATCTAAAGCTTCTGATCTCATCGAGATTAAAACCGATGTTTTTAATATTAAACTCGATATGATTGGTGGTGATATTGTCAGAACGGAATTACTTAAATATCCAGAAACTTTAAATTCTGAAAAAGGTGTTGTGCTTTTAGATAACACAAGTGGTCGAGAGTATGTTGCGCAAACAGGTTTAATTGGTAAAGACGAATTAGGCCCTGATTCACGTAAAGAAGGGCGAGCACACTATCAAGCTTCACAAACCCAATACGTCATGGGGGAGCAAAATGAACTCAAGGTAGATCTGCATTGGCAAAATAATGAAGGTGTGAAAGTTATTAAAACGCTCACCTTTAAGCGTGGTAGCTACTTGGTCGATGTGGATTACACCATCACCAATCCGAAAAACACACCGTGGTTGGCAAGTTTTTATGGCCAATTACAGCGTGAATATGTCAAAGAAAAAGGCAATGGCATGCTGGGCGTGCAAATGTATCAGGGTGGCGCACTCTATACTCCTAGCAAACCCTTTAAGAAAATCAGTTTTCAAGATATGGATAAAGCTCCCTTTAAAGAACAGATTAAAGGTGGCTGGGCTGCACAAGTAGAGCATTACTTTTTAAGTGCTTGGGTGCCTGATAAAGACAGTACAAACACCTATTATACACGCGTTGATAATGACAAATTTTACAACATCGGCGCTGTCACTCCTGTTGAGGTTGCACCAAATTCCACGCAAACCGTAAAAGGTGAGTTTTATATTGGGCCTGAAATTGCAGAGACTTTAGAAAAAGTATCGCCTGGTCTGAATTTAACAATTGATTACGGAATATTGTGGCCAATTTCACAGCTTATTTTTTGGTTATTAAAAGCTATTCATAATTTTGTGGGGAATTGGGGTTGGTCTATTATTTTGGTAACGTTGGTTATCAAAGTACTGTTTTATAAACTTTCAGCTTCGAGCTATCGTTCAATGGGGAAAATGCGTTTATTGCAACCACGCGTTGAAATACTCAAAGAGCGCCATAAAGACGATAAGCAACAATTTAGCATGGCACTGATGGAGCTTTACAAGAAAGAAAAGTTAAATCCATTGGGTGGCTGTTTACCTATTTTAATTCAAATCCCTGTCTTTATTGCGCTGTATTATGTTTTATTAGAGAGCGTTGAGTTAAGACATGCACCGTTCATGTTCTGGATTAAAGATTTATCAAGTCGCGATCCTTATTTTGTATTGCCATTGATCATGGGCGCAACCATGTTCTTGCAACAAAAAATGAATCCAACACCTCCAGATCCAATACAAGCTAAAGTGATGATGTTTATGCCGGTTATCTTTACGGTATTATTTATCTCTTTCCCCGCAGGGTTAGTCTTGTACTGGACGGTTAATAATCTTCTGTCCATCGCTCAGCAGTGGTACATCACCCGCAGCATCGAGCAAGGGACTGTCATCAAAAAAGCTAAGTAAGTTTTATGCTTGGCTCCAACGATACGATAGCAGCAATCGCAACGCCTCCTGGTAGGGGGGGCGTTGGGATTGTGCGAGTGTCGGGGCCAGCTGTTTCAAGTATTGCTTCACAGGTTATTAAACAACTTCCCGCGCCACGCATTGCTTGCGTTAAATCTTTTTATGATGAAAATGAAAATATCATCGACAAAGGTTTGGTGCTTTATTTTCGTGCTCCAAACTCCTTTACGGGGGAAGACTTGTTGGAGCTGCATGGGCACGGTGGCCCTGTCTTAATGGATATGCTGCTTGCTACTGTATTAAAGCAAGGAGCAAGATTAGCCAGGCCAGGAGAGTTTAGTGAACGCGCTTTTTTGAATGGCAAGATGGATTTGGCGCAATGTGAAGCCGTGGCAGATCTTATCGATGCTAGCACACAACAAGCCGCTATCAGCGCTTCGCGTTCTTTACAGGGGGCGTTTTCTGCGCAAATTTCTGCTCTTGCAAGTGAAATGATGAAGCTTCGGATCTATGTTGAGGCTGCCATAGATTTTCCTGAGGAAGAAATCGATTTTTTATCTGAGGGCAATGTGCTCGAAAAAATTGAATCGATTTTAAGTCAAATCCAAATGTTACAAAAGAACGCTAAAATTGGACAAATTTTAAGAGAGGGCATTCATGTGGTTTTAGCAGGTTTGCCTAATGCAGGTAAATCAAGCCTTTTAAACCAATTAACGCAGCGAGAAAGTGCGATAGTCACACCGATTGCAGGTACTACGCGTGATCTTATTAAGGAGACCATTCAAATTGATGGTGTCCCTTTGAATTTAATAGATACTGCAGGGTTGCGGCAAAACGCTGAAGCGATTGAGCAAGAGGGAATCAATAGAGCTAAGGCGCAATTTACATTAGCTGATAGAATTTTGTTAATAAAAGATGCTATCGATGCAACGTTACAAGATGAAGAAATAGAAATTCTACGTGAGCATAATCACAAAGTGACGTTAGTGATGAATAAAGTCGATATGACAAATCACACTCCCGGCTTGTTTAAAAACAAAATCTATATCAGCGCAAAAACCGGGCAGGGGATAGACTCGTTGTTGCAAGCTATCAAAGAATCGATGGGGGTGCAAAATGTTGAAAATGGCGCCTTTATTGCAAGACGTCGTCATTTAGATGCGTTAGACAAAGCGTATATACATTCTCAACGTGCGCATCAGCAATTGGTGCGTGCACACGCCGGGGAATTGGTTGCTGCGGAGTTACGCTTTGCGCAAGAAGCCTTGGGTGAAATTGTGGGCAAAGTCACCTCCGATGAATTATTAGGCAATATATTTGCCAGTTTTTGTATAGGTAAATAATATGGACTTTCCAGAAAATTTTGATGTTATTGTCGTTGGGGGAGGACACGCTGGTACGGAGGCTGCCTTGGCCAGTGCACGTATGGGATGTAGGACTTTGTTGCTTTCTCATAACATCGAAACGTTGGGGCAAATGTCATGCAATCCTGCCATCGGTGGTATTGGTAAAGGACATTTGGTAAAAGAAATTGATGCACTGGGCGGCATCATGGGCAAGGCTGCCGATCTCGGTGGTATCCAATTTCGTATTTTAAATGCCAGTAAAGGACCCGCTGTGCGTGCAACACGCGCGCAAGCCGACAGATTACTTTATAAACAGGCTGTTCGCAGTGCACTAGAGAACCAAAAAAATTTATGGCTGTTCCAACAAGCTGTAGATGACTTAATTATCCACAACAATCAAGCTTGTGGTGTTGTGACTCAGATGGGGCTTCGTTTTCACGCCAAAGCTGTGGTATTAACAGCGGGGACATTTTTGGCCGGCAAAATACACATAGGTTTAAATAATTATCAAGGTGGGCGCGCAGGTTGTCCGCCAGCACAAACACTTGCGGCAAAGCTAAAAGATTTGCCTTTTACAATGGGGCGATTAAAAACGGGTACCCCGCCAAGAATTGATGGTCGCACCATTGATTTTTCTGCGCTCACCGAACAACCTGGGGATAACCCTGTGCCCGTATTTTCCTTTTTAGGAAGCGCTGCGCAACATCCCAAGCAGATCAGTTGCCATATTACGCACACCAATGAACAGACACACGATATTATTCGACAAGGCTTAGATAGATCGCCGTTATTTTCCGGAGTCATTGAAGGTATAGGGCCCAGATATTGTCCTTCGATTGAAGATAAAGTGGTTCGTTTTGCTGAAAAATCATCACATCAAATTTTCTTGGAACCGGAAGGGTTATCCACAAACGAATACTATCCTAATGGGATCTCAACCAGTTTGCCATTTGATGTGCAGTTAAAACTGGTGCGCTCCATGAAAGGCTTAGAGCAGGCCCACATCACTCGCCCAGGCTATGCGATTGAATATGATTATTTTGATCCGCGAGAATTAGAGCCAAGTTTGCAATCACGTTTGGTCAAATGCTTATTTTTTGCTGGTCAAATTAATGGCACAACAGGATATGAAGAAGCAGGGGCGCAGGGGATTGTTGCTGGCATTAACGCTGGGCGATGTGCCTTAGGTGAACCCTTGTGGACAATTGCGCGAAATGAAGGCTATATCGGCGTACTTATCGATGATTTAATAACACTTGGCACCACAGAGCCTTATCGTATGTTTACCAGCCGCGCAGAGTTTCGTTTAATGTTGCGAGAAGATAACGCCGATTTACGCTTTACCGAAATTGGCCGCGCTATGGGCGTGGTATGTGATGATAGATGGGACTTTTTTAATAAGAAAAAAGCCGCCATTTCGCAGTTTTACGATTTTATGAAAAACGTATCACTTTATCCACAGACGCCCGAAGCGACCATCTTACAAGAAAATCAAGTCGATTTATCCAGAGATTATAAACTGATAGAGTTGATTACGCGCCCAGAAGTGAATATGGAATTAATATTAGCGCTGCCCAAAGTAAAGGAAGCGCTTGAAAAAGAAAATATCACTTTAGAGAGCCACATGATTCAAGCGATTGAGCAAGTCGAAGTGCAGGCCAAATATGCAGGCTATATTGCTAAGCAAACCCTAGAAATTCAGCGTTGTGCAAAAAATGAAAACACTCTCATTCCCAGCGATTTTGAATATAAAGGGATCCCCGGCCTTTCGGCTGAAATGGTTGAAAAATTAACCAGAGTAAAACCGCAAACGGTGGGCATTGCCTCTCGGATTCCCGGGGTAACACCGGCAGCGATATCTCTTTTATTGATATATCTTAAAAAGCATCAAATGACCAAAGAGAGCGAAAATGTCCCAACGTGTTAAGCACTTTGATAAGGTCGCCTGCAAGAAGTTGTTACAACAAGGCTTGAAAGCGATGACTTTTAACGCACAAGAGCAACAACTGAATCAAAGCATCGATTACCTTGAGATGATGCACACCTGGAACCAGCGTTTAAATTTAACGGCCATCCGAGATCCCCTTGAGATGGTGAGTCGCCATTTGTTAGATAGTCTCTCTATTTATCCACATGTTATGGGTGATAGCGTGATAGACGTGGGAACGGGCGCGGGGTTGCCAGGCATTCCCTTGGCCATTATGATGCCCCAAAAACAGTTTTTTTTGTTAGACAGTAATCATAAAAAGCAAGTTTTTGTCTCACAAGTAGCTAAGTTACTGTCTTTGAAAAACGTTCATTGCATACACAGTGAAGTGAAAGCATATCAACCAACCGAAAAGTTTAGTACTATCGTCACCCGAGCCTTTGCGCCATTATCACAAATGATAGAACTTACAAACCATTTGCTTGCGCAAGATGGCCGTTTTTTGGCGATGATGGGGAAGGTAGAGGAAAACTTCTCATTACCGAAGGGATTTGAGTTGGAACACATGGTATCTTTAAGTGTGCCTGGGGAGATAGCCCAGCGCCATTTAGGAATAATTGCAAGAGCAGGGGCGCATTCGCTCTGATAAAGAAAGGAAAGTAGGTTATGGGAGCTCAAATTTTAGCGTTTGCTAACCAGAAGGGCGGCGTGGGCAAAACCACCTGTTGCATTAATTTAGCCGCCTCCCTAGTTCTGTCTAAAAAGCGCGTTTTGTTATGTGATTTGGATCCCCAGGGTAACGCCACAATGGGGAGCGGCATCGATAAAAATGCCACCGAACTTACTATGAATGATTTACTGCAAGGAAAGGCCAGCGCGCGCGAGGTTATCATTGAGCAAACCCCCGCAGGCTACGATATTATTCCTGCCAACAGCGATCTCACCGCAGCAGAAGTGGTGCTCGTGAAAAAACAATCTCAGCCGCTGTCTCTGGCAAACGCGTTGAATACCGTCAAAGAAAATTATGATTATATCTTTTTAGATTGCCCGCCTTCTTTGAATATGTTGACAGTAAATGCCTTGGTTGCGGCAGATGGCATTATGATTGCAATGCAGTGCGAATATTTTGCCTTAGAAGGCTTAACCGATCTCATGAATACCATGAAGCAATTGCAAACCGTTAATCCCAAATTAGAAGTCAAAGGTATTATTCGCACCATGTTTGATGGTCGTAATCGCTTGGCGGCAGAAGTCTCATCTCAATTAGTTTCTCATTTTAAAAATAAAGTTTTTCAAACCGTTATTCCTCGCAATGTGCGCCTTGCCGAGGCACCCAGTTATGGTTTGCCTGTGCAGCTATATGATAAAAGCTCAAGAGGCTCGTCAGCTTATTTAACGCTCGCGGCAGAATTTTTACGCAAAGAAAAATTAATGGCAAACAAAGCCAAAAAAGTAAGAGAAAGAGCATAATGTCGATGAAAAAACGAGGCTTAGGGAAAGGATTAAACGAATTATTATCGGCCAGTTTGGGCTCAAGCATTACGCTCAAAGACAGGCCGGCACCCGTTGTGCCCCCCAAAGACGGCGAGCCGGTCGAAGGGCAAGATCTACGCTATTTGCCAGTTGAAAAATTAGTTGTGGGCCCCTTTCAGCCTAGACAACATATAAAACATGAAGGCTTGGAACAATTAGCGGAATCGATTCGTGCTCAAGGGGTGTTGCAACCCATCGTAGTGCGCCCTAAAAACCAACATTATGAAATTATTGCCGGTGAGCGCAGATGGCGCGCAGCGCAATTAGCAGGTTTAGCGCAAGTGCCTGCGATTGTGCGTCAAGTGCCTGATGAGGCTGCCATGGCGATGGCGTTGATTGAAAATATTCAGCGTGAAAATCTCAATGCGATGGAAGAAGCGATGGCGTTAAAACGCCTCTCAGAAGAACTTCAATTAACTCATCTTCAAGTGGCAGAAGCCGTCGGCAAATCGCGAACAAGCGTAACCAATTTATTACGTTTGTTAACGCTCAACCCGGATGTTCAGACACTGCTGGATCAAGATCAAATTGAGATGGGGCATGCCCGCGCTCTTTTAGGTTTAAAAGGCACTGAGCAAAGTCAGATAGCCCATATGGTTGTCGAAAAAGGTTTATCTGTGCGTGAAACAGAAAAACTGGTTGCTAAAATACAAGAAGGGCCAGAACCTTTGCCGGTTGAGCGTGTTGTTGCTAGGCGCGTTATCGATCCCAATATTCGTCGTTTAGAAGATGATTTGGCGGATAAACTAGGCGCACGCGTGGCTATTCGCCATGGGGAGAAAGGCAAAGGGTTGGTGGTTATTCGTTATAACGATGTGGATGAGCTAGAAGGCATCTTAGCGCATATTCAGTAAACTTAGTAAAACCCTATCACTATGAACTACGAAAGAAGTTGGTGAGAGGTTTGTTTTGGCGAACGTAACCTCTCTCAACTAGCGATTGATTAAAATTTACACTACCAGTATACTTTGCGCGCTTGGCAAGCTGTCTACCATGGGTGAATTGTTATGAGAAGCTCTCGCTTTCAAAACGAGGCACTTTGGGCCGTCGCATTGCAATTTCCATTGGTTGTGATTTTTTCCCCGATTGTTGCCGGGGTATATGGGGTGTTAGCTGCGGGTTCTTACGTGGTTGGTGGTCTCGTGTGTGTGTTGCCAAACTTTTATCTGTATCGGCGCGTGTTTGCACACAAAGGTGCCAGAGCAGCTAAAAAGATTTTTAAATCCCTTTATAAGGGAGAAATGGTCAAGATTTTATTAACAGCAACGGGGTTTGGTTTGGCTGTTATGACCGATTGGGTGTTGCCACAGTGGTTGTTCATAGGATACATCATGGCGCAGTTCAGTTTTTTTATTACCCCGCTGGGAATTGCTACGTTTAAAAATAATCAGAAAATGAGAACCGAATGAGCGTTGGAACAGATAGAGAGCTCACATCAGCGCAGTATATAACGCACCATCTCACCAATTTAACGTGGGGAGAGGGCTTCTATGCTATACATCTGGATACCCTTATTATCTCCTGGATAATGGGGTTTATATTTTTATTTACTTTTATCAA
>CAZSGE010000026.1:0-34440 GCA_964606325.1 Uncultured Candidatus Berkiella sp.
CGCCGTAAATGGGGATGATGTTTCTATGATGGCTTTTTAAAATTAGACTACATGATTGGGAAGTTAAGTAACAAATTATTTGGTTCAAAAATGTGACGAGATGATTGATAATATGCTCAAAATGAACACTATTGGTGTGACCTTCAGAATAGAAAACAGTATTCTTTTCATTTTTGGAAAGTTGAATAAGTTTTTTTAACTGTTTCAAGCCCCTGATAATATCTAACATCACTCTCACTATTTATCCGTATCGTTTGTCTTGTTTCATAGATAACCAAAGCGTAAGAGTATTGTACATGCCTACCACTTGTGATTTATAAATCAAACTACTTATACAAGTGGGCTCTATATGAGGATTGCCTTCCATTTTGAAACATATGAACTGTTTTACTCGTCTTCTATGTCATTTTTCTTTTGATTAGTGACTGGCTCGCTTTTAATGCCTTTGAAAAAATTCTTAACTTTTTGAAAGTACATTTTAATAGTGAACAGCCCGCCTATAAGGCTCGCAAATAGCATTTGCAGGACAAATGTACCTGTGCCAGGGTCAATATATGCATTCACATTAAAGGGAAGAATAACTAGGCTCAAAGTAATTAAAACTGAAAGTACGTTTTGCATCATCTATCCATTTTTCTTAGCAAAAATAAGTTACTTTTACTTAAGAATCCTTAATTCGTCATACGTGGAAAAATCTGAAATATTCTTTCATAAACGAGTTGATGAAGCAATTTTAGATATTTCACAAAACGTATTTAGCCAGATAAATGATACATATTCAAGAGGTAACGTGAGGTTCAACCACTTGTGCATTAGCCAAATGTTGAAAGGTAACATTTGAATTTAACAACTCAGCATAGGTGCCGCATCCAATGACTTCACCTTTACTCAGGACATAGATCAAATCGCAGTTTTTAACTGTATTCAACCGATGCGCAATTAAAATAATGCACTTACGTTGCCCGAGTTGCTTAATAGCTTCCATAATTACCTTCTCCGTGGCGCCATCTAAAGCACTTGTTGCTTCATCAAATACAAGTAACTCGGGGTTATGGTAAAGCGCTCTTGCAATCCCTATGCGTTGACGTTGACCACCGCTTAATCGCACACCACGCTCCCCAACTTCCGTATCATAACCATCCGGCAGTTCTTGAACAAAATCATCTAAATTTGCAAGTATTGCAGCGTTTCGAACCTTGGTAAAATCGACATCTTCTTGGGCCATGCCAAGTGCGATATTATTAGCAATAGTGGTATCAAGCAAAAATATATTCTGAGGAACATAGCCAATATTTTTTTGCCATGATTGCATGTTTTTTTCTGTAATAACAACATTATCAACAGCTAATCTACCTTGCTTTGGTGATAAGAGGCCCAAAATGAGATCAATCAATGTTGTTTTACCTGCACCTGATGAACCCACAATTCCTATAACTGAATGTCTTTGAATATTAACACTAATATTTCGTAGTGCGCTTTTTGTTGCATTTGGATAACTATAACAAACTCTTTCCAATTTTAATTCGTTGTTAAATATTAACTTTTCAGACTCTTGAGATGAAATCTTTTCAATTAGATGCATGTCATTGAATAAATTATCTAACGCCGAAAAATTGTATTTGATTGAAGTAAAACCATTAAATAACTGCTGCATAGCCGGCATCATGCGATAACCCGCTAATGCATATAGGCCTAGCAAGGGCATTAATTTACTAATGTCTTGATTTGAGGCAATGAGGTACAGAGCAATTAATATCATTCCACCAAAAGCAATTGCTTCTACAACGTATCTGGTTACTAAAGGCGAAAGTTGACTTAATGTTTCAGCATTAGCGTATTTGACCGCACTCTGGTTAAAGGCATCAACAAATCCTTTCTCTCTTCCTAAAATTTTAAGTTCTTTGATAGCACCCATAACCTCGTCAATTACTTGATAACGCAAGGTACTTACTTCAGAAGCTATTTTGCCTGCTCGAGCTAATTTCTTCCTAATCAGAAAATAACTAACTATGTAGGCTGTTCCTAGAATAATGAGAATTGAAATAGCTAGTTTTGGCTCAACTATAAATAACAACGAAGCAATACAAAGCAGCACAATGCATTTTGTCAATGATTGAATACTATTTATAAAAACACCTATTACTAATCTATCTGTATCTACGACAACATTTTTTGCAAGATCGCTACTATTTCGATTCAAAAAAAAGACATACGGCTGATTAAGATATTTTTTTAGTAAATTCGTTGAAATTTTTGTGCCTTGGTAATAACTAAATCTCATTGTTATCCAAGTTACAACTGCAGAAAAAGCATTTCCCGCTACTAGCACTAAAAATACACAACCACCGACAAAAAGCATAAATAAAGTGGTGTCATGAAAATTTAAAGTATAATAAATTTTTGCCAAATACTGATTAGAGTGAATAACTTCTGGTTTAGTCACAATAGCTAAAAAGGGTAATAGTGAAGCAATCCCCACCATTTCAATGAAACCCATAGCAATAATGCAAAGTAAAATGATAGATAATTTCTTTCTTTCGCTTTGATTGAAAAAGAACAATATTTTTTTAACTGTTTTTATCATCTGGAAAATTATTTCTATGTTTTGTTAAGATTTATATGAGTCCGCATATGAGGCCGGATATGGAGCCTAGCAGATTGTACTAAATTCATTTGTAAAATAAACTAAATATCTTTTACCTATTACCAAAGTACCACAAACAGCCTAAAAATGTTTGTTCGCTTTCTTTCATAGAAAATCGCACTTAGCATTGAGAACTTACATAAATTCAAAGTGCTCGATTTTACAATAATTTACCAGTAATATATCAGGTTTACATCAGAACCATCGAAAACTAACTAACTCATATCTGTTTGATGCCTGAAAGTAAAGCCAATAGGCCCTATAAGCAGCGAGAAATAATCATGTCTAAAGTTATCTCTAACACCGCATACAAAACTGAACAAGAAGCATTTTGGGCCGGAGAGTTTGGAAACGAATACATTAATCGAAATCAAGACGAAAAGCTGATTACTTCCAACGCGCTATTATTTGGGCAAATTTTAAAATCCACCGTTAAAATAAAATCCATCATTGAACTCGGCTGTAATATTGGGCTCAATTTACAGGCATTACATAGAATAAATCCATATTTTAAATTAGCTGGCTATGAGATTAATGAAACCGCCGCAAACGCTGCTAAAGAACTTCAAATTGCACAAATCACACAAGGTACCATCCTTGATAACATATCAACAAGTCACAAATATGACCTGACTTTTACAAAGGGGGTATTGATACATATCAACCCTTCACAGCTTGAACAGGCATACCGTAATCTCTATGAACTATCCAGTAGATATATTTTAGTATGTGAATATTATAATCCTTCACCTGTCATGGTGAATTACAGAGGTAATGCAGACCGGCTTTTCAAGCGAGATTTTGCAGGAGAATTAATAAATAAATATGATCTTAATTTAATAGATTATGGTTTTATCTATCATAGAGATAATTATTTCCCACAAGATGACTTAACTTGGTTCTTATTGGAAAAGTAGGATCTGTTTTTAACACTCAACTACGCTGGAAGAAGAAACAATTTCTTTTATTTCTTCTTCCAGCTCAAAAGTCAGCAGTTTAGCAAAAGATGCCATACGCGAAATCATTGGAGAGTACTTATAATAAATTTCTGAATTGAAATGATATTCAATTTGATTTTTATTAAGAATCAAAACATGGTTTACCTTCATATTTAAAATATCATCATATTGAGTGTTCACACTAATATTCACCATAGTTATCTCAGACTTACCCAAATTGTCTTGGTTTGTCATAAAATAGTGAATAAGTCGAAATAATTGTGTCCTCAATGCAGCAGATTCATTTTCATCATTAGCTTGATTCTGATTTTCTTGAAGAAAATTGTAATTAATAGCTAAGACATCATCAGCATTAACAATAGCTTTTTCCAGAACTGCGGCATTTTTACTTAATTTATTTGTAACATTAAGATTTTCATCGATCACGTCTTCAAGCTCAATACAATAGCCTAAATACATTAAATTATACCATCGATAGGCATATTTTAAATTTGCAATTATAGGAGGGCTATTGCTCAACAGTTTTAAAGAATTAAAATATTGTTCTTGAGTAGGGCAGAAAACATGAAAAATATCGTTGGGCACGGGAAGAAATAATTTCAAACCACTAATGACTGGAACCCCAAGTCGAGCCATAAATATACCCATTGAACTCCACGAAACTGTTACGACATCTGCAATTTCCGCAAGATCGAAACTTGATATTTTATCTTGAGGCCAAATGATTTTTACATTTTTATAATCACTCGAGTATCTATTTAAAAACTCATCTAATACTGAGCAGCCCCATTTCTCTCTATGATTAGGTGCAATTCTTGGGTGCAATCGAACAATCAGCTGAAATTCATCTGAATTTTCAACATAACCGATTAATTCATCTAACCATTCAAATTGATCTTTAAAGGCATCATTTGGGGTTTCTAAAGGCAAACCTCTGGTACGTTGCAATGACAGGATTGAATCTATTTCATCAGGAGAGCTGGGATAAGCAACTATTGTCTTCTTTTTTTTGTCTAAGTGTAGAGTCTCCCATATGTTTGTGTTCTCACCTTTTCCAGGCGAATATGTATAGGTTCCCTTTTTAGACATTCTAACTATCAAATCATCAACGGCTTCTTTGATTTGAGATTTCATCAAACCTAGTTCTTTTAATTCTGGCCATCTTCTAATAGCATCGAAATATTCGCTTAATGAATCCTTGCGTAAAATTCTCAGCTTGGTAACATCAACATCCTTGTGAAAAGGCAAGGATACGTTTACCTGAGATACGCCAAATTTAATAGACAAATCTTTTACAATAGAATTGAGGCTATATTCATCGCACATAACGACATGAGAGGTATTGAAGCTTTCGATAAGTCTTTTAACGGCAAGATAACCTAAGTACAATGAACTCAAGTTTTGTTGCCATAACTTTAATTCCGTTTCAGATAAATTAGTTAAATCTGATTTTTTCAAGTATAAGAACAGATTATACTCTAAAACACCACCAAAATTAATCCCTTCAAAAGACACATCAAAAACACCATCAGGGTTTTTATCGATAATTTTTTTGATTTCTAAGCGATCTTCTTCATTGATAAAATGGCGCAGATCAACAAACTCAAAGCCCTTAGACGCCACATGCTTTTCAAATGTTCTAAAACAATATGTACATAATAACTTTTTTTCTTTGGGCGTTGCATTAATGCTCAAGCTCTCTGAATCCATAAAAACGCAACGCTCAAAAATATTGAAGCATCTTGCAAAATAAACTCTGTACCCCAGTAATTTGAATTGAGAAGCAAGCATAACCAAAATTTTAATATAGAGGCTAATACCTGCTTCAGGCAATAAAAACAAAATGGAGGATTTAGATTTCGCCGAAGGGGTTAATATCTCACCCTTTTTTTGAGCACTAAACAACCAACGCCAATATCTAATTTTGCGATATAGCGATTTTAGTGCTAAAAAAAGTTTTTCCTTCAATATAAGCATTTACTAAAGTTACCTTGATAGTTAAGCGGGAACTCTTGATTTATGTTGATATTTTTGCCACATTTCTTTGGGCAAATGGACATCACCATATGAACTTGGTTCTCCCCAAATATTATCTTTAAACCATTTACCATCTTCAATCCACCAAACTCTCACATCACGAAATGTATCAGCTATACTCCAAAATTCATCCTCAGTCATGTCTACATAGTTCAGCCAATGATAAAGATCTTTTGAAACAATGTGGTCTAGTTTCTGTACGATTTTAACGCCCTCTTCTCGTGTCAGCAAACCTAATCGTATATCCTTAGATGTATGATCTGAAGCTCTGCCATAACCAAATTTAATGAACTTTAATAAGTCATGCACGCCGTTTTCATAACGATCATCGAGGTTTGATATTAATCGATATGTTCTTTCAAATGGCTTTTGTGCTGGCATCCAATTATATTTTTCTTGCATCAACTTGGTATTCGAATTGGGTTCCCATTTCATAAAATTACCCAAATACAAACCTTTAACAGATGATGCTAAAATTTCTTCATCTGAGGGATATTTCGCCCATAAAACATCTTTTTCAGTTAATCGATCGATTGGGTCATTTAACATGTCATACCACTCAAACCCTCTCAGACCATGCTCATGCCTAGCTCGAGCACTGAATTCAACAAAATCATCAGGACTGTACATTCCAGAAATATCCCATGCGATTTCCCCCCACATCAACATAGGGATTTTAAACTTCACGGCAATTTGTATTGGATATGTAAAAATACCGCAATGTGCATGCCAATTCATATCTCCCATTTTTTTGAAGCAAATTCTATTTAATTTTTTTAACACTTCAACACTGGGACCAAACACAATATGATCAGCATCAAAAACATGCCGCATACGATCACGATTATAATCGCCTTCTGGCAAATAATTATTACCATGATAAGTTACAAGCAATGGTTTTAATCCAAACTCGTGGATCATCGTATGTGTTTGGAAATAGCTATCTTTGCCACCACTTACAGGAACAATGCAGTCATAGTTTGATGTGTTATTCTTTTTAATCTGCTCAACAATACTCGCAAGTTTATCCTTTCGTTTCGCCCAAAGGCTGTCATCAATTAAGCTAAGCTCTTCGAACACTCTACAGCTGGAGCAAACACCATCATCATCCATTTGAAGATTAACTGCTATAAATGCATATGTACATCGCTTACAATACTTCATTTTCTACTTTCCTCAACTCTTCGAATTTTAGTAATTCAGGATATCGAACTCTATATCCCCGTTCATATAAATATTTTTTAGCCAGATATACGCTTTGATCGCTATATTGAAAAATATTAGCTGCAGCCACAGCATCTACTTGCGTCGTTTCAAGCGCTTGAGCAAAGTGCTCCCACTCTCCAACACCACCACATGCAATAATAGGAGCGGTTGACTGCTCTGAAACTTCTTCGAGCAACTCCAAATCATACCCGTTTTGCATACCATCTCGTTCTACGCTATTTAATAAAATTTCTCCAGCTCCCTCAGAAACAGCTTGAAGTAACCAATCTTTAACTTTCATTTGCAATGCAGATTTTCGGTGATGACAATATACTTTTGCAACATTGTCTTCATAGATGTAATCTATGGAAACGACAATACACTGTGATCCAAATTCTTTGGCTGCTTGACTTATAAAGGTTGGGTTATTATGGGCAATGGTGTTGATTGAAATCTTATCCGCACCTGCACTAAGCCGTTGCTCTATATCGTTAAGGCTCGATATGCCACCACCCACCGTAATTGGCATAAATGTAAAAACAGAAACATCTTTAATAATATCAATTATAGACGACCTGTTGTTGAAAGCCAGGTCATCTCTGTTGAGATCATAGCCACCTTCTTTAGTAATATCTAAATAGATTAATTCATCCGAAGCCCATTCACTTAAACGCTTAACGGTTGTTATTGGATTTCCCAATTTTTGATATCGTGAGAATTTTTTACTTTTCACGATACTGCCATTTTTTAACAAAATAATAGGTATTAATCTTTTCTTTTTCATGCTAATGCCAAAAAGTTAAGTGCAAGTTTTCTGCCTGCTTGTTGACTTTTTTCTGGATGAAACTGAACTCCATAAATATTATCTTTTTGAATAATACTACAAAACTCATTTCCATACTGTGTTGTCGCTACTACGTGATTTGGATTATCGGCAACGAATGCGAATTTATGCACAAAGTAAAAGTCATTGTGTTTATCTAAGCCATTTAATAATGTATTTTTTGGACACTTTGAGCTAACTTCATTCCAACCTACATGCGGTAGAGGATACGAGTGAGCGTCATGCTCCATAACGGTTCCAGGTACCCAGTTCAACCCTTCATGTTGGCCAAATTCAGTACCTGTTGTTGCCAAAATTTGCATGCCAACACATATTCCCAAATAGGGAATTTTATCAACAATTATTCTTTCTTCTAGGAATTTAAGAGGCAAATTCTTTTTGACTTTAGCCATGGCAGCCCCAAATGCACCTACACCAGGTAATACTACATGAGAAGCATTTTTAATATCATTTTCATTATTGCTCACAAATACTTGAGAACAAATTGAGGAAAATAAATTGTATACTGATAGTAAATTCCCTGAACCATAATCAAGAATACAAACATTTACATTTCTCATAAATAAACCTTAAACACTAATTTTCTATTAGATCAAATGATAATGGTGTGCCAAATTTACAATCTGTAGCTGCCTTTTTGCCTAATATCTTTTCTAGTTCATAGGGCGCAATTCCGAAGCCTGGTCTAATGGATCTGACATTTTCTTCACTGAATGTCTCTCCTTTTTTAATATCTTCAACAATATATAAGCTTCGGCGATATATCATGTTTTTTTGCTCAGAAACTGAACGCTGGTAATTAACCTGGCCATAAGCAAGATATGCGGTATTGCAATCAATACATAATTGTTTCAACTCAGCAGGCTCAAGTGAAAATGCACTATCTACACCACCCTCAGCACGGTTAAATGTAAAATGTTTTTCAATTACTTCTGCGCCAAGAGCAACTGCAGCTACAGCTACAGCTGTACCTAAGCTATGATCTGAAAGACCTATATTTATAGTAGGGAATTTTTCTTTCAGATCAAGCATGGTAGCAAGGTTGCAATCTTCAATTGCAGCAGGGTATGCACTAACACAATGTAATAAAGTTAGATCAGTGCAACCAGCCTCTGTGGCTGCCTTAACTGCTAAATCAATTTCAGAAAGACTTGCCATACCTGTTGACATAATGATTGGCTTGCCTGTTTTGGCTATATATTTAATGAGAGGGGTATCTATTAGCTCAAAAGAAGCCACTTTATAAATAGGCGCATCAAGACTCTCAAGCAAATCAACAGCAGTTTTATCAAAGGGGCTTGAAAATACAGTTATACCGATTTCCCTTCCTTTATCAAATAAAGCTTTATGCCATTCCCAAGGGGTATGTGCTTCTTGGTATAAATCGTAAAGCTTTCTATTTTTCCATATACCGCCATCCATTACGAAACCAGGCCCATCATGATTAATTGTAATGGTGTCGGCGGTATAAGTTTGCAATTTAACCGCATCTGCTCCAGCTTTTTTAGCTTCTTCTATTAAGCCAATAGCTCTTTCGATATCTCCGTTATGATTACCTGAAAGCTCGGCGATAATATATGGTTTTTTTCTGTTACTTTTTATCATGCTATTACCTGCTGTTGGGGCTGAATTATTAATTCATCTGAAATGCGAAATATTTTAGTTCCAACCAGCGGACCTTTCCATTCGCCAATAGGCTTATTATTGTACTTATTAATGGTCCACATAAAATCCTGGAATCCAATTTTATGTCTCATCATTATGGTGCTTGAAAAGCGTGGATTTACTTCAAAAACATACGGCTGGTGATCTTTCATTCTAAGTTGAACATTCAGAAAAAAGTTTGAATTAATGTTTTCTTGAAAAATATTTAATAAATGTTTAATTTCTGGAACATCAACCACAGCAGCAACGCCTGTTAATCCACCCTGAAGTTTGCGGTGAAATGTTATTTCTCTAAAATCATTTTCAAAACGCCAGGTCGCACAAGTAAATTCGCTATTTGGTGCATCTATGTATTCTTGTATAACATATTCATCTAAAAATTCAGTACCAATATTTTCCTTAATAACCTCAAGGTGCTTTTCACTATTTACGATCGTAATATTTTTCGACCCCGCACTTCTCCTCGGTTTAATGATTACAGGAAAATCAAACGTTATGATTTCATTCAATAAAACTGTTTTAGGGACGCAAATACCTTGTTGAGATAACCAAAGATAGGTTTCGTATTTATCTAAAAATATTCTTAAAAAATGTGAATCATTGCTTATTATTTTTGTTTCAAATGTTTTGAATAGAACCGCATTATCTAGTATAAAGCCTAATTCCTTTTCCGAAGCTGGAATAAAAAAATTGGGCTTGTATCTACCAATATAACCAGATAATACTTCAAAATAATTTGATTCTGAAGCAAAAGGAATTTCTAATATTTCATCAAAAACGCCTTTAGCTGGCCAAATTCCATCTGGCGCTAACCCAATCAATTTACAATCTTCAAATGTAGTTCTCAGAATTCGTGCCATAGAAAACGATATGTCACAATTTGCGGCTGAAATTAAAAACATCATATTTATTATCGCCTTAACAAAACGTTTTTAAGAAATGGCAAATCTGGATCATGCTCAAGAATTTGCTTCATGAGGTGAGATGCATCATAAAAAGTGGTTCTGTGCTCGTAGGATTTTGTCTGCGTATCGAAAATGCCCCACTGCGCGCGAGCATGATAGTCATTAACACTTTCTTTTCCAGATCTTGGTTGGCCAACCGAACCAGGATTTATAATAAGCATTGAACCATATTCCCACATCTTTTGATAATGAGTATGGCCAAGTATAATCACATCATAACTATCCACAAATTCATCAAATTGCTTTAATTCTTTTATATTGTTGTCAGGGTAGATATATTTTTCGATATCCCAAGGTGATCCATGGCACAATAAAAACTTAGTATTTTCAATTTCAAGAGGTAAGGGATGAGGAAGAGTGATCAAAAAATCTATCTTCTTTTTATCCAGCGATTGCAATGCTAATTTGAAAGAAGAACCATACTTCTCATCAATTTTTTTGCATACTTCCAGATTTTCAGTCATTCTTTTTTTCAAAAGATCTTCATGGTTGCCTCGGCAGCTCACCCAATCCCATTGGTTAAGTAACTCGAACACTTTATCAATATTGTAATAGTACCCTGTCAGATCACCACACAAAAGCAATTGCAAAACACCTAATTTTTTTGCGTCGTTCAAGACGGCACGAAGTGCAATATCATTGCCATGAATATCCGAGATAAAAGCTAACTTCATGTTTGATTTGACTTAACAATGACAGTAAGGTTTCGTCCCGCTCCACATTTAGCCATGGCACGATAGAGGTTAAGAATGTTTTCAATTCCTTCTTTAGCCAGGATTAAATCTAAAGTAACCCGTGCGTTGTGCACAGC
Organism: Uncultured Candidatus Berkiella sp.; assembly: GCA_964606325.1. Taxonomy (GTDB): domain Bacteria; phylum Pseudomonadota; class Gammaproteobacteria; order Berkiellales; family Berkiellaceae; genus Berkiella. Next base: position 11,132 of record CAZSGE010000026.1, read on the forward strand.
CTTTCCATTTGCTTTATTTGTACTGTAGTTGCTTCCTGGATGAAACAGAAAAAAATCAACTGGAAATGAACTAAACATGTCAACAATTTCAAAACCATAATTTTTTAAAAATGGTCTAATGTTTTTAACATTGAAATAGTACAAATGCTCAGGTGGTTCAAACCAGAATTCTTCGTTAATATGATTTAATTCCATCGCACTATTTTGAATAATGCTATAATCATTAGGCACGGTTATAAGAGCCAACCCATTTTTATTCAGTAACTTTTGTATATTTGATAATAGAGTAGCGGGGCTAATAACATGTTCTAAAACATTTCTTAAAACAATCACGTCATATTTTTTATTTTCAACCGTCATTTTGGTCAGAAAATCATATATGTTTCCAAACTGACAATAATCAAATAAATGAGCATTCCACTTAGCAAGACCGACATTGCTAAAATCAATAGCATTTACTTGAAAGTTTTGCTTAAAAGCTTCATTTAAAAAGAAGCCTTCTCCACATCCAAATTCAAATAAAGAGCGCTGTATGCTTATATCATTCAAATTATCCTTAATCGCAGCTAATGCTATATTTGATTCTAATATTTTGTGTTTTAATTCATCAGGAGTATAAGAGCTATCATATCCTGTCTTCGCACTATCCGGTGAAATATAGTAATTAGCGTAAAATTCAGCTAATTGATCTTCGGAAGGTAATGGATCTGCTTGAACAACATCATATTCAATAATTTTTTTCTTGCATTTCATAAGTAATTCCTTTTCTTAATATTTCGTTAAATATTCTCTGAGCACCCAAACCATCACATATTTTTGCAACTTTTTGATAATGTTGCTTATAATTGCCAACATTAAAAATTGTGCTCATTTCATTGATAGGTATACAAAGCCCGTTATTTATTAATTGATTGTATGAAAATTGTTGATTATCAGCAGTGAGCATTAATATTGTAGGCAACCCAAGGCAAGCTCTTTCCCAAACACTCGAACCTGCAGCGCCGAAGGCCACATCTGCCTCATACATTAAGCTTGGCATATCAGCATCTGTATGTGTCACACAATTAGAATCCATTTTTTCAATTTGTTCTAAAACAGCATTCTTGTGTGGTGCTGCAAACCCTAAAATAATATCAATATCACCTTTAAAGCCAAACTTCTGTATTTCTTTTAAAACAACGGTGGTAAAATTATGCTGATCCGCCCCACCCATATTGATCAATAATCGTTTAATTTCTTTTGTGCTTTCGCGTTTTAAAAGTGCTTTTTCACGCAAAGCGGCAAAGGCAGGTCGAAGCAATGCAAATTGAGAGCCCGCAAATATCCGGCAACTAGTTGGTACCATATTGATGTAATCATCACTTTTTCTACCAAATGTTTGATCAAGAAGAATATCACAATCATGCTTACGGTTAGCGAGATCATCTATTACTAGAATTTTAGCTGCAAGATTTCTATGGGCTTGCTCAAACTCAAAATCCAACTCGTAATGATCAACAACAAGTAAGTCGTGTATTATTTTATCTTGGCTAAGTTGCTCTGGTTCAATTCTTTGAAACTCTTTTAACTTTGGTATGAATGAGAATGTTTCCTCTGAGGTCGCAAAATAACAATCCCAATTGTGCTCAGCCAATAACTTTGCTAAAACACTACAGCGCATCGCATGACCTGCCCCAATTTTTGAGGAAGCTTCACATCGAATAATGGCTAGCGCTTTTGACATTATTTTTTATTCCTAAAAATGCTGTGCATGCAAATAAGCATGATTTATGAGCTGGTTTTCAGGTGCCTTTTCAAAAATACTTTTTATTACCTCATAATCTTCAGGCGTATCTAGCGTTATTCTTAAGGAATACTGATTCCCCATAGGATTTTCTAAATTAACACACCGATAGTGGTTTCGAATCCATTTAGTAACATGTTCTCGTTCTTCAGGCGCAGTAGCTTGCTGATAACATGTTTTAAGGGCCTCAAAGCTGAAAACTTCACAATCCAATCCATGTGGCCAGCTTACGGGCATATTATTACATGCATATTCAACATTTGAATCCTTAAATAATTGCAAAACCTTTGCACTCACCTTGGGATCAATCAAGGGGCAATCACTGGTCATACGCATAATAATATCAGCATGAGTGTACTGCGCTGCTTGATAGTATCTTTCAAGCACATCATGTTCAGAGCCACGAAAGATAGTTGCTTGATATTTTAAAGCTTCAGCGGCAACGCAATCATGCATTTCGCCGATGGGAACAGCACAGCAAACTTCATCAACACCTTCAATTTGGTGACATCTAGTTAAAACTTGGCCCAGCACTGTTTTATCGCCTAGTGGCAAAAGCACCTTTCCAGGCAACCTAGTCGAAGTCATTCTAGCTTGAATAATTGCAACTACTTTTTGTTTTTGCTTCATAGCCATATCATCAATGCTTATCTTGAACTCAATATTTTAGACAAAGTATCTACAACATAACTTTGCTCGCTATCAGTTAGTCCTGCATGAATAGGCAAAGATATTGCTCTCTCATAATATGCTTCAGCTACAGGAAAATCGCCCTTTCTAAATCCCAACTTTTGATAGTAAGGCTGAGTGTGTACAGGTATATAGTGTACATTTACGCCTATATCAGCAACTCTTAGAGCATCAAATACTTCCCGTCTCGTTATTGATAAGGTTTCTAAATTTAATTGTATTGGGTAAAGATGATAAGCAGAGCTGGCATTTTCAGATTGCCATGGCGTAACCAGTGGCAAATTTTTTAAAGCTTCATCGTAAATTGACGCTATGACTTTTCTGCGTTCAATAAAATGATCTATTCGTTTTAGCTGGCTTAGCCCTAATCCAGCCTGTAGATCCGTCATACGATAATTGAAACCGAGCTCAATTTGTTGGTAATACCACGCACCATGACTTTCTTCTGTCATAAATTGTGGTGAGCGCGTAATACCATGGCTTCTGAATAAATCTGCTTTATGTTTAATTTCAGATGAATTCGTCAGTAGCATACCACCTTCAGCTGTTGTAATAATTTTAACTGGATGGAAGCTAAAAATCGTAATGTCTGAATATTCACCATTCCCAATAGGTTTATCAAGATATCTACCGCCAATGGCATGAGAGGCATCTTCTATAACTTTAATGCCATGACTATCCGCTAATTTTTTAATTTCCTTCATATCACAGGATTGACCTGCAAAATGAACCACGACGAGGATCTTTGGTAACTTATTGGCTTTTTTTGCTTTAATAAGTTTTTCTTCAAGTGCCTCGGGTGAAATGTTATAAGTTTTTGGATCAATATCAACAAAATCAACAGTAGCGCCGCAATAAAGCGCGCAGTTGCTCGAAGCCACAAACGTATTAGGCGTAGTCCAAAGAATATCGCCTCTACTAAGGTCCAAAGCAAGGCACGCAACGTGCAATGCAGAAGTGGCACTATTCATCGCGCATCCATAAGCTGCTTGACTCAACTGCGCGCATGACTTTTCAAACTCCTCAATGGTTGGACCTTGGGTCAACCAATCGGATTTTAATACTTCAATGACAGTTTGAATGTCGCTTTCGTCTATGCTTTGTCTACCATAGGGAATAAAGCGTTTCATGAAATTAATACCTTAATTTCATCCAAGTTCAGAACCCAAGGATTTGTATGAGAACTATATTCAAATTCTTCTTTGACATAGTTACCTCTCTCTTCAATCGCATTAAGCTCATAATCAGCATTAAAGCTGCATACCACACCTGGCTTGATAACATAGTGATCATGAAATTCCAGCGTCATTCGAGCATCGTCAATTGTGCACATTAATTCGTGCAATTTTTCACCAGAGCGTATGCCAATAACACGTGTGGGCATCTCAGGAGCTAACGCGCGCGCAATATCCATGATGCTTGCTGTAGGAAGCTTGGGAATAAATATTTCGCCACCGTACATTCTTTGAAAAGCTTTTTCTACGAATCTAACACCTTGATCTAGGGTAATCCAAAATCGCGTCATTCTTGGATCAGTAATAGGTAAGTCTTTCGCGCCTTCTGCTATTAACCGCTTAAAATAAGGCACAACTGAACCGCGTGAGCCCATAACATTACCATAGCGAACCACACCAAACCGCGTATGTCTTGTGCCCACCAGATTGTTTGCCGCAACAAACAATCTATCAGCTGCTAGCTTGGTAGCACCATATAAGTTTGCTGGATTAGCTGCTTTGTCTGTCGATAAAGCAATGACTCGCTCAACATTATTTGTTAGAGCCATGTTGATAACATTTTGAGCGCCCATGACATTTGTTTTAATACATTCCATAGGGTTGTATTCTGCTGCGGGTATTTGCTTCATTGCAGCGGCATGAACGACATAATCTACATCATGAAAAGCAGTGCCTAATCTTTCGGCATCTCTAACATCACCGATGAAATATCGCATAGCAGAATGATTAAATTCTTGCTGCATCTCAAATTGCTTCAATTCGTCTCTTGAATAGACAATAACTCTTTTTGGTTTATAGTGGGTTAAAACATGTTTAACGAAAGCTTTACCAAAAGATCCTGTTCCTCCGGTTATGAGAATAGATTTATTATTAAACACATCTTACCCTTATCATAAATTTTGAAAATTATTTTTATATTAAATCATGCCAACAATGTTGCTGTTTTTTCGTCGCAGACTTTTGTAAATTCTTTATACGCGAACTTAATTCCGTTATTTAAAGTGGTGCTCGCATTCCAGCCAATCTCCGACAACCTACCCACATCCAACACTTTCCTCGGCGTCCCATCAGGCTTGGTGGCATCAAATACAATTTTGCCCTCAAACCCAACCACTTGCTTAATGGTCTGCGCCAACTCGGCAATGCTTAAATCTTCACCACAACCGATATTCACGATGGGAGCTATGTCTTTGCTGGAAATTAATGAATTAAACTTTTCATCATTTAAGTTCATCAAAAATAAACAAGCATCGGCTAAATCATCGGAATATAAAAATTCTCTTTTAGGCGTGCCGGTTCCCCACACCACAACCTGTTCTGCATTTGCCTCTTTGGCCTCATGCATTTTTCTAATTAACGCAGGAATAACATGGGAGGTGTTTAAATCGTAATTATCACCAGGGCCATAAAGATTGGTTGGCATCGCCGCCAAGTATTGGGTGCCATATTGACGATTAAAAGCCCAACACATTTCAATACCCGCTATTTTGGCGAGCGCATAGGGACGATTCGTTGATTCCAACGTGCCAGTGAGCAAATATTCTTCTTTGATGGGCTGTGGGCAATTTCTAGGATAGATGCAAGATGAGCCTAAAAATAATAATCTTTTAACGTTATTATCTTTTGAAGCGCTAATAATGTTATTTTGGATTGAGAGATTTTGATAAATAAAATCCGCTGGATAGTTATCATTTGCCCAAATACCGCCCACTTTAGCTGCTGCTAAAAAGACATAATCCGGTTTGGTTTCATCAAAAAAGGCATCAACCGCGGATTTGTCCATCAGCTCTAATTGGCTGTGAGTTCGCGTAATAATGTTTTTAAAGCCTTGTTTGTGTAGAGAGCGCACCAATGCGCTGCCCACTAAGCCTTTATGACCTGCCACATAAATTTTATCGGTATCTTTCATCATTATTCTTGATACTCAAATACTTTGAAGCCTTCTTTTTGACAAAAGGAATCTCTTTTTGCTAATTCCAGATCTTCTTTCACCATCTCTTTCACTAATTCACTGAAGGTGGTTTTGGGAACCCATCCCAGAATATCGCGAGCTTTGGTGGCGTCCCCTAGCAAGGTTTCAACTTCGGTTGGTCGATAATATCGCGGGTCAACCGCAACAATGCACAAGCCTGATTTGGCATCAAAGCCTTTCTCATTTTCCGCTGTGCCTTCCCAACGTAGGGTAATGCCCATCTCTTTGGCGGCGATGTTCACAAACTCACGCACACTGTATTGCTCACCGGTTGCAATCACAAAGTCATCAGGGGTTGCTTGCTGTAGCATCAGCCACTGCATTTCAATGTAGTCACGTGCGTGTCCCCAATCGCGCTTAGCATCCATGTTGCCCAAATATAAGCAATCTTGCATACCAAGCTTAATGCGCGCTAAAGCACGGGTAATTTTTCTGGTAACAAAAGTTTCACCACGCACAGGCGATTCATGATTAAACAAAATACCGTTGCAAGCATAAATGCCATAAGCTTCACGATAGTTTATGGTGATCCAATGGGCATATAGTTTTGCTACCGCATAAGGTGAGCGTGGATAAAATGGGGTTTTCTCATTTTGTGGAAATGATTGCACCTTGCCATAAAGCTCAGAAGTGGATGCTTGGTAATAGCGGGTCTTTTTTTCTAACCCTAAAATTCTGATAGCTTCTAAAATCCGCAATGCGCCTAAAGCATCGGCATTGGCGGTGTACTCAGGCTCTTCAAAGGAGACAGCCACATGACTTTGAGCGGCCAGGTTATAAATTTCATCTGGCTGAATTTGTTGAATGATACGAATTAAACTTGAGCTGTCTGTCATGTCGCCATGATGCAAAATAAAACGGCGCTGGTTCACATGCGGATCTTGATAAAGGTGATCAATTCTATCTGTGTTAAAAAGGGATGTGCGGCGTTTAATGCCGTGAACTTCATAACCTTTTTGTAACAAAAATTCTGCAAGATAGGAGCCATCTTGCCCGGTAACACCGGTAATCAAAGCCTTTTTTAACACTTCAGACATATCAAATACTCTTCTTTAGATAGGAGCTAATTACGTTGATGACGATTGTACCGTGATCGTTTGTAAAAACAACTAAATGTCAAACGTCTTACTACGCTTTGGCTTTTCTAATGCACTGATTTTGAAGTAATTTAAATTATGTTAGTTTATTACCAAATATAAAATTTCTTATGTGATGACTTGGTATGATCGATGTAAAATTTAACTGGGTAAATAACATTTATATTTTATGATGACGGTAAATCAAGTTTTTGATCAAAAAAGATTGCAAAGCTTGAAAAACACAGGTATTTTTTGCGACTCTTTTGGATTTATCAGGCTTTATGGAAGAAGTAGTATGGTTGCAATAGTCTTAGTTGGCGGTAAACGCTCCCTCATCAATGATTATCCTTATTTACCTGATCCTCTCATACCTGTTGCAGGCGAGGCGTTTTTATATTGGGTAACACAATGGCTCAAAACCCTGGGATTTAATCATATTGTTTATTCAGCAGGGCACCATGCTGAAAAAGTCACGGCCTGGGCGCAACACCTTGCCAGTCAAGATCATTCGTTGTGTCTTGATGTTGTCTCAGAAGTTAGGCCTCTAGGAACAGCCGGTGCTACAGCCCTTTGTGCTAACCGATTTCCTTCCAGCTATACCTTTGTGGTAAACGGCAACTCTATTTTACTAGCAGATCTAAAACCCGTTATTCAACAATTTAAATCAACAAAAGAACTAGATGCTATCATTCTGGGAACCAGTGTAAACAATGCTGGTCGGTTTGGTAAGCTTGAGATCGATGATAATCAACGCTTAATAAGTTTTAAAGAAAAACACCCCGGCAATGGGCTTATCAATGCTGGTGTCTATTTGCTTAGAAATGACTTACTTTCCAGCATCATTACCAATAAAGAAACAAGTTTTGAAAATGAGTGTTTTCCAAACTGGGTAAATGAGGGGAAACATATCGCCGTGGTTGATAGTAAGGCAACATTTATTGATATTGGCACACCTGAATCGCTCAAACGTGCTCAAGAGCTGATAGTTGAATATCAAGATATAATTTTGGGGTATCAAGATCCGATGGTGGCTTGAATTGTAACATTATGCAAGAGGCATCCCCCTTTTAGGTGTGCCTCTTTCTTTTTTGAGTATTCGCTGCCACCAACTTTTCTTGTTCAACGACAAAGGCTTCAATTTGAGCCTTTAATTCAAAAAAATTTCTAGAATAGGAAAAGGGACGTCCATTTTTGGGACTAATGCCATTTAATGTTACAAAGGTCTCTTTATCATAGTAATGAAACGTTGGCTCTTCATGTCCCTGTGCATTGACGAACAAATTGCATGCCATCATGGGATTATTCATGATCTTACCTGTAAGCGGGTCTAAAAACTGATTTGGAATGTTCTTTAAATTATATTTAATTTTAGCTAAGCGCTCTTCAAACGCATTTGGCATATTAACATTCGCTGCATTTTTTGGTGTGCGAGAAAGAGAGCCAGAATAACCTGGCGCAAAAACAGATGCATGTGGCGCTTGCTGGTTGCGTCGCGACTGTAATTTTGACATATCACGTGCTAGCTTATTCAAGTGAATAATTTTTGCTAATGGTTTAAATGGCTCAAGAGGTTCAGGACTAGGTTGCTTTACGGGATTATTTCCCCAAAAAGGAAATGACAAACCAATTAAAAACCCAGCCACCGTAAATGCACCCAAGAGATAAAACGCCGTTGATAACTCAATCGATAGGAGCGTTAGCGACCAAGGTCCAATAACATTCATAAAAATATAAGCAGATGAAAAAGCACCCCAAATTCCATAAAAAGTGCCTTTTAATATTTTTAGTAACAAATTTTTGTCCTTAATGTGAATAATTGCATTTTTAACAGAATGTCTCACACCGATAAATAACCGCCTTAGTAACTTTACAGGTTATTTTCTCATCTGTGCAACGACATCTTCACACGCCAAAAATAATTCGGTTCTCAATTTTCTGAACTTGGACTGTTCCTCTTCTAAATAAACTTCTCCCTTATACAATGTAACATCATTAAATGTTCCCATGCCTCCGTATGCTTTTAAAATATTTTCTGAAATTTTCGCAACGTCATGCGGCTTATTCAGCTCCCCTAACATAAATTGAAAAAAATCATGATAATATACAGCATCTATCTCATCGCTTGATTCCATAATATCGATTATATCTCTAAGAATATTGATTATTTTTTGGCTTTGAGATTCCATAATAATTCCTGTTTAAGTGATGACTTTTCTAAAACGGTAATGCCTTTAATTTTAATAGCTTCTTCAATATATACTTGAGTTGTTCCACCTAAAAATATCCCCCCTTGAGGAGCTGACTGGCCAATATGAATAGTTGTCCCTTTGGGAATTCTTACTTTATAGCAAACATCCACTATAGATCTACCGCCTGTAGGCCACACTGGTAATATTGCATTGTCAATTCTTGCAAGTATCTCGCTAGTAATTTTATCAAAGGTATAAAAATCGCTTATATTTTTACCTTTTGAATAACCCACACGATACAAAGAAATATCTTGGTCTAATATATAACTTTTATATGTAGCGCCCATAAATGATTTCGCTGAGTTAGGATCGATATTAACCTTAGGTGTTTTATGCAAGTTAAACTCACCTACAAATTGGGCCTTTATAGGTCTATTAACACCATTCACTGAAATATAATCTTTTGATCTTAAAGCATACTGCGGTGCTAAGCTTTTGGTTGCCGGCACATCCACTTTAAAAGCTTGTTGCGCCCACTTTTTCGGCCCTACGCTCAACAAAGTATTTAATTTATCAACTTGCTGCTTTGGAATGGTATTTGGATTTAACGTTTTAGCAGCACTGCGAAGTGGATAACGCGCCGCTGTTGCTGCAGGAGCTGCTGAAACAGCTATTTTTTGCGCAGCTGGTGCAAGCCGTGTCACCTTAGCAGCGCCAACAACAGGAACTGCAATGGATATGGCTAATTTAGCAACTGCTTTGACTCTTTCCTTTTTATCCATGCTATCAAATTCAGCGGCAAGCTCTTTAACAAATTTACTTGTCTTAGTTTGCTCTTTTAAACTAACTCTTGCAGCTTCTTCACCAATAAAAACGGCTAAAAGTGAAATTGCCTTTCTTGTCTGTAAATCCTCTCCCTTTACGGCATGTTTTAGTTCACTCGCCGCAAAGTGCCCTAATGAAACAACACCATCAATAAGCTCCACAAAGGATTCTTTTGCAGCAACTTTAAAGATCTCCGGCAGCTCGCTCACAGGAATTGCACTATCACTGACCCCCTGGGTTAAATCAATCAACCATTTCGGAGAAGATTTAACATTACTTCTTTTCCAAGCACGTATTTCAGCGCTGTTTTCACCACGTGCACTTCTAAAGGCTAATCGCCACCAATTTTGCTTTTGTTCAGGAGTTGTTGCTTTTTGTACTTTCTTAACTGGATAGCTTACGATTGGAGGGTTAACTGGTTTAGGAGCAGTTTGAGAACGCGTCATCGGTTTTTGAGCAACCGGAGCTTTAGTTTTATCTGATGAGCGTATATTGCTTGATGTTTTTAATTCAGGAATTTTAAGATTATTAACTGTAGCAAAAACTTTTTCAAACTGTTCCGCAAGAATATCCACCATAATCGGATTATTAAGATCCAATGCCGGGTTAGACCTTCCTTCTGCATCTTCTACTTGAGTATTATGAAGCGCATGATTGGTGGAAACACTTCCCCCTAATGACTTAGGCTTTTGTAATTGAGAGGCATCTTGGCCTGAGACTACAATTTTAGGTTTACGCTTATTACTGTCATAAAGTGTTACAACAGGCGTATCGGCTAACGTAATTTGGAAACTACTTGCACCAGCTATTTGTTTATTAATCTGCAAGCCAACATTGCCAGGCTGTACACGCCCACCTTTGAAATCCTTAAAGGGAACATAACCTATAGTTTTTCCCAAAATCTCATTTGCAAAAGGCTTTACGATATTTTCCCAAGTATGAACATGTTTAGGCTTTTCTGTATTAGTGATTATAGCTAGAACATAATTATACAATCTATCCTGTGCTCTATCCGGATTACGTTTGTATCCAGATAATTCATTAGTGCTAATTTCTTGAACATACTTCAGCCTTTCTGCTTCGATTACTGAAGGATCTCCCATATCAGGATAAAAGGGGTATTTTGTTCTTATAATTTCATCAGCAGCAAACTGGGCCATTTTATTGCGATCAGTGAATCCATTAAAAACATTGTTAACGATATTTTCAACAAAACCTGCAATATTTGTAGAATCTGGAAAATTATCACGATGTTTATTGAATAAATCACCCACACTTTTAGCCCAAGACTGAGAAGCTCTGTTGACAGACTCATTATTATAGAAGGAACTTTGTTCTCTGGCCTGTTGCTCTTCATTCTTTAGGGTTTCTAATTGACTTGCGCCTAATGACTTATCTACTTCTCCGTACTTCATTGCCATGTGCTTTTCTTGCCAGGTTTCATAATAAGGGTAGCCCTGTGTCTGCTTAAATAGAACATCCTCTCTCTCTATGGCAACATCCAATGCAGCTGTTTGTTCTGCAAGCGCTTTTTCCGCAGATTCAATCGCATCATTGTTAGGAACGGTTTCTTGTTTTAATTTCTCAATTGACTGTTTTAGCTCATCTACACTCAAACTAATTTGTGAAACTTTAAAAATCTGCAGTGCATGCAGTCTATCTGTTTTATAAGGAGAATTTTCCATGAAACCCAAGGCTTCACCTTCAACATAAGCGAAAATGCGCTCTTCTTGATGACGCTTGAATTTTAAAAATGATTGAAAATAACTGACGCCGGTTTTTGCAGAATCTTGAAGAAATTGCAATTGTTCAGGTAATGAAAAATCATCTAAACGAATAGTGGGGCCGCCAAGTGATTCGCTAATGTGAGCAAGTGTATTAGCGCTAAAATAGGGGCTTAATGCCGTGATAGGATAGTTTACGGCAAAGTTGATTTGATTGCTAATACCATCAATTGTACCAATCACTGGCACAAGATAATTAGATGATGCCCATTCACCAAAGAATGGTGTTAAATTGCGAGTCAAATGAAAATTATATCGCTCGTCAATTTCATAGTTATTTCCACTGCCATTTGCCAAACTGAAGGCTGCACCATCTGCCGCTAAAGCAGCGATTGCCTCTAAATTATCGTATCCAGAATCCTTAAAGGCAAAATAAACGCCATTACTTAACACTGTAGATGCCACATAAAAGCCAGGCATTAATGCACAACTAACAACGTTATCAGTTATTATACCCGCATAGGTGCCTGCCGTTTCTGCGTTTGCACCAACATAAGGCCCAACAGCCCCAGCTGTCTTTTGCGCTATTTTAACCAAGGGATATTTAAGGGCATTAGGCATGAAAGACCAGGTAAAATCTATGCCAAATCTTAATAGACCGCCATTAGCAAGAGTACCTAGCGATCTAGCAAAAAGCATTGCTGGATACCCGATTTTAGTGATTGCTTTACTATTTATTTTAGCGGTGTGTTTAGTTTTTTTATGATATCCATCAACTACATATATTCTTCCTTCGTTAAGCGAAAAACGAAGAAGCGCTCCTCTGGTTTTTAGAGAATTAAAAAATGAAGGCGAATTTGCCAACTGAGCATGCAATGATTTTTTATACTCAATTCTTTCAAGTCTAAAGCTAAGTGTTCTATCATATTCATCGTAAGCTTTTTCAGCCATTTTTTTAAATTGTTCTTGCATACTAACTTCAATACTGTTCTTCGCACCCTCGGTTAGTTCACCTTGAGCACTTTCAATGGTGTTGACTACGTGTTCTACAAAGGTGTCAAAAACAAAATCATATGACTCTGTTAATAAAGCAAAATGCAAAGGATTAAATTTTCCAGGATAGATCAAACACCGCTGCTCAGCTTGAAAACATCCCTTTAATTTGGACTCATCTCTTTGCTCGACAGCTTTACAGGCTGCTTTTGCGACGATTTCAAGTATTTTGTCAAAGTTGCTACCACAAATATCCTTTAATTGATCATCTTTATACAAAGTTGGCAGGCTACTGTTTAATTCAATGACATTACTCACCCAGCTTCCCAGAGAGTGATCAAACGCGGCCTCAATTACTTTTAGTCCCTTTTCATCAATCTTAAACGCATTCATATTTATATGTGCATTTCTTAATCTTTTATCATGCGCCAATGAAAATATTAAATTATGAAAAGCTAAAGTAAACTGGCTATCTTCTGGGAACTTCTTGGCATAGTCAAATGATAACGCCAACAATTGAGAATCAGTAACATTTGCTTGGATAATAGGAGCGCCTAATTTGGCTAATTCACTGAGCAAGAACAAATCTTTGTGCAAAGCTGCATTTAATACAGCTTGATATGTGTGTTCAATAGTATCAACAGGCAAAAAACAATAAAGGACGCTGGAATGCCTAAAGTTACAAGCAACGTTATAGGCTTCTTGCACCAGTGCTTCGTCGGATTCACTATTTGCTTGTTCTAAAATTAAATTTGTAATTGCAACATTATTTAAACTTGCAGCTAAAGCTAATGCTGATACTTTTGGGGAAATTAATTTTGGCGTAACAATAAGCGACTTATCAGTTACTTGCCAAGGATATTTTGCACGCCAATCACTTCCATTTTGTAACAAGTTTTTAACAGCTGCATTATCTTGTGCGATAACTGCGGCATGCAAAGGAGGTAGATTTTTGGTAACAATACCTCTGTTTAACTGATTGTTTCCTTCTTTGGGCTGCACGAATAGTATGCCTGTTCGCAAAGAAGTGGATATTCCATTTTGTAAAGCTTCCAGATCTACCTGAAGAGTTGCATTCTTTTGCTCAAAGGCATGACTCGAATGGGATTCTAATATCACTTTTCTTTGATAAGAGGAAAGATCGCTTCTTTGTAAATACCGCAAACCAGTGTTTGTCGCAACCACTGAGAGTGTTGCAAAATTTGCTCTTTCATTAAAATGCGACTTGTGCTTCTGATAACAATGGACTTCATCTGCTCCGTTGCTGAAATAAACATCTAACCCAAGTCTAAATCCTCGGCAAAGGGTAACTAAATCTTGATAGGTAAGTTCAGATTCAACCTCATCACCTTTGATCATTTTCCTCAACACTGGGCTCAATAGCATAAAACGTTCATCAGGCGTGGGATATGACAGGAGTAATTGCTTTAACTGCGCAAGAGTATCTTTGTGGGAAAGCTTAGGATTTAAACCATAATATTGTTTAAAATGAGATAAAAAATCTTTAAACTCGGGTGTTTCAATAAAATAAAATTTACGCCTGCTTTGTGTAATAAAATGCTTTTGGTTTTCTAATACCGTATCAACAACAAAATCAACAACACCTTGCGCAACGCTATTCTTAGCCCAATTGTTACTAGGCAAAGTGGTATACATTTCTTCAACATAAGCTTCGTCAGACGTTATAAATTTATTAATTTTTTCTTTAAATGTATTTTGTAAAGCCCCTACCAACTCTTCATTATTGCCACTAGAAAACAACTCTACACTGAAGTCATGATATCGCTTAAATGCTGATTTTTCAGAGTGCTCTGTAAAGTCCCATCGACTATTATGTTGGTTTTTTAGTTCCCAATGGTCTCTTGTATCATTCGATAATGATATATTTGCTAACGAATTGTTCATTTCAGGAGAAAATAACGTATTCACCAAAGGAACAAAGTTAAAGTTCTCACAGATCAAATTGACTAAATCTTGAGAAACAAACACACCTTTTCTTTGATCGCCGACAAAATTAACATAATTTTGATAAATTTCACCCCAATAGTTTTTAACACTTGCATTTCCTTGGGTGAGTAATTTAGCAATTACATCTATATTTGGTTTAAACAGCTCATCATACTCGTCTTCAGGACCCCACTCTATGCTTTTCAACCAACTCCTGATGTAATTTTCATTTCTTCTTTGATTAGCACTTAATTTTCTACTCTTATTTTTGCACTGTGAAATCAAGCCTATAAATGACTCCTTGATTCCTTCTTTGTGATAGGTGCTTGAAACCATACACTTTTTCAAGGTCGCTCTTAACACAGGGCCTAGTAATACTTGCAAATCTAAGGGGTGAGTGAATTTCTCTACTAAATTGATTAAATACTCTTCTGCTTTCGCGCTATCTTCTATTTGATAATATTCATTAAAAGCTTCCAGAAAATACGTGTAACCTTGCGTGTTACGAAATTGCGCTTTACTTCCAGAAGTAACTGAAAGCTCATTAAATTGAAAATCGGCCGTGTGTGTAGATTTAGGGCTTATAAATGTCGCAATATAGGGAATGATCGAATGAAACGCACAGTTGTGAAATTGAGGTGAAATTTTGATGACATGACTGCTTAACATTTAAAACTCCCTTTGTTAGCTGGGTTATCCGTGTAAAATCGCTCATTTTCCCAGCTTTAATGATAAAAGCGATTGCATTTTAAAGGCATAAACTCCAAAATACAAATAATGATTATATAAATATGGATATGGCTATTTAGCGATAACTCAGAGTACTTCTAATTATCTCAACTAAATCAATTATTATGTGTTTCAAACAGACATGAATTTAATTAAAATTAATTCCATCCGAAGCATCCGCATGCTACTCATGTATTTTTATTTTGGCATTATCGCACTTTTGTTTGATATTCAGCACTCATTCAGAAAGTATGTTTCCTTAACATTTATGAAACTAAAGCTACCCAATTTAAAATTTCGAGCTCCCAATTTACTTGCAAACATCACAATACTAAATACATCAGCTCGATATTTGACAGTCACTAAAAATCTTTTAAGCGCTACACTTTCAGAGTTACATCAGTATCTCATTGAGCTTTGTTGGAGCACCTTGCTACATGATGTTCATAAAAATGGCTTTGCCGTCATCAACGTTTTGGAGCTTAAATGTTTGCTCTATTTCAGACCAAACATCATCGATAAGCCTATTTTAGTTGATGGCAAGGCTTTTCGATTATTAGATATTGTTTTATGTGGCACTCCCTTACGATTCGATGCGGCTGCTTTGTTGATAAAAAGCGGCGCAAATTTTGATACTTGTCCAGAGTTTGAATTCATATTTAAAACAGCAGACTTTATATTCAAAGATGTGTATTCTGGCATTTGTGAGATGAATGAAAGAGGAAAGTTCTACTATGCCAATGCTATTTATTTTATAGCGGAAGCATACCGAAACCTTTTGCTTGATAAAAAGAACCTCAAATCTCATGAAATAACCAAGCGTCATTTTAAAGAAATAATAGATTACATCTGTTCACTGGAAAAACCTTTGCACGCAAGTAAAGCCAACTTTAGAATGGCCAATGGTGTTCCACTCATCGCTTATATGCCGACACAAGAATGGGTGGATTATTTACTTGCAAAAGGTGCTGATCCGAATTTACTGAATGAAAAATTCGAACATTTAAATGTAACTGAAACGTTGCTTTGCCTTGAAGAATTTGAACGGCTTAATATATTCTTGGAAAAAGGTTACCAAATCAGAGATTTATTTAACCTCGTCGCAAAACAAAGATCATTAAATCTCACTGGCTACTGTTTACTTCATCCAAAGCTTGGCGCACAACTATCAGATGTTGAAAAAGCGAAACTGCTTGCCGCAAGCATTTATGGAAGCATCCGTGATTTTGGAAATAATTTCACCGGCAATCAGTTTAGATCACGCTATAAAACGAGTGAATATAAGCTTGCTAATTTTGAGAGGCCATATCTACAGCTTGGCACCTTACTCAAACCCACTATTTTAGAATTAGCAAAACAATCCAAAGAAGCATTCAAAGTTCTTAAAAATAGGCGCGTTTTGTTCTTAGTAGCACGAACGTCTGGCTTTGACAAAATATCTAATGAAATATTTAAAGAGTGCAAAAAAATCGAAGATTTTTGGGTTCAACAAGATAATAATATTCTTGAAGAAATTTCTGAACTAGAATGCTGGGAATGTCTCCCTGAGGGCATCGCACCAAGATTTGATATAAAATCACTTGATGAAAGTAGGAATGACGCTGAACAACTACAATACACTGCCAGAAAAATATTAGGCGTTCCAGAGGATGGCTCCCGCGCTGCGATTATACATGCTTATAGAAACTTAGCTTTAAAGTATCATCCAGATAAAAACCCAAGCTCCCAAGCGTCAGTTGAAATGTCATGCATCACAAAAGCAAGAGACATTCTGTTACGTTAATTTATTTGAAATGAGTTAGACATGCACATCATTAATGAAAAAAATTGTAACTTATGTACCGGTGGCAATATTGCTCTACCTATTGCCGATGAATCTTTAATTCAAGGAATGAAATATTCATTAGCAATAGGAACATTGGCAGCACTTCTTGCTAGGCCATTTGGCCTAACCGGCATCGTTGCTTTTGGCTCAATCGGCACCATCGCTGGGTTTGGATATGGTTATTACTCATATCCAACCACCAGCTAATTGAGCTATCAACTCTGTTGAAAATCCGCCAAAAATGACATCGGCTCATTACTTGCAAAGAAATACAAATTATGTCGATCTGGGTATTTGGTGTCGAATACCACCACATGATTGAAGTATTGCTTTAATTTGCCTCTTAATTCCTCTTTAGATTCAAATTCATGCTCATGATCATCATGACTTGAACCATGATCGGCCTTGATAATGGTATAGCCACTTAAAATACCACTGGGTGTTAAGCGTGCCAAAATACCTTTGAAAATCGTGTCCATTTCTTCCAATGTAAAATGTTCAATCGCGGCATCCCAAATAATATTATTGAATGTTCCCTCTGGAAGTGATTTTCGAATATCACAAAGGCGATAATCTGTTTTGTCAGTTTTAAAATGTTTATTTGCGTGTGCTATAGCACGGGGATCAAAATCAACAGAGACAATATTCTTAGCACGAATGGAATAAAAATGATGGGCATTAAATCCATCGCCACAACAAATTTCTAAAATGCTAGCGCCTTCTTTTATGGCTAATAGATTAAAGATGCCCCTTTCCCAACCAAGCGGATTCTTAGTAGCCGACCACTGATAATGTTGATCGATAAAATGATCAAACCATTCTGGGTTGGGTTTAACTGCCCATTGGCAATACAGCTGCGCCTTATGAGTAAGCGAGCTAAGATTTCTTAGGAAGGCATTAAGCTTTTGGATAAGAAAAAGAGCAGGATCTCGTTGAGATCTGATGAGTGATTTTATGCCAGATTTTACTAATTCCATTTCTTGCCCCAACTTACCTAAAACCGCCAATGCTAGCAATTCCAGGAGATAGGGTCAATCACATCAAGGCTCTCAATATTTTAGCAATCAAGATCTGGTCCAAGCGTCATTAAAATCTTAATGAAAAAAATTTTCTAGGGTCACAACTTGATTAACCACATCATCAAGCCAA
Organism: Uncultured Candidatus Berkiella sp.; assembly: GCA_964606325.1. Classification (GTDB taxonomy): domain Bacteria; phylum Pseudomonadota; class Gammaproteobacteria; order Berkiellales; family Berkiellaceae; genus Berkiella. The sequence continues at coordinate 29,272 of CAZSGE010000026.1, forward strand.
ATAGAGGGCTTTACTCCCTGGGTCGTGATAAGTGCAACAAATATTTGCTTTTTTGTTTTTGTCATTTTTTTGAATTTCTCAACTTTATTATCAATATTCAGTGCCTCAGACTTTTCCAGTCGATAAGGTGAGACACTATATTTTATTTCACAAATAGTAATTGCATCATCACTTCGGTCAAGTAATAAATCAATTTGAGCCCCCTGATCGCTTACCCCTTTTTCTGGCATATATCTCCAGCTAGAAGGAAGAGTTACGATGCGATCTAGATGTAGTGCTGCTTGAATTTCTTGAAAGTGTTTCATGCAGATCCCTTCAAAACTATAACCTGCCCAACTATTCCAAGCGGGTGTATTAAGAATATTGTGCCAATGATGACGAGGGAAAGCATAGCCTGAAGATGCATGCGGCTCTATCCAGCGTAAATAAAACAAACTATATTCATCAATGACCCGATAATACTTTTCTTTTTTCTGTTTTCCAAAAGGAGTATACGCCCTTATAAAGCCTGCAGCTTCAAGCTCATTAAGCTTTTTGTTTAGGTTACCACCTGAAGGAATTTTTGTTGCGCTAATAATTCCTTCCCTGGTTAATCCATATCGTTTATTTGCAATCGCCTTTATTAATTGCATGTGATGTTCGGATTGTTCAAACAATGATTTAAATATTTGTGGGAATTCATCTTTTAGAGGTGCATCGTCTAAAAAGCATAATTGTTGTATATTTTGTTCTACTGATAATGATTTATTTAAAAACTCAAGGTAATAAGGAACTCCTCCTGTCACCAAGTAAATATCTAAAATATTTTTATGTGATAATTTCATTTTTTTTGCTTTGAGAAATTCTTCAGTTTGCTGCAAAGAATATGGTCGCAAAAGGATTTTAGAAGTTAAACGATTATGCAATCCTCCTTTATCATTAATCACTTTTTCTAGCATCCACGCAGCAGCAGATCCACATACAATTAACTTTAAATTTTCTATATTTTTCCACTGAGTATTCCAATAGTGATCGAGCGTTTCTAATAGCTCTCCTCTAGGGGTTGCAAGCCAGGAAAGTTCATCAAAAAAAAGAATAACGGGTTGTTTCTTTTGATTCTCTAAAATTTTGATTGTTAACAATCGAAATGCATCTGACCAACTATTAGGTGTCGCCATTTCAAATTGATCGTAAAAGCATTTTGAAAACGCACTAGCAAATATTTTCAGTTGTTTACGCAAGTTACCATTTTTCAGCCCTGTCATTTCAAAATAAGTGCCTTTATTTTGAAAAAAGTTTCTGATTAAATGCGTTTTGCCAATACGACGGCGGCCATACATTGCCATGAATTGAGCCTGAGTCTTATTTAGTACCGATTGAAGGATCTGCTGTTCTTGTTGCCTTCCAATGATTTCGGCCATAATACTCTCCAGATTTGGCGGAATAGTGGTGATTATAATCCGCCAAATCTAAAAGTGCAAATGAGATTTGGCGGATTATAAAAATCTATAATCCGCCAAATCTTTAGGTGCATCTACATTAATAAGATAAACAAGAACAAACAGACTGGAATGCTTAAGGGCCTAATTCTGCATTCAGGCTAAGATTATCTTAAATTTCGCAATTCATCTCTCAAGCAATTTGGTATAAGGTCTATCAATATACTCTCTCAATTCGCCAAATGTGATCTTAACATCCAGGTTGTTTTTTCATGATATTCCATTCTTTCTAATATCAAATCTTGCGTCACATCATCATTGTCTTTCTTTGCTTCTTCCAGTAAGGCATGCAACGATTTGCAAATCTTTTCATGCGATTCGCTTAAGTCTTTTACCATCGCAAGCGCATCAATTTTAGATTTTGCTTCATTGATAGTTTTTAGATCATTAAATTCTTTAAAGCTACCAGGAGACAACTCTCCCTTTGTTCTAATTCTTTCTGCAATTTCATCAATGGCTTCTTGTAATTCTTTATATTCTTCTTCAAATAAAACATGGTAGGCGTGAAACTGTGGACCAACGACATTCCAATGATAATTCTGCGTTTTTAAATAAAGCGCATAGGTATCAGCTAGTAATACTTTTAATCCGTGCATGTCATTAGTTTGTTTTGCCATTTTATCCCTCTTCGGATTTGCAGTGTTATTAGCTTATCGGCATGCGTCGGATGTTTTTAAAGAGTAAATACTAGGTAATATTACAGTGCGACATACGATTACATTAAAGAAAAATCGCAAATCGTAGAAAAACTATATTAATAGAATACGGTTTTAACAGGATATAACTGCCATGCAAACACTACTGATCACTTTGGGCGTTCTTTTCGGCGTCATTTTACTGCTTGTATTTTATGTGATTAGTATTTACAACCATTTGATTGAACTGAAAAATCGTTTTGTGAACGCTTTTTCACAAATTGATGTGCAACTACAACGTCGCTACGATTTAATTCCAAACCTCGTTGAAACAGCAAAAGGCTATATGAAACACGAGCAAGACACCTTAACAAATGTTATTGAAGCACGAAATGCTGCCAAATCAGCGGCAACCTCAACCGCAGCATCTCCTGGTGATAATGCATCTATGCAAAGCTTAATATCAGCTGAGACAGCACTCACCTCTTCAATGGGTAGATTCTTCGCATTAGCCGAAAATTATCCTGATTTAAAAGCCAATCAAACCATGCAACAATTGATGGAAGAGCTTTCCACAACAGAAAACAAAGTCAGTTTTGCCAGACAAGCCTTTAACGATGCCGTCATGGTATACAATATTTACCGCACACAATTTCCCAGCAATATCATTGCAGGCATGTTTGGATTTACCGCAGCAACCCATTTTGAGGTTACAACGCCAGAAGCGAAAGAGGCGGTAAAAGTGTCGTTCACTTAAAAAGTGAAACACAAATATGAATTTCTTTGAACATCAAGAAAAAGCGAAAAAGAAAACCTTTTGGTTGATTCTGTATTTTATTGTCGCCATTATCGGGATAATCTTTTTTATTGATCTTGTGTTTGTGGGTGCATTGATTTATGCCCAACCTGAACTTTATCTGCAAGGAGGCGCTAATTACAACATTAACGATGGGCTCGCTGGCGTAAAGCAACACGCTGTATTAGAGCTGGCCATGATGGTTGGCGCAACTATCTCTCCCATTATTATTCTGATCATTTTTATCGGCACAATATGGAAAATGAGTTCATTGCGTGGTGGCGGAATCGCTGTCGCTGAAATGGTGGGTGCTAAAGAAATATCCCCTGATACAACAGATTTTTTAGAAAAGAGATTTATTAATATTGTTGAAGAAATGTCTATTGCCTCAGGAGTTCACGTACCTAAATTATATGTGATGGAAGATGAAGCCATTAATGCCTTTGTCGCTGGTATTAAGCCAGATGATACCGTGATGGTGGTCACCAAAGGCGCGTTAAATCAACTCTCCAGAGATGAGCTACAAAGTGTCGTTGGGCATGAGTTTAGCCATATCTTTAATAGTGATATGCAAATCAGCTTAAAATTGATGGGTATATTGGGTGGGCTTCTATTAATTGGTCAGGCCGGATATTTTTTATTACGTATTCTAGGTAGAACGAGAAGCAGTGGCTCTAAAAAGGGCAGCGGCCAAATCTTAATTGTCATTTTAATTATAGGCTTAGGCTTATTTATTGTTGGCTATATTGGTTTGTTTTTCGGGCGATTGATAAAGTCTGCTGTATCAAGACAACGCGAACTTCTGGCCGATGCCTCTTCCGTTCAGTTTACTCGCAACCCACAGGGGCTTGTGTTTGCTCTAAGGCGAATTCTTAAGAGTGAAAAAGGCACTTATCTTGATTCAAAAAACGTCGAAGATATTAGCCATTTATGTTTTTGCACCCCACGCTGGATAATGTTTTCAAACCTACTAGCCACTCATCCACCTTTAGAGAAACGCATCGAACTGCTAGATCCACAGGGTCAATATAAAAACTTACCCTTAAAAGACTTAAGGCAAGATAAAAAAGAAGACGAAAAGCCAACAAAACGAGCTAATATAGAACCCTTGGGAATAATAGGTGGTGCCGCCGTGCTCGCGGGCACTATGGTGATTCATCCTCAAGATGTGGCGCAAAGTATTGGCAATCCAACACCCGATAATGTGCTCATAGCGCAAGCGTTATTGGCTAAAATTCCGCCTTCTCTTGTCGTTGTAGCCCATGATACAGAAAAAGTTGCACTTGTCTTCTATGCGCTCATTTTGTCTTACAATGTAGATAAAATGAACGGCATACAAGCTGAATTATCCAAAAAAATGGATGCTGATAACATCAAGCAAGTTATCTCTTTAGCAAGCTTGATTGATGGCTCTCCGAAAAATATACAATTACCTTTGCTCGATATCTCTCTCCCTGCTTTTAAACGAAAAACTGAATCTCAACGTAAAGAAATATTCGAAAATTGCAAAGCAATATCTAACATAGGCGACAAAAATCTATTTCAATTTACGTTGCTTGTCTTAATTGAAAAAGCAACAATTGATAAACTCCCAAGGCAAGAAAGATCGAAATATAACGATTTTAAAGATCTTATACCCGAGGTGAGCCAACTTATCTCAGTGATTCTAAAAGTAGGCGCTAAAAATATCGAAACTGAAAACCAAGATTTCACAAAGCTTATGAAAAATTTCACCAGTGATCAAATCACGCGGCCTGACATAAATGAGAATGAAGCCAATAAACTTCAAGCTGTGTTAACAAAATTGGGATTATTATCTCCCTTGTGCAAACAAAAGCTTATCAAGGTCTTATTAGAGTGTATTTCTCAAGATAATGTGGTTAATCTTTCTGAGGCTGAGCTCATCCGAGCCATTGCAGCGAGCCTAGATTGCCCTATACCCCCTATTGTTGCGAGTGAATAGATTTTTCATTTTTTGGATAAGCCCATAAGCTGAGACGCCCGCGATTTTACAAATTGAACCCCCGCGATATTATAGTTAGCTTATGCATTAACTATATAGTTAACCAGTACATACATCTATCTTTGACGGATTAAAGAATCTACTCAAAGAAACCGAAATCTAACTATAAGGCGTAAAGGATAAATAGCTCTTACTATGACACTAAACAACGATCACGACATCATTACCCTCATGCAACAACAGGCCAATCAAACTATTGTTGATGATTTGTTTCGTCGTGGCTTTATTAACCAACAA
>CAZSGE010000027.1:0-8601 GCA_964606325.1 Uncultured Candidatus Berkiella sp.
GCCAGGGGAAGCTTCAGATGATTTAAGAAGACTATTTTTCTATGTTTGATTATGATTGGTATAGGCTATATTTTGTTTGAAGTGATTGACAGCCTTTTTATGACTTCTGTTGAAAGGAGCGTAGATTTCGCCTTTGATTCAAAAGGGAATGCTATCGGAACCATGATAGTCCAAGAGTTTCATTCCTCTTTTCCTACAGATGTTATGTCATTGACCTTAGCGCAAAAATTTCTTTTTCTCATGCTAACTTTTATACTGGAAATCACATTTGTTTACCCTCTATCATGCTTATGTGCAAAGCGATTTCATGACATTGGATTTTATACTTATATTCCTTTAGTAACAATGATGTCTTTTGACCTGATTGAACGCACATTTTATATATTTGCAAATTATAATAGCAATATATCAGTATTGATTTATACAATCATTATTAGTATATGTTTATTCGTACCTAGCAAGCTTAATCACCGATATATTACGACTTAGCGTCACGCTTTTATACACGAAAAATACCAGGCCTCAACTTCAAACGATAAACAGAACAATACAATTTCTCAATTCATGCTATTTTTGATAAAGGCTTTTTAAGATCAATAGGGTAAATAATGAAAAAGTATACAGCTACTTTGCTACTCTTTTTTATCACTTCTATGGCATATGCAAGCGTCATCGATTCTAAGTTACTTCCTGAAAAATACAAAGTCTATTACATAGAAAATATGGGCGTTGTGAATCATCCTGTACCAAATTCACATGAAAAGATATTGCCCACCATAAATGATTTTAAAGAGGCGCCTGGTTGCTATGTTGCTTGTTATTCACACTATGAGGCCAATAGTGTTTATCCTATTAGCAAAAATATCTATGTGATGGGTCAAATTCGTGTACCAGGGAGTTATGCTAATCGTATTTGTCAGCCAAAAGGATTTGAAGACAAAGATATCAGTACTGTTAAAGCATTCAATGCACTCTGCACAAAGCACTTACCAGAACCCTGTCCAGACAATAGCTGCTGGGTTGGTGGTGATACAGGGGGTTGGTTTGGGGTACAATAACTTTACATGTAGCATCTTGCCAGTGTGTGTACAATTGTGTGTATAGCAAGATGATACTTATTTGAACCCCAAATCAGTGGCGTCTCAATTTTAAATTATTCTTTATGTGTTGGCTCAGGCTCTGGAATACAAACAACGACTCTCGTATCTTTAACACACTTGCCACTGAGTGTTTTGCTCTTGTTATCTGTGTAAGAACACGACTCACCTATGGCTTTATTCACACAGGCATCAAATATTTCTTGGGGTGGTATATTCTGCTCGGTCGGTTCATTTTTTTTAGCAAGAGCGATTTCATAAGATAAAAGCAGTGAAGCCATGACGACGAAAGTGGTGATTTTTGATTTCATTGATTTCTCCCCTTTTTTTATGAATACATTAGTTATAGACCAAAATTCGCTAATGATTTATTCTCCTGTGAATGATTTCAATAGCACTATACCCTAATATAACATTATGTGATTATTACACCTGTTATCAGATTTAGGTGAAACTCGAAATTATTTATCTATAAATAGTCGATGGTTCAGAGCCGTAAGCATCCCTTCATTTAAAACTATTGAAAATTCATTATTAAGTAGATGGCTTAATTCGTTAATAGATCCAATTACCTGAGAAAATTTGGTGTCGTTTTCAAAATAGGTATAAACTTTATTTTTAAGTGATTTGCCAAATTGAGCTGAATATAAGGAACATAATAGATCTTTTTTAAACATCGACTCATTGTTTGTTTGATGAAAATGATTACGTTGATTAAAATAATCTAAATTAACTTCACTGCGATTAATTAGCATTATTTTTGATAGCAAATCGCCTTTTGATTTAGAAAGTAAAATATCATTGTTTGATAATTGCAAGTGATAAGTAGTGAGATGTTGAATCTGAGGCGCATCAATCACTGCCAATGGAAATAATTGCCCTTGTATACCATACCCCACATCTAGCAACCAGCTTTGTCCTTGAACATTAACCTCAATCACCGCATGAACACTTTCTTCAAGCAATTCATCGGTGTCAAACAATTTGGCTCTTAGTAATTTTGCATCAAACCCCAAATGCAGCAGTAATGCATAAAATAATCCACTTAGTTCATAGCAATAGCCACCCCTTTTTTGAAATATAATTTTGTCAAATAACGCATCAGTCTCAAGTACAACAGGTTGGGCAACAAAATTATTGATGTTTTCAAAAGGGATGGTTTGTACATGCTGAAAGTGTAACTTAGTCAAAAGCTTAGCGCTCGGCACTAAGCTACCGCTAAAGTTTAGACGCTCAACATAAGATTCGATTTTCATTGAGCAATATTAACAAAGTTAGGGTGAAGACACTACCTGGGTGGTGGTTTCAGCGATACATTACATTGCGGGGTATGATTGGAGAATGGTCATGTAATAAATATACAGTAAAAAGTATGCAATATGAGCTTACCAAGCTATAGGCATCCCATTTACACTATCATTAATTAGTAAACTCTCATTCTTATATAATGTTTACAAAGTTCAACTACAAGGAATTAAGTAATGGCTCTCGATGGGATAATGACTATGTTTAACCCGCAATCCATCGCGATTATCGGAGCAAGTGATAAACCACATTCCGTAGGTGCAATCGTCGTTAATAATCTTATTAACGGTGGATATAAGAACCCTATCTATCCAGTAAATCCAAAATATAAAGCGATCCAAGGCATACCTGCATTTTCTAGTGTGAAGGAGATCCCTTTATCCGTTGATCTTGCCGTTATTCTAACCCCCGCACAAATAACACCAGACATTCTTAAGCAATGTGCAGCTAAAGGAATACAACATGTCGTTATTATTTCTGCAGGCTTTAAAGAATCAGGCGTCGATGGTATAGCATTAGAAAATCAAATAAAAGACATTGCCGTTAAGCATCACATCAGAATATTAGGACCAAACTGCTTAGGGATGATACTACCACATCAGAATGTGAATATTAGCTTTAGTCATTCAATTGCAGTACCAGGAAATATTGGTCTTATTTCACAATCAGGCGCTATTTGTGCTTCCATTCTTGATTGGGCAAAGACAGAAAAAATAGGATTTTCCGGCATATTTTCCATAGGTAATGCTGCCGATCTTGATTTTGGTGATATTTTAGAATACTTAGCATTAGATCATCATACTAAAAGCATATTATTGTATATTGAAAGCGTACAAAACGCGCATCATTTCATGAAGGGTTTGCGGATTGCGACAAGCAAAAAGCCTGTCATTGTCATAAAAGCAGGACGTGAAGGCGGTTCAAAGGCTGCAATGTCACATACCGGTGCATTAATTGGATATGATGATGTTTACGATTGCGCATTTAAAAGAGCTGGCGCTGTGCGAGTAACAACCATCGAACAATTATTTAATGCAGCCGAAATATTATCTAAAGTATCTCATGTCGATGGGAATCGCTTAGCAATTGTCACCAATGGCGGTGGCGCAGGTGTAATGGCAGCAGATCAAATGCCTCGCTCTAAAGTAACCCTAGCAACACTTAATGATAACACAATATCAGAATTAAATTCGTTGTTGCCAAAATATTGGTCTCATCAAAATCCTGTAGATATTCTTGGTGATGCGCAACCAAAAAGATATTACGATGCCATTAAAGCTTGCCTTAGTGACTCAAATGTTGATGGTGTTTTAGTAATGTTAACACCTGTTGCCATGTCACAACCTAATGAAGTCGCTAAAGAAATTATTTCGCTTGCCAAAACAAGCAAAAAAACTATCTTAACCTGCTGGCTTGGTGGGGAGCAAGTAACATCAGCCAGAAAACTATTTTCTGATAATAATATTGCTTCATTTAATACGCCAGAGGAAGCCGTTGATGCTTTTTCATATCTTTGCAACCATCATCAAAATCAGAATTTATTGATGCAAGTACCTCAACCAATTATATCTCAAACTAAATCAGATATTCTTGGTTCAAAGAAAATCATTGAATTTTCGTTATCTGAAAATAGAAAAATATTAACATCGATTGAATCTAAAACTATTCTAAATGCATTTGGTATTCCGACTCTTATACCAATTGAAGCGAATACAGCACAAGAAGCCATTTCTGCAGCAGAAGCACTAGGATTCCCAGTCGTCATGAAAATAAATTCAAAGGATATATCACACAAACAGGATGTTGGCGGTGTAAAAGTAAACCTAAAAAATGCACAAGAAATACTTTCATGTTTTGACAAAATGATCGCGTCTGTTCAAAAAATTCGACCGGATGCGACCATTTTAGGCGTTACAATTGAAGGCATGCGAAAAGAACCTCATGATAGAGAACTGATGATTGGTGTGTTTCGCGACCCTACTTTTGGACCTGTGATAAGTTTTGGCTTTGGGGGAATACTTGTTGAAGTCATTAAAGATCGCGCTCTCGCGTTTCCTCCCCTTACTCAAGAGATTGCACAAAATATGATTAAAGAAACAAAAATTTCAAAAGCGCTTGGTGATTTTCGCAATATGCCGAAGGTTAATATAGAGGCTATTACAGACATTTTACTTAAAACATCAGAAATGGTATGCGAATTGCCACAAATAAATGAGATGGATATTAACCCACTGATTGTAAATGAAAATTCAGCTATTGCCGTAGATGCAAGGATTGTTGTTGATTTTGATTTACCTTCATTATCTCATTATAATCATATGGCGATTCATCCTTAAATGTCACCCACAGTTTTTAGGAAATAAAATGAGTACAATGAAAGCAGCCGTGTTTATTAAACCAGGAAAAATCGTTTTACAAGAAATGCCTATTCCAAAAGTAGGACCTGGAGATGCTCTCATTAAAGTCACTACAACAACGATCTGTGGTACAGATGTACATATCCTTAAAGGTGAATATCCGGTTGCGCCTGGCCGGATTGTAGGGCATGAACCTGTAGGTGTTATTCATGAACTAGGTCCGGGGGTCACTGGTTATAAAATTGGTCAAAGGGTCATTGTTGGCGCCGTAACGCCTTGTGGACAATGCTATTCATGTTTAGATAACCATCAAGCTCAATGCGGTGGTAAAGCCATTGGCGGCTGGAAATTTGGTAATACCATTGATGGTTGTCAAGCAGAGTATGTGCTCGTTCCTCATGCGATGGCTAATTTAGCACTTGTACCTGATGAATTAACCGATGAACAAGTTTTGATGTGCCCTGATATCATGAGCACAGGGTTTGGTGGTGCTGAAAGTGGCAACATCAGAATAGGTGATACCGTTGTTGTTTTCGCTCAAGGGCCAATTGGTCTTTGCGTCACTGCTGGAGCAAAACTCAAAGGTGCAACAAAAATTATTGTTGTTGATAACGTACCTCAAAGATTAGAAGTTGCAAAACTCTTAGGCGCAGATATTACTATCAATTATTCTAAGCAAAATCCTATCGATGAAATTATGAAACATACTAACGGAAATGGCGCTGATGTTGCCGTTGAGGCGCTAGGTTTACAAGAAACCTTTGAAAACTGTTTAAAATCTCTTAAACCAGGTGGTACCTTATCTAGTTTAGGTGTGTACTCAGGGAAATTAACCATGCCGGTTGAAGCGTTTGCTGCAGGTCTTGGTGATCATAAAATAGTGACGACGCTTTGTCCTGGTGGAAAAGAACGAATGAGAAGACTTATTAGCGTAATTCAAGCTAACAGACTAAACCTAACGCCGTTAGTAACACATCGTTTTAAATTAGATCAAATAGAAGATGCGTATGAACTATTTTCAAATCAAAGAGATGGTGTTATTAAAGTTGCCATTACTCCTTAATGAAATAAATATAGGAGCAACTTGATGAAAATAACTTTTCTTGGTGCAACAGAAACTGTGACAGGTTCAAAGTATCTCATCAACTATGATTCTAAAAATATCTTAATCGACTGTGGGCTTTTTCAAGGGTATAAAGAATTGAGATTGCGCAACTGGAGCCCACTCCCCATCAACCCAAAGAAAATTGACGCGGTTATTCTCACACATGCACACATTGATCACTCAGGATACCTACCATTATTAATAAAAAATGGCTTCACAGGGCCGATATATGCTACCAGAGGCACGAAAGATCTCTGCGCCATTATGCTACCTGATAGTGGCCATATTCATGAAGAAGATGCGTTCAGAGCTAATAAATATGGTTATACTAAACACGCAAAAGCCTTACCGTTATACACTCAACTTGATGGTGAACGAGCATTAAAACAATTCGTTGCTTTAGATTATGAAGATACATTTAGGATTGACGAACATTGCGAATTTACCTTCTTACCTGCTGGGCACATTCTAGGTGCATCAATAATTGACCTCCATATTAAAAACAAAAAAATTATTTTTTCAGGTGATCTTGGTCGTCGCAATGATCCTATTATTGATGAACCAGCCAGAATTGAAAGAGCAGATTATATTATTGTCGAATCAACTTATGGCAATCGTTTACATGAAAAAACTTCGCCTTATCATGAATTAAAAACCATAATCACCAATACAGCGAGGAAAGGTGGCACCATTATTATTCCTGCTTTTACTGTTGGTCGGGCACAAACCGTTCTCTATTACATTCATCAACTCAAACTAAAAAATGAAATACCTGATCTTCCTGTCTTCGTTGATAGCCCCATGGCAACAAAAGTAACCCATTTACTCGAAAAATTTGTGGGTGAACATCGATTAACCAAAAAAGAATGTATCGCTGTAAGCGAAACCGCTTCTTATATCTCAACGATTGAAGATTCTAAAAGAATAGATAATTATTCTATGCCTACCATCATTATTTCAGCTAGTGGTATGGCAACCGGTGGACGTGTGTTACATCATTTGAAAGCATTCGCGCCAGATAACAGAAATACTATATTATTCACTGGCTTTCAAGCGGGTGGAACACGTGGCGCGAGAATGCTTAATGGTGAACGTGAAATCAAGATCCATGGTCAAATGGTTCCCGTTAATGCCAAAGTTGAGAACTTAGATAATATTTCAGCACACGCAGACTATGAGGACACATTATTCTGGTTATCGCATTTTAAACATAAACCAAAATCAGTTTTTATAACCCATGGTGAGATTGATTCAGCAACATCATTAAAAGAAAAAATTGAAGCTAAGTTTCATTGGCATTGTATTATTCCAACTTATATGCAATCAATAGATATATAAAATGTCAAAAAACAACAAACTCACGCTAAAACCATTAGGCATCAATACCTATAAAGAATCCGTTGTCTACATGCGTACAGATTGTCATGTCTGTCGCTCTGAAGGATTCGAAGCTCCAGCTCGAGTAAAAGTTATCCATAAGAACGGCATTATCTTAGCAACACTCAATACCATTGAATCTGATCTTCTGACGCCTCATGAAGCAAGTCTCTCTACTTTTGCTTGGGAACATTTAAATGCAAAGCCTGGGGATGATATTCAAGTATCTCACCCAGATCACCTACATTCACTGGACTATATAAGAGGTAAAATTTACAGTCACGAGCTAGGTAAAAATCAAACCAGTGAAATAATTAAAGATATCATTTCAGGGTCATTGTCAGATATACATATTGCGGCATTTCTTGCTTCTACTGGAGATGGTAGATTTTCAGAAAAGGAAATCCAATACTTAACAGAATCCATGATTGAAGCAGGAAATAAGATTCAATGGAACGCAGATTTAGTTGTTGATAAGCATTGTATAGGTGGGTTACCTGGCAACAGAACCACGCTTATTGTTGTACCAATCGTAGCAGCTTTTGGCCTCACTATTCCTAAGACTTCATCAAGAGCTATAACCTCCCCTGCTGGAACAGCTGATACGATGGAAGTGATTGCACCTGTCTCTCTTGATCTGCGCGCAATGAGAAAAGTTGTCGAAAAAGAAAATGGCTGTATCATTTGGGGTGGCTCAGTGAACCTAAGCCCCGCTGATGATCTTTTAATACGAATTGAACGAGCACTTAATCTTGATAGTCAAGGCCAACTTGTAGCATCAATATTATCAAAAAAAATATCAGCGGGATCTTCTCACGTTGTCATAGACATACCGATTGGACCAACTGCAAAAGTAAGAAGTTTACCCTCAGCCAATGAGTTGAAATATTTACTTGAAACAATAGGAAATAAATTAAATCTTAAAGTTAAAATCATTTTTTCTGATGGCACGCAGCCTGTTGGGCGCGGCATCGGCCCTTCTTTAGAAGCAAAAGATGTACTAGCCGTTCTTCAAGGAAATAGTCAAGCGCCACAAAGTTTAAGAGAAAGAGCACTTACCATTGCCGGTGAAATCTTAGAGTTTTCGCCAAAAGTTCAAAAAGGCGCTGGTTATGCACTAGCTGAAACTATCTTATCAAAGGGACAGGCGTGGCATAAATTTCAAGCCATTTGCCAAGCGCAAGGTGGATTTTATGAGCCAACAACAGCGAAACATAAACACACTATCACGGCTAATCGAAATGGAAAAATCCTGACCATCAATAATCGTTACCTTAGTCAAGTTGCAAAATTGGCCGGTGCGCCGCAGTCAAAGGCTGCTGGTGTTGAACTGCTTACTCCGATAGGAACGCAAGTGAGT